>JACKDR010000016.1 GCA_020633495.1 Kofleriaceae bacterium | reverse complement strand
CCCCGCCGCCGCGGTGGCGCCTCGCAGCCGCCCGGTCGTGGTCCTCGACCCCGGGCACGGCGGCTCCAACCCGGGCGCCCGCGGCGCGGTCCCCGGGGTCCACGAGAAGCAGGTCACGCTGGCCGTCGCCGAGCTGGTCGCGGCCGCCCTCGAGCGCCGCGGCGTCGAGGTCCACCTCACCCGTGACGGCGACCGCACGATGACGCTGCGCCAGCGCATGGCCGAGGCCAACCGGCGCGCCGCCGACCTGTTCGTCAGCATCCACGCCAACGCGTCGGTGGCGCGCAGCCAGCGCGGCTACGAGACCTTCGTGCTGACCGCGGCCGGGGTCGACGTCGACGCCCGCGCCCTGCGCGCCGAGACCGGCACGCCGCGGGTCGGGGTCGACGCCGACACCGCGCTGATCCTCGACGACGTCGAGCGCGGCGCCGCCCAGTGGGAGGCCGCCGACCTCGCCGACGCGATCCAGGATCAGCTCCACGCGCTGCGCGGCGCCGACGGCGATCGCGGCGTCCGCCAGGACGCGCAGCACGTCCTGCTGGGCGCGACGATGCCCGCGGTGCTGGTCGAGATCGGCTTCATCGACCACCCGATCGAGGGCCGCGAGGTCGCCGATCCGGCGGTGCAGACCGAGCTCGCCGAGGCGATCGCCGCCGGCATCGCGTCGCAGCTGACGCCCTGACCTCCGCCGGGCGTCCGCGCGAGGCGGTCTCCGTGCAGGCGCGGCCAGCCCGTCTCCGGGCGAGCGAGCCGATCGACAGAGCGTGTGAGGATGAAATCCTCACACGCGCTGAGCCGAGCGTCCGCGCGAGGCGGTCTCCGTGCAGGCGCGGCGAGCCCGTCTCCGGGCGAGCGAGCCGATCGACAGAGCGTGTGAGGATGAAATCCTCACACGCGCTGAGCCGGGCGTCCGCGCGAGGCGGTCTCGGCGCAGGCGCGGCCAGCCCGTCTCCGGGCGAGCGAGCCGATCGCCTGAGCGGGTGAGGACGAAGACCGTCACGCTCGCGGAGAGTGCCGCCGCGGCGCCGGGCTCTGGTAAGGTTCCGCGCCATGCGCCCCGACGGACGACGTCCCGACCAGATCCGCCCCATCGAGATCATCCCGCACTTCCAGAAGCACGCCGAGGGCTCGGCCCTGATCAAGGCGGGCGACACCTGGGTGCTGTGCGCGGTCTCGGTCGAGAACAGCGTGCCGCCGTTCCTCGCCGGCAAGGGCCAGGGCTGGCTGACCGCCGAGTACGCGATGCTGCCGCGCTCGACCCACACCCGGACCAAGCGCGACCCGGGCGGCCGCGGCAAGGAGATCCAGCGGCTGATCGGGCGCTCGCTGCGCCTCGCCGTCGATCTGAAGGGCCTGGGCGAGCGCACCCTCGCGGTCGACTGCGACGTCCTGCAGGCCGACGGCGGCACCCGGACCGCGTCGATCACCGGCGCGTGGGTCGCGCTGGCGCTGGCGGTCCAGAAGCTGGTCGCGCGCGGCGATCTGGCGTCGGCCGACGCGGTGCTGCGGCCGCCGGTGGCCGCGGTGTCGGTGGGCGTCGTCGACGGCGAGGTCGTCGTCGACCTGCCCTACGTCGAGGACTCGCGCGCCGACGTCGATCTCAACGTCGTCATGACCGCCGACGGCAAGCTGATCGAGGTCCAGGGCACCGCCGAGCGCGAGGCGTTCACCCGGGCCCAGCTCGATCAGATGATCGACGCGGCCGCCGCCGGCATCCGCCAGCTCAACGACGCTCAGCGCCGGGCGATCGGCTGACCGCGATGGCGACGCTGGTGTTCGCGACCCGCAACCGCGGCAAGCTGGTCGAGCTGCGCGAGCTGCTCGCCGACCGCGGCGTCGACGTGCTGTCGATCGACGAGGCCGAGGCCCGCCTCGGCGTGACGATCCCCGAGGTCGTCGAGGACGCCGACACCTTCGTCGGCAACGCCGCCAAGAAGGCGCGCGAGGTGTCGGCGGCGACCGGCCTGCCGGCGCTGGCCGACGACAGCGGCCTCGAGGTCGACGCCCTCGACGGCGCGCCCGGCGTCTACAGCGCCCGCTACGCCGGCGAGGGCGCCGGCGACGCCGCCAACAACGTCAAGCTGCTGGCCGCCCTCGACGGCGTGGCCGCGGCGCGGCGCACCGCGCGGTTCCGCTGCGCGCTGGTGCTCGCCGACGTGTGCGGCCGGCTCGGCGACGAGCTGGTCACCGCCGACGGCGCCTGCGAGGGCACGATCCTCGACGCGCCGCGCGGCGCCGGCGGCTTCGGCTACGACCCGCTGTTCTTCGCGCCCGAGCTGGGCATGACCTTCGCCGAGGCCGGCGTCGGCCCCAAGGGCCAGCTGTCGCACCGCGCCCGCGCGATGCGCGCGATCGCGCCGGCGCTGCTGGGCTACCTCGCCGGCGCGTAGCCGGCGGCGGTCACGGCGTCAGCCACACCTCGAGGCCGGTCACCGCGTACAGGGTGGCGCCGCCGATGTCTGCCGAGGAGACCCGCACCCTGGCGCGCGCCACGACGAAGGCCAAGCCCGGCATCGGGTTCCCGGTCCGGTCGAGCACCACGCCGTGCCACCCCACCTGCACGCCGTCCCGCGAGCCCTTGTCGACGACGATCCGGGCCCCACCAGCGATGGCCTGGGTGTTGATGATCTTCGCCCGGACGCCGGTCACCGGTCTCGCCGGCGGCGGGCTCGGCGGCGCCGGCGGCGGGCTCGGGGCTGGCAACGGCGTCCCGGTGGGCACCGCGTGGGAGCGCGGCAGCGGCCACGCCGCGTCCGGAGCGGCCGGGGGCATGGCGTCGACCGGCGCCTCCTCGTAGCCGGCGGCGCCGCCCGCGCCCACCGTCGGCGTCGACGAGCCGCAACCGACGACGAGCGACAGGGCCCCGACGACGATCAGGCAGACGATCCGCATGGCGGCCATCGTAGACCGCGACCGGCGATGACGGCGTGACCGAACGCGCCGCTCGCTCGTCGCGCGCTTCGGTCCGGATCCCGGCTCACGGGGCGAGGTGCACGCTGTCGCCGGCGAGCTCCCTGGGCATCGCGCACGGCACCACCGCGGTCGAGACCCGCGCGCCGACGCTCGCCACCTCGAACGTGCGGTCGGGCAGCTCGACGCCCGCGCGGTCGACGACCACGCCGCGCCTGCCGACCTGGATGCCGTCGGGAGCGCCGAGATCGAAGGTGATCTCGCAGTCCGAGCCGGTCATCTGGATCTTGACGACGTTGGCGGTGATGACCGCCGCCGCGTCCGGCGGCGGCGGCGGCGGCGGCGCGTCTGGGGGCGCCTCGACCTGGTTGACCACGACCGGCGGCGGCGCCTCGTCGGCGGCCGGCGCGCCGCCGCACGCGGCGAGTCCCAGCGCGAGCGCGAGCACGTGAAGGTTTCGCATGGCCGCCACCATAGGACAGCGGTGAGCTTCCTCGGCACGGTTGCCGCGGTTTGCCGTCGGCCGGCCGCGCGCGCGGCCGCCACCACGCCCGCGGGCGCCGCGCGCGACCGCGGCTCACGTGCCGCCGCGATTCGGGCCCCGGGCCCCGGGAAGGCCTTGCGGGGCCCCTGCCTTCCATGTAACTAGCTGGGTGCTCGCTCGGAGAGCACGGGGTGTAGCGCAGCCTGGTAGCGCACCTGTTTTGGGAGCAGGTTGTCGGAGGTTCGAATCCTCTCACCCCGACCCTTGATCGACCGCTGCGATGCAGCGGAGGCGCCCATAGCTCAGCTGGACAGAGCAACGGCCTTCTAAGCCGTGGGTCGGAGGTTCGAGTCCTCCTGGGCGCGCCATCGTCGGCGCGCGCCGCGGGCGCGTGCGATCGCCGCGGCGGCGCGGCGTGGTCGTCGACGGACACGCCGGCGCGTCGCGACGGACGCGATCGACGGGCGCGTCGTCGTGGTTCCGCGCATCTACGACCTGGCACGTCGGCTGCTGTAGTGGCGTGTGGGCAATCCGCCCGCCAACCCCAGGAGCCCCCCATGAAGTCGCTGACCCGTTCTGCTCTGTTCTCGTTCGCCGCGCTCTGCCTGTCCCTGGCGGGCTGCGGCAGCGACGATCCACCCGCGCCCGCCGCGAGCAAGCCGGCGAAGGCCAAGCCCGCGCCGAAGCCGACGCCGGCGCCCGCGCCGACGCCCGCGCCGGTCGCCGAGGTCAAGCCGCCGTCGAAGCCGGTCGCCGAGCTCGCGCCGGTCCCGCCGCCGCCGCCGGTCGAGCCCGCGAGCGCGTCCGAGGCGCTCGCCACCGCCAAGCAGCTCGCCACCAGCGGCGATCGCGACGCCGCGATCGAGCTGCTCGAGGCCGCGGTCGCGCGCTGGCCGAAGACGCCGCACGCGCGGGTCGAGCTGGCCCGCCTCTACCTCGCCGAGGGCAAGCCGCGCGCGGCGCGCCCGCACGCGCAGAAGGCGACCGAGCTGTCGCCGGAGTGGTCGACGGCGTGGAACACGCTGGGCCGGGTCGAGCTGGCCAGCGGCAAGCTCGACGACGCGATCGACGCGTTCACCGAGGCCACCGACGCCAACGAGCACAACACCTACGCGTGGAACAACCTGGGCCTGGCGCTGAGCCAGGCGCAGCGCTGGGACGAGGCCGCCGAGGCCCTCGAGCACGCGGTCGACGCCGACGAGGTCGAGCCGTACATGTGGAACAACCTCGGCATGGCGTACGAGCACCTCGACCGGCTCGACGAGGCGCGCACCGCCTACGAGGCCGGCGCCCACGCCGGCTCGGCGCTGGCCCAGGCCAGCCGCGAGCGCCTCGAGGGCGTCCGCACGATCGCGACGTCGCCGGTCGAGGAGCCTGGCGACGTCGGGACGCACTGAGCCACCCCGCCGGGTTGCGCCAGCGGAACGGTCCGTGCCACCCGGGCCGGTGGCGCGGCGCGGCCGCGGCCCGATACTGGTGACATGACCACGTCGACCACATCCACGGGCCGCATGCCGGTCGTCTTCGTCGGCCACGGCTCGCCCATGAACGCGATCGAGGACAACCGGTGGGGCCGCGGCTGGGCGGCGCTGGGCGCGGCGCTGCCGCGGCCGCGCGGCATCCTGGCGGTGTCGGCGCACTGGTACATCCGCGGCAGCTACCTCACCGCCGCGATCCGCCCCGAGACCATCCACGACTTCGGCGGCTTCCCGCGCGCGCTGTCGGAGGTGAGCTACCCGGCGCCGGGTGACCCGGCCCTGGCCCGGCGCGTCGTCGAGCTCCTCGACGGCCGGCGCACCGGCCTGCGCGACGACTGGGGCCTCGACCACGGCACCTGGTCGGTCCTGGTCCACAGCCACCCCGCCGCCGACATCCCGGTGGTGCAGCTCAGCGTCGATCTGCGGCTGCCGCCCGCCGAGCACCTCGCGATCGGTCGCGCCCTGGCGCCGCTGCGCGATCAGGGCGTGCTGATCGTGGGCAGCGGCAACGTCACCCACAACCTCCACGACGCGTTCCGCCACCTCGGCGATGCCGACGCGCCGACGCCGCCGTGGGCGAGCCGCTTCGATCACGACCTCGCGGCGGCGCTGGTCGGCCACGACCACGCCTTCCTCGCCGCGGCGCCCGGCACCGCCGACGGCCGCCTCGCCCACCCCAGCCCCGACCACTACCTGCCGCTGCTGTACGCCGCCGGCGCCGCCGACCGCGACGATCCGGTGACGTTCCCGGTCGAGGGCTTCGACGCCGGCTCGCTGTCGATGCGTAGCGTCCGCTACGGCTGACTCAGCGCAGCACCGCCATGCCGCCGCTCTCGGCGGCCAGGGTCTGCAGCAGCGCGGCGTCCTGGTCGAGGCCGATGCCGACGGTGTCGAAGCGGACGCCGCGCGCGATCTGGCCGCGCGCGCGGTCGAGCAGCTCGTCGCCGTCGCCGCCGTTGTTGGCGAGGCCGTCGGACAGCAGCACGACGCGGGCGGCGCCGATCTGGTAGGCGAGATCGAGCGCCGGCACCGCCGCGGTCGAGCCGCCGGGGCGGACGCCGCGGATGAAGCCCTCGATGTCGGCACGGGTGTCGGGGCCGAGCACCATCATCGTCGGCGACAGCATCAGGATGTCGTCGTCGAAGAAGATGACGTCGAAGCGGGTGCCGTCGGGCATGGCGCGCAGCGTGTCGATCAGCTCCTCCTTGGCGGCCTCGAGCTTCGACGGCAGCGGCTTGCCCACCGCCTTGTTGGCGAGGGTGCCGCCGAGCGACACCAGCGCCGACTCGGTCTCGCTCATACCGACCTGCTGGCCGGCGAACCCCGCCGACACCAGGCTCATCGAGCCCGAGCGATCGAGGACGAAGACCACGTCCTGGGCGTCGTCGAGCGGGACCCCGAAGAAGTCGATCCGGATCTCGGCGTGGACCGAGACCGCGGCCGCCGGCGGCGGCGGGCCCGCGACCCGGACCAGCCCGCCGGTCTGGAAGCCGGCGGTGCAGGCGGTGGCGAGCAGGGTGGTGGCGACGACGGTGACGAGGTGGCTGACGCGCATCGGCAGCCACGATGTGCAAGCGCAGGACCACGGCCGCGGCGCGCGGAACCCCGCGCCACGCCTCGGCCAGCCAGGGCGGCGCGGCCGCGTGCCAGGTGGCGTGTGGCGTGCCACGCGTGAAGCCGGGTTCACGGCGGCACGGCCGGGCGCGGCGCGCCCGGCCGGCGGCCGCCGCGGTCAGCGCGACCCGGGCGGGTAGATCGTGAAGCGGGCCCGGACCACGGCGCCGCCGCCGGCGAGCCGCGACCAGGCGTCGACGCGGACGCCCTCGCGATCGAGCAGGCCGCGCAGCGACGCCTCGTAGCGGGCGAGCGCGTCCTCGGGGCCGCTCAGCTCGACCTCGACGAGGCCGCCGCTGCGCAGGCGATCCAGCGGCACGAGCCGCGGATCGATACGGATCTCGACCGCGCCGCCCAGCCACGACGCCCCGAGCTCGACCTCGACCTCGATCGGCTTCGGCGGCTCGACCACGACGTCGACCGCGGCGCCGCCGTCGACCGTGGCGCCGCCGTCGAGCGCGGCGCCGCCGCCGACCGCCGTGGTCGTGACGGTCCCGGCGTCGGGGGCGGCGGCGGTGCCGGCGGCGGCGGCGGCGACGGCATGTACGCGACGCGGCCGTCGCCCCGACCGCAGCCACCGCCGCCGCGCGGGGCGCCGCCGCCGAGCGACAGCCGCAGCACCATCGCGCCCGACAGGACGTCGACCCCGTCGGCGACGTCGGCGCGCAGGCGGATCCCGAGGTCGATGCGACCGTCGCACGACGCGAACGGCATGAGCCCGAGCTCGAGGTCGCCGGCGACCGTGACCTCGCGCGACGGCTCGTGCGACACCCACATCGGCCCGACCTGGGCCTGCAGGTACAGCGGCGCCCGCGCCGGCCAGCCGGCGCTGATCCGCGGCCCGAGCTGGGCCGCCCACTGTGAGCCGTCGAGGCCGTGCTCGGCGCCGCCGTCGGTGAGGCCGAACATGAAGCTGGTGGTGCCGATCAGGCCCAGGTGCCGGCCCATGACGCCGACCGAGTAGCCGAGGCCGAGGAACGGCCCCAGGTAGATGTCCGCGCCCGCCGACAGGTACGGGCGCGGCGCCGGCGCGACGGTGCCGAGGTTGCGCGGCGCACGGATGTTGACCTCGAAGCCGAAGCGCGCCGCCGCGACCACCGCCGACAGGTGGCTGTCGTCGAGGTTGCGCTCGTAGGCGAGCTCGAGCCCGGCGGTGACGGCGTTCTCGTCGTCGAGGTACATGCCGACGTCGCGGCCCAGCGAGGCCCGGACGATCGGCGCGCCGCCGCCGAGCTCGGCCTCCTGCACGGCCCAGCCGCCGCCGACCCCGACCTCCCAGGCGTCACGGCCGACCTCGTCGGTGAAGAAGCGGTGGCGCGCCATGGCCAGGAAGCGCTGGCTGCGACCGATCGCCAGCATGTCGTCGGGGGTCGACGGCAGGCCGACGCCCATCAGCTCGTAGCGCACGCCGAGCGAGTCGGCGCGGCTGACGCCGAAGCCGAGCTCGACGCCGAGGGCGTGGGCGCCGCCGGTGACGGGCAGGTCGGCGGCGACGACGCCGGTGGTCCAGTCGGTGGCCAGCCACCACTGCGGCACCTCGGCGATGACCTCGGGTCGACACGGGATCACCTCGCCGGGGCCGGGCAGCTGCTCGGTGAGGCCGCACGGCCGCAGCGCGCGCAGGGTCTCGAGCGAGACGCCGCGCGGCCAGCCGTCGTCGTCGAGCGGATCCCAGGGCTCGGCGGCCGGGGCGGCGGCGCTTCCGTCGGCGCCCGCGGCGCCCACGTCGGCCGGGGCGGCGGCCGCGTCGGCGGCCGGGGCGTCATCGGCGTAGGGATCGGTGGGCATGGTCGGCGCGGGGGCCGCCGGCTGCGCGACCGCGGTGGCGGACGCGGTCACGATCGACGTCACGAGGGCGAGGCGAGGCAAGGACACGCCGCGACCCTCAGCAAGCGGTGTGCCCGCGCCTGCCACCTGCAGTGACGTGTGGTTGCGCGGACGACCGGGGCGCGCCGTTGCGACAGCGCCACATCCGCCGGCCTCGCGGGTGTCAACGCGCGGACGCGGCGCCGCTAGCGGCGGCGCAGGATCCGCTGCACCGGGTCCGGCATGCGGCGCAGCATCTCCTCGAGCGCGACCTGATAGTGGGCGTCCCATCGGGCACGATGGTCGGGCGCGATCGCGTGGATCGCAATGCCGATGCCCCGGCCCATGCGGGTGCGCCCGCAGAACCGGCTGACGCCGAGGAGCTCGACCGGGCCGGTGGGCAGCGCGACCACCAGATCCATGATCTGGCCCAGGGGCACCACGGCGGGCAGGCCCAGGAACAACCCGTCGCAGGTCAGATCGCGGACCCGCGCGGTCAACGACCGGGGGCGACGACGCCACTCGGCGGCGAGGTCGCAGGGCGCGCGGATCGCGCTGCGGCGGTCGACATGCACGCGTCGTGGTGGTGCAACTCGTGGGCCCGCCGTGGCGTGCCGCAGGTGCCGCAAACCACGCGGTCGCGCGCGCCGGCGCCAGCGCGTTGACGAGCGCGGCGCCACCGCGGTGACGTCGCGGTCGTGGTCGAGGCGGCTGGGGTCGCACCAGCGTCCTTGCGGAGGTCGGCCGCACGCTCTGCTGCTGAGCTACGCCTCGAAGTGGAGCACGGCCGGATTCGAACCGGCGACCTCTGGATTGATAGTCCGGTAACCATCCCCTATCGACCCGACGAGCGGATGCGGTGGCGGAGACGGCAAGAGCTCTCCCGCTGAGCTACGTGCCCCGTGAACCGAGAAGAGAGAGAGAGAGAGAGAGAGAGGAGAGAGAGAGGAGGGAGAGAGAGGAGGGAGAGAGACAGCGAGGGCGATCCCCGGGACTCGAACCCTGGACCTGAAGTTTCACAGACTCCTGTGCGGACCGTTACACCAGGATCGCCATGACCGACGCGCGCCACCGGAAGGGATCGAACCTCCCGCATCGGGGTTCGCCACCCCGAGCCTCCATCCAGGAGGACGGTGGCAGGGACGTCCGGCTTCCGGACGTCTGGTATCGCTGCGGGGAATCGAACCCCGATCTCCGGTTCGAGAAACCGTTGCACTGACCGTTGTGCTACAGCGACGAGAATCGGCGCCCGTGCGCCGACGACACCCACGCTCACACGCGACGCGCGCGCACCGACGGGCGGTGCGGCGAGGCCGGCAGGGATCGAACCTGCGCGCATCTGCTTAACAAGCAGCCGCTCTGCCGCTGAGCTACGGCCTCGTGGAGCTCCGCGTCGGAGTCGAACCGCCCTTCTCGCTTACAAGGCGAGCGCCTCCCCGGGAGGCCGCGCGAAGCATGCACACGCGTCAGCTCGCGCGTGCGATCGATCGAGTTGTCACAGAGCCGTGGGCACCGGACCCAGGATTCGAACCTGGCTCTCGCGGGTCAGAGCCGCGTGTCCTGCCGCTGGACGAGTCCGGATCGAGGCGCACCTCGCCGCGGCGAGCGGCGGGCGCACCGGGGGCGCGAGGAGCTCCGGAACCAGAAGAGCCACCCGTGAGGTGGCTCTCGTCGCGAACGTCGTCGGGATCCGTCGAGGATCCGTGGGCGTCTACGCGCGTGCCACCTGCCGATCGTGCGTCCTGCGGACGACGGTCGGTTCGCGATGCGGATGATTTCGCTGGGTGGTGGTCATGGTCGTGCTCGAGGGCTGAGACGGACGAGGCGGCCGGACGATCCATTCAGGCGCGTCGGGCCGGGAACGTCACGGGTGGGTCGGCGTGGTGCCGGCGGCGCCCGCCGCGTCCGCCGCGCGACCGGAGTCGATCGCGAGGCCCTCCTTCACTAGCAACCGCCATCGACGTCGTCAACGGATTTCTCGCACGCCGCGATCGCGACCGTCACACCCGCGCGTCGCCGTGCGCCGCTACGGGAAGATGCCCAGCTCGCTGTAGGTCCGCGCGATCTTGTCGATCGCCGAGATCAGCGACGCCGTCCGCAGGTCGACCTTGTCGCGCTTCGCGATGGTCCGGATCTCCTGGTAGGCCATGACCATCGTGTCCTCGAGGCCGGAGTTGACCAGGTCTTCCTCGTCGGGCCCGCGCGTGATGTCGACGACCTCGTCGTGACGCAGCCGCATCCCGGTCAGGCGCTGCAGCGCGCCGACCAGCTCGCCGAAGATGTGCTGGTCGCGGCGCTTGTCCATGCGGCCGAACCGGACGTGCGACAGGTTCTTGAGCCACTCGAAGTACGACACCGTGACGCCGCCGGCGTTGAGGTAGATGTCGGGCAGCACCAGGACGCCGCGGTCGAGCAGCATGTTGTCGGCGTCGGAGGTCACCGGGCCGTTGGCGGCCTCGGCGATGATCTTGGCGCGGATGCGCGGCGCGTTCTCCGCGGTGATGACGTTCTCGAGCGCGGCCGGCACCAGGACGTCGCAGTCGAGCTCGAGCGCGGCGCGCCGATCCGGCAGGTCGCGCGCGCCCGGGAAGCCGAGCAGCGAGCCGGTGGCGGCGCGGTGGGCCATCACGGCCTCGAGATCGAGGCCGGCGTCGCTGGCGATCGCGCCCTCGTACTCGGCGAGGCCGACGATCACCGCGCCGCCCTCCTGCAGGAACTTGGCGGCGTGGTAGCCGACGTTGCCGAGGCCCTGGACGACGACGCGCTTGCCGCCGAGGCCGGCGCTCAGCCCCAGCGGCGTCATGTCCTCGACGACGTTGACCGCCTCGCGGATGCCGAGGTAGACGCCGCGGCCGGTGGCCTCCTTGCGGCCGCGGATGCCGCCCTGCCCGACCGGCTTGCCGGTGACGCAGGCCAGGGCCTCGAGCTTGTCGGTCGAGATCGCCTGGTAGGTGTCGGCGATCCACGCCATCTCGCGCGCGCCGGTGCCGTAGTCGGGCGCCGGCACGTCGATGCCGGGGCCGATGAACTGCTTGTGCATCAGCTCGGTGGTGTAGCGGCGGGTGATGCGCTCGAGCTCGCCGGTCGAGTAGTCCTTGACCGAGATCTTGATGCCGCCCTTGGCGCCGCCGAACGGGACGTCGACGATCGCGCACTTGTAGGTCATCAGCGCGGCGAGGCCCATGACCTCGTCCTCGCTGACCACCATGCTGTAGCGGATGCCGCCCTTGGTCGGCAGCTTGTGGTGGCTGTGCTCGGCGCGCCAGCCGTGGATCACCTGCACCGAGCCGTCGTCGCGGCGCAGCGGGAAGGCGATGCGGTAGACGTGGTTGCACGCCCGGATCTGGGCCAGGATGCCGGGCGCGTGCTTGGTGTGCGCCGCCGCCCGATCGAACTGCCGACACACCTGCTGCCAGAGGCTGATCTCCTCCATGCCGACCATGGTACCCCCGTCGCCGCCGACGCGCCCGCCGCAGCGCCGATCGCCGGCGTCGCGGCTCAGCAGCCGTCGCCGTTGGTGCGCAGGCAGGCGCCGGTGGGCTGCCGCGGGCTGACCGCGCCGATCGGATCGCCAGGCAGCCAGCGCTGGACCACGACCAGGCTGCGGGAGTCCCAGCCGGTGACGTAGATGCGGCGATCGTCGTGCGAGACCGCCAGGCCCGAGGCGCGCCAGATCGGCAGCGGCACCCGCTTCGCGGTCCAGGTCGCCAGATCGATGATCGACATCGAGTGGGCGGTGTAGTCGGCGGTGTAGGCGAACGCGCCGTCCCACGACACGTCGATCGTCTTGGGCCCCTGGCCGACGGTGATCGAGCGGACGACCTCGTCGGTCTGGCGGTCGATCACGACGACGTTGCGCCCGTGGTAGCAGGTCACCAGGACCCAGCGGTCGTCACGGGTCACGACCGCGTGGCGGGGCGCGTCGCAGCCGACCTTGCCCAGCGTCTTGACCACGCGGCGGGTCGCGAGATCGATCACCGAGATCGTGTCGGAGTCGAAGTTGACGACGTAGAGGCGGGTGCCGTCGGCGCTGGCGGCGGTGCCGCGCGGCTCGCGTCCGACCGCGATGTCCTGGGCGTCACCGGTCGCGATGTCGATGATCGTCGTCGAGCCGCTGTCCCAGTTGGACGCGTAGAGCGTGCGGCCGTCGGCGGAGATCGCCATGTGCTTGGGCACCTTGCCGACGTGGAAGCGGCGCGTCACCGCGAGGGTGTCGGCGTCGAGGGCCAGCACCTCCTGGTGGTAGAAGTTCGAGACGTAGAGCGTGTGCTGGTCGGGCGACAGCACCTGCTCGACCGCGTTGCCCTTGAACTGGGCGGTGGCGGCGACCTCGAGCGTCACCGGATCCCAGCGGTCGACGTTGTCGCGATCGTGGTAGCCGGTGTTGGTGACGTAGACCGCCCCCGAGGCGGCGACCGTGACCGACTTGGGCTGCGAGCCGGCGAGCGCGCCGCCCCACAGCCGCCAGTAGCCGGCGCCGAAGTGGACCCAGCGGTTGCGCTTGACCTCGCCGAGCGTGGCCGAGCGGACCAGGTCGGACGGCGGCGGCGCCGCCGGATCGTAGCCGGCCGGGCGCGGCGGCGCGTCGGGCGCGACCGCGGCGTCGGCCGGCGCGACCGCGATCGCGCCGGGCTCGGCGCCGGCCGCGGCGCCGTCGCCGCTGGGGCTCGACGCGACCTCGCCAGCGCCGCCGCCGCCGCCCCACAGCCCGTAGGCGAGCAGCCCGACGTTGACGGCGATCGCGGCGACCAGCGCGGCCGTGATGATCAGGCGGCGCCGCGCGCGCCGCGGATCGCCGAACCAGGTCGCCGGCAGCTCGAGGTCGCGATCGGCGTCCATCACCCGCTCGCCGGTCTCCACGTCCCGCTCAGCTCACCCAGCCGCGGTTGCGGATCCAGCTCGGCACCGAGGTCAGGGGCTCGTCGTCGATCTCGATCCAGTCGCGGCCGTCGTGGACGTAGAGGCGGTCGTCGGTGCTCGCGAGCTGGACGTCGCAGCCGTCGACCGCCAGGCTCACCCAGCTGCAGCAGCCCTGGCCCGCCTTGACCTTGCGCTGCAGCGACCGCACGTACAGGACGTCGACGATCGGCCGGTGCTCGAAGCTGGTGCCGTACACCGCCACCATGCGGCGCGCCGGGAGCACCGTCATCGCGTAGGCCTCGGGCAGCGGCTCCTCGAACAGCATCCGCTTGCCGCGCCACAGCTGCAGCGACGTCGGCGTCAGCTCGAGGCGGTCACCGTCGAGCTCCGGCGGCGGCGACGACGCCGGCGGCGACGCGACCCGACCGGGCAGGCGCGGCGGGGCCGGCGCGGCCGGGCGCACGGCGTCGAGCCCGGCGAGCCGGTAACCGGCGCCGTCCGCGGTGCGCGCGACCAGCGCGCCGTCGCGGGTCTCGAGGTGGTGGACGTCGAGCGGCCACTCGCAGACGTGGACCAGCCGGCCCTCGACGACCGCGACCAGCGCCACCGCGCCCATCACCTGCGGCCGCGCCGGATCGTACGGACGCCACAGCGCGACCAGCGGCGCCGGCGCGTCCCGCACGACCTCGAAGACGGGCGCGTGGTCGGGGGTGCCGCCGACGCCGGCCAGCGGCATGGCGTCGAGCGCGCGGCCGTCGCGGCGCAGCACCAGCCGGTGCTGGTGCGGACGCGCCTCCAGGACCTCGAGGTCGAGGTCGCCGAGGCGCGCCGCCGCGACGCCCGGGCACGGCGCCGCGGCCGCGTCGTCGCGGATCAACGTGGCCGGCCCGACCCGCGCCAGCTGCTGCTCGACCTGGGCGCGCCAGCGCGCCGCCGCGACCCGCGCGGTCGTCGCCGGGTCCGACGCCACCGCGGCGACCTCGGCGCGCAGCGCCTGGACGTCGGCGATCGGCCCGAGCTGGGTGCGCCCGGCGAGGAGCTCGTCGATCAGCGCCGCCGAGTCGCGGGTCCACCGCGCCGGGCTGTGCCGGGCGGCCTCGAGGATCGGCGGCAGCGCCGCGGCGGGGCCGGCGAAGAACAGGTGCCACAGCGCGTAGACCCCGGTCGGCGGCGACGCCGCGACGTTGGCGCGGAACGCGGCGGTGTCGGCCAGCGGCAGGTGCTCGTACGCGAGGTAGGCGCCGAGGTCGAAGCGGCCGCGGGCGAGCAGCTCGACCAGGTAGGCGCCGCGGCCGACGAAGGTCAGCGCCTTGGCCGGATCGCCGGGCGGCCCGGGGTGCCCGACCTCGGCGAGGTCGTCGTCGCTGGCCCGGTCGAAGTGATCTCGCTCGTGGTTCCACACCAACAACGCGACCGAGGTCGGGTCGTAGATCGGGGACGGCACGTACGTGAACAGGATGTCGCCGTTGCCCAGCGACCGCGACGGCAGCACGCTGACGAACGGCTCCCACAGCGCCAGCCGGTGGCCGGCGGTCGACGCCTGGATCGCCGCCTCGACCACGTTGCGCCGGTCGAGGAAGTCGGCGGCCCGGTACGCCGCGAGCTCGCCCGCGGGGTCGACCAGGACGCGACGGGCCGCGTCCGGGAGCGGGTAGCCATGGAGGACCTGCCAGTCCCGGTTCACCTGATCGTGCATGTCACCTCCCGACCGTGGCCATCGGACGTCGCAACGATATCGCCGAAGGCCTCATTCCCGACCCGGTCGGGCGCGCATTCGGCCGGGCGCGCCGTGGGGCCGCGACCCGGGGACCGAGGTGCCACTCGCCACGGGAGTCCCCACCTGACGCGCGCGTAAGGATCCGAGATCACGGTGGACGCGGGTGGCACGGCAACTGCTTGATGTAACGTATGTTGCCAGGAGCTCCCGCATGCGGCGCCTGACCCAGACCTTCGCCTTCATCACCCTGCTCGCCACCGGTGCCGCCGCCGGCTGCCTCGATCCGTTCGGGCTGCCGGACCCGCCGGACCCCCAGGATCAGGTCGACGCGGCCCTGCCCCCTGACGCCACGCCGCCCGACGCCGCCCCCGGCGACTGCGTGCCGCAGGTCCAGTCCGTCGGGTCCGGCTACCACAACCCGGGCCAGAACTGCCTCGAGTGCCACAACGGCCAGGCCGCCGGCGCGCCGGTGTTCTCGATCGGCGGCACCGCCTACAAGAGCGACGGCGTGACGCCGCTGTCCGGCTCGACCGTGATCCTCATCGACGCCGCCGGCACCGTCCTGCACCTGCCGACCCAGCAGAACGGCAACTTCTACTCCCAGGCCCAGCTGGTGCCGCCGTACATCACCGCGGTCAGCCGGTGCCCGACCAACGCCCAGATGATCGAGAACTTCCGGGACGGTGACTGCAACTCGTGCCACAGCGGCGTCGACCAGCCGGGCCGGATCACCTTCCCCTAGGGGCGGTCCCCGACGATGGCGCCGCTACCACTGGACGGCGGCGCTCAGATGAAGTAGATAAAGCGGCGCTTTCGGTGGGAGTAGCTCAGTCGGTAGAGCACCAGATTGTGGCTCTGGGTGTCGCGGGTTCGATCCCCGTCTCTCACCCCGAACGTAGAAGAAGCGGCGCCTCACGGCGCCGCTTCGGTCTTTTCGGAGGCTGGTCGCGGTCGAGACCACGCGGTCCCGGCGGCGGGTCGCCCGGCGCGCCGGGCGACCGCGAGGCCTACGGGCTCTGCTCGGCGCCGCCGCCGGCGGAGCCGAAGTAGCTGCGGACCAGCTGGGTCTCGTAGGTCAGCTCCGACAGCTCCTGGCGGCCGGTGCCGGCCTTGATCGCGGCGTCGAGGGCCTCCTCGCACTCCTTGCACGGCATCGGCGCGATGCGCGGCAGGGCCAGCAGGACCGACTGACGGATCAGGCGATCCTCGGTCTTGACCTGCTCGAGCAGCTTGGGCAGCACGCCGGCGGCCTTCTTGCCCATGCGGCGCAGCTCCAGCATCGCGCGCTCGATCTGCGCGACCTTGAGCTCGGCCATGTCGTCCGCGGTCCAGTCGGCGTCGCTGCCGGCGTCGATGTACTTCTTCATCCCGGCGAACACCTCCTTGGGGTCGGCCGAGAGCGTGCCGATGTAGCACTCCGCGTCGGACTTGCACTTCACCGCGATCGCGATGCGCGCGATGTGGTTCTCGAAGCCGCGCTCGTAGCCCTTGTAGCCGTTGGCCTGCTGATCGAGGGCGTCGAACTTCTCCTTGGCCGGCAGGTAGATCTTCTGCTTGACCTCGTCGAACGCCTTCTTCATCTCGGTGGTCTTGTTGAGGACGTCGGCGCTGACCTTGGCGACGTCGCCGCCGGCGGCGGCCTTGGCCTTGTCGAGCTCCTTCTTGGACTCCTCGTAGGCCTTCTGCGCCGCCTCGAACTTGGCGTTGGCGGCGTCGAACTCCTTCTTGGGACCGGCATCGGCCTCCTTGCGGGCCTTCTGCGACGCCTCGGCGTACTTCTTGGCCAGGTCGCGCAGGACCTTCATGTCGTCCTCGGACGAGGCGACGCGGGCGTAGGCCTCGGAGGCCGGCAGGCGCAGCACCTCGGACGCCTTGTTGTCGGCGGCCAGCGCGCCCAGGTAGGAGACGCCGCTGGTGGAGCCGGTCTTCTCGCTGCCGTCGGTGCTGACGAAGCCGTAGACCGACAGCGCGATGCCGCGCAGCCGCTCGTCGGCCTTGGTGTCGGAGGCGATCGCCAGCACGGTGCCGGCGGCGTCGGGCGAGCCGATCTTGCGCAGGGCGTCCAGCTCGGCGTTCTGCGCCGGCGGACCCTCGTTCCAGTCCGAGTAGTAGGCGGCGATCGCGGGCCGCTTGAGCGCCTCGATCAGGACGGGCACCGAGTCGACGTCGTAGAGGTCGCCGATGACGATGGACGCGTAGTAGTCCATCGCCGACACGTCCTTGCACTCGGCCGGCTTGGCGTCGCCCTTGTCGCCGCAGTACTTGTCGAGCTTCTTGTCCTTGAACAGGTCGTTGATGACCGGGTGCTCGTGCTTGAGGATCTTGCGCAGCTCGCCGGCGACGGTCGGCCCGGCGGCGACCAGGGCGCGGCGGACCTGGGTGAAGAACAGCGGCGCGCGGTACATCGACTCGAGCAGCACCGGGATCGCCTCGGCGGTCTTCATGTCGCCGAGCGCGTTGATCGCGGCGCCGACGATCTGCGGCGGCTGCGACGAGGTGTCGGCGCGGACCACGTTGGCCAGCGTGATCACCGCGGCCTTGTCCTTGTACTTGCCGAGCGCGGCGATCGCGGTGAGGCGGACCCGCTGCGCGTTGTCCTTGGGGTTCATCTTGCGGTTGACCGCGTCGATGAGGATGTTCACGCCCTCGGGGATCTGGGCCTCGCCGAGCGCCTCGGCGGCCTTGACCGCGCCGTCGATCGACCGCTGGCTGCCCAGCTCGAGGCCGTCGATGGCGTCCTTGAGGATCGGCAGGGCGGCGTCCCAGCTGGCCGGGCGGCCCTGCTTCATGTAGTCGGTGCAGTTCTTCTCGTCGGCCTCTTGCGGGGTCAACGGGCGGGCCAGATCGATGACGACCTGGAGCACGCGCTGTGGCTTGCTGTTGCGCTCCCAGGCCTTGCCCAGCGCCGGGATGGCCTTGGGGTTACAGAGGTGCTCGAGCTCGGTGACCGCGCGGTCGAACTCCTTCGGGCTGTTGAGCTTTTCGATCCAGGTGTTGGCGTCGTACGGGTTGTCCGGGCATCCGGACAGCGTGCCGAGCGCGAGCATCGTGCCGACCACCGAGCCGATCAGCGTCAGCTTGGTGAGCGGAGTGGCGAGTCGCCTGCGACGGATCATCGAAGTCGGTCCTTTCCCCAAGGTGGCCGCAATGTACGACGACGCCGACGCCACCGGCAACCCGGGGCACATCGGCGTCGCAAGCGAGCCTGGTCATTCCAACTGGCGGGACTATTCTTGCTTCTTGACCGCGAACAGGAGCTTCTCGAAGCCGGCGCCGCGGGCGGTGTTGACCACCATGTTGATCACGCGGGCGTCGGTGTCCTTGTCGGCCTGCACGATGGCGAGGCCGTCGGGACACAGCGGCTTGCCCTCGATGGGGGGCAGGCCCTGCTTCTCGCGATCGCACGCGGCGATCTGTTCCTTGTCGTAGCCGCGGCCGGTCGGGATGCGGTTGTTGTGGATGTCGTCGTACGCGGCCTTGAGGACCTCGTGCAACGCGTCGATCTTCCAGGTCGGCGTCTGGTCACGCAGCAGCGCCTCGACCGTGATGATCGGCAGCGTCCGCGGCATGGCCGAGTCGGCCTCCTGGAGGATGACGACCACCTCCTGGCTCGACACGATGATGATCGGCGCCTCCTGCAGCATGCCGGCACGCTTGGCGGTCGGCAGCTGCAGGCCCTTCTGGGCCTGCAGGATCTGGCCGGTCGCCGAGAACACCATCAGCAGGAAGGTGACGAGGATGGTCATCATGTCGACGAACGGCGTCAGGTTGAGTGACACGTTCGCGGCGCGGCCGTGGCCGCTGCCGGCACCCTTGGCGAGGTGCTCGAACTTGATCGACCGGTAGAGGCGCGGGCCTCCAGCATGTACGGGCATGGCTGCGTGCTCCTCCGGTCAGAGCTGCGGCGGGGCCGAGAGCCCCGACTTGTCGGTGAGGCCGACGTCGGAGAACCCGACCGACTCGGCGATCTCCATCGCCCGGATGACGTCCTGGTAGACCACCACCGCGTTGTCGAGGCTCTCCGCCGCGATCTCGATGTCACCGCGATCGACGAAGAAGGCGCTCTTCTTCAGCTCGGTGAGGGTCTGCGTGTACGTCGTCCAGTACGCCTCGGGGTCACCGGTCCGCTCGATCGGCATGAACTCGTTGATACGGCTCTGCCCGATCCAGATCTTGGTGCTGGTGATGAGGACGGAGAGCTTGACCTCTTCGTTCTCTTCCTTGATCTGCTGCGGATCCCGGCTCTTGCCCTTGGGCTTGATGTTGAGGCTCTCGATGCTGACCCAGACCGCGGTGACCAGCAGGAACGCGGTCAGGCAGCTCATCAGGTCGATGAAGGGAACGATGTTGAGCTCGACGTTGACGCTCTTCTTGTCGTCCCCTGTGCCGATCGATGCTCCCATGGGCGGGCCTCCTCCTTACGCGAAGAGGAAATCAGCCCTGGGGCTGCATCTGGGTGCGGTGGTTCACGACGAGGTTGACCACCTGGACGGTGACCTCGTTGATGTCGTCGCTGACCTTGGTGCTCTTGCCCTGGAGGAGCGAGAACCCGAGGAGGCCGACCAGCGAGCCGCCGATGCCGAACGCGGTGCAGTTGAGCGCCTCGGCGATGCCGTTGGCGAGCTCGGTGGCCTTGTTGCCGCCTTCCTCGCTACCGACCGAGCCGAACGCCTTGATCATGCCGGTGATGGTGCCGAGGAGGCCGGCCATGACCGAGAAGTTCGAGGTCATCGCCAGGTACGGGGTGCGGGCGTTGATCTTCGGCAGCTCGCGAAGCGCGGCCTCGTCCATCGCGGCCTGGACCTCGTCGTCGCTCTTGTTGAACTTCATCAGGCCCGCCTGGACGATGCGGGTCATCGGGGTCGGGTTGCCCGAGCACACCTTGATGGCGCCCTGGACGTTGCCGCTCATGACCTGGCTCTTGAGCAGGGCCAGGAGCTTGTCCTTGTCGACCGAGGCCTTGAACAGATAGACGGAACGCTCGACGATCAGGCCAACGGTGATCATCAGGGTGATGAGGATGGGCCACATGCCCCATCCGCCCTTGTCGAACGCAGTCGAGATTGACGTGACGATACCCATGATCGGTTGTCCTCCGAGGCCCCGGCGTCTCCGCGCGCGGGAGGTTGGTCGATAACGAGGCGCCCTCGTGCAACAGGCGATCCACGGAGGCAACTGCTGGAGATCGTGAGGGCGACGCGACCTGCCGCGATGCGGCAAGGGTGTGGCATCCCGGGGCATCTCGCGACGGTCCGGGGCGAAACGCCACGGTCGTCACGAGATCGCGATCGCGTGGTGACGACGTGCAACCGAGAGCTGGCGCGCGTCGTCCAGGTCAGTGAAACTCGAGCCGCGCGATGCGCATCCACCGCTTCCTCAGCCTCACTGACCTCGTGGTCGGCGTCGTCGTCCTCGTCGCGCTGTTCCTGCCGCGGCGGCCGCTGTACGCCCTCGACGCCTACAAGCTGGAGCCCGAGGCCCGCGCCGACCTCGGCGCCGCCGAGGCGCGGTGGATGCTGCACCCGGAATCGGCGCTCGCGGCGCAGGCGTTCTCGCGGCAGCTCGTCGAGGCCGGCCAGATCGACTGGGCGGTCGAGGTGCCGCGCGACACCGCCGCGGTGGCGGCGCCCGACGAGCGCTGGCGTGCCGCGCTGTCGGTGTCGGAGGCGTACATCGAGCGGGTCCAGGTCGAGCCCGCGCTCGACTGGGCGCAGCAGGCCGAGGCCGGCTGCAAGGAGGCCGGCGCGCGGTGCCCGAGCTGGGAGCTGCTCAAGCTCGAGCTCTACCTGCGGTACCTGAAGGCCGGCGTCAAGTCCGGCATCGATCCGCGCCGCGATCCGGACGGCTTCCAGCGCGCCGCCGGCGACGCGCTGCACACGATCGACATCCGCGGCGCCGGCAACCCGACCGAGCCGTAGCGCCGCGACGGCGCGACGGCGCGGCGGCGCGCTCGCGGCCGCGCCGAGGCCGGCGTACGATGGGGCATGGCCGCGCCCCAGATGCCACCGCCCAGCCAGTCGGCGACCAGCGCGCGGCCGACCAGCCGCGCCGAGCTCGACGCCGCGCTGGCGGCGCTGCGGGCCCAGGCCCGGCCGTTCGCGCAGCTGCCGCCGGCCGACAAGGCCGCGCTCCTGCGCGCGTGCGTGCCGCGGCTGCGCGACGCCGCCGACGCGTGGACCGCGGCGGGCGCTCACGCCAAGGGGCTGCCGCCGGGCGACGCCGAGGAGTGGCTGGCCGGACCGCTGCCCACCGTGCGCAACGCGCGGCTGCTCGCCGACAGCCTCGACACCCTGGCGCGGACCGGCCGGCCGCCGCTGGGCACCGGCAGCCGCGAGCGCAGGGACGGCCGCCTCGAGATCGATGTCTTCCCGACCAGCCCGCTCGATCGCGCGCTGTTCGCGGGCTTCCGCGGCTGGACGCTGATGCAGCCCGGCGTCGATCGCGCCGAGGCCGCGCGCCGCCAGGCCGGGTTCTACCGGCAGCGCGATCCCGAGGGCGGCGTCGCGCTGGTGCTGGGCGCGGGCAACGTCTCGAGCATCCCGCCGATGGACGCCTTCACCAAGATGTTCGTCGAGGGCTTCGTCTGCCTGCTCAAGATGAACCCGGTCAACGAGTGGGTCGGGCCGATCCTCGAGCGCGCGCTGGCGCCGCTGTGCGAGCGCGGCTACCTGCGGATCGTCTACGGCGGCGCCGACGTCGGCGGCTACCTCGTCGATCACGACGACGTCGACGACGTCCACATCACCGGCTCCGACCGCACCCACGATCTGATCGTGTGGGGCGGCGGCGCCGACGCCGAGCGCCGCCGCCGCGACGGCGAGCCGCGCCTGGCCAAGCCGATCTCGTCGGAGCTGGGCAACGTCAGCCCGGTCGCGATCGTCCCGTACACCTACGACGACGCCCAGCTCGCGTTCATGGCGCGCAACGTCGCGACGATGGTCGCCAACAACGGCTCGTTCAACTGCAACGCCGCCAAGGTGCTGATCACGTCGGCGGCGTGGGCCCAGCGCGACGCGTTCTACGCCGAGCTGCGCGCCGCGCTGGCCGCGATCCCGACCCGGCGCGCCTACTACCCGGGCGCGTTCGAGCGCTACCAGACGCTGACCGCCGGCCGCACCGTCGAGACCTTCGGCGACGCCGACGCCAGCCGCCTGCCGTGGACGCTGATCCGCGACGTCGACGGCGGCCCCGGCGCCGGCGACGACCCGCTGTTCCGCACCGAGCCGTTCTGCGCGATCCTCAGCGACGTCACCGTCGGCAGCGCCGACCCGGTCGAGTTCCTCGACCGCGTCACGACGTTCTGCAACGAGCGGCTGTGGGGCACGCTCAACGCGTCGATCCTGATCCACCCACGGCTCGAGAAGGACCCCACGGTCGGCGCCTGCCTCGACCGCGCCGTGGTCGCGCTGCGCTACGGCGCGGTCGCGATCAACCACTGGCCGGGGCTGTGCTACGGGGTCGTGTCGCTGCCGTGGGGCGGCCACCCCAGCGCCACCCTGCGCGACGTCCAGAGCGGCCTGGGCTGGGTCCACGACACGTACATGCTCGACGGCATCGACAAGGCGGTCCTGCGGGGGCCGCTGGTGGTGCGCCCGACCCCGCCGTGGTTCGTCGGCAACCGCCACGCGCTGGCGGTGGCGCGCCGGCTGGTCGCGCTCGAGGCCGAGCCCGGCTGGCGCAAGGTGCCGGGGGTGATCCTCGCCGCGCTGCTGGGCCGCGCCGGCTGACGGTGGCCGCGGGTTCTTGCGCTATGCTGGAGCGGTGATGTCCTCGCGCACCGCCCTGGTCGGGCTGACCGTCGCGCTCGCATCGTGCGGCCCGACCACGGTGAAGGCTCCCCGGACCCGGATGACGATCAAGCAGATCGTCGAGAAGTCGAAGCCGGCGATCGTCCGGATCGAGGCCGACAAGGAACGGGTCGGCACCGGCTTCGCGATCGATCCGCAGGGCGTCATCGCGACCAACCTGCACGTCGTCGCCGGCGCCCACGACATCCAGGTCCGGCTGCTCGACGGCGCGGTCTACCCGGTCAAGCAGATCCTCGGCGTCGATCTCGATCGCGACCTGGCGCTGCTCGACATCGACCCGCCGTCGCCGATGCCGTCGCTGCCGCTGGGTGACAGCGAGCAGGTGTCGGCCGGCGATCCGGTGATCGCGATCGGCAACCCGCTGGGCGTCCTCGACTACACCGTGTCGGACGGCCTGATCAGCTCGGTGCGCGCGGTGTCCGACGACCTGACGATCCTCCAGATCTCGGCGCCGATCTCGCAGGGCTCGAGCGGCGGCCCGCTGTTCAACCCGTTCGGCGAGGTCATCGGGGTCTCGACCGCGATCTTCACCGGCGGCCAGAACCTCAACTTCGGCGTGCCGTCGAAGTACATCAAGGCGCTGGTCGACGCGCCCCACCCGATGACGATCGACGAGTTCGCGAAGGCGACGTCGATCGAGCACGACCCGCACGCCGCGCCCAACCCCGACACGCCGATCGTCCGCGCCGTCCCGGTCCACGACGTCACCGTGCTCGACGGCTGCGACCAGGCCCAGATGGCGGCGATCGCGCAGGGCATCAGCGAGGCGATCTCGGTGGGCGCGCCGCTGTACAACGACGGCAACCACGAGGCCTGCTACCGGGTCTACGAGGGCACCGCGCTGCGCCTCGAGCGCGACGCCGCCTGCGCCGGCGTCCGCACCGCCTTCGGCGACGGCCTGACCCGCGCCGGCACGATGGCGACCTGGAAGGAGAAGGCGTGGGCGCTGCGCGACGCCTTCGACGGCATGCTCGACGTCATCCTGCGCCGGGCCCGCGCCGAGGGGATGGCGCCGCAGCCGTGACCGCGGCCGCGATCTACCTGTTCGACATCGACGGCACGCTGCTGCGCGCGGGCGGCGCCGGGACGCGGGCGCTGAACCAGATCTTCGCGGCGCGCTACGGCGTCAGCGACGCCATGGCGGGCATCGACTGCGGCGGCCGCACCGATCCGTGGATCGTGCGCGAGGTCTTCACGCGCCAGCTCGGCCGCGCCGCCACCGCCGACGAGGTCGACGCCGTGCTCGACGCCTACGTGCCGGCGCTCGAGCGCGAGCTGGCGGCGTCGACCGCGTTCCGCGTGCTGCCGTTCGTGGCCGTGACCCTCGACGGCCTGGCCGCGCGCGGCGGCGTCGAGGTCGGCCTGGCGACCGGCAACATCGAGGCCGGCGCCCGGGTCAAGCTGAGCCGCGCCGGGCTGGCCGGGCGGTTCGGCTTCGGCGGCTTCGGCTGCGACTCGGCCGATCGCGCCGAGCTGGTGGCGCGGGCGATCGAGCGCGGCGTCGCGCGCGCCGGCGCGTGCCCGCCCGAGCGGGTCGTGGTCGTCGGCGACACCGTCCACGACGTCACCGCGGCGCGGGCCTGCGGCGTCCGCGTCGTCGCGGTCGCCACCGGCAACGTCGACCGCGCCCGCCTCGAGGCCGCGGCGCCGGACGTCGTGCTCGACGATCTGTCGGGCCTCGACGCCTGGCACGCCGCCGCGCTGGCGTAGCGGCGCGGCGCGGCGCTACCGGCGCTACCGGCGCGTCCAGCCGGCGAGCCCCGGCAGCAGCTGCCGCGTGAAGGTCGCCTCGACCTCGGCGGCGGTCATCGCGCTGTCGCGCTCGAGCCACCACCGCAGCAGCGCCATGAACGCGCCGACCACGACCTCGGCGATCGCCTCCTCCGGGGCCGGGCGCCGCTTCGCCACCGTCGCCTTGCCGCCGAGCGCGACCCGCACCAGCTCGGCGAGCATGCGGTGCAGCTCCTCGGACACCTGGACCGCGCCGCCGCGCCCGACCAGGGCCCGGAACAGCGCGCGCTGCTGCTCGGCGTGCTCGATCATCGGCCGCACGAAGGCGAGCGCGGGGTGCGCCGGCGTGACCTCGGGCGCGTCGCCGCGCTCGCGCAGCCAGGCCTTGAGCTGGTCGATGCCGTCGACCAGCAGATCGTCCTTGTCGGCGAAGTGGACGTAGAAGGTCGATCGCCCGACGTTGGCCCGCTCGGCGATGTCGGCGACGCTGATCCGCTCGTACGGGTGCTCGTGCATCAGCGCGATCAGCGCGTCGCGCAGCGCCTGCTTGCTGCGCTCGACCCGGCGGTCGGGGCGCGGCCGGCGCGGCGCCGCGGTCACGCCGGCCTCGCGGCGGCGCCGATCCTGGACGGCGCGCGCCGATCCGTCCACAACCGCACGCCGGCGCCGGGGTGTCGCTTGTCGGGTCGGGCCGGGGTCCGCACGATGGGCACCTGGACAGGTTGTCCATTCCTGGACGCGATGTCCAGCAACTCTCGAGCGGAGGAACCCATGAAGTCGAACACGTACGGCCACGGCCACGGCCGGATCGTCGCGGTCGGCGGCCTCGCCGTCGGCCTCGCCCTGCTGCTGTACGCGCCGTCGCTGCGCGTCGTGTCCGGCGCGCTGCTGCTGGTCGCGGCGGTCCACGTCGCCGGCGCGGTGGTCGTGCTCGGATCGGTGCGCGCGCTGTGGAGCGGGCGTCCCGGCCACGCCGCCCGCGTCGCGCGCCGCGCCGGCGCCACCGAGACCTTCCAGTTCGGCTGGACGCCGGGCTGGATGAACGGCCTGTGGATGGCCGGGCTGGTGCTCGCGACCGGCGCGGTGGTCGTCGTGGTCGCGGCGCCGGCGTGGTGGCCGCTGGCGTTCGGGCTGCTGCTGCTGGGCGCCGGCCAGGTCGCCGGCAGCCGGTTCCTGCGCAAGGGCCTGCGCGCCGACCACGTCGTCCTGCCGATGGTCGACGTCGTGCGCGGCGACCGGGCCCGGATCCTCGACGCCGGCTGCGGCACCGGCCGCACCACGATCGCGCTGGGCCGGATCCTGCGCGGCGGATCGATCGTGGCGCTCGACCGCTTCGACGCCGGCTACATCGAGGGCGGCGGCCGCGACCTGCTCGCCCACAACCTGCGGGTGGCGGGCCTGACCGACCAGGTCGAGATCCGCACCGGCGACGTCACCGCCCTGCCGTTCCCCGAGCGCAGCTTCGACGCCGCGACCTCGGCGCACATGATCGACCACCTGCCCGGGCCGGCGCGGGTGCGCGCGCTCGAGGAGCTGCGGCGGGTGCTGGTGCCGGGAGGCCGCCTGCTGATGGTCGTATGGGTGCCGAGCTGGGAGATGGCCGCGACGTTCAACGTGCTGGCGCTGCTGTTCCTGACCTCGCGCCGGCGCTGGCGCGAGCTCGCCACCGGCGCCGGGTTCCGGGTCGTCGACGAGGGCGTCGTCAACGGCGCCTGGTTCGTCGTGCTCGAGCGGCCCGACGGCCGCGCCGACGAGGTCGCGGCCGGCCCGCGCGCGTAGGCGGGGACGACCGCGCGCCGCCGCGCTCACCGCAGCGACGGCGGCAGCAGGCCGGCGGGGCCGCGGCGCTCGAGCACCACGAACGCGTAGAACAGCGCCCCGTAGGCCAGCGCGTAGAACAGCCACAGCCCCAGGTGCCCCGCGGTCTGCTTGGTGCCCTTGCGGGCGGTCGCCAGCAGATCGCGCAGCCACGGCGCCACCCAGCCGGCGCCGACGACGAACACGAACGCGTTGAGCGCCATGATGATCGCGACCCGCGGGTACAGCGGGTGGACGTGCTGGCGGACCTTGTAGGTCGTGACCTCCTCGAGCAGGACCACGACCAGCAGCACGACCGGCATGATCCAGAAGGTCCGGGACCGGAACGACCACGAGCGCATGGCCAACGTCTCGCACGTTCCGCGCCGCGGTTCACGCCCTGGCGGGCGCCTCGCGCGGGTCGGCGGCGGGTGACCGCCGCGGGCGCTCGACGCCGCCGGCGCCTCGCCCTACCATGGGGATCCGTGGGGAGCCTGGCTCGACATGCGTCCTGCCGCCGAGGCCGCGCGGCGATCCTCGCGCTGCCCGCCATGCTGGTCGCGGCCTGCGGATCGTCGAGCGCGCCGGCGGCGGCGCCGACGCCGGCGCCGGCCGTGGGCGACGGCGCCGCCACCGACGACGCCGGCGGCCCGATCCTCGAGCTCGGCGACGACGCGACCGTGGACGCGATCGAGGCGCGCTGGCAGCAGGTGGTCGCGGCGCGCGGCCGCGACCTCGCGGTGCCCGCCGACGCGATCCTGAGGGCGCGCACCGGCGAGGCCTTCCCCAGGGTCGACGCCACCCACGTGGTCCTGGCCGCCGCGTACAGCCCGACCTCCGACGACGGGCGATGGCTCGACCTGTGCGACCAGGAGCTCGTCGCCACCGCCGAGCCTGGCGACCCGCCCCCGACCGATCGCCGCACCCCGCTCGCGCGGATCACACCGCGCTGCACCCTGGTCCCGGCCGACCAGGTCGAGGGCGGCGTCGAGCGGCTCGAGTGGATGGCCTACGAGGACACCACGATCGACCCGACCTGCGCGCGATGCCGCGTGCGGGTCCGGACGGTCGCGCCCGACGGCACCACCGGCACCGCGTACTGCTGGGTCCGCCACGGCGGCGCCCCGACCGCCTGCGTCCCCTACTCGGCGCAGCACGGCGACCGCAGCTACCTGCTGGCGATGACCGACGCCGACGTCCGCTACGAGGCGTCGCGCGGCCAGTACGCGTCGCTGGGACGCGCCACGCCGATCGCGATCGTCGGCGCCGACAGCGATCTCGGCAAGCAGCTGACCCGGGTCGCGGCGCGGGTGGCCGAGGCCCTGCGGGCCGCGCCGTTCGGGCTCGACGTCGACATCGACGACAGCCCCGAGATGGCGCCGGAGATGGTGATCGCCGGGACCGCGGCGGCGCGACGCTCGCCCGTGCTCCCCGGCCAGGACGAGACCGTCGACGTCGCGATCGGCCTGCGCCTCGACGACCGCGCCGAGGGCGTCGTGGTCGACCAGCGCCTCACGCTGTACGTCCGGGGCTCGCGCCGCAACGCCTGGCGGCGGCCGGCCCAGGCCGACGAGGATCGCTGGCGCGCCGAGCTCGCCGCCGCGGTCGTCCGCATCCTCGAGGCCGACTGCGCCGCGTGCGTGACCGCCGCGGCGGCCGGGGCGTCGCGCCGGTGAGCGAGGCGCCCCGCGGCGAGCTCGGCGCCGAGCTGGCCGACGCCGCCACGACCTGGTACCCGCTGCCGATCGCCGACGCGGTGGTCGCCCTCGCTCACGCCGACACCGCGCACGAGCGCCGGGACCGGGTGGTCGAGGTGTTCCGCGCCCACCTGCGGACGCTCGCCGCGATCGCGGTGGCCGGGCGCGTCGCCACCGGCGCGCCGCCCGGCGGCGACACCGACGAGGCGTGCCGCCTGCTCGCCAAGCTGTGCCGGCAGGCGCTCACCGACGGCGAGTGGGCGGGGCTGCTGCGCGAGCTGATCCGGCCGTGGGCCGATCGCGACGGCCACCCGGTCGCCGCGCTGGTCGCGCTGGTCCGCGATCGCGACCACGCGCGCCTGATCGACGAGCTGCTGGTCATGCGCAAGAGCGAGACCGTGGCCCACGGACCGACCGGCGACGCCGACCAGCTCGACGAGCTGCTGGCGCGGCGCGTGCCGCAGCTCGAGCGCCTGCTGCGCGCCGCCGAGCCGCTGTGGCGCGCGCACCGGCTGGCGTGCCCGCGAACCTCGACCGACGGCCGCGACGCCTGGTCGCTCGCCGGCGACACCCCGGCGCGCGGTCGCTGGGCCCGGCTCCGGCTCGCCGAGGCGGCGCCGGCCGGCGAGGTCGTCCTGGTCGACGGCGACGGCCGCCCGCGGCTGCGCCTGCACCCGGTGGTCCTCCACCGCCGACCGCGCGACGGCGCCACCGAGGAGCTGTTCGTCCTCGATCACGTGCGCCGCGGCAGCGCGGTGCTGGTCGCGCTGCCGTCGCTGGCCGAGCTGCGCGACCGCGACCTGGCGGGCGCGATCGAGGCGGCGCTGGGCCGCGGCGACGCCGGCGACGTCGAGGGGCCGCCCGGCGTCGACCGCCCGTTCCGCGGCCTGGCGCGGTTCGAGCGCCGCCACGCCGCGGTCTTCCACGGCCGCGACCGCGAGGCCGAGGCGCTCGCCAACCGCATCCGCGGCGCCGGCCTGGTCTGCGTCACCGGCGCCAGCGGCGCCGGCAAGAGCTCGCTGGTCGCGGCCGGCGTGCTGCCGCGGCTGGCCGACGCCGCGGCCGTCGAGCTGCGCCCGGGCCCCGACCCCGAGCACGCCCTGGCCCGGCGCCTCGCCGACCTGCTCGACGAGCCGACGCTGGACGACGCGATCCTGTCGCTGCTGGCGGAGCGCCCCGATCAGCTGGGCCGGTGGCTCGATCGACGCTGGCGCGCCCGCGCCCACGACGGCGCCACGCCGCTGGTGGTGGTCGTCGTCGACCAGGCCGAGGAGCTGCTCACGCTGTGCGACGACCCGGGACGACGCGCCCGTGCCGCCGCCGCGATCGCGAGCCTCGCCGGCGACGGCCTGATCAGCCGGGCCGTCGTCATCGTGCGCGAGGAGCTGTTCGCGCGCCTGGCGTCGCTGCCCGAGCTGCGGCTCGCCGCCCGCGAGGTCGAGGTCGTGACGACGCCGGGCGAGCCGGCGCTGTGGGAGGCCCTGGTCGGGCCGGCCACCGCGTTCGGCCACGCCTTCGACGACGGCCTGGTCGACGAGATGGTGGCGGCGGTCAGCCACAGCGCCGGCGCGCTGCCGCTGCTGCAGTTCTGCGCCGACGCGCTGTGGGACCGCCGCGATCCGTCGACGCGGCGCCTGACCACCGCCGCGTACCGCGCGCTCGGCGGCGTCGAGGGCGCGCTCGCCAGCCACGCCGAGGGCGTGTTCGGCCGGCTCACGCCCGGCCAGCAGACCGCGGCGCGGCGCGCGCTGCTGCGGCTGGTGACCAGCGAACGCACCCGCGCGGTCGTGCCACGCGCCACGCTGGACGCGCTGGGCGACGACGCCGCCGCGGTGATCGATCGGCTGCTCGACGCGCGCCTGCTGGCGAGCCGCGAGGAGGCCGGCGGCGCCGCCACGATCGAGCTGGTCCACGAGGCGTTGATCCGGCGCTGGGACCGGCTCGCCGGGTGGCTCGACGACGAAGGTCGCCGCGGCCGCGCCCGCGGCCGCCTCGACGAGCTGGCGCGGGGATGGGACCACGACGGCCGCCCGGTCGACCGCCTGCTCGATCCCGGCGCGCTGCTCGACGACGGCGCGGCGCTGGCCGGCGCCGGCGAGCTGTCGGGAGCCGGGGGCGCGTTCGTCGCGGCGTCGCGGCACCGGGCCCGCCGTCGCCAGCGGGTCCGCCGGGCGGCGATCGCCCTGCTGGCTGCGCTTGCCGCGGCGGCGTCGATCGGCGGCCTCCTCGCCGACCGCCAGCGCCGGCACGCGCGCAGCGCCGAGCGCGCCGCGCGCGTCGCCGCGACCCTGGCCGAGGACCGCGGCGCCGAGCTGGCGACGCGCGCCGACGACATGATCCGGCTGCGCGCCGCCGCGATCGTCGATCACGACGCGACCGCGGCGCTGGCCACGCTCGCCACGCTGAGCCCGGCGGCGCGACGCCGGCCGGCGAGCTGGCTGCTGGCGCTGGCCGCGACCCGGGCCGGCGTCGCGACCGCGATCTTCCACGACCCGGCCGGCGCGATCGACCAGGTCGCGCTCAGCGGCGACGGCGAGGTCGCCTTCACCGTCGCGCGCACCGGCGCGGTCGAGCGCTGGCAGCTCGGCGCCCGCCGCGTCCAGCGCCTGGTCGGCGTCGACGGCCGGTGGGGGATCGCGACCGGGCCGCACGGCGACTGGCTGATCGCCGTCGACGGCGCGGGCGCGGTGTGGCGGTGGCGTGACGGCGCGGCGCCGCGCCGGCTCGCGGGCGGCCCCGCCGCGTCGCCTGGGCTGACCGCGTCGAGCGACGGCCGCTTCGTGGTGCGCGGCGCCGACGTCCTGCTCGCGGGCGACGCGACGCACGACGACCTGCGCCTGGTCGCCAGCCACCTGGCCGCCCGGGCCGCGATCGCGATCGCCCGGCACGGCGACGCGGTCGCGTCGTGGTCGCCCGACGCCGGCGTCGTGGTCACCGTGGCGCCGGCGCCGCCCTGAACGATCGCGACGCCGGCGCTCGACGCCCCGCCGCGCGTCGCGCTGTCCGACGACGGCGCGCGCCTCGTGGTCGCGGTCGGCGACACGGTCACGACCTACGACGCCGCCACCGGCGCCGCCGTCGACCGCGTCGCGGTGGACGGCGAGCTCGCCGGCGTCGCGGCGCCGACCGGCGACGCGGTGATCGCCACCTCGGTGGCGCTGGCGCTGCGCGACGCCGGCGCCACCGCGATCACGCCGGTCCCCGATCTGGCGCGCGTCGAGGCGCGCCCGGAGGCCGTCGTCGTCGTGACCGGCGCGCGGCTGCAGGCGTACGACCGCGCCGCGCTCGCGGCCGGCGACGCCGCCCCGATCGCCGACGTCGGGATCAGCCCCGCGGTCGCCGCCGGCGCGCCATTCGCCGTCGACGACGCCGGCGCCCGGATCGTCACCACCGACGGCCCGGAGCTGCGGGTGTGGGACGTCGCCACGGTCCACCGCCCGGCCGCGGTCCCGCTGGTCGAGGCCCGCTGCGACCGGATCGCGCTGGCGGCGAGCGGCGCCGCCGCGATCGCCAGCGGTCGCGACGCGGTCACGATCGCGGCCGACGGCGTCGCCAGCCGCGCCACCCTCGACGCCAGCGCCGTCGCGGTGGCGTGGGCCGCCGATCGTCCGCTGTGGGTCACCCGCGCCGGCCTCGCCTGGGGCGACGCCGTCACGCCGGTCGCCGGCGAGATCGTCGACGTCGCGCTCGCGCCTGACCGCGCCACCGCGTACGTCGCGACCCGCGACGCGGTCGTGGCCTACGGGCTCGCCGCGGACCGACCGCGCGAGCTCGGCCGCGCGAGCGGCGGCGCCGTGCGCGTCGCGGTCAGCCGCGACGGCGCTGCGGTCTACGTGGCGCGGCGCGACGGCGCCGTCGATCGCCTGGCCATGGATCTCGGGACCTCGCGCCGCGTCGTCCAGGGCGAGGCCGCGCGCGCCGACGTCGTCGATCTCGACGCGACCGGCGACGGCGTCGTCGTCGCGTCCCGCGGCGCGGCGCCGCGGCTGGTCCGCGACGACGGCGCGGCCACCGCGCTGGGCGACGACGGCGCCGTCGCCCACGTCGTCGCCGTGACCGCGGACGGCGCGATCGTGACCGGCGGGCTCGACGGCACGCTGCGCCGCTTCACCCGCGACGGGCGCCCCGACGGCGTGCTCGATCTGGCCGCCGACATCGAGGACGTCGGCGACGCCCGCGGCTACGTGATCGCCGGCGCCGCCGACGGCACGCTGACGCTGTGGGCGCCCGACGGCGGCGAGCACGTCCGGCTCGACGGCGGCGGGCCCGTCGAGTGGATCGCCGCGACCGCCGACCTGCAGCGGGTGGTCGCGTGCGGCCCCGGCGGCGCGATCGCGTGGCCGCTCGGCGAGCCGCTCGGCCCCGACGCCGCGCGCTTCGACGCCTGGCTCGACGCCGCCGGCGCCTGGCAGCTCGACGACCTCGCCCGCCCGTTCCTGGCGGTCGAGCGCGTCCCCTAGCCTACCGACCCTGGCAGGTGTAGCGCGTGACCATGCCGCCGCCCTCCGGCCAGCTCTCGCTGGCGAAGCCGGCGGCGCACCACGGCGCCAGCGCGCGGGTCAGCGTCCGCGCCAGCTCGGTGACGTAGGTGGCGCGCTCGGCCTCGCTCGCGACCCGCCAGTGGCGGCCGCCGTCGCGGCTCAGGTAGCTGGTCGGCCGGACCTCGACCTCGAGGTGGGCGCCGTCGTCGACCGCGCGCAGGCCGACGTCGAGGGCGACGCGCTCGTGGGCATCGCGGACCACCGCGCTGGGCCGCGCGGCGGCCACCGCCTCGACCCGCGCCCAGTCCCCGCCGGCGAACGCGCGGGTATCGACGGCGAGGCGCCACGGCGCGGCCTCGAGCGCCGCCGCCACCGCCGCTGGCACCGCGTCGTCGCCGCCGACGTCGAGCACGAAGCTCAGATCCGGCGACGGCGGCGGGGCCATCCCGCCGTGGAAGCCAGCGGCGTCGGGGTCGCCCCACTCGATCACGTCGAGCACGCGCACCCGCACTCGGACCGCGTCGTCCGCGCCAGCGGCCAGCACGGTGCACGAGGTCGGCGGCCCGACCGCCGCGCCCACGATCGCGACCCGGCACGTCGCCAGCCCCTCGGTGCCGTCGTCGGCGTCGACCACGTGGAGGATCACCGCGCCGTCGTCGTCGGGCCGCGCCGCTTCGGCGCGCGCCTGCCACGCCGCCACCGCGGCGTCGCCGCCGCGGACGTCGGCGATCGGGACGTAGGCGCACTCGCCGCCGCGACAGCGCGCGTCGGGCCCGGCGACCTCGAACGGGGGCTCGCGCGGCAGCCGCAGCGTGTGCACTCCGCCGCAGCACGGATCGAGCCTTGGCGCGTACCCACACGCCTGGGCGAAGCCCTCGGCGACGCGGCGCAGATCCGGCGCCGCGGCGCGAACCCGAGCGAGCTCGAGCCAGGCGCACTCTTCGCCGCCGCGCTCGCACGCCTCGGTCAGCTCCGCGAGCCGCTCCTCCGTCACCGCAGGCCTGGCCGCCAGACACTCCTCGAGCGGCGGCGACACCGAGAACTCGGTGCGCAGCGCGCCCGGCGCCGCCGCCGACGCCACGCCCTCGACCTCGAACGCGCCGGGGCCGTCCACCAGCGCCATCGCCGGGCCGCCGGGGCCGTGCCCCGACGACGACGTCCCGCACCCCAGCGTGCCGACCACGAGCGCCCACGACGCGATCCACCTCATCGCGACGAGCGTCGCCCGCCGTGCCGGCGATGTCCAGCCGGCGCCGTCAGCGCCGGCGGCCGCGCCGCGGCTCGACCCGGCCGCGCAGCTGGTACGCCTTGACCCGGCCGAAGCCCTTGAGCTCGACCTTGCCGGTGCGCCCCCACGGCGCGGTGCGGAACTCGCCGCGCAGCGCCCGCGCGGTGGCGTCGTCGATCGCGATCTCGCCGGGGCCGGCGACCCCGACCAGCCGGCACGCCAGGTTCACCGTCGAGCCGATGATCGTGTGCTCGAGCTTGCCGGCGAAGCCGACGCTGCCGACGATGGCCTCGCCGGTCGCGACCCCGACGCCGATCGCCAGCGGCGCGTGGTGCAGGTGCTCCCACTCGACGTTGAGCTCGTCGACGATGCCGAGGGCGGCGAGCGCGACCTCCGCCGCGGTCGCCGCGCTCGGGAAGTAGGCCAGGATGTTGTCGCCGACGTACTTGTCGATGAAGCCGTCGGCGGCGAGGATCGGCTCGCCGAGGGCGCGGAAGAACCGGTTGAGGGTCGCCACCACCTCGGCGTCGTCGTGGGCGTCGCAGTAGGCGGCGAAGCCGCGGATGTCGCAGGTCCACACCGTGATCGTGCGGCGCTCGCCGCGCAGCCGCCCGGTGTGCTCCTCGGCGGCGATGCCGCCGCGGATGCGGCGCGCCCGCACCTGCGCCAGATCGCCGGGCGCCAGGCCCTCGAGCAGGTTCTCGAGCCGGGCCAGCGGCTGCAGCTGGCCGAACAGGTGGCGCTCGGCCAGCGGGATGCCGCGCTCGAGCACCAGCCGCCGCGCGTCCTCGCCGCGCCCGACCCGGGCCAGCAGCTCGGCCTTGGCGATGATCGCCTCGCAGTGATCCTGCGGCTGCGACGCCGCCGCGAACTTGGCCATCGCGGTGTCGAGCGCCGCCACCGCGGGGACGAACCGCGACTCGGTCGGCGCGACCACGCCGTCGCCGAGGATGCGGCCGCGGATCAGCGCGACGTGACCGGACAGGTGATCGTAGCCGCCCGCGGTGGCCAGCTGCTCGGCGCGCGCGATCCGCCGCTCGGCCTCGACCCGATCGCCGAGCGCCAGCGCCACCCGCGCCCAGTCGAACCACAGCGTCACCTCGGTGTACGAGCCGGTCGGCACCAGCGCCATCGCCTGCGCCAGGTGCGCCCCGGCGGCGACCGCGTCCCCGCCCTGGCCCAGGGCGACGCGCGCCAGCTGGCCGAGCAGCATCGCGCGCACCCGCACGCTCTCGTCGCGCTGCGCCGCGGTGACCGTGACGTCGTCGGCCGGGCGCGCCGCCGCGCCGTGCTGCTCCTCGAGCGCCAGGTCGACGCGGGTCCACCGCTCGGCCTCGGCCCACCGCTCCTGGGTCAGCTCGAGCCGGCCCAGGCTCCCCGACGACAGCGCCAGGTCCTCCCACATCTCGGCGATGCCCCAGCGCGCGACCAGCGCCTCCTTGGTGGCGTACGCGCGCTCGTAGTAGGCCCGCGCGCGATCGAGATCGCCGGCGGTGTGCTGGAAGTACTGGCCGAGGGTGTCGAACACCCGCGGCCGGAGCCGGTGGTCGGGCGGGAACAGCTCGACGGCCTGGTTGAGGACGCGCACCGGCAAGCGCTCGAGGCCCTGCCGGTACAGGAGGTAGCCCTCGGCGTGGGCGAGCCGGGCGCGGGCCCACCGCGGCAGGCCGCGCAGCCCCTGGGCCCGGCGCACCGCCACGAGCGCCTCGTCGAGCACGCCGTCGCGGTGCAGGCGCCCGGCCAGGAACGCGCGCTCCGCCACCGCGTCGGCGCGCACCGCCACGGGGACCCCGGCGACGTCGAGCCGTGCCAGCGCGTCGGCGTCGCCGAGGGCGGCGCGCACCGCCGGCGGCTGCGCCGGGGTCGGCGCCCGAGCAGGGGTCCGAGATGCCGGCCGGGGCCGAGCCCGGGACGGACGCTTCGCGGCGGTGGAGCGCGGCACGCCCATCGACTGTACCGCCGGGCGCCTCTGCACCGCCAGCGCCGGACACGCGCCCGGCGGTAACGATCGCGGGCATGGCACCTCTGTCCGAGCATGACGCTTCCAGACAGGGTTCCGGAGCGAGATCTGGTGGCGACGCTGCGCGCCCAGGCCGCGGCGCTCGCGATCCTCGACGGCGGGGACGACGGGGGCGACGACCACCAGCGCCTGGTCGCGATCCTCCACGACATCGCCGACACCATCGAGGACGGGCCCGGCAGCTCGACCATGCCCCGAGCCACCGTGCTCGAGCGCGCGCAGCAGCTGTCCGCTCGCGTCGCGTCGCTGCTGCGACGCGCCCTCGCCGAGCTGGAGCTGGAGCTCGAGGTCGAGCTCGGTCGCGCGCGCGATCTCGCGCCACCGGATGCCCGCCAGCCGTCGGCGCTGACCGCCCCACCGGTCGGCGCTGGCGGCTGCGGGGGCGAGCGCCTGCGGCCCCGCCAGCTCCGCACCCGCGGCACGCGTGTCCGCCCGGGTGGCGCCGTCCTCGCGGGGACGGCGGCTGCGACGCGGCGGTGAGGAGCGGCGTCGGCGGCTACACGGCCGGCCCGCGCCCCAGCAGGCCGAGCGCCGCGGCTACCGCGCGGGTCGCCGGCAGCAGATCCTCCAGCGCGGGCTGGTGGACCGCGGCGGCGCCGACCAGCAGCTTGACGTAGAGCGCCTCCCAGACCCGCCGGACCGTGCCGTCGGCGAGCCGGTCGAGATCGTAGCCCGGGATGACCCCGGCCAGCCGGTAGCCGTGCTGGACCAGCAGCGCCTGGCTATGGCGGTGCGCGAGCGTCGCGTAGCTGAGCAGGAGCTCGGCCCCGACCGCGCGACCGATGCGCTCGGGGATCGGACCGGCGAGCATCGCGCCGATCCCGCGGGCGCGCTCGTCGGGCGCGACCAGGGCGAGGCGGCCCTCGAGCAGCCGCTGCTGCGGCCGCAGCTCGACGGTGAGCAGCGCGACCACGCGACTGCCGCGCTCGAGAGCGACGGGGAAGATCCACCGCGGACCGTCGAGGTCGCGCAGCTGCACCTGGTAGTCCCAGAACCCGCGCTGGCCATGCACGCTCTCGGCGCCGACCGCGATGTCGGGGTAGGTCCGCACCAGCTCGAGCAGGCGCGGGATGTCGGCGCGCGCCGGCTGGAACCAGCGCGCGCCAGGGACCTCGAGATCGGCGAGGAGGTCAGGGACCTCGGGCCACGGTGACCAGATCGTCATGCTCGTCATCCTGTCGCTCCGGTCGCGACGTCTTCAGGGCGCGACGCGCCGCCCGGCCGCATGCCGGCCCGCCGCGGGCGTCCGGCGACGCCAGCCGCGATTCGAAACCTCGCCCCAGGCGAGCTACCTCCGGGCGGAGCGCGCCAGCGTGCAGCCACCGGCCGCGTAATACGACTCCCAGCTCGTCCGCACAGCGTGCCGGCCTCCGGGAGACCTCACGAGGTCCACGTACGCCCAGCAACCGTCGGGTCCCGGAGTCAGCTCGTGGGAGCCATCGGGAAACGGCCAGCTCGCGAGCCGGCACGTCCTGTCCAGGAGATCGGCGGCCACGTCTCCGATGGCGAAGGGGCAGCCATGGAAGACCGGGCTAGCCGTCGCGTCGTCGATCTTCGCGATCAGGCAGGGAATCGCGGCGGCCCCCAGCGAGAGGATCGCGTCGGCGTGCGGGTCCCCCGGCGGCTCGCTCCGCTTGGGCACCAGCGACCTGATCTCGCCGAGGTTTCGCTCGACGATCTCCGCCGCCGGGGAACCGCACGTCAGGTTCGACTTCATCGCCGAGCCCGCCTTCTCGCACCCCGCGGCCAGGGTCGCCGCGACGAGCACCAGCGCGGCCGCGAGCGCGATGCCGGGAACGTGCGCGCGCGACACGCTCACGGCCCTCCCGCCGCGGCGTCGCTGCCGGCGAACTCGTGGACCCTGCGCTTGCCCGCGATGGGTGAGCCCCGCGGATCGACGCCGACGTCGCCGAGCACCCGCGCACACGCCTCGTCGCTGGAGCTCGTGAACCTGTGCATCGTCGCTCTCCTCCGCATCGACGCTCCCGTTCAGCGGGGGCGCGAGTCGACCGATAGCCCGCAGCCGCCGAGGCCACAACCGCGACGGGGGTTCCGATCGCGCCGATGACGTGACAAGGCCGGTCCCGTCTCGCCGGCGCCGGCCGGCCGAGTCAGACTCTGCTGCGTGCCCGCAGACTTCGAGCAGCGGCCCTCGCGGCATCGCGCGCGCCATCGCTCGGAGCTCGCGCGATGTGAACGACCACGGGGCCGGCCGCCGCCTGCAGGGTGTCCCACTGCTCTTGTCGGCCGGTCCCAGTGAGCAGCTCGATCGCACCCTGCTCGCTGCGCTACTTGACGTCCACCCACGACTGCTGGCCGTGAATGGTCGACCCGTTGACCATTGTCACCTGCTTCTTCGCGAGGGCGTTGATCTGGACGTCGAGACCGACCATCGCCTCACGCCACGACTGCGCGTCTGCGAACCCCTTGGCTCTCGCGGCATCTTCAACGACTGAGCCGGGGCTGATTTGCAGCTTCTCACGCTGACGGATCAGGTCCTTCAGGCGCTCCAGTCTCCGCAGCGCCTTGGGAACCTTCGCCGCGGTCTCCACTTGCTTCGCAACGTCGGAGCCTCTACCCGTCTGAACCAGCCGCCGCAGAACCACGACGGCGACCGGGAGCGCATACGCGCCCACCGCGACCACGGCCGCAACCGTGGCCACGGCCTCCGCGCGGTGCTGCCACTTGGCGAGCTTCTTGTCGGTCTCGTCATCCCAGACGCAACCGGAGTCGGCCTTGCTCGCACACGGCCGACTGGGCGCCTTCGGCCACATGCCCGGGTCCACTCCTGGTGCCGCCTGCGCGCTCTGCGCGAGGAAGTTGCCGTTCATGGCCCCGGCGGTCCAGCCCGAGTCGGAGCACTTCCCGTCTCGACACAGCCGCTCGAGTCCACCTCCACGGTCCACACTGGAACCGTCCTTGGATCCGTTGAAGCCGTGCCAGTTGACCGGCGGCGCGTAGCCATTCCCGTTGCTGCCGCCGACGCTGCCACCGCTCGTCCCCGGCTTGCTGCCGTCCGGGCCCTGCCCCGGCGGGAAGAGCGTGCCCGGCGGGGCATCGCTTCCGGGTGGGTCGCAGTGGTCGCACGTCGGCGAGCTGCCCCCGCCGTCGGTCAGCTGACCGGCATCGGTGAACCAGCCGGGGTCGTACCAGTTCGGGTCTTGCCCACCGGCATAGGGGTCGCCGCCGCCGTCGCCGCCGCCGTCGCCGCCGCCCCCGTCGTGCTCCGGCGGGCACGTCTCGCACCACGTGTAGCCGCTGGGATCGCGGAGGTTGATCGGGTTGTTGACGACGTAGCTGTACGGGTTCCAGCTCTGGCCGAAGCCTGGCGCCGTCACGATCGGGTCCGCGGTGAGGAACCGCTTGAGCCGCGGGTCGTACATCCGGCCCCCGTAGTTGATCAGCCCGAGCTCGTCGTCGTGCTCCTGCCCGGTGAAGCCCAGCGTCACCGCCGACTTGGTCCCGAACGGCGCGCCGTCGACGTCGGTCCGGGCCCCGAACGGCTCGTAGAAGAACCGCTCGTCGACGTCGCCCGCCTCGTCCAGCGTCGTCGCCGTGGTCCCCAGCGCGTCGGTCACCACGTAGCGCCGGCTCACCGGTTTGCCGGCGTCGTCCCAGGTGATCTCCGCGACCGGGCCGTCGGTGCCGTCGACGTGGAACACGTGCGTGGTCCCCGCCGACGTCGTCCGCTTCTCGTACACCCCTCCCACGTAGATCGTCTCGCCGTCCTCGGTCGCCTTGCGCACCCGGGTGCCGAACGCGTCGTACGCGAACGTCGTGGTCGCGCCGCCGTGCTCGACGCTACGCGGCAGGTCGAACGCGGTGTACTTGACCTGCGACCGCGGTCCGCCCGCGACCTGCCGGCCCTGGGCGTCGTAGCTGTACGCTTGGGTGCCGTCCAGCAGGTCCCAGTGGCTCGCCACTGCGTGCGGCCGCTTCGGGCTGTACGTGTTGACCTCCGCCAGCGCGCCGTTCTCCGCCACCGTCGTCAGGTTGCCCGACGGCGTGTAGCCGTACTGCCAGTCGCGGATGCCGCCCGGGCTGGTCAGCGTCGCCCGGGTCAGGCGCAGCAGGCCGTCGTACTCGAAGTCCTCGACGCGCCCGACCACCTTGTCGGTCCGCTGATCAACCAGGCCGTTCGCCAGGTAGCTGTACGTCAGCCAGGAGCTCGGGGTCGACGCCGCAGACTTGGTCGCCGTCAGGTCGGTCACCCTCCCCATCAGCGCGTCGTACTCCCGGTGCAGCGACGCCACGTCCGGCCCCAGGGTGCCGTCCACCAGCGCCAGGTCGCGGTTGCGGTGGTCGACCCGCCACAGCGGCGTCCACCCCGCTGACACGTCGACGATGCCGGACATGTAGTCCCAGGCGTTGTACTGGTACTCGACCCAGAGCCGCTTGCCGGCGACCGCCGGGTAGCCCATCCAGTCAGCTCGCCCCTGCGCGTCGTAGGTCAGGTCCGTCGCGTAGACCCCACCCTCGGGATCGATCAAGTCCTCGCCGACCGGGCGCCCGATTGCGTCGTAGCGGCGACGCGTCACGTAGCCATCGGGGCTGGTCGCGCTTGCCAGCGCGCCGATGCCGCCCGCGCTCTCGTCCCACACGTAGCGGGTCTCGCCGTCGAGATCGCTGATGCTCAGCAGCCGGCCCAGGTCGTCGTACTCGAAGCTGCGCACCTGGCCCGCATGGTCCTCGGTCACGAGCTGGCCGAGGCCGTCGTAGGTGCTGGTCACCGTGCCCTCGTCGGGTCGAGCCAGCGCGACGCCGCGCCCCAGGACGTCGTGGTCGAAGTGCGTGACCGCGCCCTCGGGGTCGGTCACGTCGGTGAGCACCCCGAACGGTCCGTACGCATAGGTCGTGCTCACGCCGATCTTCCCGGGACCGGTGGTCGTCCGGATCACCTGACCGTCGGCGTCCGTCACCACCCGGCGCAGGTTGCCGCTCGGGTCGGTGGCCACCGTCGTGAACATCGTCGGGTAGCTCGTCAGCGCCTCGCTCTGGTCGGGCAGCACCGTCGCCACCAGCCGGTCCAGGCTGTCGAAGCGGTAGCCCGTCGTGCGCACCACGCCGCCCTCGAGCGGCTTGCGCACCTGCACCACGCGCCCCAGCAGATCACGCACCACGTCGACCCGGATCTCGCCGCCGTCGAACCCGAGCACCGTCTGCGACAGCGTCTGGCCCAGCGCGTCGACCGCCACCGTCGCGGTCTGGCCGCCGACATGGACCGTGACGACCTCGCCGTTGCTACCCCCGGCCGCGTCCGCGCGCGGCGCGTAGCCGTACGTCGCCGCGGGCTCGCCGTCGACCTGCTCTGCCACCATGCGCCCCAGGTCGTCGTACTGCATCGTCGCCCGCGCCCCGTTGACGTCCACCATCGCCAGCGGCACGCCCAGGCTCGGATGGATCGCCATCCAGCTCGACGGCCGGTACGCGTCCTCGGCGTGATCGGCCCACACCTGGCTCGGGTACACCTCCTCGTCGGGCCAGCCCGCCACCGCCGGCGCCCACTCGACGTGGGTCTGCCGGGTCTTGGCGCCCGGCGCCGTGCTCGTGACCGTCACGACGTTGCCCACGTCGTCATACGCCAGCGTGTCCTGACGCTGCAGCGATGGATCTGCGCTCTTCGGTTCGGTGTCGATGGTCTCCAGCCGGCCCAGCTTGTCGTAGCCGTACGCGGTCGTCCGCGTCGTCGTCGCACCGCTGGCCACGGTCTCGCTCACCGCGACGCTGGTCGGCCGGCCGATCAGCCACGCCTCCTCGTCCTCGCCGTCGTAGCTCAGCACCGCGTCGGTGGTCGTCCCCGACGCCGTCGTCGTCGTGCTGTGCATCAGGTTGCCGTGGTCGTCGAACGACCGCACCGTGGTCGCCGCCACCTCGGGCTTCGCCGGCACGTCGAGCCCCGTGATGTGGTTCAGCACGCCGGCCCCCGCGTGGATCCCGTCCCAGGCGATCGTCACGTCGTCCTCGAACTCGATCGCCGTCTCGGTCACCGGAACCATCCAGTAGGTCCCGCCGGCCAGCTCGCGCGTCGCGTAGGTGAACCTCACCTGCCTGACCCGCGCGCGGGCGGTCGCGACCGCCTGCCCGACCTCGTCCTGGTCCAGGATCGGCACCACGCTCGTGATCTGCGACGGCCGGAACGCCCGCGGATAACGCCGCAGCGCGCCGTCGACGGCCGCGCCACGGTGGTCGTACGTCAGCATCACCTCGGCCGGTCGCTGCGGGTCCCAGATCCGGAACGTCCCGAACCCCAGGAACCCGCGCCCCAGCTGATCCGCCACCGGATCCTCGTACGAGTACCGGGTCAGCCGCGGCGTCACCGCGCCGTCGACCGTGTGCGCGTACGAGCGCACCTCGCGCACCACCGGGAAGCCCCGCTCCAGGCACACCAGCGGGTACGTGCAGGGCGCGTGGCTGCTCGAGCCCGTCCGCCCCTCGGCGCGCCAGTCGCTGTCGTACGTCACCTCCACCCGGGGCCACTTGCCCTGGGTCGACGCGTCCACCACCCTCACCATCCGGTCCGGCGTCCTCGTGGAGGTCTGCTGGTACAGCGTCAGCTCGTAGTGGTCCGTCGGGGCCTGGTAGGTCGGATCCGGCGCGAAGTTGAAGTCGCCGAAGATCGCGTAGTAGGGCTTGCCCGTCGACGGCTGCCCGTGTGCGATCACGAAGTCGAGCCGACCGTCGCCATTGAAGTCACCGAGCTGGCTCAGCGCGTGGCCGCCGAGCACCCCGGTGTACTGGTGCGGGACATCCAGCGTCTGCGACAGGAAGGTCCCGTCGCCCTCTGACCGCAGCACCGTGACGTGGTCCTGCGCGCCATCGTCGAAGTAGACCCCGGCCCACCCGTCGGTGTAGCCATCGTTGGGCCCACAACCGACGTACCTCTCGCTCTTGAGATACTGGGTCGCATAGAACTGGCGCAGCTGCTTCGGAATGTTGGGATCCAGGAGGAGATTCCAGTAGTTGATCGGCATGCGCTGCTTCAAGAACGTGGGCATGTCGGCGTCGCGGGGAAAGCACTCGCCGCTCGCCTCGGGCACGACCTTGGTGTGGTGCCCGGCGTCCGGGGCGAGGCAGTAGCACTCGGGCTTCGTCGGCCCCACCGAGTGCGTCAGCTCGGACAGGTGCAGGCCGTCGTTCCAGAACGACACCAGGTCCGCGCGCCCGTCGCCGTTGATGTCCCCGACCCTGACGTCCCGGAACCGGTCGCGGGGGACCCACAGGTTCGTCGAGCCGATCTCCAGGCCGTTGCCGGTGTTCCAGAGCAGGAGATCCGGCATCGCCCAGTCACCCAGCGTGCCACCAGGCCCCGGCTTCTTGGCGTCCCAGTACGCCGACAGCAACACCACATCCGTGAGGCCGTCGCCGTTGAAGTCTCCCGTCAAGCGATCGTACGCGACGGTCTCGCCGACGAAGCTGTGGTAGCGGACCTCGCCGGTCTGGTCGACCGTGGAGATCTTCACCGACAGCTTGCCATCCGCGCCTTCCCCGGTGGCGACGTACTCGCCACCGGCGTCGTCGAGCAACAGATCCACGAACTCCGCGCGACCGTCACCGTCGAGATCCACGAGCTTGCCGTCGAACGCCTGGCCCACCGGCTGCCCGGTCTCGACCGGCGGCGCGAACTTGCCGTCCGGACGGCCGTACCAGATCCGCAGCGTCTCGATCGCCGGATCGAACACGAGCGCCGGCCCGTCGGCGGTGATCAGATCGGTCAGGCCGTCGCCGTCCAGGTCCGCGTACGCCGTGGCCGGCGCCGGCAGGTCGGGCAGTGCGACGTGCGTCCCGTGCGCATCCAGCCGCTCGACCGCGACCTTCTCGTGCACGCCGTAGGACACGAGCTTGTCGTGCACCACCTCGACGTGCCCATCGCCATCCAGGTCGACGACCTCGCCGAACACGGTGTCGTCGTCGTCGTCGGTCTGGGCCAGCGGCGTCACGCCATTCGCGGTGCGCTTGCTCAGCCGCAGGTGGCCGCGCGCCGGGGTGTGCCACGTCGGCTCCTCGCCGCCGGTCCACGCGATGTCGTCGGCGCCGTCGCCGTTGTAGTCCGCCACCTGCAGCAGGGCGGCCGGCGCCAGCGGCGCCGCGTCGTCGCCTGCCTGGAGGACCGTGCCGTACAAGGTGCTGTCCGGACAGTCGGGACAGTCGGCTCCCAGCGGGAAGATCTCGTGTTGCCCGTTGTCGTAGTGGTCGGGCACGTTGGCGTCGCGCGGCACCGCGATCGACGCCACCGGCGTCGCCGTGAACGTCGGCGCCGCGGTGTCCCACTCGAACTCCTTGCGCCAGGTCACGCCACGGTCCGCGCCCTGCTTGTACACCGACGTCACCACCGACCGTCCCGAGCTCTCGCTGAAGCCGTAGTCCAGGACGTACCGCCACTGCTCGGCGATGGCGCCGGTCTCGTCGGGACCCTCCATCACGATCGCGTTCAGCCGGTGGGTCTGCACCTGCTCGATCCCGTGGGTCCAGCCGCGCTCGACGTCGGGCCGCAGCCACTCCTGCTTGACGCCACCGAGGTAGTGCGAGTCGTACTCGAACCGCACGAGCCGCTGCGCCGCCTTCTGATCGCCGGTGGCCGTCGGGTTCGACGTGTACTCGATGACCGTCGGGACTACCTCCAGCGGGCCACCCGCCTGGGGCTGGTACCGGTAGGTGATCGTGTTCCCCGACCGGTCGCTCTCCTTCGACAGCAGCCACACCACGCCGCGCTCGCCGAGCTCCTTCTGGTAGCCGTCCGCGGCCCCCTGCTCGTCGATGCCGACGCCGGACAGCACCTGCGTCGCGGTCCGCATCTTGTACGACCGGATCCGGCCGTCCTTGGTCCGGACCACGAACTCGTCGGGCCCCAGCGTCGACGACGGCCCCGTCGAGTAGATCTGCGCGAAGCCGTCCTCCTCGGTCCGGTACTCGGTGTCGGTCTCGCCGTACCCGCCGCTGCCGTGGTCGAGCGCGCCCACCGCGAACAGCTCCTGGCCGTCGAGGCAGAACCGGTCCTTGCGCTCCTCGGGGTCGGCCCCGTAGTCCGCCGCGAACCGGACGCCCTCGGTCACGCCGTCCGACGCGATGCGCTTGTCGCAGCGCCGGATCTCCGAGAACCCGCCCAGGCTCCAGCCCACGCCCATGAACCCGTTGCCGGCGCTGCTCGAGTACTGCAGCGACAGCGCCGGCGCCATGCCGGCGCGTCCCGCCGGCACGTCGAGCGGGATCCGGTACGTGAACGCGCCGGTCGGCGTCACCTGCCAGCCGTCCGGCAGGTACGCCGACGTCGCCTCCCCGCCGACCACCGCCGGCGACGGCATGCGGAACGACGCCGGCATCGTCGGCGGTCCACCGATCGCCTGCGACCCGGTCGCCGTCTGCATCCCGGACTGGCCGTTGCACGCGGCCAGCGGCACCGCCAGCGCGAGCAGCGCGCGCCGCATCCATCCCCGGGCGCGGCGGCCCGGCGGTCCATCGTGAAGCGACCTGCCGCGGTCGCGCGTGGTTCGAGATCTCATGCGTTGCTCCTCCCTTGGGGGTCAACGCGGTCGAGCCCGAGCCGCGGCGATCGTTACGCCCGAGGTTCGCCTCTGGCGTCCACGCACGGTTCCAGACGCGACAGCCGCGCGTCGGGCGACGCCGCCCGGACGCACCAACACCGCCGGTGCCGGCACCGCGGCGTCACGCCGCGACGCGCCGGTCAGGGATTCGCGCTCAGCAGGTACGCGAGCTTCTGCCACTGGTCGGGCAGCACGCCCAGCTCGGCGCAGGTGGGCAGCTTGTGGCCCGCGAGCGCGCACGCGTCCTCGATGTCCTGCCGGATCGTCGGGAACAGCGGGCTGGGGTTGGCCTCGAGCCGGTGCTTGTCGAGGCAGATCGCGCCGTCGGCGGTCCACAGGGCCTCGTCGCTGGTCTCGGTGCCGTCCAGCTTCATCCACTTGGTGGCGTTCTGGTAGTGCAACGGCTCGCCCGGCACCGTGAACGGCTGGCCGGTGCCGCACACGTCCGACACGAACATCTTGAGCATCGCCTGGCGCTGCGGGCGCTTGGCGACGTAGGCGCCGTCCTCGCCGGCCGTGGTGTGACGGTTGAGGTGCAGCTTGGCCAGGGCGCTGCCGGCGCACGCGATGTTGAACCAGCCCCGGGTCTCGTCGACGCCGGTCGCGATCACCGCCTTGGCCTTGGCATCGTACCGGTCGCCCGCGAACAGCAGCGCGCCGAGCGCGTTGGGGTACGACTTGTCCTCGATCGGCGGGTTGCCGCACACCGGCCGGACGTCGCCCTGGTCGGGCCCCTGGTAGTCGAGCTCGTAGGTGTAGTTGAGCGTCGACGGTCCGACCCAGTACGGGGTCACCCGGGCGACGCGATGGATCGTGAGCTCGTAGGTCCCGTCGGGCGCGTCGACCACCAGGATCGCACCGGCGACCTTGGCGCCACGGATCGACGGGTAGCTCTGCTCGTCGAAGGAGTGCCCCACCAGCTCGGCGCCGATCACCTCGGGCATGTACTTGAGGCCCTTGCGGATCATGACGACGAGCTGGAGGCCGGCGTCGTTGGGCTCGCCGTCGGCGTCCAGCTCGTGGAAGTTCCACGGGCCGATCACCGGCGAGTTGGAGCCGCAGCCCCACCACGGACAGTTGGTGCCGGTCCCGCCGCCGCCGCCGCCGCCCGGCGCGGTCACGGCGGCGCTGGTGGTCGCGGTGGACGGGTCGTCCCCCGGGTCCGCCGCGACGCAGGCGGGTACGAGCAAGGAGAGGAGGAGCGCGCAACGGATCGTCGTCATCGCCGGGTGGAGGCGTGGCCGGTACGCCCGTGACGAGGGACCTCGCCGTCACGGCGGCGCGCGACGTTTCACCACGTCCGGCGCGGCGTGCGCCCGCCGAAACGCACGAACGCCGCCGGAGCCGGCGGCGTCACACGAGGCTGGCGCGGGCGCGCCTCAGGGGTTCGCGCTCAGCAGGTACGCGAGCTTCTGCCAGGCGTCGGGGAAGCCGTCGAGCTCGTCGCAGGGCCGCAGCTCGTGGCCGACGAGCTCGCACTCCTCGTCGATCTGCTTGCGGATGTCGGGGTAGTCCGGGTCGGCCTCGAGGCGGTGCTCGTCGAGGCAGAGCGCGCCGTCGGCGTCCCACAGCGCCTCGTAGCTGGCCTCGGTGCCGTCGAGCGTCATCCAGCCGTCGGCGTTCTCGTAGTGCAGCGGCTCGCCCGCGTGCGTGAACGGGCGGCCGGTGCCGCAGACGTCGGACACGAACATCTTGAGCATGCTCTGGCGCTGCTCCCGCGTCGACTTGTCGTCGCTGGTCGAGCCCGCGGTGGTGTGGCGGTTGAGGTGCAGCTTGCCCAGCGCGCTGCCGGCGCACGCGATGTTGAACCAGCCGCGGGTCTCGTCGGGCTCCGACGAGATCACCAGCTTGCGCGCGGCGTCGTAGCGATCACCGGTGAACAGCAGCGCGCCGAGCGCGTGAGGGAACGCCCCGGACCGGACCGGCGGGTTGTGGCACACCGGCTGGTAGTCCATCTGATCGGGGCCGGTGTACTCGAGCTCGTAGGTGTAGTTCAGGTCCGGCGAGCCGACCCAGTACCGGGTCACGTACTCGACCGCGGCGATCCGGATGTCGTAGGTCCCGTCGGGCGCCTCGACGCGCAGCGTGGCGCCGGCGAGATCGACGCCGTACCGGGATGGGTAGCTCTGCTCGTCGAGCGAGTGCCCGATCAGCTCGGCGCCGACCACCTCGGGACGGTACGCGTTGCCGTTCAGCACCATGGCGACCAGCTTCAGGCCGGCGGCGTTGGCCTCGCCGTCGACGTCCAGCTCGTGGAAGTTCCACGGGCCGATCACCGGCGAGTTGGTGCCGCACCCCCACGACGGGCAGTTCGTGCCGTCGCCGTAGCCCTTGCCGCCACCGCCGGGGAGGCCGACCGCGGCCGTCGTGGTCGACGTCGACGGATCCCCGAGATCGGAGGCGACGCACGCGGGAGCGAGGGCAGCCACCAGGAGCGAGCAGTGGATCGGCTTCATCACCCGGATAGAGTGAGTCGCGGCGCCAACGTGACGGGCCTTGCCATCTTTTTCGGTTGCGTTCACCTCAGCGTCCTTCCGAGTAGGGCGCCGTCCCACGGATCCGGCGGCGGTAGGCGGTCGGCGTCTCCCCGTGGTGCCGACGGAACAGGCGGACGAAGCCCGACAGCGTGGCGCAGCCGATGCTCGCGCCGATGACCTCCACCTTGTCGTCGCTGTGGACCAGCAGGGCCCGGGCGACGTGGAGCCGCGCCTCGTCGCGGACCTCGCGGAACGACGTGCCGAGCGCGGCGAGCCGGCGCTGCAGGACGCGCGACGAGGTGCCGAGCCGGCGCGCCACGTCCGCGACCCCGACCGGGCGGTCGACCACCACGCACGCCCGGATCTGCGACAGGACCTGCTCCTCGGCGAGGCACCGCGCGACCAGCTCGGCGATCCGCGGCGCCAGGGCCTGGTGCCCGACCGCCGCGAGCGCCGCCGGCAGATCGGGCACGACGCGCCAGCGATGCCGCGCGGTCGCGGACGCCAGGCCGACGGTCGCGGCGCCGAGCAGGCCCCGCGGGGTCACGATCACGTGCTCGTGCAGCTTGGGCGCGACGTCGGCGAACAGCCGCAGCAGCCGGTCGTGCAGCAGCGCGTAGGCGTCGGGCTCGACCTCGGTGACCCGGCTGAGATCGGTCACCGCCGCGGCCGGCGTCGGGATCCGGGCGTGCGCGTGCTGGGTCAGCGGCGCGAGCGCCGCCTCGGCGACGACCCGCGACACCCGCCCCCACACGGTCACCCCCTCGAGGCCGTCGAGCCGCCAGGTCAGCACGCCGCGGCCGACGTGGATCGCGTCGCCGGTCGACGCCGCGAACGCGCGCGGCGTGGCGTGGCGTGGGACCCCGGACGGGAGCATGTGTCCATTCATGACGCCCGGTAGACCCCGCATGCTCGCCCGCGTTACCGCGCATCGACGACCACCATCGCCGCGAGGACGGTCGCGCGCCAAGCGCGCGCGGGTGTCCGGGCGCGCCTTCGTGGCGTCCGAGCCCGCCGCGCGCGGTCAGGGCGCGGCGCGCAGCAGCGCCAGCAGCTCGCGGCGGCGCTGCAGCACCGGCGGCGGCATCGCGGCGCCGACCTGCTCGTACAGGGCCGCGGCGCGGGCGGCGTCCGCGGTCACCACGGTCGGCGCGTCGCCGGCCGATCGCCGCGCCGCCGCCGCGGCCAGGGTCAGGTCCGCGGCGCGCACCTGCTCCCACCACGGCGCGCCGGCGGGGATCGCCCGCGCCAGCGCGGCGAGATCCTGCGCCGCCCCCCGCGCGTCGCCGGTGGCCAGGCGCTGGTAGGCGCGTGCGGTCGCGACCGTCGCCGGGGCGACGCCGTGCGCGTCGGCGTCCAGCACCAGCTGCGCGGCCTTCGCGACCGCGTCCAGGTCGCCGGCGCCGGCGGCCAGCAGCGCCAGCTCGCCGCCGCACTCGCCGAGCAGGCCCGACATCGACGGGTGGTAGTAGGCGAGCTCGGCGCACGCCGGGGCCAGGACGCGCCGCGCCTCGGCGACGCCGTCGCGCAGCAGCCCGACGTGGACGCGCGCCGCGAGGGTCAGCGGGTGGTGGTCGCCGACCAGATCGGTGTAGGTCGCGACCAGCTCGTCACCCAGGTCGGCGCGCTGCTGCGGGTCGTCGACGACCAGGAGCAGGTCCGGTCCGGTCAGCTCGATCGCGCCGCGGCCGGTGACCTGGCGGGCGCCAGCCCGGGCGGCCTCGAACTCCTCGCGCGCGCCGGCGCGATCGCCCCGAGCCAGCGCGATGCCGCCCAGGTTCTTGTGCAACAGCGCCGAGGCGAACGCGGCCCGCGGGCCGGCGTGCTCGAGGAGCGCCGCGATCAGCTCCTCGCCGTCGAGCGCGCGCGCGGGGTCCTGGGTCGTGGCCACGGTCCAGGCGCGGCGCGCGAACGCCTCGACCGCCAGCGGCTCGTCGCCCACCGCGAGCGCATCGCGGGTCGCGGACGCGAAGTCGGCGCGGCCGCGATCGCCCTGATCCAGCGCCAGCGCGATGCGACCGCGCGCCAGGCGGGCCCGGGCGGCGAGCGGCCGGTAGCCGAGCCGGTTGGCGCGCGCCACCAGATCGTCGGCCTGACGAGCCGCGGCCTCGAGATCGCCCAGGTCGGCCGCGACCTCGACCTGCGCCAGCAGCGACGCCAGCTCGCGCGCGTCGTCGCGCTGCTCGGGCGCCGGCAGCGCCACGCTCGAGGTCAGCGCCGCCGCGTCGTCGCAGTCGGCGATCGCCGGCAGATCGCGGACCGCCGTCACCAGATCGGCGACGCTGCTGGCCGGCGTCGCCACCGCGACCGCGGCGACCGCGCGCAGGGCGTCGTTGCGGCCCGCCAGGCAGGCCGCGCGCCGGTCGAACAGGTCGTCGGACAGCTCGCCGCGGCGGTGGGCCAGGCAGCCGACCTGGTGGCTGCGCGCCCAGTCCGACGCGTAGCTGTCGAGCGCCCCGAGGATCCGAGGCCGGGCCTCGGCGGCGTACGGGGTGTCGAGCGCGCCCAGGTGGGCGTCGGCCTGGGCCCGGCGCGCGCCCCAGCTGGCCTCGACGATCGCCGGCCCGCCGTCGCACACCGGCCCGGCGCCGCCGCGGTCGACCACCGCCGCCGCCGTGACGCCCCCCACCGCGGCGACGGCGAGGGCGACCACGCCGCGGCGCCGCCACCGGGTCGCCGGATCACGCGCGAGCGCCCGGACCAGCTCGTCCATCGACGGGAACCGGTCCGCGGGCCGCGCCGCCGTGCCGCGCGCGATCACCGGCGCGAGCCAGCGCGGCGGGCGCCGCCCGGTCGACACCGCCTCGCGCAGCGCGACACAGAACGCGTACTGATCGGCGGCGGCGGTGAGCGCGACGCCCTCGTGCTGCTCCGGCGCCATGTACCGCGGCGTGCCGGCGATCGCGCCGGGCTCGTCGCCGTCGGGATGGGCCAGGCCGAAGTCGAGGACCCGGACCCGGCCGTCGGCGCCGAGGATCGCGTTGTCGGGCTTGAAGTCGCGGTGCACCAGGCCGGCGCGGTGCGCGGCGGCCAGGCCGAGCGCGGCCTGGCGATAGGCCCGCACCAGCTCCATGGTGCGCGGCCGCCGCGCCGCGACCTGGCGCAGGGTCTCGCCGCGCACCAGCTCCATCACCAGCAGCACGCCGGCGTCGTGATCGACGACGTCGTAGATCGGCACGACGTTGGGGTGCGACAGCTGGGCCAGCGCCCTGCCCTCCTCGCGGGCCCGCGCCCGGGTGTCCTGATCGCCCTCGGCGGCCAGCTTGAGCGCCACCGGACGCCCGAGGTCCGGGTCCCAGGCCGACCAGACCACGCCCATGCCGCCGTTGCCGACCCGCTCGATGATCCGGTAGCGGTCCAGGGTCACCGGCGTGGCCGAGCCGAACAGCGCCTCCTCGGCGCGCGCCCGGGCCACCGAGCGATCGAGCGGATCACCGATCCTGACGGGGCGCATGAGGGCTGTGGTCGCGGTCCCTACCCCGGTCGTGGCCTTGGCGTGGGTCATCCCTCGGTGTGAGGAGACGATGCCAGATCGTTCGTGACCGTGCTGCTCGCCGCGGCCCGGTCGTGCTCGTGAACACGCTGGTGGCGGACCCGGCGCTCCCGGGGCGAGGCCTGGGTGCGTGGACGCGGTCGGTGACCCGCTGGCGCATGGCTGGACAGAGCACGCCCCGCGCCGAACGTCACGCGGCCGCGCCGCGCGGCGCGCGACCGCGCCACCTCGCTACGGCATGACCACCGGCCACAGCGCGACCGTGGCCACCCGCGCCTGCCCGATCAGCAGCAGCTGCTGCAGGGTCCGCTCGGTCACCTCGGCCGCGGCCGGCGAGATCTCGCGGGCGATGCGCACGACCGCGCCGTCGAGGCCCCACGGCATGGACACGCCGCCGAAGCTGGCGACGAAGTCGCGCAGGGTCGGCGCCGACGGGTAGGCCTCGACCACGCCGCCCGGGGCGACGCCGCCGAGCTTCTCGGCCTCGGCGAGCGCGGCGTCGAGGCCGCCGAGCTCGTCGATCAGCCCCAGCTGCTTGGCGGTCTCGCCGGTCCACACCCGGCCCTGGGCGATCTTCTTGACCGCCTCGAGGTCGAGCTTGCGGCCGGCGGCGACCCGCGCCACGAACGTGCCGTAGACCTCCTCCATCGAGGTCTGCACCGCGGCGCGCTCGTCGGCGGTCCACGGGTTCATGCTCGCCATCATCGTCGCCCGCTTGCCGCGCCCCATCGGGTAGGTCTTGATGCCGATCTTGGCCAGCGCGCCGCCGGGCGCCAGCTTGCCGCCGACCACGCCGATCGATCCGGTCAGCGTGTCGGGCATCGCGAAGATCTTGGTCGCGCCGCACGCGATGTAGTAGCCGCCCGACGCCGCGACGTCGCTCATCGACACCACGACCGGCTTCTTGCCGGCCATCGCCGACACCTCCTGCCAGATCAGCTCCGAGGCCAGCGCGCTGCCGCCGCCGGAGTCGATGCGCAGGACCACCGCCTTGACGTCGTCGTCGGCGGCCAGCGTGCGCAGCGCCGCGACCATCGTGTGCGACGCGATCTCCTGGCGGGCGCCGATCGTGCCGTCGCCGCCGCCGTCGACGACGTTGCCGACCGCGTAGACCAGCGCGACGTGGGGCCCGTGGGTGCGCCCGGCCGGCATCGCGCCGAGGAACCGCATGACCTTGAACGCCGCCGCCATGGGCGCGTCCTTGGCCTCGACGGGCTCGCGGTGCCACGGCGCGTCGCCGACGACGGCGTCGCGGAAGGCCTCGAACGGCGCGACCTGATCGACGAGGCCCGCGGCGAGCGCGTGCTCGGCGGGGAACATGGCCTCGTCGATCAGCGCCTTGACCTTGTCGGGTGCCAGGCCGCGGCTGGTCGCGATCGTGTCGACCATCGTGGCGTAGGCGCGGTCGAGGATGCCGTCGAGGGTCTCGCGCATCTCCGCCGACGGCGCGTCGCGGGTCAGCGGCTCGGCGGCGCCCTTGTAGGCGCCGACGTGCAGGAAGTCGGCGGTGACGCCGAGGTCGTCGAGCAGGCCCTTGAGGTGGATCGGCATCGCCGCCGGGCCGGTGATGACGATCTCGCCCAGCGGCGCGACGCCGACGGTGTCGCACGCGGCGAGCACCAGGTACTCGGCGTTGGACGCGGCCTCGGTGTGGCACGCGACCTTCTTGCCGGCGGCGCGGACGTCGGCGAGCGCGGCGCGCAGCTCCATGACGTCGGGCAGCGATCCGGCCAGCCCGTCGACGCGCAGCAGCAGGCCGCTGACGTTGGGATCCTGGCCGAGCGCGCGCAGCCGCGTGGTCAGCGTGCGCAGCTCGACGCCGCTGGGGCCGCGGCCGCCGATCAGGCTGCCGGCGCCGAAGTCGTAGCCCTCGAGCTCGACCAGCTTGCCCGACAGCTCGACCACCGCCCAGTGCGCGGCGTCGGCGGCGTAGCCGGGCGACGAGTCGGGGGCCTCGAACGGCCCCGGCTGGCCGAGGCTGTCACCGATCTGCTTGAGCAGCTGCATCGGATCGGCGCCGAGGCCGCCGAGCCCGCCGAAGCCGCCGCCGCCGCCGCTGCCGTCGTCGTCGTCGCTGCCGGCGGCGCTGCCGCTGCCGCCCTTGCTGCCGTTGCTGTCGGAGGAGCCCTTGCAGGCCGCGACCGCCGCGGCGAGCACCGCCACGGCGAGGAACGCGCGCACGTTCGTCATCCCAATCTCCTTGCCGTCGCGCCCGGGCGCGATCAGTTACCGGTGGCCGGATCGTCGCTGGCGCCGTCGCTCGCGCTGTCGCCGCCGCCCGCAGGCTCGGCGCCACCGCCGCCGCCCGCCGGCTCGGCGCCGCCGCCGCCGCCCTGCAGGCTCGGCGCCACCGCCGCCACCCGCGGGCTCGGCGCCGCCACCCGACGGCGAGCCGCCGCTGCCCGACGACGACGAACCGCTGCCCGACGACGAGCCGCCGCCCGACGACGAGCCGCCGCCGTCGACGGTGCCGCCCAGGCGCTCGATCTGCTTGATGGCCTTGTCCTTGCCCGGATAGACCTCCAGGTAGGCGCGGTAGGCCTCGATCGCCTTGTCCTTGAGCCCCTGCTGCTGGTAGGCCTCGGCGATGCCCCACAGCGCGGGCTCGTACTTGCGCGAGATGGCGAGCGCGGTGCGGAACTTGGAGTGCGCGCTCGCGAACTGCTTGGCGTCGATGTGGCAGTAGCCGGCGCCGGTCAGCGCCTCGACGCCGCCCGGCTTCAGCGCCAGCGCCTTCTCGTAGTACGGCATCGCCTGCGCGCAGCTCATCTCGGCGAGCTGGTTGGCCTTGGCGAGCAGCTTGTCGTAGTTGTCGGCGTCGCTCGACGACGACCCGCCCGACGACGACCCGCCCGACGACGACGACCCGCCCGACGACGACGACCCGCCCGACGACGACGACGACCCGCCCGACGACGACCCGTTCGACGACCCGCCGCCGTCCTCGGGCGGCATCGGATCGCTGGTGACCACCGCCTCGCGCAGCTTGGCCAGCATGGCCTGCGCGCCGGCGTGGTCCGGCGCGACCGCGAGGACGTCCTCGGCGGCCTTCTGCGCGCCCGGCGCGTCGCCGGCGTCGAGCGCCAGCCGCGCCAGCTGCCAGCGGGCGCGGACGTCGCCGGTGGCCTCGAGCGAGCCCTCGCCGCCGTCGAGCTTGGTCAGGATCGCGCGCGCGTCGTCGCGCTTCTTGTCGCGGACCGCGAGCAGCGCGGCGACCAGCTGGGCCTCGCGCTCGGCGGGCGCCAGCTCGAGGGCGCGGCCGAGGTACTTCTGCACCTCCTTGGCCGACTTGCCCTGCAGCCGCAGCACGTCGGCCATCGCGACCTGCGCCATCGGCTCGTCGGCGCCGGTCGCGACCGCCTTCTGCGCCAGCTTGAGGGCGTCGAGGACGTGCTGCCGCGACGCCTTCTCGAGCTTGTCGGCGTCCTTCTTCCTGGCAGTGAGCTCGGCCTGCTCGTCCAGGCTCTCGGCGATCGACGTGAGGAGGCGGGCCTGCATGCCCAGCGTCGCCGGGGTCTGGTCGCCCGCGGCCAGATCCTTGGCGGCCTGCGCGAGCCGGGCCTCGGTGTCGGTGGCCAGCTCGGCGCGCGCGGCGGCCAGCGGATCGTCCGCGGCCGGCGGCTGCTCGGGCCCGGGCCCCGGGGTGGTCACGCCGGCGTCGGTGGCCGCGACCGCGACGCCGCCGTCACCGGGGGTGGTCGCGACCGCGGGCGCGCCATCGGCGTGGCCCTTGTCGCGCAGCACGGTCCAGTAGATCGCGAACGCGGCGCCGGCGATCAGCACCAGCGACGCCAGCGCGATCCACTTGCCGACGCCGCCGCCGGCGCGACGCGGCATCAGCGGCTCGTCGTCGTCGAAGGTCAGCGGCGGCGGCTGCGACAGCGCGGGCGCGCGACCGAGCGATCCCGCGAACGCGACGTCGTGGGTCGGCACCGGGCGGATCGCGCCGCCGAAGCCTTCGTCGGCCTCGCCGTGGCCCTTGACCGCGCCGTGGAACGGCACGCTGGTCGACTCGATGCGGACGTCGTCGGCCGCCCACGCGCCGGTGCGGCGCGTGCCGTCGTCGGCGGCGGCGCCTCCGCTGGGGCCGGCGGCGGCGGCCGGCGGCTGCGCGGGCAGCCTGGGCGCGGCGGGCACCGGCGGCGGCGTGGCGGGCACCGGCGGCGGCGCGGCCGCGGTCGGGCCCAGCACGGTGGTCACCGCGGCGGCGCTGGCCGCGGCGGTCGGCTCGCCGCGCTTGCTGACGGCACGGACCGGGGTGTCGTCGTTGGCCGGCCGCTTGCCTCCGCCGCCGAGGATCGGATCGTCGGGGCCGGTGGCGCGCGCCAGCACCTTGGGCGGCGGCGGCGGCTGGGTCGCGGGGCGACGCTTGGGCGGCGCCGCGGGCGCGGCGCTGGTGCCGACGCCGAGCATGGTCTGCTTGACCTCGGCCACCGGCGCGCGCGGCGTGGCCGGCGCGGCGGGCGCCGCGGCCTGGGGCGACGTCGTGCGGCGCTCGCGCGCCTCCTCGGCGACGTCGAAGAACTGCGCCAGCTCGGGGATGTCGCCGAGCTGCTTCCAGGTCTTGCCGGTGCGCGAGATCATCGCCTCGCGGCTGACCGAGCCGCTGATGATCCACTGCTGCAGGGTGGCGAGCTCGCGACAGCTGCGCTGCTCGCCGTTGGGCATGCGGATCAGCCAGACCCGATCACCCGCCGGCCCCGAGCCGGGGATGCCGGTCTGGGTCTGCGGTCGCGGCACGCCCGACGACGCGCCACCACCTCCCGCCCCGATCGCCGGCATGCCCACGTTGGTCTGGGCGCGCTTGCGGATCTTGAACATGTGCCCGCAGTTGGTGCACTTGACCGTGACGCCCCCGGGCTTGAGCCGACTCTCGTCCAGCTCGTACTCCGTCTGGCACTTTTCACAGCGGACGTCCATGTGGACCTAGCTTGGGTTCGTAGCACGGCGCCTCCCCGAAGTCACCACCCGCCCCCGACGGGTCGAGCGCGCGAGGTCCCCGGAAACCCGGCGGATCCTGATATGCTCGACGGGGTGAGCGACGCCGACCAGCCCCAGCAACGCGACGCCGAGCGCGTCAAGGTCGAGGCCTTCGTGAAGGTGTCGGGAGCGGGCGATCAGGAGTTCGTCTTCCGCACCCGCGACCTGTCGGCGAGCGGCGTCTTCCTGTACACGCGGGTCGCGCACATCTACCCGTTCAAGGTCGGTTCGACCCTGCAGCTCGAGCTCTACGACTACGACGAGTTCGTGACCTGCAAGGTCGTGGTGGTGCGCGTGGTCGAGCCCGGCAGCGCCGAGTCGGACCGCTACCCGACCGGCTTCGGCGTCCGCATCATCGAGTGCGACGACACCAGCCGCGCCCACCTCGACGCGATGATCAGCCGCGTCAAGGACCAGGGCGAGCTGTACTGAGCGCGCCGGCGCGGCGGACCGCGCGACCCCGGCTGCGGCGATCTGTCAGGGAGGCCAAGCTTCCCCGTTGATCCCCCCGGAAGGACGACTGAATCTCCGGCAGGCCCCCTGTGGACAACCTGTGCAGTCGAGCGTGGACAACCGGCGTTCCCTGTGGGGGAGCGCTCCCGGAGATTGGTCCGGCCTTTCGGTGGAACCGAGGGGCCGCCTCGGCACGCCGCGGCGCCTCGCGCGCGGTCGCGACCGCTCAGTCCGCGTAGCCGGACAGCTTGAGCTTGTTGCGCGCGTTCTTGGCCAGCTTCGAGCGCGGCCGCTCGTCGATGATGCCCTGGAGCAGCTCGGCGCCGAGCTCCTCGTCGGCGTCCTTGTTCTCGAGCAGCCGGAAGCCGAGCGCGTAGATCGCGTCGTCGGCGACGTCCTTCTCACGCGCCAGCTTCTTGGCCACCGGGAAGCCGCGCTCGGCCAGCCGGTTGAACTGATCGATCACCGGCTCGTCGCCGCCGGCGCGCAGGATGCCCTGCCCCAGCGCCTGCAGCCCGAGCACGGCCATGAAGAAGCGCTGGTCGTCGTCGATCGCGGCGTCGAGGTCGGCGTGGCTGCGCAAGAGCGGCTTGAGCGCGCCGAACGCCTCGATCGGCTTGCCGGCGCGGCGCAGCCGGCGGGCGTGGTCGAAGAGGATCTCGACGTGCTGCGCCGGCGCGACGTCGGCCAGGGTCTCGACCAGGATGCGCTCGAGCAGGACGCTGTCGGCGTCGGCCTTGCCCTTGGCGTGCAGGTCGAGGTGGCCGCGCGCCGCGGCGACCAGCTCGTCGATCGCGGCGGCGGTGACGTGGCCGCGATGGTGGCGCAGGGCGCCGGCGAAGCGGCGCGCCACCTGCTCGTCGCGCGCCGCCACCAGGCCGCGGGCCAGGGGCAGCACCGCCTCGGGCGCCTTGGCCAGGCCGCGCGCCGCGGCGTCACGCGCCGTCGGGTCGTCGCCGGCGAGCGCGTCGATCAGCGCCTTGACCGCGGCGGCGCCGCCGCCGGCGGGCAGCCGCTCCATCGCCAGCTTCTGCGCCGCCGAGTTCTTGGACTTGGCCAGCGCCGCGAACGGCTTGGCCAGGCGCTCGGGGATGCGGGCGCCGCGCAGCGTGTCGATCGCCGACTGCGCGACCGCGAGGTCGGCGCCGTCGGCCAGCGCGATCAGCCGCTCGATCGCGGCATCGGTGCTCTTGCCCTCGTGGCTGGCGACGATCCGGCGCAGCGCCGCGATCGCGGCCAGGCGCACGGCGCGGGGCCAGTCGTCGCCGATCTTGCCCATCAGCAGCGACAGCGCCGACGGCCGCGCCATGTAGCCGATCAGCCGCAGCAGCAGCCCGAGCTCGTGGACGCCGGCGGCGACCGCCGGGTCGCGCATGGGGTCGGGGCCGGCGGCGTGGCCGTTGCCCGACGGCGGCGCGGCCTTGCCGTCGCCCTGGCCGGCCTTGCCCTTGGCCTTGGCGGCCTTGGCCTTGGCGGCCTTGGCCTCGGCGGCGGCCTGCTTGTCGGCGTCGCGGAGCGCGCGCGCCCACTCCTTCTTGACGGTCTTGCCGACGTCGGCGGCGCGGGCCAGCGCCGACTTCTCGATGATCGCGACGACCTTCTCGTTGTGGTGATCGACCTCGGCGCGCAGCAGCTGCAGCGCCTGCTCGCCCAGCTCGACGTCGGCGAGCTGATCGATCACGGCGTCGACCGCGGCCTGGGTGCCCCGGCGCAGCAGCAGCGACGCGATCGCCCGGCGGGCCTGCACGGTGCCGGCGCTCAACTCCTTGCGCAGCGCGCTCTCGGCGGCGGCGCCCTGCCCCGCCAGCAGCTGGGCGGCGCGCTCGGCGAGCGTGGCGTCGTCGCCGCGCAGCAGCGGCACCAGGTGGGCGGCGATGCCGCTGGCGCCCATCTCGGCCAGGCCCTCGAGCGCGATGCGCCGGACCACGCCGTCGGCGTCGGCGAGCCGCGCGGTCAGCGCCTTGACCACCGCGGCGTCGCCCTTGCCGACCGCGGCCAGCACGGTGGTGGCGGCGGCGCGCAGGTCGACGCGCTCGTGATCGAGCAGCCCGATGACAGCGGTTCCCAGGTTCTTGGCCATGACCTCGTCCTCGCGCGATCCCCCGGGACCGCAGCCCGGCAAGGCTATGGCCCGGGCTAGGCGTTGTAAAGACCGACGACCCAGACCACGAGGCCGAGCAGCACCAGGCCCCCGGCCGCGCCCGCGACCCGGCGATCGAGGCGCTCGGCGTCGTCCAGGCCGCGGCGCGCGAAGTGGATCGCGCCGCCGATCCACAGGCCGAAGCCGGCCAGCGCGATCGCGACCCACGCCAGCGACGGCGCGTCGTCGCGCGCCAGCTGGCGGGCGTAGAACGCCTGCCGGGCCTCGGCGGTGTCGCCGGCGTCCGGGGCGGCGCGCCAGCTCGGGTCGGGGTCGGCGCCGGCGGGCGCCGGCTGGCCCCACACCGGCTCGGCGGCCATCAGCGCCGCGATGTGGCGGTCCGCGACCGCCTTGCGATCGGCGTGGGGCGTGAAGAACGAGCGGGTCGCGAGCACCGAGCTGCGGATGCCGCGCCACGCCGCCAGCGCGGTCGCGCGATCGCCGGCGGCCTCGGCGGCGGTGGCGACCCGCTCGAGCCGGCCGTAGGCGGCGGCGACGTGCGGCGCCGCGGGCACGTACCAGCGCGCGCGCGGCGCCAGTGGTCGATCGCGGCGCCGGTGTCGCCGCGGGCGGCGGCGGCGTCGCCGTCGCGGAGGGCGCGGCGGCCCTCCCACACGGCGCGGGTCACCAGCACGCCGAGGACGACCGCGGCGAACGCCAGGGCGATCAGGAGCTTCTTGCGCACGCCGGGCGAGTCTACACCCGGACCGGATGCCCGGCTGTGCTCGCGCCACGACGCTCGCGCTGGCCGCGACGCTCGCCGCGACGGCGGGCTGTCGCGGCCTGGCGCGCGGCGACGCGCTGGCGACGCTGGCCGATCCCGACCACGCGCTGCGGCCGGAGGCGGTGGCGCGCGCCGGCGGCCGCGTCCTGGTGACGACCCGCGCGGTCGGCGACGATCCGGCCGGCGGCACCGCGCGCGCCCCCTGTGGACCGCGGCGCCGGGCGGCGCGGTGCTGGCCCGCGCGGCGGCGCCGGTCCCCGCCGGCCCGCTGGTCGTCGCCGACGACGTCGCCTACGTCTGGGGCCGCGACGGCCGGGTCGTCGCGCTCGATCCCGACGGCGCGCCCCGCGACGTCGCGCGGACCCGGGCCGGCGCGATCGCGGTCGCGGTCGACGGCGACGACCTCGTCGGCGCGATCGACGACGTCACCCGCCCGCTGACCCGCGTCGACCGCGGCGGCGGCGCGCCGGTCGACGTCACCGCCAGCGTCGCGCTGCCCACCGACGACCGGCTCACCGAGCTCGCGGCGCTGCGCGGCGTCGTCTACGGCGCGCTCGACGACCAGCTGGTCGCGATCGCCGGCGACGGCGCCGTGACCCGGGTCGTCGACGAGTCGGCGCGGCCGCGCTGCGTCCTGGCCGCCGCCGGGCAGCTGGTCTACGTCCACGCCGGGCTGACCGCGACCGAGCTGGTCGTGCTCCAGCCCGGCGGCGCGCCGACCGCGGTCCGCGCGCTGCGCCGCGGCGACGCGCCGGTGTGCGCGGCGACCGCCGACCACGCCTACGTCGCCGCCGACGGCGTGATCGTGCGGGTCGGCCCGGGCCCGCGCGCGACCGTCGTGGTCCACACCGGCGAGGTCGCGGCGCTCGCCGCCGACGCCGCGGGCGTGGTCTGGGTCGAGCGCGCCGCGCGTGGCTGGGAGGTGCGGCGCGCGGGCCCGTGACGCCCGACCGGCGCGCTACGCGAAGTCGCGGCGCTGGAAGATGACGATCGCCAGGGCCAGCAGGCCGCCGATCCACAGCAGGCCGTAGCCACCGGCGGTCGCGACGTAGCCCCACGACACGAAGTCGCCGTTGACCGAGACGTGCTGGCCGTCGAGGGTGCGGCCCGACACCGCGTAGAGGTGCAGGTCCGGGACGATCTCGAGGACGACGCGCAGCAGCGTCTTGCTGCCCGCCGACGCCTCCTTGGAGCCGAGCGCGGCCTGGATGTCGGGGGTGATGCGGCCGATCACGAACAGGCCGAGCGAGAAGATGCCCGACAGGAACGGGGTCGAGAACGCCGAGAAGAACAGCGCGATCGCGGCGACCACCATGACCTCGCCCCAGGCCAGCACGACCGCCTTGACGACCGCGCCCGAGACGCCGACGCCCTGGTACAGCAGCAGCACCACCATCGCGGCGGCGAACAGGCCGACCAGCACGGTCAGCGTGGTCGCCATGCCGAGGTACTTGCCGAGGACGAACTCCCAGCGCTCGATCGGCTTGGCGACGATGGCGTGGACGGTGCGGCGCTGCACCTCCGAGTACAGGAGGACGACGCCGAGGAAGATCGCGGTCAGCGCGCCGAACAGCGAGATGCCGGCCAGGCCGACGTCGCGCGCGACCCGCGCCTCCTCGTGGATCGACATCTCGCCGAGGACGATCGCGAAGACGTTGGCCGCGACCACCAGGAACAGGATCCCGTACAGGACGCGGATCCGGACCGCCTCGCGGAAGGTGTTGAGCGCGATCGCCCAGATGCGGCCGAGCCGGTCGGTCATGGCCCCTCCGTCACCGCCGCGCCGGCGGCGGTGCCGCCGTCCGAGGCCAGCGCGCTCTTGACGAACAGATCCTCGAGGGTGTCGTGGCGGGGCGCCACCACGACGACCCGGGCGCCGCGCTCCCGCGCGAACGCCAGCAGCTCGTCGACGTCGACGTCGGCGGCGACGGTCAGGCTGAGCTCGCGGTCGCCGCGGCGGACCCGGTCGCCGCGCGCCGCGATCTCGTCGGCGGCGGCGCCGTGGGGGTCGTCGAGGCGCAGCGTGACGTCGACGCCGAGCAGGGTCTGGCCGGCGAGCTCGCGCGGCGAGCCGACCGCCTGGATCTGGCCGCGGATCACGATCGCGACCCGGTCGCTGACGCTCTCGACGTCGGACAGGATGTGCGACGAGAAGAACACGGTCTTGCCGGCGTCGCGCAGCTCGAGGATCAGATCGCGGACCTCCTTGCGGCCGATCGGATCGAGCCCGCTCATCGGCTCGTCGAAGACCACCAGGTCGGGGTCGTTGATCAGCGCCTGGGCCAGGCCGGCGCGCTGCATCATGCCCTTGGAGAACTTCTTGAGCGCCTGGGTGCGTGCGCGGTCGAGCCCGACCTTGGCGATCAGCTCGTCGGCGCGGCGCTTGCGGGTGGCGGCGTCGAGGCCGAACAGCCGCCCGGCGAGATCGAGCAGCTCGCCGACCGTGAGGTAGTCGTAGAAGTACGGCTGCTCGGGCAGGAAGCCGAGCCGGGCCCGGGCCTGCCGGCTCGGCACCGGGTTGCCGAGGATCTTCGCGGTCCCGGCGGTGGCCGAGATCAGCCCCATCAGGATGCGGATCGTGGTGGTCTTGCCGGCGCCGTTGGGGCCGAGGAAGCCGAAGATCTCGCCGCGCCGGACCTGGAACGTGACCCCACGCAGGGCCTCGACGCGGCGGCGCGTGAACGGCGTCCGGTAGGTCTTGGCGAGGTCGGCGACGTCGATGACGGCCTCGCCCGGCGGCGCGGTCATGGGTAGCGTCCCTGGATCCCGATCCCGAACTCGCCGGTGAACCACATCCAGCGCTTCAGCCCGAGCTCCTCGCCGATGTAGACGTAGAGCCCGTAGGACGGGTGCAGATCGAGCTGCAGGCCGTTGACGTTGCGGACGATGAAGTCCATGCCGCGGCTGGTGCCCGCGGGCTTGTCGTAGCCGGTGTTGTCGAACGCGAGCTGCACGGTCGAGAACAGCTTCGAGACCCCGGCGTCGCTGAAGTAGAACTTGACGCCCGGCGACCACTGGAACAGGCGCGGGCCGTTGTCGGTGGTCGCGTAGGTCGGACCGAAGTCGCGCTCGAGGCCGAGCCGGAGCTCGAACAGCAGCTCGAGGTTGGGCTTGAGGCCGTACGCGATCTCGAAGTCGAGCGTGGCGGGGACCCGGCCGACGCAGACCTTGGCGTTGCCGCTGCCCTCGTTGGTGTCGCGCTGGCCGCAGTACTCGTCCTCGTAGGGCTTGATGACCCGCAGGCCGACGGGGATCTGCAGGCCGATGCCGAACTGGTGGCGGTGATCCTTGAACCGGGGCTCGCCGGGCTCGTCCGGGTCGGCGGCGCGGTCGGCGGCGGTGATCAGGCGGGGCTCGTCGTCACCGGCGCCGCCGTCGCCGTCGCCGTCGTCGAGGCCGACCAGGTCGGCGTTGTCGTCGTCGTCGTCCGCGGCGTCCGCGGCGCCGGCAGGGGCGCCGCCGGCCCGGGCGGCGGCCGGGACCACGAGCAACGAAGCGGCCAGGCTGGCGAGGACGGCGGCCCCTCTTGGCGACATCGGCCGCAGGCTAACACAGTCCGAGAACCTGCTACCTTTCCGGCGTGTCGATCACCCGCCGCCAGCTGCTCCGGGGCGCCGCCGTCGCGGCCGCGGCGCTGGCGCTGCCCGGCGGCGAGCGCCCGGCCTGGGCCCTGGGCCGCGGCTCGCGGTTCCGGTTCGGCGCCCTGCAGGTGGCCGACAGCAGCAACCCGCGGCCGACCGCGCTGCGCCGGCTGCTGTGGGAGATCGAGAAGCGCACGTCGATCGACGTCGACCTCGACAGCCCGCTGGTGACGCCGACCAGCGACGACCTGCACGAGACCCCGGTGCTGTACCTGGCCGGCGACCGCGAGTTCCCGCTGCCCAGCAAGGAGGGCATCGAGGCGCTGCGCCGGTTCCTCACCTTCGGCGGCTTCCTGATCATCGACTCCGCCGAGGGCTCGACCGACGGCGCCTTCGACCAGTCGGTGCGCCACCTGATCGAGGCGGTGTTCCCGGCGCCGCAGGTCGGCCTCGAGCTGGTCTCCACCGACCACGTCGTCTACAAGTCGTTCTACCTGCTCGACCGCCCGGTCGGGCGCTGGGCGCTGAGCCCGGTCATGGAGGCGGTGACCCGCGACGACCGCATGGTCGTCGCCTACGTCCAGAACGACATGGGCGGGGCGTGGTCGCGCGACAACTTCGGCAACTACGAGTTCCAGTGCGAGCCCGACGGCGAGCGGCAGCGCGAGCTGGCGTTCCGCATGGGCGTCAACCTGGTGATGTACGCGCTGTGCCTGGACTACAAGACCGACCAGGTCCACGTCCCGTTCATCATGCGGCGCCGCCGCTGGAAGCCCGACGACGGCGCCGCGCCCGCCGACAAGGAGCCGGCGCCGTGACCGCGCCGACGGGATCGCCGCGATGACGATCGCGCTGCTCGACGGCACGGCGCGCCTGATCGTCGGCGGCGCCGCGCTGGCGCTGCTGATCGCCGCGATCGTGCTGGGCCGGCGCGGCCGCGCCACCGCGTCGTCGGCGGCGCTGGTCGCCGCGGTCGGCGCGATCGGCGTGCTCGCCGCCGAGGCGCTGGTGTCCCTGACGGTGCGGCTGGCGGCGCCGCGCAGCGCCGAGTTCAACGAGTTCCGCTGGGTGCTGATGGCGCCGTGGGGCCGGCTCGGCCTGTGGCTCGGCGTCGGCGCGGTCGGCGCGATCGCGGCGCTGGCGTGGTGGGGCAGCCGCGGCAGCCGGCCGCCGTGGCGGCGCGCCGCGCTGGTCACGCTGCGCACCGCCGCCGCCGCGATCGCGCTGGTGGTGTTCCTGCAGCCCGCGATCGAGCTGCGCCAGGTCGCCCGCGAGCCCAACCGGATCGCCGTCTTGATCGACGACTCGCGATCGATGGCGCTGCGCGAGCAGAAGACCGGCCCGACCCGCAGCCAGCGGGCCCGCGACCTGCTCGACGCCTCGGCCGACACCCTGGCGGCGTGGCGCGAGGATCACCAGCTCGACTTCTTCAGCTTCTCCGACGTCGTCGCGGCGATCGAGCCGGGCGCGGTCGGCAAGACCGGCGACGCCGGCAACGCGACGCTGATCCGCAAGGCGCTCGAGACCGTGCGGGCCCGCTACGACGGCAAGGACCTCGCCGGCGTCGTGCTGATCTCCGACGGCGCCGGCACCGATCCCGAGTCGCTGGGCGGCGGCGACGGCGCCAGCCGCGACTTCCTGCGCTCGCTCGACACCCGCGTCCACACGGTGTGGGCGGCGCGCCCCGGCCTGCGCGACGTCGCGGTGTCGCGGGTCCTGGCCGACGAGTTCGCGTTCGTCCGCACGGTGGTCCGCCTCGAGGCCGAGATCCGCGCCACCGGCTACGGCCCCAAGCGCATCCAGGTGACGCTGTCGTCGGACGGCCACCCGCTGCGCCAGAAGTGGGTCGACGTCCCCGCCGACGGCGAGGCCACGGTCGCGTTCGAGGTCACGCCGCCGCGGGTCGGCCGCTACGTCTACGAGATCGCGGTGCCGGTCGACGACGACGAGGCGGTCACGACCAACAACGCGCGCTCGTTCGTCGTGCGCGTCATCCGCGACAAGATCCGCGTCCTCCAGGTCGCCGGCCAGCCGTCGTGGGACGTCCGCGCGCTGCGCCAGATGTTCGAGCAGAACCCCAACGTCGACCTGATCTCGTTCTTCATCCTGCGCACCCAGGACGACATCTCGCTGGTGCCCAACGACGAGCTGTCGCTGATCCCGTTCCCGACCCGCGAGCTGTTCGAGGAGCAGCTGCCCAGCTTCGACGTCATCGTCCTGCAGAACTTCGAGTACCTGCCCTACGGCATCGGCGACTACCTCGAGAACATCCGCGCCTACGTCCAGGGCGGCGGCGGCCTGGCGATGCTGGGCGGGCCGCTGTCGTTCTCGTCGGGCGGCTACGAGGGCACGCCGGTGGCGGCGGCGCTGCCGGTCGAGCTCTACGATCCGTGGGAGACGCCGAGCCTGATCGACACCGCGCGGTTCACGCCCCAGCTCACCGCCGCCGGCAAGAGCCACCCGGTGACCGCGCTGCGCTACGCCACGCCCGACAACGTCGCGGCGTGGAAGGCGCTGCCCCAGCTCGAGGGCGTCAACCTGGTGGCGCGGGCCCGCCCCGGCGCCACCGTGCTCGCGACCCACCCGACGCTGCGCGGCAAGGACGGCAAGCCGCTGCCGGTGATCGTCGCCGGCGACTACGGCGAGGGCCGGTCGCTCGCGATCACCACCGACTCGGTGTGGCGGTGGGGCTTCGTCGCGGCGGCCCGCCCCGGCGACGACGGCCGCCACTACGAGCGGTTCTGGGAGAACGCGACCCGCTGGCTGATCCAGGACCCCGACCTGCGCAACCTCCACGTCGACACCGACGCCGTCGAGTACGCGCCGGGCACGCCGGTGCGGCTGGCGATCAAGCTGATGGGCCGCGACTACCAGCCGCTGCCGCAGGGCAAGGTCCACCTCGCGTTCGAGCGCGGCGCCGATCCGGCGGCGACCGAGGCGGTCGGCGAGGCCGACGTCGTCGTCGGCGACGACGGCAGCGGCAGCCACCAGCTCGACGGCCTGACCCCGGGCGTCTACCGGGTCCAGGCCTCGGCCGACGTCGACGGCCGCAAGGTCACCGCCACCGACATCTTCCTGGTCCGCGAGGCCGGCACCGAGCTCGATCGCCCCGCCGGCGACGAGGGCATGCTGCAGGCGATCGCCGGCGCCACCGGCGGCCGCCACCTCGGCACCGCGACCGCGCTGCCGTCGGATCTCGCGTTCGACCCGCCCCGCGTGGTCCGCGTCGACCGCCGCGCCGACGTCGAGCTGTGGAGCCGCCCGGGCCTGCTGGTGCTGGCGCTGTTGTGCCTGGGGCTCGAGTGGCTCTTGCGCCAGCGGAGTGGCTACCTGTAAAACGCCCCCATCCCATGCTCGCCCTCGACAGTCTGGTCACCGACCTCATCTTCGACGCGAAGGGCGCCCTCGACCCGGAGATCTTGATCGACGCGCTGGGCGGCCCCGAGGCGGCGAAGGAGAAGAAGATCTTCGACCCGGATCGCCACGATCCGCGGCTCGAGATGGAGCTGTCGCCGTCGGTGCCGTTCCGGCGCCGCGGCGAGGCCCGGCTGATGGTCATCGACGACTCGGTGGCGCCGATGCGCCCCGATCCGCGCACCGATCCGGTGGTGCCGCTCGATCTGCGCCCCGCCAAGGAGGCGCTGATCGCGATGTGCGAGAAGCTGCCGGTGCGGCTGGGCCGGCTGTTCGCGCTGGGCTCGTGGGGCGACGCGGTCCTGGTGGCGCGCAGCGCCCGTGACCTGCGCGGCATCGCGCTGATCGCGTGGGCCCTGGATCCGACGATCGACGTCGACGGCCGCCAGGCCGCCGGCCAGCTGTCGAAGCCGCAGTTCGAGGCCAAGATCATGGCCTACGAGAAGCGGCTCGAGGAGCTCGACGACGAGGCCATCCTGGCCGGGCTCGAGGGCGTGACCTTCGAGCGCCGCGGCGACCTGCTGGTGGTCGACGTCCTCGAGGCCGACGGCACCTGGGACCAGCGCAAGTCGTTCCTGATGGAGAACCAGCTCGCCGCGATCGATCGGTTCTCGATGATCCCCGGCGCCCCGGCGCAGCCGAAGATCGCCGAGCCGCCGGCGCGGCCCGCCCCGGCGCCGGCCGCGCCTGCCGAGGCCCCGGCGCCCGCGCCCGCCGCGCCTGCCGGCCCGCCGCTGTCGTTCTCGGAGATCGACGGCGCGCTGGTGCTGGTGTTCCCGGCCGAGCGCTTCGATCTCGACGTCGCCGCCGCGCTGGGCAAGCGCGACTGGGACGGCATCGTCCGCCGCGGCGACAACCTGCCCGGCCAGGTCCGCGACCGCCTGCACCGCGACGGCGCCGAGTGGGTCGCGCCGCTGGAGTTCCTGTCCGAGGTCTTCGTCGAGGGCAAGCCGCTGTCGAAGCCGGCCTTCGAGCAGGGCGCCCGGGCCCTGGCCGCGGGCGTCCGCGCCCTCGACGTCCACATGCCGCGGTTCGGGCCGGCGGTGCTGCTCGAGGTCCCCGGCAAGGGCCGGTTCGTGACCTCCGCGGTGGCGCACGCGCCCGCGGTGGCCGATCTGCTGGTCCGGTGACAGGCTTGCGGCCGTGAACGTGAAGCACCTCGTCACCGCCGCCACCGTCGCCACCCTGGCCGCCGCCGTCGCGGCGCCGCCGGCGCGCGCCGGCAAGGACGACTTCGGCACCGCCGCGGTCGTGTTCGCCCGCGACCACGCGCTGTGGCAGACCGATCCTCGCGGCAAGGGCCCGGCGATCGAGCTCGCCGCGCTGCCCGGCGACGGCGCCGCCGCCGACGTCCGCATGATCCGGTCCGACGCCGACGGCCACGTCGTCATCTTCGACCTCGGCGGCGCCTGGTACTGGTTCCGCACCGGTGGCGCCCTGCCGGCGACCGCCGAGCCGCTGCCGTGCGCCAGCGACGCCCGGGTCACCCTCGACGGCAAGTCGGTCGTGTGCGGCGACGCCGACGGCCACGTCGTGATCCGCTCGCTGGTCACCGGCCGCAAGGCGCGCCGCGCGGTGCCCGCCGCCGGCGCCCGGGTCGTCGCCGGCGACGGCGGCCGCGACCTGGTGTGGGCCGACGCCGACGGCATCTGGGCGGCGCCGCTGAACCACCCGACGGCGCGCCGCAACCTGGCGCCCGAGCCGCCGCTGCGCGGCTTCTCGGCGTCGCCCGACGGCGGCCGCGCGATGGGCGTCTACGCCACGACCGCGTGGGTCAAGCGCAAGCAGATCGACGCCGAGATGCTGATGACGTTCGCGCTCGACGGCAAGGCGGCGCGGCGCAAGTCGATCCAGGACGGCGTCGTCGTCGACTGGTCGTGGTCCGGCGAGTGGCTGCTGATCCAGGAGGGCACCCAGGCGTGCATCGCGCGCGTCCAGGGCGGCGAGTACAAGTGCTGGAAGGGCTACTACCCGGTGTCGCTGGCGCCGGACGGCCGCTGGGCGCTGGTGCTGGGCCCGCGCAAGGGCGGCGACGGCAAGGACGCCGACGACGGCAAGGACAAGGCCCGGGACGGCGACCAGGACGCCGACGGCGGCGAGGCCGGTGACGGCGACGATGACGCCGACGCCGACGCCGCCGAGGCGGTGCCCGGCCTGCCCGCCGGGCCGCTGTCGCTGTACCGCGCCAAGCTCGAGGGCGCGTACACCGAGAAGCCGTCGCTGGTCGAGTCCGAGATCGACGGCGCCGCCGCGCTGTGGCTGCCGGACGCCGCCGCCACCACCGCCACCGAGTAGCGCGGCCGCGGCGCGCGGGCCCGCGACGCCGCGGCGGGCGGGCGTCGCCGCGTCGCGATCACGCCGGCGTCAGCGTCGCGGCGAACAGCGCCAGCAGGGTCTCCCAGTGGCGCGCGGTCGCCGCGGCGTCGTGCGCCGGCGTGTCCGACGGCACCCAGCCGTGGCGCGCCGGGTAGACCTCGATCGTGTGATCGACGCCGCCGTCGCGCAGCGCGTCGCCGAAGCGCTGCCGGTCGGCGTCGGTGAAGCTGCCGTCGTCGGTGGCGGCGCCGACGTAGACCCGCGCCCGGATCGCGCCGACCAGGCGATGCGGGCTGTCGTCGCCGTCGGTGACCAGGCCGCCGGGGTGGTACGCGGCGACCGCGGCGACGCGGTCGGGGTAGGTCGCCGCGGTGACCAGCGCCATGCGGCCGCCCATGCAGTAGCCGACGACGCCGGCCCGCGCGCCGCCGAGCGCGTCGAGGTACGCGGGGACGTCGCGCATGATCGCGGCCGGGTTGGTCGACGCGCTGGCGCGCGCGAACCACTGCTGGCGGACCGTGGGATCCGTGAACAGCTGGGTCGCGTCGGGGGCGGTGTAGGCGCCGAGCCGGTAGAAGACGTCGGGCATCAGCACCCGGTAGCCGGCGGCGGCCAGCCGCTCGCCGACCTCGTGCATCGCCGGTCGCATGCCGATGCCGTCGATGAGGAGGAGCACGCCCGGCCCCGGGCGATCGTAGAGGCACGCCGGCGCGGTGCCGTCGGCCGTGGCGATCTGGATGGTCTCGAAGGGCATGCCGGTACCATCGCGCGATCCGCGGCGCCGCGACAGCGCGCCCCGTCCCCGGTTGCCGGGGCCGGGCCCGGGGGCTACGGTGCCGCCGTGCCCACGCTCCGGCTCGACATCTGGTCCGACATCGCGTGCCCGTGGTGCTACGTCGGCAAGCGTCGCCTCGAGCAGGCGCTCGCCGGCTTCGCCCACGCCGCCGACACCGAGATCATCTGGCACGCCTTCGAGCTCGATCCGCGGGCGCCGCGGGTCCGCACCGGCACGCAGCGCAACGTCGAGCGCCTGGCCGCCAAGTACCGGGTGACCCCGGCGCAGGCCCAGCAGATGATCGATCGCCTGATCGAGACCGGCGCCGGCGCCGGCCTCGACCTGCGCCTGCACGACAGCCGCGGCGGCAACACCTTCGACGGCCACCGCCTGCTGCACTGGGCGCTCGACGAGGGCGGCCCGGCGGCCCAGGGCGCGCTCAAGGAGCGCCTGCTGCGCGCCTACCACACCGAGGCCGCGGCGATCGGCGAGCCCGAGGTCCTGGCCGCGCTCGCCGACGACGTCGGGCTCGCGGGCGCCGCCGCGATCCTGGCCACCAGTCGCTACGCCGACAGCGTCCGCGCCGACGAGGCCACCGCGCGCGACCTCGGCGTCACCGGCGTGCCGTTCTTCGTGCTCGCCGGTCGCATGGCCATCGCAGGCGCCCAGCCCGCGTCGCTCATGGCCGGGTCCCTCGCCCGCGCCTGGGCCATGCTGGCCGAGCACGAGCCGGCCGCGCCCGACGCCGCGAGCGCGCCCGCCGACGGCGCGGCGTGCGGCCCCGACGGCTGCGACGACGCCGACGCGCCCGCGCAGCCGTAGCGGCGAGCCAGGCGCTTGCCGCGACCGGCAGCCGCGGGCCGCGTGCGGCGGTCGGCGGTCGGAGTCCAGCAGCGGCGTTCGGCAGCGGCGTTCGGCAGCAGCGTTCGCCGCACGCCGCACGCCGCACGCCGCACGCCGCACGCCGCACGCCGCACGCCGCACACCGAACGCCGAACGCCGCCGCCGAACCCCGAACCCCGAACCCCGTCCTCAGCCCGCCCCCGCCCCCGCCCCCGCCGCCGCCTCCGCCGCCCCCGCCTCCGCCGCCAGCTCCTTCAGCCGCTCGCGCACCTGCGCCCCGCGCCACGGCTTCGCGACCACCTCGTCGAGCAGCCCCGCCTTCTGCGCCGCGACCACCTCCTCCGCCTCGTCGACCCCGGTCACCAGCACGAACTTCACCCCCGGCCACCGCTCGCGGATCTCCGCCGCCAGCTCCGTCCCGCTGCGCCCCGGCATCAGCTGATCGCACAGCACGACCGCGACCGCGCCCGCCTCCGCGTCCAGCCACGTCACCGCCTCCGCCGCCGACGACGCCACCGCGACGTCGAAGTCGCGCTGCAGCGTCCGGCGCAGCAGGTCGAGGTTCAGCGGCTCGTCGTCGACCACCAGGATCCGCGCGCGCTCAGCCATGCACTGCTCCTCGCGGCTCGCCGGCGCCGATGCCGTGCCGCGCCGACTCCGGCGCGCGCACCGGCAGGGTGACGACGAACTCGGCGCCACCGTCGTCGCGGTTGCGCCACTTCATCGTGCCGCCGTGGGCGCGCACGATGTTCTCCGAGATCCACAACCCGAGCCCGGTGCCCTCGCCGACGTCCTTGGTCGTGAAGAACGGGTCGGTGATCTTGGCCATCGCCTCGCTGCCGATGCCCGGGCCCGAGTCGCGGATCGCGACCTCGACGGCGCGGCCCTCGTCGAGCGGCCGGACCCCGACCTCGATCCAGCCCTCGCCGCCGATCGCCTGGGCCGCGTTGGTGAGGATGTTCATGAACACCTGGTTGACGTGCCCCGCGTTGCACAGGATCCGCGGCACGCCGGGCGCGAACCGCCGGCGCACCTCGATCCGGTTCTTGAGCAGCGGCGCGATCAGGTTGAGCGTGGTCTCGATGCCGGCGACCAGATCGGTCTCCTGCAGCTCGCCGCCGCCGGTGCGCGAGAAGGTCTTGAGGTCCTGGACGATGCTGGCCGTGCGCTCGGCGCCGGCGCGGATCGACTTGAGCAGCTTGCGCCAGTCCTCGACCAGGAACTCGTACTCGATGCGGCGCTTGGCGTCGTCGAATTCGACCCGGATCTCGCCGGGCAGGGTCGCGGCGTCGAGCTGCTGGACCAGGCCCAGCAGGTCCTCCATGTACTGGCCGAGGAAGTCGACGTTGCCGTAGACGAAGTTGATCGGGTTGTTGAGCTCGTGGGCGATGCCGGCGACCAGCCGGCCCAGCGACGACATCTTCTCCTGGTGGACCAGGCTGGCCTGGGCCTGGCGCAGCTCCTGGGTCCGCTCGCGCACGACCTCCTCCAGGCTCTGCTTGGCCTGCCGCTCGCGCTCGAGCAGGACCTTGAGGCGGCGCTGGATGCGGACGTCGGCGGTGACGTCGCGGTAGGTCTCGATGATGACGTTGACGCCGTCGCCCAGCGACACCGGCACCGCCGCGACGATGAACGTCAGCTCCTCGCCGTCGCCGCGCACCGCCTTGATCTCGTCGACGCGCAGCGCCCGGCCCGCGTCGCGGGCCTTGCAGCCCAGGCAGTCGTGCTGGCAGATCTCGAGCGGGAAGACCTCGTAGCAGTGGGCGCCGGCCGCGACCTTCTGGGCCAGCTGCCGGCCTCGCAGCCCGGTCGAGGCCTCGTAGGCGCGGTTGTAGTACAGCACCCGGCGGTCGCGATCGAGGACCACGGCGGCGTCGACCGAACCTTCGAGGAGCTGCTTGATCTGCTCGAGCACGGCCGTCGGGGGGCTGGGTCAGCTCTCGTTGAGGAACGAGAGGTACCGCTCCGGAAGGTCGTCGAACTCCATCGCCGCGCCGCACTGGTCGCAGGCGAACTCGGGGGCCCGGAACTTGCCCCCCGGGAACTGCGACTGGACGTCGAGGAGCTTGTCCTCCTCGTGGCCGCACGCCTCGCACACGTAGGGCGCGTAGAACGAGCGCACCTTGGCGGTGCCGCGGAAGTTGAAGATCATGTTGAGCTGCGTGACGATCGCCGGCGAGCAGTGGCTGAAGGTCAGCTCGGTCACCGCGGGCATGTCGCGCACGAAGTTGACCCACTCGCGCACGCCGCACGAGTTGATCCGCCGGATCTCGGCGAGCTGGAACACGACCGGCCCGCGCAGCCGCTTCTTGAGCTCCGCGAAGTCGGCGTTCTCGTCGATCTCCCCGGTGAACTCGACGATCGTGAGCCCCGGCCGCTCGCGCAGCTGCCAGGACAGCGCTACCGACTCGGTCATGCGGCTGCTCGTCGTGCTCATGTCGGCGTTCCCCCCGAGGACTCCATCACTCCATGCGCACCGGCGGACGCTCGAAGTGCTGCTTGACGTCGGTGACGGCGGTGTCGTCGAGCGTCGTCGGCTCGATCAGCACGTCCTTGGCGTCGAAGCGCACCGGGTCCGGCGCGGCGAACACGCCCTTCTTGACCGACTTGCCCATGCGGCCGGCCAGCGAGCTGTACGGCGACTTGCTGGCCGACGACCAGCTCGAGATCGCACCGCCGCCGCCGAAGCCCGTGACCGCGCTCTCGACCTTGCTGGCCGTCGCCGACGGCACCTTGGTGTTGAGCTGGACGAACGCCGGGTTCGGCACCGCGCCGGTGTCGAAGACCTTGGTCAGGCCCTTCTGCGAGCCGACCGGGGCGAACACCGCCTGGGCGCCCTTGTACGACACCACCTCGGCGACCGCCGCGGTGATGTCGGGCTTGCCGACGCGGCCGGCGAAGAAGCCGCTCGACACCTCGGACTCGAGCATCGCGTTGTCGATGAAGCCGTTGTCGTTGCAGCCGGTCTGCACGAACGCCAGCTTCTTGCCCTCGAGCGACTTCATGTCCGAGCCCACGCTCGAGTACAGCGCCCAGTTGCGGGTCGTGCCGCCGCCGATGTTGGCGTTGGCGACCAGCTTCCAGCTCTGGTTGGTGGCGTAGCACTGGCCGTCGACGATCGCGTAGTCGACGCCGCCCTTGCGGAGCGCCGACAGGCTGGCGAACGCCTGGGCCGAGGTCTTGACCCCGGTGGCGGACTCGATCGCCTTGGCCAGGCCCTGGACGTACTGCAGGCGGGCCTGGGCGTTGGCGAACTCGACCGACGGCGCGTAGATGCCGACGGTGAGCGTGGTGGTGGACTGCTGGGTCCGCGCCGGGCGGACCATCAGGACGATCGCGCCGGCGGCGGCGAGCGCGACGAACACGGCGGCGAGGATGGCGGGCTTGCGCATGGGTGCTCTCCTCAGTTGAACCCGTAGATCCGCTTCTTGGCGTCGATCCACTTCGACAGGTCGCGCGCGTTGGCGCCCTTGGCCTTGGCCTTGGTCCAGGCCTCGTAGGCGTCCTTGGGCTTGCCGGCCTGGTCGTAGAGGATGCCCAGGTTGACCAGCGCCTCGGGCGGCGACGAGCCCAGGTCGGCGAACACCGACAGCTGCTTCTGGCCCATGTCGAGCACCGCGCGGTTGTGGGTGACGCGCTTCTTGATGTCGCCGTCGGCGTACTTGGCCGCGGCGGCCAGCGCCTTCGACGCCTTGCTGTTGGAGCCGCTCTTCCAGGCGTCGTAGGCGACGAACTCCCACGACGACGCGATCAGGTCCTTGATCTTGGCGCCGAACGAGCCGCTGGCGCCGGACTGCAGCTTCTCGAAGTCGCCGGCGGCCGACTGGCGCTGGGCGACGTTGCCCGAGCGGTAGTTGGCGTAGGCGGCGAAGAACTGCGAGCCGTTCTTGTTGTACGGCGGCTTGAGGTAGGCGTTCTGGTTGCCCTTGGCGGCCAGCGCCTTGAAGCTCTTGGCGGCCTCGGTGGTGTCGCCCTTGTCGAGCAGCGCCAGCGCGTAGGAGAACTCGAAGGCCAGCGGCTCGGTGCCCTTGAGCAGCTTGGGCTCGCGGCTGGCGCGCTCGAAGTCGCTCAGCGCGTCGGAGGTCTTGCCGTCGCGCATCGACCGCCAGCCGCGCTTGAACAGCGCGACCGCGAGGTTGCGCTTGGCGGCCTCGAAGACCTCCGGGGTCTGCGACGCGAACTGCACCGCGTCCTGCAGGCGGCTGACCGCGTCGTCGAGGTTGCTGTCCCACAAGAGCGGGCCCCACTCGGTGTTGATCTCGGCCTGCAGCAGGTTGTTCTGGACCTTCTTGACCTCCTTGTCGGCGGCGGCGTAGTGCTCGGCGGCCTTCTTGGGGTCGGGCTTGTTCTGGCACAGGTAGGTCCGGGCGATCAGGCGCTCGTAGGTCAGCGGGTCGCCCTTGGCGCCCTTGAACCGCTCGAGCTGCTTCTGCGCGGCGTCGCACTGGCCCTGCTTGATGTCGACGATCGCGCGGTCGAGGTGGATCGAGGCGACCCCGGCGTCGACCTTGGCGGCGTCCTCGAGCAGCGCCTCGACCTCCTTGTAGTCGCCCTTCTGGAACGACTCGTAGGCCTGGACCTCGATCGTCGTGATCAGGCCCTGGCGGACCGTGACGTCGGTCGGGCGCAGGCTGTAGGCCAGCTCGAACCGCGACTTGGCGTCCTTGGCCTTGCCGAGGTTGTAGGCGGCCTTGCCCGACACCATCAGGATCGCGACCCGGGCGGCCTCGTCCTGCTTGGCGAACTCCTTGTTGCCGATCATCTGGTCGGCGATCACCAGCGCCTGCTTGTCGTCCTTGTTGAGCAGGTACGCGGTGCCGAGCTCGCTGGCCAGGCCGAGGTCGGACGGGTTGGCGTTGCGGCCGGCCTCGAGCTTCTCGATGGCGAGGCCGAGGTTGGGGTTGGTGCCGGTGCCGGAGTACGGCAGGTTGAGGTAGGTCTTGCCGAGGAAGATCGACAGCTTGACCTTGAGGCGGGCCTCGTCGGGCTTGAGCATGTCCTCGGCCTTGAGGTAGCTCTCGAGCGCCTTCTGGTAGTTGCGCTCGTAGAAGAACGCGTCGCCCATCAGGATGTAGCCGCGGGCGGCCTTGTTCTTGACCTTGAGGTACTCGGTGGCGGCGGTGCGCGCCTTGGAGAACTGCTTCTTGTTGACGTAGGCGGTGGCGAGGTTGAACCAGACCGAGCCGTTGGCGTCGATGCGGCGCGGGTCGCGGACGATGCGCTCGCAGGTGGTGATCGCGCGGTCGAACTTGGCCAGGCCGGTGTAGACCGCGCACAGGCCGTTCTCGGCGTTGACCACGGCCTGGTTGGCCTTGCCGTGCTTCTTCTGCAGGGTCTCGAACTGGGCCTCGGCCTTCTCGTACAGCGCCTTGGTGCCGGGGACGTCGCCCTCGGCGAAGGTGCCTCGGGCCAGGCTGAGGTAGGCGAAGCCGAGGCGGATGCGCGGGATGATGTCCTTGGACTCGAGCTCCGACGGCCGGTACTGCAGGTAGTTCTGGTAGGCGTTGGCGGTCTTGGCCGGATCGCGGGCGGCGTAGAAGTCGCCGATCAGGAGCTGCGCCGCGAACGACGACGGCTTGGCGGCGGCGGCCTTCTCGGCGACGGTGATGGCGTCGCCCTTCTTGCCCAGCTGCCACAGGATGACCGCCTCCTGCTCGAGCAGCTCGGCGGCGTCCGGGTACTGCTTCTCGGCGGTCTCGCGGAGGAACTTGAGGCCGCCCTCGAGGTCCTTGAGGTTGATGAAGATCACCGCGCGCTTGGCGTAGGCCTCGGGCGGCACCTGGGTCGGGAACTTCTTGATCGCCCGATCGTAGGCGGCCGCGGCGCGGTGCCAGTCCTGGTCCTCGGAGTAGCGGTCGCCCTCGCGGAGATCGTCCTCGACCTGCGCGGACGCGAGTCGCTGCCCGAGCAGGGCGACGACGATGAGCGCGACGACCGCGCTGGCCACCCGGCCGGCGGTCAGCGCCCGGCGCACGGGGCCACGAAGAGACTTGTTCGAGATTCGCATCGGGATCTCCTCAGCTGATCTTGCCGATGACCAGGGTGATGTCGTCCTTGCGGAGCGTCTCGCCGAAGAACGCGTTGGCGTCGCTGACGATGGCGTCGCGCATCTCGCCGGCGTCGAGCGCGGCGGCGCGGCGGACCGAGGCCCGGAACCGCTTCTCGCCGTACTCCTCGCCGGGCGCGTTCTCGCACTCGACGATGCCGTCCGTGTACCAGACCAGGATGTCGCCGGGCAGCAACTCGGTGACCTTCTCCTCGTACTTGGACTCCTTGAGGTCGCCGAGGCGGTTGCCGCGGATCATCAGGGAGCCGAACTCACCCTTGCCATCCTCGCCGGTGCGGTACAGGTACGGGAAGTTGTGCCCGGCGTTGGCGTACGTGATCGTACGCTTCTTGACGTCGACGATCGACGCGAAACACGTCATCACGAACTTCCGCTTGGCGCTCTCGAAGATGGCGTAGTTCATGATCTCGAGCAGGGTCGAGACCGACACGTCGTCGTTGTACTGAGATCGGGCGACGTCGCAGGCGGCCTTGGCGGCCGCGGTGATCATCGCCGACGGCACGCCGTGGCCGGTGACGTCGCCGACCACGACCAGGACCTTGTCGCCGACCATCTCGTGCCAGGTCCACCAGTCGCCGCCGCACTGCGACGCCGGCTGGAAGTAGCCGGCCAGCGTGAACGGCCCCTTGGTCACCGGGTCGTTGGGTGGGACCAGGGTCTCCTGGATCGTCCGCGCGACCTCGAGCTCCTTCTCCATGTGCGCCTTCTCGGCGGTCTGGTGGAGGAGCACGACGATCTGGTCGGCCATGAAGTTGAAGTTCTCGCCGAGGATGCCGATCTCGTCCGTCGACCGGACCTCGACGCGCGCCTCGAGATCGCCGCGCGCGATCTGGTCGGCCTTCCACGCCAGCAGCTTCAGCGGCTTGCTGATCTGCAGGCCCTGGAAGATCGCCAGCAGCGTCCCGATCAGCACGAACAGCGCGCCGACGACGCCGGTCTTGACCGCGGCCTTGTACGAGGCCTCGTCCTTCTCCTTGCGCGCGTCCTTGGCGAACGCCTCGATCGGGGACAGGTCGTAGGCCATGACGACGTAGCCGCGGCGGTTGTCGCCGGGATCGTCGGCGAGCGCGGTCTCGGCGGTGGGCTCCTCGCTGTAGAAGACCGGGTAGGCGTAGACCGCGACCTTCTTGCCGTCCTCGACGATGTCGAACGACGCGGTCGCGACCTTCTGGCTGCCCCACGTCGCCAGCGCCTGCTTCCAGGTCTGCTCGTCGTCGCGGACGTCGAGGTGCTGGTCCGGCGTGCCCGGGTACGCGGTGTGATCGCAGCCCTGCGCGTTCTCGGTGCGGCAGTAGGTGATCACCTGCTTGCGCGCGTCGAGGACGTAGACCAGGCGCAGGCCGGCGTCGCGCTTGCCGATGTAGTCGATGACGAGCTGGATCGACGAGTCCTGCCCGGCGGCGAGGAACTCGATCAACGACGCCGCGATCAGCTGCGTGTTGGCCTCGGCCTTCGACTTGATGCCTTCGCGGAAGACGTTGATCCGCTTCTGGGTGGACTCGTCGTAGACGCCTCGGATGTTGAGCACGTTCAGGACGCCGAAGCCGACCACCGTCAGCAGGACCAACAACGTCGACGTCAGGATCATCTTGACCGAGATGCTCGGCCCGGAACGTTTTGCCATTGGTTCCCGATAGTTTAGCCCCCATGTGATCGGGGCGTCAACGAACCGGCAGAAACCATCCTCAGCGCGGGGTCGGCGGCTGTGCGCAGGGGCCCCACGCCCGGCGCGATGTAGGCGCCACCTGGCGGCGCCCCGCGCGCGATCGCGACGGGTCTGATACGATCGTCGTCACGATGGACGTCCATCCCGCGCTGACCCAGTTCCTCGACCAGTTCAAGCGGGTCAACAACGCGATCGTCGACAGCTACTTCATCGTCGACAGCGAGCGTCGCATCGTCGACTTCAACCGCGCCTTCTTCGCGATGCTGCCCCGCCAGGTCGCCCGCGGCCTCAAGGGCAAGAAGTGCTACGAGGTCGTCGAGCTCAACATCTGCAAGTCGGAGTGCATCGCCCAGCAGTGCTGGGCCGACAACCGGCACGTCCGCCTCGACGAGATCAGCGGCGTCATCCTCGGCGACGCCGAGGCCAAGCAGATGCGCTTCATCCTGTCGGCGGTGCCGATCACCGACGAGACCGGCCAGAACGTCGGCGCGCTCGAGATCCAGCGCAACGTCACCGACGAGGCCGTCGTCCAGGTGAAGTACCAGGAGATGCTCGAGACCGAGGCCCGCGAGCGCGAGCGCCTCGCCAACCAGATCCGGGCGCGCACCCGCGAGCTGCTCGAGACCAACCAGCTCCTGCTCAAGACCCAGAAGGAGCTGCTGGCCTACAAGAAGGGCCTGCAGGTCTAGCAGCCCCCCGCCGGGGCTTCCGCGCCGGTGCCCTGCCCGTGCCCGTGCCCGATCCGATCCGGATCTGATCCGGACCCGATCGTGCCCCGCCGCCTCGCCGCGCCCTACTTCCCGGACAGCAGCAGGAACGCCAGCACGGCGATCGCCAGCAGCAGCACGGCGACCAGCACGTAGATCACCGCGCTCGACTTCGGCTGCACCACCGGCGCGCGATCGGCCATCGCGGCGCCACCGCCGGGGTTGGTCCCGGGGTTGGTGCCGAAGCCCGGCCGCGTCCCCGGATTCGTGAACGTGCCCGACGCGCGCAGCCCGACCCCGGTCTGGCCGGCGCCGGTCGGCAGCTTCGGGCTCGAGCCCGACGCGGTGCGGATCGACGGCTGGCTGCCCGGCGAGGTCCGCGAGATGGACGGCAGCGACGGCACGCTCGGCAGCGACGACACCGACGCGCCCGACAGGCTGGTGGTGCCGACGCGCGACCGGATCTTCGACTTCTCGCCGTCCGCCTGGGCGAACTCCTTGAGGACGCCGTTGATCTTCTCGGGCTCCGCGACCTTCTTCTGGTTCGACAGGAACGCGAAGTACGAGTCCGGCATGTCGTCGAAGTCCATGACCAGGTCGCACTCGTCGCAGCGACAGGTCGGGGGCTCGTGCGGCGGCGGCCCCATGTCGGCCGCCTCGACCAGCAGGACCTTCTCCTCGTCGCACTCCGGGCAGAAGTACGGCACGTAGAAGCTCTTCACCACGCCCGACCCGGTGAAGTTGTTCACCAGGTTGATCTGCGCGACGATCGCCGGAGAGCACTCGACGAGGACGACCTTGGTGGTGTTGGACTCGAGCTTGCCGAGCCAGTTCACCCAGTCACGGACGCCACACGAGTTGATGCGCTCGATCTCGCCGAGATCGATCACCGCGGTGCCCGGCGGGATCTTGTCCACCAGGTCCGCAAGCTCGTTGTCCTCGTCGATGACGCCCGTCAGCTTCACGTAGCTGACGTCGTCGCGATGGTGGACCGCGGCCTGGAACTTCTGACTCATGTAAGCTCCGCCATCATGTAATTCCGGTATGCCGAATTACAACAGTAGCCCGAAACCCCGTTGCAAGAAAGTCTAGCCCGATCCCGAATGCGGGGTCCAGGCGACCACCCTCAATAACGCGGCGCGCGTGCTCGGTCGAGGTGGTCATGTCACCCAGTACCCGACATCGGCTCAGGTGGCCGGCGCCGCCGCGGCGGCGAGGGCCTCGCGGAGCCGGTGGTAGTCGTCGCTGAGGTAGAACCGGACCAGGTCGGCGCCGCCCAGCACCGCGCCGAGCGCGACGGTGGCGTCGTCGGACCCCAGGTTCTCTCCCGACATCCGCGCGATCATCCAGGTCGCGGCCGCGAAGTCGTCGCACGCCAGCAGGCCGCCGCGCTTGGCCGAGTTGATCATGCCGTCGATCCAGGCCTCGGTGTCGAGATCCCGGCCGCGGCCGACGTGGCGCTCGAGCACCTTCACCGCCCGTTTGGGCAGGGCGCGGACGAAGTCGTTGGTCGGACCGGCGCGCTCGGCCTCGGGCAGCAGCAACGCCTTGAGCAGCGAGCCCAGCTCGGCGCGCTGGCGGCGCCCCAGGTGCAGCAGCAGCGCGTAGCCGCCGCGGATCGCCTCGTGGGCCCAGCCCAGCAGGTAGCGCCGCGACGGATCGGACTCGGCGATCAGGCTGCGATCGATCACGACCATCCGCCGCGGGAACGCGGTGACGACCACGTTGCCCGGCACGTGCTCGCCGATGTAGAGGTCGGCGTCGACCGAGAACATCCGGGTCAGGTCGGCGACCGCGACCTTGAGCGCCGGGTCGTCGAGGGTCTGCAGCGGCACCAGGTTCTCGCCGAAGCCGGGCTGCGGGAACAGCGCCGAGACCTCCTGGGCCATCGACATGAAGACCTCGCCGAGCGCGTCACGCGCGGCCGGCGACAGCAGCAGGCGCTGCCGCATCTCGTCGTCGAGCGCGCGCCGCAGCGGCTGGTGCGCCAGCATCGAGCGGGCCTTGGCGGCGGCGCCGCGATCGGCGTCCTCGGCGAAGCCGAGCTGCTCCATCACCGACAGGACCCGGGCCGCGCGGTCGAACTCGCCGAGCCGGGTGTAGAACGACGACAGCAGGCGGTAGCCGGGCGCGTGGTGGATGTCGCGATCGATGACCTTGCGCAGCTCGCCGACCGCGCGCTGCGGGTCGTCGATCGCGTAGATCTCGGCCAGCGCGACCCGGTCGGTGGCGTTGTCGGGCTCGACGTTGAGGATGCCGCGGTAGGCCTCGATCGCCGCCGGGCGATCGCCCGACGCCAGCAGGATGCGGGCGAGGCCGCGCTGCAGCGCCACCGCCGCCTGCGGGCCCTGCGACGCCATCGCGGCGTGGGCCGCGTCGATCAGCAGGGTCTCGGCGGTGCGCTGGTCGCCGGTCTCGGCGGCGCGACGGGCCAGCGACAGCGCCGGCGGCGCGTAGCCCGGGTCGTACTCGATGGCGCGCCGGTACTGCGAGGTCGCGCCGCGGACGTCGCCGCCGACCTCGATGATGCGACCGCGGTAGTAGTAGTAGCGGGCCAGGCTCTCGGGGGTGACGTCGTTGCCGGGCGCGGCGGCCAGCTCGATCACGCGCTCGACCGCGGCGCGGGCGTCCTGGTAGTGGCCGAGCAGGTACTGCTCCTGGGCCAGCCGGTAGTAGGCGTCCTGGTGGGTCGGCGCCAGCCGCAGGATCTCGCGCAGCACCGAGATCGCGCGGTGCGGATCCATCTCGCAGTCGGCGTGCAGCTCGACCTGCCGCATCATCGCGGCCAGGCGCACGCGGTCGGGCGGCGGCGGCGTGCTGTCGAGGAAGCGGACGATCGCGTCGACCGCGTGCGACCACCGCCGCATGTTGGCGTGCAGATCGACCAGCGCCGACAGGATCGTGAAGTCGCCGGGGGCCAGCGTCACGGCCTCCTCGTACAGCGCCTCGGCGGCGTCGAGGTCGCCCTCGCGCTCCTTCATGACGGCCTGGGCGACCCGGACGCGGGCCACCAGCGTGCTGGCCTCGTCGCGCTTCTTGTAGAGCTTGTCGAGCTCGCGGTAGGTGGCGTCGAAGTCGTAGGCGTCGGGGTGGCGCTTGGCCAGCTCGCCGAGGGTGTCGAGCGCCGCGACGTTGTCGGGCTTGATCTCGAGCGCGATGATCAGGCTCTCGGCGGCGCCCCGCGGGTCGCCGGTCATCTGGAAGACGACGCCGCGGCGGCGGTAGAACTCCGACCGGGTGGTCGGGTCGCCGTCGCGCATCGCCTTCTGGGCCAGGGCCTGGGCCAGCGGCAGGGCGCGGTTCCACTCGCCGGCGTCGAACCAGTGCTCGAACAGCGACTGGTTGGCGGGCAGGCACTCGGGATCCACCGCCAGCGCGCTCTCGTAGTAGTGCATCGCGCGATCGGGCTGGCCGAGCCGCTGCTCGTAGATGCGGCCGATCTGGGCGAAGACGCCGGCGCGCTCCTTGTCGTCCTGCCAGAGCTTGACCTCGAGCTCGAGGGTCTGGATGACCCGCGGCCAGTCCTCGCGGCGGCGGTACAGGTCGCGGAGGCCGTGGACCGCGGGCAGGCACGACGGCGACGTCTTGATCGCCGCGTCGTAGTAGCGGATCGCGTCCTCCTCCTTGCCGAACTTGGCCTCCATGACCGAGCCGCACTTGAAGTACAGCAGCGCCTTGAGGTTGCGGTCGGTGGTGACGCGGATCTGGCGGCGGGTGACGTCGATGAACTCGGCCCACTGCTCGGTCGACTCGTAGATCCGGCCGAGCGCCTCGAGGGCCTCCTTGTTGCCCGGCGCGATCTCGAGGATGCGCAGGTAGTGCTCGATCGCCTTGCCCTCGTCGCGCAGGCCCTCCTCGCAGATCTGGGCGATGCGGCGCAGCAGCGCGGTGGCGGCGTCGCCGGCGGGCGCGGTGTTGAGGCGCAGGCGCAGGACGTCGACCAGCTTCGACCAGTCCTCGTTGCGCTCGTAGAACCGCTCGAGGGCGTCGAGCGCCTCGGGATCCGAGGCGTCGACCTCGAGGATGGCCTGGTACAGGCGCGCGGCCTCGACCGAGTCCTTGACCTTGGCGCCGGCGACCCGGGCGGCGCGGCGCAGCGAGTCGAGGCGACGCTCGTCGTCGCGGGTCAGCCCGGCGCGCAGCTCGTAGGCCTTGATCAGCGCGCTCCAGTCGCTCTTCTGGGTATGGATCGACTCGAGGAACTTCACCGCGGTGTCGTTCTCGGGATCGAGCTCGACGACCCGCATGTACGACGACGCCGCGGCGTCCTGCTGGCCGAGGTACTGGAGCTGGACCTGGCCGCGCCGCGCGTAGAGGTCGCCGAGCCGGTAGGCGCGGATCTGGCCCGACTCGACCAGCCCGATCGCGGTGTCGTACAGCGTCATCGCCGCCGCCCACCGCTCCTGCGAGTAGCAGAGCTTCTCCATCGCGGTGAAGGTCTGGCGATCGGCGGGATCGGCGCTGAACGCGGCCATGAAGCCGTCGATCGCGCCCTCGATGTCGCCGCGCTGCTGCTTGACCTCGGCGATGCGGCCGAACAGGCCGGCGCGCTCGCGCGGGTCGGCGGTGCCCTCGGCGCGCAGCTCGAGGATGCGCAGCAGGTCCTTCTCGCGCCCGAGGCGGTCGTACAGCGACTCGAGCGCGGCCAGCGCGGCGACGTGGCCGGGCTGGCGCTCGAGGATCGCCTCGTAGGCGAGCGCGGCGTCGCCGGGCTTGCCGAGCTTGTCGCGGCGCAGCTCGCCGAGCTTGACCAGCAGCGCGAGCTGGCGATCGACGGCGCCCGACGGCACCGCCGCGAGCTCGCGCTCGAGCGCCGCGGTCAGCTCGGGCCAGCGCTGGCTCTGCTCGAGGACGCGGACCAGCTCGCGGTGGACCTGCTCGCCGGGGTGGCCGGTGCCGGCGGCGATCTGCAGCATCCGCGCGGCGCCGTCGAGGTCGCCGAGCTTGTGCTCGAACAGCTGGGCCAGCTGGGTGGCGAGCCGCGACTTCTCGCCGGGGCTCGACAGGGCCTCGAGCTCGGCCTGGCGGACCACCGCCAGCTCGGCCCACTCGCCGAGGTGCTCGAGCGCGTCGGCCAGGACGCGCAGGTTCGACGGCGTCGCCGGGGCGCGGCGGAACGCCTGGGCCAGCTCCGGCCAGCGGCCGCCGGCGCGGGCGATGCGCTCGACGCCGGTCAGCGCCAGCGTGTTGTCGGGCTCGAGAGCGAGGACGTCGAGGAACGCCTTGAGCGCCTCCTCGGAGTCGGCCTTGCCGTCCTGGATCAGGCGGGCGACCTCGAGCTGGATCTGCAGGCGGCGCGGCACGTCGACGCCGCGATCGAGCTCGGCGCGCAGGACGTCGAGCAGGCGATCGGAGCGGCGCGCCTTGCGGTGCAGCGCCGCCTGGGCGCGCAGCGCGTCGAGCAGCTGGCCGTCGGCGCGGGCCGCGCGATCGTAGGCGGACAGCGCGGCGGCCTCGTCGTTGCGCTTCTCCTCGATCTGGCCCATCTCCATCAGCAAGATGGCCTGGACCCGGGCGTCCTTGGTCAGGTCGACCGCGCGCTGCCGCAGCTCGACCGACTTGTCCCACTGCCGCGCCAGGTCGTAGAGCTTGGCCAGCTCGTGGTGGGCGCCGGGATCGTCGGGCGACAGCGCGAGCGCCTGCTCGAGCACCTGCCGGGCCTTGCGGGCGTCGCCGAGCTGCTCGTGGAGCAGCGCGCCGTGCTCGCGCAGCAGCCGGACGCGGGTGTCCTCGTGGGCGACCAGGCCGGTGAGCTCGGACAGGACCTGGCCGACCTCGCGCCAGCGCTGGGTGCGCCGGTAGATCGCGACCAGCGCGGCGCGGCTGGTGACGTCGCGCGGCGACTGCTTGGCGGCGGCGACGAACGACTCCTCGGCCTCGAGCGGCCGGTTGCGCGACAGATCGATGGCGCCGGCGGCGCACAGCAGCGCCGCGGCGGTGCGCTTGTCGCGGACCAGCCCGGCGGTGCTGCGGTACAGCTCGGCCAGGCGATCGCGCTCCTTGGCGCGGCGGTGCAGCCGGGCCAGGTGCTCGGCCTCGGACACCCGGGGCGGCCCGGTCGGGCGCTCGTCGAGCAGCGGCGCCAGCACCGCGGCGGCGCGCGGGATGTCGCCGAGCTTGGACTCGATCACGGCGGCGGCGCGGCGCAGCGCGCCCCGCTGGCCCTCGGCGGCCTGGGCCTCGAGCAGGCCGACCAGGCCGGCGGGATCGGCCTCGATCGCGAGGCGCTCGAGCGCGCGCTGGCCGCCGGCGGTGCGGGCGCGGCTGGTGGCGTCGCGACCGGCCGCCAGCGCCACGGCGCGGTCGGTGCCGTGGGCGTCGAGCAGCTCTCGAAGGCGCGCCAGGCGTAGGCGGCGACCACCCAGGCCGCCGCGTGCCCGGCACGGCGGCGAGCTCGCGGCGCCGGGCGCCGGCGTCGGCCCAGCGACGATCGGCGATCGCGTGCCACAGCAGCGTGGCGGCGGCGAGCCGGGGCCCGAAGCCGGCGGCGTCGCCGCCGGTGGCCTCGGCGAGCCGAGCCAGGACGCCGTCGTCGGGGGCGCCGCGGGCGCGGCGCTCGAGCGCGCCGAGGTAGCGCCACGCCGCGGCCTCGGCGGCGCCGGCGGGATCGGCCTCGACCAGGGCGGCGCGGCGCGCCACCAGCTCGAGGACGCGGGCGTCGCCGCTGGCGAGCGCGGCGTCGAGGCCGACGTCGACCAGGCGCAGCCAGTGGGTCATCGCGGGGGTGCCGCGGGCCCGCTCGATGGCGCGATCGCCGCGGGCGAGCGCCGCGGTGACCAGCTCGAGCGCGGCGCCGGGCTCGTCCTTGCGGTCGAGGAGCAGCGCCGCGGCGTCGGCGATCTCGTCGGGCGTCGCCTGCGGCGAGCGCGCCGCCTCGGCGGCCGCCGCGGCGGGCGCGTCCCAGTCGCCGGCGAGGCCGTGGCCCAGCGCGGCCAGGTTGCGCAGCTCGGCGACCAGCTCGCCGTCGCCGCCGGCCTCGACGCCGCGGGTCGCGGTGGCAGCGGCGCGGCCAGGGTCGCCGACGCGGTACAGCCAGGCCTCGGCGAGATCGCGCAGCAGCACCAGGCGCTCGCGGGCGTCGGCGACGTGCTCGACCAGACCCTCGGTGCGCTCGATCGTGACGACGTCGTCGTGGAGCAGCGCGTGCGACAGGGTCAGCCGCACCGCCAGCGGGTGGCGCTCGGCGAGCTCGAGGTAGCGCGCCGAGTCCTCCTCGTCCTCGAGGATGTCCCAGGCGATCAGCGACAGCCGCAGGTTGAGATCGGCGAGCCGCTCGTCGGCGTCCTCGCCGCCCGATAGCAGCGCCTCGCCCTCGGCGGCGACCAGCTCGACGATCTCGTCGACGAGCACCGCGCTGTTGGGCAGCGAGAACGGGCGCGTGGTCTCGCCGTCGTCACCCGGGATCGCGGGCAGGCCGACGCCGTCGGGCAGCGGCCCGGGCGTCGTGCCGGCTGCGGTGCCGTCGGCGGCGGTCGGGATCGGCGGCACCGACGGCGCGCGCGGTGGCACCGGCGGCCGGGGCGGCGGCGGCGCGACGTCGGCGCGTGGCTCGGCGCCCGACGACGGCGGCGCGGACGTCGGCGATGTCGTCGAGGACGCGGGGGTCCCGGACGCAGGTTGACCTGGGCGTCGCTGGAGCGACGGGATCGGCGGCGGCGGCGGACGTACGGGCCGATCGCTCGAGGGGGGGTCCGCCATGGACGAGCCATCGTATCAGGGCTTACTGCGCTTTCGCCACTACGTGCGCGTACGAGCGACGCCTACCCCACCCCCGGTATCGCCTCAGGCGGTCGCTGACTGCGGCGCCGCCATCGGTATGCGAGCCGACGGGTTGTTTGACCTGGTTCACCGCGGTTCGCTATCCTGACGCCTGATGACCGCGGCTGTCGTACCTCGCGCCGTCTGCGTCACCGGGAGCCTGCCGCTGCGTCGGACGCTGCGGCGCACGCTCGGTGCCGCGGGATCGCAGGTCGAGTTCCACGACAGCGTCGACGGCGCCGATCCCGGCAACGTCGCGCTGCTGGTCCTCGATCAGGTCGCGCGCCGCGCCCTCAAGCGCGAGGATCTCGACGCCCTGCCCCGCGGCGCCGGGCTGATCGTCATCGGCGACTCGCTCGAGAACGACGACGTCGTCGAGCTGCTGCACGGCAAGGGCGTCGATCACCTGATCTCGGACGCCGACGATCCCGACGACGCCGAGATCGTCGTGACCTCGGTGAAGCTCCTGTCGGGTGACATCTTCGGGCTCGAGAAGTACCTCGCGTGGGGCGTCAAGATCGGCGAGCTCGAGGTCCGCAGCTACGAGCAGAAGCGCGAGGCGATGGCCGAGGTCACCGCCTACGCCCGCGAGGTCGGCGCCCGCCGCCCGGTGATCGCCAAGATCGAGAGCGTCGTCGACGAGCTGCTGATGAACGCGCTGTACGACGCGCCGGCCACCGCCAACGGCGGCGCCCGCCCGGCGCCCGGCGCCGAGCCCGCGGCGGACGCCCGCGGCGTGCTGCGGTGGGCCTGCGACGGCCGCTACTTCGCGGTCTCGGTCGAGGACAGCTTCGGCGCCCTGCAGAAGGCGTCGATCCTCGAGCACCTGACCCGGGCCCGCCAGGAGCGCGGCCGGCCGCGCCCCGGCAACGACGAGTCGGCCGGCGCCGGCCTCGGCCTCTACTTCATCCTGTCGTCGGTGACCCGGTTCATCGTCAACGTCGATCCCGGCAAGCGCACCGAGGTCGTCTGCATGTTCGATCTCAAGCAGGCCGGCCGCGACGCCGAGAGCTGCGCCCGCTCGCTGCACGTCTTCGGCGGCGGCTAGCGGATCGTCGCGACCGCGAGCGCAACGGCGGCGACGACGCCGCCGGCGACGATCGCCGCGCACGGCAGGGGATCGCCGACCCGCGCCAGCACCGGCCCGACGCCGACCAGCGGGTACAGCGCCGCCCAGGTCACGACGTAGGCGCGCTTGGCGGTGGCCCGCTCGCCGGCGGTCACCGGCAGGGTGCGGATGATCGGCAGCTCGATCGGCCGCGCCGTCATGCGGCGGGCCTGGACCACGCCGTAGCCGACGAAGGCGAACATGAAGGCGCCGACCCACGGCGCCGCCGCGGCCGGCGCCGCCGCCGCGACGATCCACAGCGCCAGGGTCGTGACCGCGCCGGCGACCAGCGCCATCGGGTAGCGGCGGCGCACCAGCCGGGCGTCCTTGCCGTGGACCAGCGCGGCGCGCGCGCCGAGCCGCGCCGCGACCGCGCGCTCGAGCCCGGTCGGCCGGTGGATCTCGAGGTGGGCGAGCCGCTGCACGTCCATCGCCGCGACCTCGCGGACCGCGTGCGGCATGACGCCGGCCGCGGCGCCGCGCGCCGCCATCACCGCGACCACCGAGGCCGCCGCCAGGCCGCCGAGCAACGCCTCGCCGGGACCGACCAGCGTGGTCGCGCCGGTGACGGCCCAGTCGGCGGCGGCGATCGCGACCAGCACGACCGCGGCCGCGCCGAGCCCGGGCAGGCCACCCAGCCACACCGTCGGCGGGGCCTCGACCTCGGCGCCGCCGACCGCGCGCACCAGCGCCTGGGCCTTGCTGCCCGCGACCAGCGCGCCGCCGGCCAGCCCGATCGCCGGCAACAGCAGCGCCGACGCCAGCGCCATCGCCAGCCACAGCGCCGCGTGACGCGCCGCCAGCGTCGGCGACGCCACCGCCAGCGCGGCGACCGCCGGCGCCGCCACCACGCGGCGCGGCCGACCGCGCGCAGCGATCGCACCAGCGCGGCGTCGAACAGGGCGCCGCCGGGGACCGGCAGCCGGGCCAGCAGCGGCGAGTCGCGCCGCCAGTACATGCGGAACGGCGTGCCCAGCATGACCCACGCGTGGCTGCCGATCAGGATCATCAGCGCGAGCCGGGCGGCGGCGCCGGCGTCACCGCGCGCCCGCTGCCCGACCAGGATCGCGGCGGCGACGCCGCCGGCGAGCAGCGCCGCCCAGGTCAGCCGCGCCAGCGGCGTCGTGCCGCGCCGGCGGCGCTCCTCGAGATCGCCCCACCACAGCAGCCGGCGCGCGGTGATCGCGTGGGCGCGCGGCGGCGCGGCGGCCGGGGCGGAGGTGACGCCGGGGCCCGCGGTCGACTCAGAGCTCGCCATCGGCGACCTTCGACAGGTACAGCTCCTCGATCGCGCCGGCGCCGCCGGCGAGGACCTCGTCGAGCGCGCCGTCGGCGAGGTCGAGCACCAGCTTGCCCTTGTCCATGATCGCGATGCGATGGCACAGGCGCTCGGCGACGCCGAGCAGGTGGGTCGACATCAGCACCGCGACGCCGCGCGCCGCGACCTGGGTCAGGACCTCGCGGGTGGCGCGAGCGGCGTGGGGATCGAGGCCGTTGAGGCTCTCGTCGAGGAGCACGACCTCGACCGGGCCGACCAGCGCCGCGGCCAGGCCGACCCGCTGGCGCATGCCGAACGACAGCTCGCGGCACGGCCGGTCGACGATGCCGGTGAGCCCGAGGTCGTCGAGCAGCCGGCGCTGGCCGTCGCGGTCGGTGTCGCCGCGGGCCTCGGCGATGAACGCGACGTGCTCGGCGACGGTGAAGAACTCGTACAGCGACGGCGGCTGGTCGGCGAAGCCGATCCGGGCCTTGGCGGCCAGCGGATCGGCGGCGAGGTCGACGCCGCCGATGCGGATCGTGCCGGCGCTGGGCATGACGCCACCGGCGATCGCCGACAGCGCGGTGCTCTTGCCGGCGCCGTTGGGGCCGAGCAGCCCGACGATCTCGCCGGGCGCCAGGCGCAGCGCCAGGCCGTCGACCGCGACCCGGCGACCGTAGTGGACGACCAGGCCGTCGACGGCCAGGACCTCGCGTGCGGCGGCGGCGTTCACCACGTGTAGATGATCCGGTAGACGACGCGGGCCTCGCCCTGCGCCGGCACGGTCGTGCGCATCGCGACCTTCTGCGGCCCCTCCTTGGCGACGCGGGCGCCGACGTTCTGGTAGGCCAGGGTCCAGTTCATGCCGCGGTACGGGTGCTCGCGCACGGTGACCTCGATCGGGTGGTCGGCCTTGCTGGTCAAGGTGATCTCGAACTCCTCGATCAGCCGCTTGTTCTCGGCGTCGAGCGTGAACTCGCGGCGCCGGCGCCTGCCCTCGACCAGGGGCGCCCGGCCGATCGCGACCGAGGTGGTCGGCGCCAGCTTGTCGGTGCCGGTGCCGGCGCGCTCGAAGATGCGCGACTCGCCCAGCGGGGTCAGCGCGCCGCTGGCGCTGCGCTCGACCAGGCGGACCCGCCCGGCCGGCAGCCCCGGCGGGATCTGGCCGCCCTCGAGATCGACGTCGACGCTCTTCGACACCGCGGTCGACTTCTTGTCGAGGCCGTAGTCGCGGCGGAAGTCGGGCGTCCGCCCCGACAGGTTGCGGTCGTCGCCGACCGGGTCGTAGACCATCGTGGCGTGGGCCGGCAGCTCGTGGAAGCCGCCCAGCAGCGCCACCGCCTGGCTGCCCGGCGCGACGTCGACCGCGAACGGCAGGTCGGTGCGCGGGGTGTCGGGGATGGCGTCGACCTGCGGCTGCTCGGCGCGCGGCTTGGTGGGATCCGCGACGTGGATGGTGGTCCGGTTCGAGGTGCCGCCGTCGCCCTCGGCGGCGCCGCCGGCGCTGGCCTCGAGCTTGACCGGGCGATCGGTGTCGATCAGCGTGACGCGCGCGCCGGTGAACGCGAGCCCGGTGCGGTTGTCGATGCCGAGCGAGCCGTAGAGCTGGGCGCGGCGATCGCCGGCCTCCATCTCGAGGGTGTAGTCGGCGGCCCACTTGAGCGCCCGGGTCACGTAGGTGATCTCGAGCTCGACCCGGCCGGCGGCCTCGGCGGTGATCGTCACGTCGAGGCCGCGGCGGGCGCTGCCGCCGCCGGTGCGGACGACGTGGGTCGGATCGAGGACGACGTGGACGTCGCCCTGGTCGCCGACCACCAGCAGCTGGCCGGCCGACTCGGCGACCAGGCGGCCGCGGATCGCGCGGTCGCCGTCGCGGACCTCGACCTGGTCGCCGGGGGCGAGCTGCGGCGTGCGCAGCGTCGCGTAGTCGACGACCGCCGCGCCCCGGACCACGGTGACGTCGGCGTCGCCGGCGGCGACGTCGTCGGGCAGCGGCACCGCGACGACCTGGGTGCCCGCGGTGGCCTCGACGGCGTGGCGCTCGCGGACCAGGGCGCCGTCGCGGTACAGGACCAGCGCCGCGGCGGCGGCGGCCCTGGCTCGGCGCGCCGCCCACCGCCGCCGGCGCCTGCGCCGACGCGCCGCAGCCGGCCGCGATCAGCAGCGCCGCGGCCAGCGCGTGGGCCCGCCGGCGCGGCGCCGCGGGGACGGCCGCGGCGGGACGATCCGGGATCGCGCGCCTCACGACGGTTGCCTGCCTCGCCTCACCGCGCCGTCACCAGGAGTACAGGACCGCGTACGTGAAGGTCTTCTTGCTGTTGGCGGCGAGCTTGATCCGGTACTCCTGGGTCTGCCCGGCCGCCTTCGAGCCGGGGACGTCCTCGGCGTCCATCCGCCAGTTGATCCACCGGTACATGTACTCGCGCAGGATGACCTCGACCGGCTCCTTGCTCTTGTTCTCGACCTTGACCTCGACCTTCTCGCGCAGCGTGCGGGCGCGGTCGTCGAACTTGCAGTCGACCTGGCGCCGCTCGCCGGAGATCTTGTCGTCGGCGCCGAGCTGCAGCCGGGCGCTGCCGGTCGACGCGTTGACCTTGAGGTCGTCCTCGCCCATGAGCTCGACGGTGTCGCCCTTGCGGCGGAACACCCGCACCTTGCCCTCGGGCAGCACCGCGCCCTTGGTGGGCGCGTCGACCTCGAGGGCCTGGGTGCCGCGGGACTGGTTGGGCGGCACGTAGCCGTAGCAGTCGCTGTTGGGGTAGGTCTGCCACTGCGCCGACTGATCGAGCGCGGTCTCGTAGACCACGACCTTGTGGGCCGAGACGCCGCTGCGGGCCGGCATCAGCTCGACCTGGACCGTGCCGCCGGCGCTGACCGTGACCGGGCGCGGCACCGTGAACGACACCGGCTCGACCGCCGGGGTCCGGACCGCGTAGGCGCCCGGGTACGGCGCCTGCGGCTGCGCGGTGGCGAGCTGGCCGGTGACCAGCACCAGCTCGGCGTCCTTGAACTCGACGCCGGTGTCGTTGTTGATCGTCGCCCACGCCGACAGGTCGACCGCGTTCTTGCTCTCGTCGAGCACCGCGGTGTAGTCGGCGTCCCAGCGCAGGCCGTCGGTGCGGTACGAGACCTCGACGGTCTGCTTGCCGGTCTTCTTGGTGTTGACCTTCCACACCAGCGTCGGCTCGGTGGCGAGGGTGTCGTCGGCGGCCGCCAGCTTGACGTCGAGCAGGTGCTGGCCGCGGCGGATGATCTCGACCGCCCGGGTCTGGCCGGCGCCGGTCTCGAGCACCAGCGCCTCGGCGTCGACCGAGCGCAGGACGCCGGTGGTCTCGCCGTGCGAGGTCGTCACGACGATCGGCTTGCCGACGTAGCGGCGCAGCAGCTTCTCGGGGGACCCGAGGTCGTAGGCGTAGCGCTGCTCGACCACGGTCGTGCCCTTGGGATCGGTGATGCTGCGGAACTGCACCGTCGAGGGATCGATGCGGCTCGACACCCCGGGGAACCGCAGCTCGCCGTCGGCGGCGACCTGGACGCTGCGCCGCTCGGTGATGAACGCGCCGTCGCCGACCGCGGCGCCGTAGGTGTAGCCGCCGTAGTAGCCGTTGTAGCCGTAGCCGTACTGCGCGGCCTGGGCGCTGGGCGCGCGCCAGATCGTGACCATCGTGTGGTCGTCCCCGCCCCCGCCCGCGCCGGCCGGGGTGTCGCCGCAGAGGAGCGCCAGCGCGGCGGCGGCGCCGACCGCCAGCACGGCGCCGAGCCGGGCGCCACGGCGAGAAGAAGGTGTCCGCATCGCGCCGGAGCATAACGCGTCGCCCCGAGGCGCGCCTGCGGTATCTGCGCAGAACCGCGCACCTTCACCGACGCTGCGTTATAGTGCGGCCGTGGCGGCCGCGATTCCCCCCAGCGCCGGCGTGCCGCTCCGCGGCCTCGCCCCCTATGCGGAGACCGAGCGCGATCTGCTCGGCGGTCGCGACCGCGACCGTGACGAGATCGTCAAGATGGTCACGGCCGACACGTTCCGGGCCGGGCTGATCTTCGGCGAGCCCGGCGTCGGCAAGACCTCCATCCTGCACGCCGGCGTGATCCCGGCGCTGCGCGAGCGCCGGGTCCTGGTCATGGTGTGCCGCGACCTCGGCGCGCCGGCCCAGAGCTTCGCCGCCGAGATCGAGGCCCAGGTCGCGGTCGCGCCCAACGGCGACGAGCCGGCCCTGGCGTACATCGCCCGCGTGGTGTCGGCGGCGCCGGCGCGCCAGCAGTTCGTCTTCGTCGTCGACGACGTCGACCTCGCGCTCGCCAGCGACGGCGACCACGTCGTCCACGAGCTGTCCGACCTGTTCTCGCGGGTGATCAGCCGGTCGGCGGGCCGGGCCCGGGTCCTGTTCACGTGCGCGTCGGAGCGGTTCCACCTGCTGGGCCGGCTCGAGCAGCGCACCGGCTCGCTGTTCCCGCCCGACAGCCGCCACGAGCTGCGCCGCATGGACCCGACCGACGCCGCCGCGGCGCTCGAGCGCATCCTGACCATGGGCGGCGTGCCCCACGATCGCGACCTGGTCGACGCCGTCGTCACCGGCCTCGGCCACGACGGCGTCCTGCCCGCCGATCTCCAGCTCGGCGCGATCGCGCTGCACGAGCAGCGGCTGACCAGCGCCAGCGCCCTGGCCCGCGCCGGCGGCGCCGGCGAGCTCGAGGCGGCGTGGCTGACCGCGGCGTGCCGCGCCACCGGCCACGAGCGCAACGGCCTGCGCATCGTCGGCGAGCTGGCGGCGACCGGCGAGCGCAGCGCCGCCAACGTCGCCGCCCGCCTCGGCCTCGACGTCGCCGAGGTCACCCGGTCGCTGGTCGTCCTCGACGAGCGCGGCCTGGTCATGCAGACCGACGCCGACCACGGCTGGGAGCTGCGCCACGAGCTGCTGGCGCCGCGGATCCGCGAGCTGACCGCGCCGGCGCGCGCCGCGGCCCGGCGCGCCTACGACCTGATGGGCTCGAAGGCGGCGTCGCGCCAGCGCCTGACCCTGGGCGAGCTGCGCGCGCTGCGCCACGAGGGCATCGCGCCGGTGACCCCCGCCGAGCAGGCGGTGGTGCAGCGGTCGAAGCGGTTCTACATGGCGATCGCGGGCGCGATCGCGGCGGTGCCGATCGTCATCCTGATCGTCCTGTGGGCGAGCAACCGCGGCCACTTCTACTACGACCTCACCGCCGGCCCCGGCGGCGATCGCGTCGTCGTGCGCGCCGGCCGCGCCGGGCTGTCGAGCTTCCACTGGCTGCCGTCGAGCCCGCCGTCGGGCTCGGTCGTCGTCGACACCGGGCTGACCCGCTCGATGGTCGACCCGGCGGCGTGGCAGCGCATCGGCAGCCACGACGTCGGCGGCGAGCTGGCCGGCTGGATCGACGGCGGCCACGGCCTCGACACGATCCTGCGCCCCGAGCTGGCGGCGCTGATCCGCTACGCGACCAGCGGCGACGAGGGCGCGATCGACGCGCTCGGCAAGCTGGCCCGCGCCCCCGACGATCTCGCCGAGGTCCTGCTGGCGCTGCGGCCGATCGCGCGCGGCACCAAGAAGGAGGTCGCGCTGGTCGACCAGGCGCTGTCGATGCCGTCGCCGTCGCTGCAGAAGGCCGCGGTCGCGCTGGCCGGCGAGGCGGCGCGGCGCGGCGCCGACGTCTACACCGACATCCTCGAGTCGGCGATGGTCTCGGGCGACCCCGAGCTGCGCCGGATCGCGCTGACCGCGGTGCGCGGCCTCGGCGACGACCGCGCCCGCGAGATGTTCACCGCCGCGCTGGCTCGCGATCCGGATCCGGGCGCGCGCCGCGAGCTGATGCTCGAGGTCTCGACCGCGGCCAGCGACGACGCGCCGTCGCCCGACGCCGCGGTGTCGGTGCTCAGCCAGGCCGACGCCACGCCGGTGCTGCGCCAGCGCGGCCGCGATCAGCTGCGCCGCGCCTTCGCGCTCGACCGGGTCGCCGCCGGCGCCGCCGCGGTCAAGCTGCTCGCCGCCGACGACGCGCCGCCCGAGGCGCGGGTCTTCGCCGCCGAGCTGCTGCGCGACGCGCTCGAGGATCACGAGGGCGAGATCGTCGGCGTCGCCGAGGCCGCGCGCGCCGGGTTCGCGGCCAAGAGCGACGTCGTCCGCGCCGCCGCCCTGCCGCTGTACACCCGCGCCGATCCCAGCCGCGCCGCCGCCGACCTCGAGGTCCTGGCCTCGGGCAAGCCCAACCGCGCGATGCGGGTCGCGATCGCGACCGCGTGGGGCGTGCTGGCGCGGACCCAGCCCGAGGGCGCGCAGGCCGCGCTCGACAAGCTGATCAAGGACAACGACGCCGAGGTCCGCGCCGCCGCCGCCGCCGCCTACGGCTACCTGGGCCGCGCCGTCCAGGACACGCTGGTCAAGATGGTCAAGAACGAGCGCTTCGACGTCTCGGTCGGCGCCGCGTTCGGCCTGGCCGCGTCGGTCGAGGCCGGCGCGTCGCAGAACGTCGCGATCGACGGCATCTACCAGCTGTGGAAGCAGAAGGGCAAGCCGCGCCGCGAGGCGGCGCGGGTGTTCGCCAGGCTGGCCCGCCACAAGCCAGCCGCGGTGGTGTCGTACCTGACCTCGGCGTCGCGCATGCAGGACGATCCGGGGCTGCACCCGATCGGCGTCGAGGGCCTGTGCAACGCGGCGACCGCGGGCTCGGCCGAGGCGCGCCGGGCCCTGGCCCGCGTCACCGACGATCCGTCGACCGACGTCCGCCGCATGGTGATCGCGTGCGTCGCCGACGGCCCCGACCCGGCCAAGAACGGGGTCGCGATCGCCAGCCGGCTGATCCGCGATCCCGACGGCGAGATCCGCGCCGACGCCGCGCGGGTCCTCGCCCTCGCCACCAAGGGCGGCAAGGTCTCGGGCAACCTCGCCGAGTCGCTGGTCGGCATGCTCGACGATCCCAGCCGCGACGTCCGGCTGATCGCGGTGCGCGCGGTGGCCGGGCTCGGCGCCGGCGCGCCGGCGACCGCGCCGGCGGCGCTGGCCCGCGCCTTCGAGCGCGCCGACGAGGGCGAGAAGCTGGCGCTGCTGCGCGCGTCCCGCGACATCGGCAACGGCGACCTGGTCCAGGTCGCGGTCAGCGACGCGTCGCCGCTGGTGCGGGTCGAGGCGGTCGACCTGTCGATCACGACGAGCACGCGGATCGCCGCGACGATCGCGACCGCGCTGGCCGACGCCGACCCCCAGGTCCGGCGCGCCGCGCTGGGCCGCATCGCCACCGATCGCGACAAGCTCGACGCCACCGCGGTCGAGCGCGCGCTGTCGCTGGCGATCCGCGATCCGGATCCCGAGCTCGGCCTGCTGGCGCTGACCACGCTGGCCCGGGTCGCCGACAAGGAGGCCGTGCAGGAGCGGCTGGGCCGGGCGCTGGCGTCGCGCACCGAGGCCGAGCGCGCCAAGGCCGCGGCCGCCGCCACCGGCCTGGTCGAGCGCGACGCCGCGCTGGCGGTGACGCTGCTGACGCCGCTGCTCGCCGACCCGTCGCACGACGTGCGGGTCGCGATGCTGCCGTCGCTGGCCGCGGCCTACGCGTCGACCAACTCGCCGGAGCAGCTGGTCGCGCTGCTGCGCGGCAGCGAGCGCGACGCGATGAAGCGCATGGTCGCGACCGCGGCGTTCGTGGTGCTGGCGCGCACCGACGCCGGCCGCACCGCGGCGACGACCGCGCTCGAGCCGGTGGCCGAGCACGGGCCGCCGATGGCGCGGCGCGCGGCCCGGCTCGTGACCGGGCTCATCGAGGCCAACGCCGACGGCATGACGTTCCTGCAGCAGCTGGTGCCGTGAGCACCGACCGCGCCGCGCACGTCGCGGAGGCGGCGTCGCGCCGCCGCCCGCGCCCGAAAAAGTAAACGGGCCACGGCAGCATGCCGTGGCCCGTTTTCGTTCGGATTGAACGAGGAGGTACTTACCTCTGCCCCTCCTCCAGGCGAATACACGGATGTTGCATGGTGTTTTCAGACCTCCCCTGGCGCATGCCAGAACCCGACGACGGCCCGCCAGCTCCAACGAGCAGCGGCTCCCGGGGCCGGGCTTTCGTGGTGGGCACTCCGGCCCGACTCGAAGCCCGCACGGACGCGACGTCCAGGATGGACACCGCGTGGCGTTCTCGGCGACGACAGCATCGCTCCTCGATAATACGCGAAGGCGCGACCGCGGCAAAGTCTTTCGAAGTGACGCAGGCCGCACGACCGAGTACACCTCTGCCCCGCCATGACGACCCGCCCGACGAAGACGCTGGACACCTTCCCCAACCCGCGGCCCGGCCGCGACTACGCGATCCTGTTCGACTGCCCCGAGTTCACGTGCCTGTGCCCGATGACCGGCCAGCCCGACTTCGCGACGATCACGATCGAGTACGTGCCCGACGCGCGCTGCGTCGAGCTGAAGTCGCTGAAGCTGTACCTGTGGAGCTACCGCGACGAGGGCGCGTTCCACGAGGCCGTGACCAACCAGATCTGCGACGACATCGTCGCGGCGATCGCGCCGCGCCGGATCACCGTCACCGGCAAGTTCTGGGTCCGCGGCGGCATCACGACGACGGTCACGGTCACCCACGCGGCGTGACCGCGGCGCCGGCCGCGTCCCGAAAACCGGCGAGGCCACCCGGTCGGGGTGGCCTCGTCTCGGCGGCGGATCGCGCTGGCGTTACGCGGGAAGACCCACCTCGCCCGACCTGCGCGGTCGGGCAGGTGGTGGCCGCTAGAACGTGAAGATCTGATCGGCGGTCGGCGTCGCGGGGGCGGGCGCCGGCTGCTCGCTCTTCGGCTTGATGATCGGCGGCGGCGGCTCGACGGCGTAGCGCGCGGCGGCCGACGTCATCGGCGCGGGCGCGGCCCGCGGGGCCGGCGTGGTCGGGCGCGGCGCCGGGTTGGGCGCGGCCGACGCGGTGTTGCGCGGCGTGGTGTTGCTCGGCGCCGGCTGGCCAGGCGTCGCGGCGGGCGCGGGCACCGGGCGCGCGGCGCCGCGGGCCGGGACGCGCCGTCCGCGACCGGCTCGTCCGAGCCGGTGAGGAAGTCGCCGACCCGGGTCTCCACGAACTGGCTCATCGAGATCCCGTTGGTCTCGCAGAACGCCTTGAGGCGCTCGTACGTCGAGCGGCTGACACTGATGCTCCGCCGGGTTTGCTTCTTCGCCATGATAGTTCCTTACGCTACGGGTAGGGTATCGTCAAGGCGGACGCACTAGCCCTGGGGTTCCTCCCCGTGTGTCTCCACGCTACCCGCTGGCTCTGACAAGCGGACCTCGAGAGATGCTCAGCAGGTAGCAGCTGCCTCTGACATCCGGCGCACCGCGCCCGCCGCGCAAGGTCCCGGAACCGCGACGCCCTGCGTCCCGCGGCCCGCGCCGAGCACCCTGCCTCGCGGGCCTCGCGAGCGCGCGCGCCGCCGCCCGGGAGCGCGCGCCAGACGCCGCCGCGCGCGCGCGCAGACGCCGCCGCGCGCCGAAGCGACGCCCGCGCGCGCCGGCATCCGAGCACGCGACGGCGCGCGCCGAGCTGCACCACCGGACCGCCGGCCGCGGCGACGGCTGTGGGCTCGCGCACCGTCGACGCCGCCGCAGAACCGACCGCGTCGGGCCGCATCGCCCATGCTACCATCGACGTTCGCCGCGTCGCCGCGCGGCAGGGGGGACGACCGAACCGAACCATGTGGGCCGCGATCCGACTCATCCGCGCGTCGCGCGTGTTCGGCATGATCTTCCTGAGCTACTTCTGGGCGCTGACCTGGTCGCGGCTGTGGCCGTCGCGCTACGACACCAAGCCGCGCTGGCACAAGGTCCACACCCGCAACGCGCGCCGCATGTACGGCGGCTTCGTCCGGCTGCGCGGCGTCTACATCAAGCTCGGCCAGATCCTGTCGGTGATGGGCACGTTCCTGCCGCGCGCCTTCACCGAGCAGCTCGAGGGCCTGCAGGACGAGGTGCCGGCGGCGCCGTACGCCAAGGCCGCCGAGACCTTCCGCAAGGCGTTCGGCAAGACCCCGGATCAGGTCTTCAAGACCTTCGAGCGCGAGCCCATCGCCGCCGCGTCGCTCGGCCAGGTCCACGAGGCCACCGACGACGACGGCAACCGCCTCGCGGTCAAGATCCTCTACCCGAACGTCGCGACGATCATCAAGGTCGACCTCAAGGTCATGGGCTGGGCGATCAAGGTCTACAAGACGTTCGCGCCGATCCAGCAGATCGAGCGCGTCCACGAGCAGCTCGAGGACATGCTGTCGCGGGAGACCGACCTCGCCAACGAGGCCCGGTGCATCGCGCGGATGTCCAAGAACTTCGCCGGCGACCCCGACGTCCTGTTCCCCGAGGTCCGCGACCAGTGGACCTGCCGCACCGTCCTGACGATGTCGTTCATGGACGGCGTCAAGATCTCCAAGAAGGACGCCCTCGACGAGCTCGGCCTCGATCCCTACGCCGTCGCCACCAAGCTGACCGAGATCTTCTACAAGCAGCTGTTCGCCGACAAGTTCTTCCACGCCGACCCGCACCCCGGCAACTGGTTCGTCCAGCGCGGCCCCGAGGGCCAGGTGCGCATCGTCGTGCTCGACCTCGGCGCCGCCAGCGAGGTCACCGACAACCTCGCCGACGGCATGCTCGACATCCTGCAGGGCATGATGACCCGCACCGACGACCTCGTGGTCAGGGGCATCGAGACCATGGGCTTCGTCGCCGACAACGGCGACCGCGAGCTGCTCGAGCGCACGACGCGCAAGTACTTCGAGAAGCTGCTCAACCTCAACATCACCGACTTCGGCAAGATCGACCCGCGCACCGCGCAGCAGCTCGCCGACGTCGACCTGCGCCGCGACGAGCTGCGCGACCTGATGAAGTCGATCCAGTACCCGGTGGGCTGGTTCTACGTCGAGCGCGCGGTCGTGATCATGTTCGGCCTGTCGGCGCAGCTGGCGCCCAAGCTCAACACGATCCAGGTCGGCTTCCCGTACATCATGAAGTTCCTCGCCGAGCGCACCGCGCACCGGCTGGCCACCGCCAAGGCGGCCGCGCCCGCCGCGCCGACGCCGACCGCCGACCCGCCGGCGCCGTCCGCCGCCTCGGCCGAGCAGGCGACGTCGGCGAGCTAGCCGACGCGACGCCGCTACGCCGGCGCGTGCTCGGGCGCCGACGCCGTCGTCGGGGCCAGCGGCCGGGCCATGCGGATCGCGCGCTGGCCGTTGGCGTAGTGGCCGTGGTCGCCGTCGACGACGTGGAAGCCGCTCTTGGCGTACCAGCGCTGGCCGACCAGGTTGGTGTCGGCCACGGTCAGCCGGACGTCGACGATGCCGTGCGCCGGCGCCACCGCCGCGACCACGCTGATGACGTGCTCGAGCAGCTGGGTGCCGATGCCGCCGCGCTGGTGGCGCGGCCCGACCCCGATCGCCAGCAGATCGGCGACGGTGCGGGCCAGCTGGCGATCGACGTAGAAGCCGAGCACGGCGAAGCCGCGGCGCTGGCCGGCGTCCTCGTCGAGCCACGCCAGCACGCCGGGCTGGACCAGCCACTGCGGCATCACCTGCCCGTAGTCGCCGAGGTCGCGGTAGACCTCGGTCGCGAGCTGCGCGATCCAGGGATGATCGGCCTGGGTGGCGCGCCGGATCACGGCGACGATCGTAGCAACGGTGCCGCGCTCGCGCCATCCCGCGGGCGCGGGGGCGCGCCGCTGGCTAGCCGCTGTGGCGCGTCGCCTCGACCGCGACCTTGTCGTCCTTGCGGACCGGGATGGGAGCCGCGCGCTCTTGCCGCATGGCCGAGGCGAGCACCGGCGTCGATTCCGCCACCACGTCGCCGCCCTGCTGCCGCGACCAGATGTCACGCAGGGTGTAACGCCCGGGTGACGTGCGAATGAACGGCGAGCCCTCGCCGCGCTTCTTCAGGTCCATGGAGAGGTCGCGTGCGACCACCGTATCCGGCGTCTTCGACTTGCTCGGCAAACGGCTCCCAGCGCGCTCCACGATCTCCTTCACCGACATCGGGACGGCGGTCTCGCGGAGGATCTCCTCGACCACGGCAAGCGTACTCATCTTCGTCGTTCCTCCCCCGGGAAGGACGGTGCCAACCCTTGCCTCGCGCACACGCGTGAGACGTCTTGTGAGCGGCCCTTCCCCCGATTGGACCACGTGACTTCTCAGTCGGGTTCGGTTGTCTGCGTCGAACAGCGTCGGTGGTGACCGTCGCGGGGAGCCATCCTAGCGCCGTACCGGTCCCGAACCAGTCTTGACATCATTTTTTTTCTGGTCGAGGACGATGTCGCGCTTCGTCGGCGGACAAGGTCCCTTCGGGGTTGAATATTTTCTCGTTCGTGATCCGTCTCAGACGGGCGCGCGACGCGATGCGGGCCCTCGGTCCGCGCTCGATCCGGGTTAGCTTCGCCGCACCCAAGGAGGACTCATGTTCGGCTTCGTCGAGGTCATCACGCTGCTGCTCGCCCTGTCGGGATTCGGGGTCGACGCGGACCCCAAGGCGCCCACCGGCGACACCGTCCTGAAGTTCGCCGTCGAGGACGCGGACGCGGTGGTCCACCTGGACACCCAGGCGTTCCTGCCCCGCAACATCAAGGTCGTCACCGGGCTGCCCGACGACGCCTCGGTCAAGCAGATCCCGGAGCTCCTCGCCACCGCCAAGGAGATCAAGGCCAACGTCGAGGGCGTCCGCGGCATGGCCAAGGCGATGGCCGGCGTCGACCCGTTCACCGACATCTCGTCGGCGACCGCGTTCGTCAGCGTCGACGATCACGGCGAGCCGCAGCCGCCGCTGATCGTGCTGCGCGGCAGCTTCCCGTCTGACCTGGTCAAGAAGGTGGCCAAGATGACCGGCGCCGCCACCACGCCGATCGACGGCCGCGACACGATGGAGCTCGAGGGCATGGTCGTCGGCACCGCCAAGGACGGCGCGCTGATCGCCGGGCCCCGCGCCCTGGTCGAGCCCCGCGTCGACGACGACTGGAAGGCGCCCAGGTGGAAGCGCGGCTCGCTGTGGTCGACGATCGACGCCGAGCTCGACGCCAAGCCGGTCGTGATGGTCGCGCTCAAGGCCCGCCCCGAGCTGGCCAAGGCCGCGCGCGACGCCACCGGCGACAACTTCCTCAGCGACCTGATCGCCGGCCACGAGCTCGCCATCTTCACGGTCCACCACGACGGCATCGGCCTGTACTGGAAGGACCGCTCGAAGGCGGGCATGCAGCGGGTCGCGCTGGCCGCGGAGGGCGTGTTCGAGCTGCTGCGCGCCGCCAACGTGGCGCCCCGCGCGATGGCCAAGCTGGCGGTCGCGGCGCTGCCCAGCTACGCCGGCAAGAACAAGACCCTCGACCAGCTGATCGCCCGCAAGGACGACCTGATCAAGCTGGTCGACGAGTACTCCGGCGACGGCAAGTTCGACCTCAAGATCAAGCAGGACGCCAAGGCGCGCACGGTCACGGTGCGCGCCACCGGCAAGAAGCTGTCCGACGTCCTGCCGGCGACGATGCTGCTGCCGGGCGTGGTCGCGGCGCTCGTGATGCGGGGCGAGGAGGAGGCGCCGATGCCGCCGCCGCGCCGCCCCGCGGTCAAGCAGCCGGCGCGCAAGGCGCCGCCGCCGCCGCCGACCAAGGGCGGGCTCGGCACCCGCAAGCCCAGCGGCACGACCAAGAAGTCGAAGTAGCCGCCGGCGGGCCGGCGCCGTCACCGGCGCGGCCGCGTCACGGGCGCGCCGCCGTCACCGGCGCCGCGGCATCACGGGCGCGCCGCCGTCACCGGCGCCGCGGCGCGGTCACAGGCAGGGCAGCTCGCGGATGCAGGTCATGTCGTCGAAGCTGTCCGCGCCGTCGTCGTCGCGGATGACCTCGATGATCATGTCGTCGTCGATCGACGGGCAGTCGTCGCTGTCGACGCGGCCGGCGCGGCGCTGGCCGACCCGGCGCTCGTACTGGAAGACCCGGCTGTCGGCCTTGCCGACGCGGCGGTCGACCTTGCGGCGCTCGCGGCTGATCGCCTCCTTGAGCTCGGCGACGGTCCGGGGCACCGGATCGACGTGGCCGAGCTGGCCGGAGCAGGTGAAGCACATCGGCTGCCACCCGCCCCACAGCTCGATCGAGCGCAGCATGCGCCGGCGGCGCTCGCTACAGACCAGGCACTTGGCGCCGTAGCCGACGGGCCGGGCGTCGACCCAGCGCGCGTAGCAGCCCCAGCATCGGCCTCGCCGGGTCTCCTGGACCTTCGCTCCGCAGACATCGCATTCGAGCACGGGTGAGAACCTCCTCGGGACCCATCGGTCGTACTGGCGGCCCGGCGCGAGGGCAACTTTTTCGCGGCGACGCGACGCGACGCGACGCGACGCGGCGCGCGGCGGCGCGCCACGACCGATCGACGGCGGACCGCACGTCGTCGACGCGGCGGCGCGCCAGCGTGCTACCCTGGCCGGGCTTGCCGTCGACGCGCGCCTTGATCCACGCCCCGTGGTCGGCCTCGAAGGTGGCGACCGCGCTGCGCTGCCCCCGGCTGTTCCACTTCCGGTACGTGGAGAAGATCCCCGAACCCGAGGTGATGCCCGAGGCTCGCATCGGCAAGGCGGTGCACACCGCGCTCGAGGCGGCGCTGCTGGGCACGCCCCTGGCCGAGGCGACGTCCAAGGGGCGGGCCAAGCTGACCGACGAGCTCGAGCAGACCCGGTTCGACCAGCTCAGCACCGGCATCGCGCCGTTCGTCGAGCGCATCGGCCAGTTCCGCCGCCGCCGCCGGGTCGGCCGCCAGCTCGTCGAGTACAAGCTCGCGGTCCGCGACGACATGTCCGCGACCCAGTTCTACGCCGGCGACGCCTACTTCCGCGGCATCGTCGACGCCGCGTACCTGTTCGACGACGACACCCTCGCGGTGGTCGATCACAAGAGCGGTGTCCGCTGGGTCGGCTCGGCGATGAGCGACCAGATGGAGGGCTACGCGGTGCTCGCGATCTCGACCTGGCGCAACGTCCGGCGCCTGTGGCTGGGCCTGCACTGGGTCGCCGAGCGCGCCGTCGAGTGGACCCGCCCGCTCGAGCCCGGCGAGGTCACCGAGCGCCTGGTGCCCAACCTCCTCGACAACATCGAGGCCGCGGCGCTGGCGGTGTCCGACGGCCCGCGCACCAACCCGGGCTACTGGTGCGACCGCTGCGCCTACCGCACGATGTGCCCGGCCAGCCGCGAGCAGCGGTTCGAGCCGGTCTACTACGACGAGGACGACGACGACCTGTAGCCGGCGACGCCGGCACGACCGCCCGCTACCGGGTGACCCACTCGAAGGTCAGCGAGTAGTCGTAGCCGGCGACCTCGCGGCGCGCGTTGTCGAGCGCCAGCGTCACCGTCTTGCCGCCTGCGGCGCCGCAGCAGATCCGGGCGCGGCGCTCGACCACGCGGAAGCTCTTCGCGGCCGGCTGCGACACCGCCAGGGCGGCGTACTCGGCGGCGGCGACGCCCTCGACCTGGATCACCGGCGCCATGCCCTCGTAGGAGTAGTCGACGACGCGCAGGGTCTCGTCGTCGACCACGACCGCGGCGGAGGCGCCCCCGACCGCGCACGACGGCGCCAGCTGCTCGAGCGGCTCGTCGTGCTGGCTCTCGGTGCGCACGACCACGTCGATGCAGGTCTCGGCGGGGCCCGCCGTCATCAGCGTCGCCTCGTCGAGGATGAGGTCGTGCTGGAGGTCACCGGGCACGTCCTCCTCGTGGCGGCCGCCGGGCGCGGCCTTGGCGGTGGCGAAGTAGCCGGTGATCCGCGCGTAGCGGGTGCCGAGCTGTGCGGTGGTGATGGAGCGGGACACCTTGGGCCCGGCGCAGGCGGCGACGAGGCCGGTCGCCGCGACGGCGAGCGCGAGCGGGAGGGCGAACGTGCGAGGACGGTGAGCCATGCCGCTACCTTACGCGTCGGGCCGACCGACGATCTGCGGCGACCGACGATGACCGACGCCGCCCCGGCGGCGACCGACGCGCCCCAGGGGCTGTCCCTATTCAGGGACACCCCCTGGAGATCGCATCCCGTCCGTCCCTCGTTCCGCTGATCCGACGCCGCGCGCTGCGCGCGCCGTCGGGCTCCGCTCGGTCCGGACTAGGCGCCGCGGCCGGGGCCGCGCCAGCGCAGCAGGCTCGGCGGCCACGGCGCCAGGCCGTCGGCGACGCGCTTGGCGACGCCGCGGGCGGTCAGCCGCGCCAGCATCGTCAGCGCCGCCTCGAGCTCGGGCGGCGCCGCGGTCGCGGTCGCGGTGACCTGCGGCTCGGCGTCGGCGGCGAGCTCGAGGTCGTAGGGGAACTCGGCGTCGGGCGTCAGCACCGCGGCGCGGTAGCGGGCGCGCGCGCCGTCGTCGCTGACCCAGGCGCGCTCGAGGCGGAGCCGGGCCCCGGCGCTGGGGCGGACGTCGGCGGGATCGGTCACGACGGCGCCGTCACTCGCCGAGGTCGGCGGCGAACCGCTCGGTGACGTTGGCCGCGTTGCCCCACACCGCCTTCTTCCACTCCATGTTGAAGGCGCGCAGCAGCCACAGCGGATCGAGCACGGCGCGGGCGCCGATCGCGGCGTCGTCGGTGCCCCAGATGTCCTTCATCTCGTCGGGGTCGGCGTCGAGATCGTACGCCGCGGTGCTGGCGCCGCCCTTGATCCGGACCTTCCAGTTCTCGATGCGGCCGCCGTGGCTGGTCTCGTACATCGAGTTGAAGCTCAGGCGCGGGTAGCCGCCGTCGACGCCCTCGGCCAGCGGGATCAGCGACTGCCCCTGCCACTCGGGATCGGTCGGCACGCCCAGCGCGTCGGCGATGGTCGGGACGACGTCGATGATCTCGGTGCCCTCGGTGAACTTGCCGGCCGGCACCATCGGCGGGTAGTGGATGAGCAGCGGCACGTGGACCAGCATGTCGCGGTTGGAGCCGCCGTGGCCGACCCGGCCGTCCTCCCACTGCTCGTCGCCGTGATCGGCGGTGACGATCAGCATCGTCTGGTCCCAGATGCCGGCGGCCTCGAGCTTCTCGATCAGCTGGCGCAGGATGTCGTCCTGGTAGCTGACGTTGGAGTCGTAGAGGGCGCGGACGTGCTGCTTCTCGCGCTCGGTCAGCTTGCTCTTGCCGGTCGCGGCGTCGGCGGCGTCCTGGCCCGAGAAGGTCTGCGCGAACCGGCCGGTGTAGCCGGGGTCGTACTTCTCGATCCACGGCGACTTGGCGCGCCACGACACGTGGGTGTCGACGAAGCCCATGTACAGGAACCAGGGCTCCTTCTTGTCGCCGACGAACTTCCAGCCCTTGTCGAGGATGTCCTCGGCCTTGAGCCCGAGCGCCTCGTGGATGTGGTTGGAGAACTTGTCCCACTTCTGGCCGAAGCCCCAGCGCCCCGGATCGACGTAGCCGTTGGCCGACGCGCCGGCGGTGAACAGGCCGGCGCTCTTGGCGACCTCGTCGACCGTGGTCCACTTGAGGTCGAGCTTGTCCTTGGGCCCGATCATCGAGTGCTTGACCGGGTACAGCGAGCTCCACAGCGACGCGTGCGAGACCCGCGACTCGTTGCCCTGCACGTAGTTCTGCAGGAAGATCGCCGACGACTCGGCCAGCTTGTCCCAGGTCGGGACCTCGGGGCGGGCGTCGGGCTGGAACGGCCGGACCCGGTCGGCGCGCAGCGAGTCCATGATCAGCATGACGACGTACTTGGGCGGCGCGCCCCGCTGCGGCGCCGGGCGCTCGCCCGGGACCACCAGCGCGGCCTTGGCCAGCGACGCCTCGGGGCAGCCGGCCGCGGCCAGCTCGAGCCGGACCGCCTTGCCCGCCAGCTCGGCGAGATCGACCGCCGAGCCCAGCCCGGTCAGCGTGCCGTCGACGCTGCGGCCGTCGGCGGCGGTGGCGTGGACCGCGACCTTGCAGGCGGCGTCGGGGACGTCGCCGGTGAGCAGGCCCTTGTCGGGGACGAACGCGTACCAGGCCATCGCGCCACCCTCGGGCAGCACCAGGCTCTTGGTCGAGCCGTCGTAGAAGCGGGTCGCGTGGTCGCCGGGCGCGGTGCCGCCGACCTGGATCCAGTCGACGGTCAGCCCGGCCTTGCGGACGAAGAACAAGAGCTGGTTCTCGCCCTCGTGGAGCTGCCCGGCGGGCACCGGGATCTCGACCGTCGACCAGCCGGCCTCGACCTGGCCGTTGATGTCGCCGCCGTCGTTGACGCGGACGCTGATCGCGCCGCCGTCGGTGGCGTGGACGCGGAGCCGGATCACGGGGTCGCCCTGCACCATCGCCGCGGTCAGCGGGACGTCGACCCGGCCGCTGGTGCCGGTCAGCCTGGCGACGTAGACGTCGCCCTCGCGCTGGCGCAGCTCCCAGGTCTTCTTCTTGATGGTCTCGGTGTTGCCGAAGCGGACGTACTTGGCGAAGCCGTTGGAGCCGCCCGCGACCAGCAGGCCGCCGTTGCGCTCGAGGTGCGCCGACAGCCGGTTGTCGACCAGCGAGTAGACGACGTGCTCGGGGCCGCGCGGCGGCGCGGTGGCCGGCGCCTTGCCGGTGCCGCCGCCCTTGCCGGCGGCGGTGCCGCCGCCGCCCCCGCCGCCCTCGCTGCCCCGGCTCGCCTCCTTCTTGCCGCCGTCCTTGCAAGCGGACGCCAGCAGCGTGGCGGAGATCGCCACCAGGGCGAGCAGGTCGTGTCGACGAGAGAGTTGGAGCATCGCTGGAACCCTATGCAACGGGATCGAGAGGGTGCAAGAAATCCGTCACGCAACGCGCGGGGCCCCCGGCTGTATTGCACGGCGGCGATCCCGTCAAGGGTCGACCCGGTGGCCGTGGCTGTAGACGTTGAGGCGACCGTCGCGGACGAAGCCGCACGCGGTGACCCCGAAACGCTCGCACACGTCGATCGCCAGCGTGGTCGGCGCCGACACCGCGGCCAGCACCGGGACGCCGGCGACCACCGCCTTCTGCGCCAGCTCGTAGCCGAGCCGCCCCGACAGCACCAGGATCGACGCCGCGAAGTCGACGCCGGTGGCCAGGCCCCAGCCGACCAGCTTGTCGACCGCGTTGTGGCGGCCGACGTCCTCGCGCAGGGCGCGCAGCGCGCCGGCGCGATCGAACAGGCCGGCGGCGTGCAGCCCACCGGTGGCGTCGAACGCGGCCTGCCGGGCCCGCAGCGCCGCGGGCAGCCCGGCGATCACCGCGGCGCCGACGGTCCACTCGGCGGCGACCTCGCGGGCGCGCAGCTCGAGGTCGGCGATCGCGGCGCGGCCGCACACGCCGCACGCCGCGGTCGAGGTCAGCGCGCGCGGCGCCAGGGTCGCGGGGTCGAGGTCGACCTCGACGACGTCGGCCTCGACCTGGCGGATCGCCAGCGCGACGGCGTCGGCGACGCCCTCGGCGTGCAGCAGGCCGCGCACCAGCTCGGCGTCCTCGCCCGACGGCCCCGGCGTGCGCATGACGACCATGGCCTCGCGGCCGCGCGCGCAGATGGTCAGCGCCGCCTCGGCGATCACCGGGTCGCGATCGGCGGTCCGGGCGCCGGTGCGGGTGTCGACGCGCTGGATGCGGCGCTGGGCGATCCGGTCCATGTCGGGCGACCATGCCGGGCGCCGCGAGGGAACGCAAGCGCAGTGATTCAGACAGGTTGCGATACTGAACGGCGTTGATTTGACTCCCCACGGCCGCCGTCGGAGCATTCCCGGATGCTGCCGGGTACGCGCGACCGCGTCTTCCGCGATCCCGTCCACGGGCTCATCGAGCTCCGGGGCGAGGACCGCCGGCTCGGCGAGCTGCTCGAGACCCGCGCGATGCAGCGGCTGCGCCGCATCAAGCAGATGGGCTGGGCCTGGCTGGTCTACCCCGGCGCCGAGCACTCGCGCTTCGGCCACGCGCTGGGCGCGCTCCACGTCGCGCGCCGCGTCGTCGAGGGCCTGGGGCTCGACGAGCGCACCGCGCGCCACGTCAAGGTCGCGGCGCTGCTGCACGACGTCGGCCACGGCCCGTTCTCGCACGCCTGGGAGCACGTCTTCCCGGGCAGCGATCACGAGCGGTGGGGCGCGCGGATCGCGCTCGAGGACGACGAGCTGCGCGGCGCGCTCGAGGAGCTCGAGCCCGGGCTCGCCGAGGTGCTGGGCTCGTTCTGGACCAAGACCTACAAGCCGGCGTTCGCCCGCAAGCTGGTGTCGTCGCAGCTCGACGTCGACCGCCTCGACTACCTGCTGCGCGACGGCCACTACTCGGGCGCCGGCTACGCCACCTACGACCTCGACTGGATCATCCACGCGCTGCAGGTCGAGGAGCTGCACTCGGGCAGCGACGATCCGCGCGACCTGGTGATCGACTACCGCCGCGGCATGTACGCGGTCGAGCAGTACCTGTTCGCGCGCTCGTACATGTACGCGCAGGTCTATCACCACAAGACCGTGCGCTCGGCCGAGTGGATGTTCATCAAGCTGATGGAGCGGTTCGCCCAGCTGGCCCGGCAGCACGCCGAGCCGCCGGGGCTGACCGCGGCGGCGCAGCTGGCGCGCGGCGTCGAGCTGCCGGTCGCCGACTACCTGCGCCTGCACGACGTCTCGCTGTTCACCGCGATGGACGCGTGGGCCGGCGTCGGCGAGGGCCCGGCCGCCGCCGATCCGGTGCTGCGCGACCTGTCGCGCCGGCTCGGCGCCCGCCGCCTGTTCAAGACCCTCGACCTCGGCGACGACCCGCGGGTCGGCGAGCGCGTCCTGCCGGCGGCGCTGCAGATCGCCGAGCGCCGCTTCGGCGCCGACGGCCGCTACTACGTCGACGTCGACCTGACCCACCAGGTCGGCTACCGCGCCGGCAGCGACGAGGAGCTGCACGTCAAGGATCACCCGCGCTACGGCTCGGTCACGCTGGGCCGCCTGCTCGAGGACATGCCGCTGGGCCAGCCGATGGCGGCGGTGCGGCTGGTGTGCGCGCCCGAGCTGGTCGACGAGCTGCGGCCGGTGGTCGAGGCCGCGCTGGGCCGCCCGCGCGGCCGGCGGTAGGCGCGGCGCCCCAGGCCCTGCCTGACGGCCCCGCGCGCGCCTGCGTGTGTCCGTGGTGTGACCTACGCGGCCTCGCCGAAGATCGCCGGCATCCGGTCGCGGAAGCGCTCGCGCAGCCGGGCCTGCCCGGCACGCACCAGGGCCCGCGCGCGCCTCGCGTCCTCGAGCCCTAGCCGCGCGGCGATCTCGTCGAACGACGTCTCGTCGAGCCACAGCTCGAGGGCCTCGCGCATCGGCGCCGGAAACGTGGCCATGTACCCGCGGACCTCGGCGACGATCGCCGCGATCGCCAGCGCGTCCGTGACCGGCGGCCGGTGGCCGAGCGCGGCCGCCGCGTCGGTGTCGAACGGCGCGGCGTCGGTGGTGACGCTGCGCTTGCCGCGGTCGGCACCGCTGCCGAGCCGGCGGCGCACCTGGTCGCGCTCGACGTACCGGACCAGGGTTCGCAGCCACGCCTGCAGCGGCGTCGAGCTCATCGGGTCGGCGGCTTCCTCCGCCGCCGGGTCGTCGCGGCCGCCGTCGTCCTCGACCAGCCGGGCGAGCGCGTCGACCGCATCGGCCTGGCCTGGTGGGGGTGGGCGCCGGGCCAGGTACCGGCGCAGGTTCGCGAAGTCGTCGTCGGCGAGCCGCTCGAGCACCGCGACCAGCACGGCGCGGGCGTCGTCGGGGGTCGCCAGGCCCGCCTGGCGGAGGATCGGGCTGCGCCGCGACCAGCTCTCGATCGCCGGCGCGACCCGGGCCAGTAGCTCGCGCCAGGCCTGTTCCCGGGCCTCGCGCGCCCGACCGTCGTCGCACACGATCGCGACCAGCGCCTCGCACGCCGTCTCGGTGGCGACGTCCCAGCGCATGTCGCGGCACTGTATCATGGTGACGATCCCGCATGGACCACCCGGCGGTCGCTGACATCCTCGCCCACGCGGCCGGACGGATCGACGGCGCGATCGAGGCGCACCTCGTCGCATGTGCGACCTGCCGCGCGATCGCCGGCCTCGGGGCCCCGTTCGGGGATCGCGGCCCGCCGCTGATCGAGGTCGACCCGGGGCTCTACACCGACCGCGTCCCCCTCGCCGACCATCGCGGCGGCATGGGTCACCTCCTGCGCGCCCGCGATCGCCGCCTCGGCCGCGAGGTCGTGATCAAGCAGGCGCGCGCCCTGCCCGGCTCGGGCGACGCGCTGCGGGCTCGTTTCCTGCGCGAGGCACGCCTCACCGCGCGCCTCCAGCACCCCAGCATCGTCGGCGTGCTCGAGCTAGGCCGCTGGCCCGACGACGAACCGTTCTACACGATGCCCCTGGTCGAGGGCACGCCGCTCGACGACGCCATCGCCGCGGCGACGGTCCCGGAGGCCCGGCTGCTGCTGCTGCCCCGCCTGGTCGCCGCCGCCGAGGCGATCGCCTACGCTCACGGCCGCGGCGTCCTCCACCGCGACATCAAGCCCGCGAACATCCTCCTCGGCAGCTTCGGCGAGACCGTGGTGATCGACTGGGGCCTGGCGCGCACGATCGACGGCGCCGACGGCCCCGAGGTCGAGGGGCCCGCCCCCGCCGACGGGCTCACCCGGTTCGGCGCGGGCACGGCGGCGTACATGCCGCCCGAACAGGCGCGCGGCGGCGCCACCGATCCGCGCGTCGACGTCTACGCGCTCGGCGCGACGCTGTACCACCTGCTCGCCGGTGTCGCCCCCTACGGGGCCGGCGACGGCGACACGATCCGGAGGCGCGTGCTGGCGGGCCCACCCGCGCCCCTGGCCGACGCCTGGCCGGCGGCGCCGCCCGAGCTGGTCGCGGTGGTGGAGCGCGCGATGGCGCGCGATCCGGCGGCGCGGTACGCGACCGCCCTCGAGCTCGCCGAGGACCTCCGTCGCTACACGGCCGGCCAGCTGATCCGGGCCTACCGCTACCGGACCCGCGAGCTGGTGCGCCACTTCCTGCGGCGCCACCGCACCGCGGTCCGGGTGGCCACGGCGGCGCTGCTCGCGGTCGCCGTCGTGGCGATCGCCTCGGTGCGCTGCGTGGTCCAGGAGCGGGACCGCGCCGAGCGCGCACGGGCGCGCGCGGTCACCAGCGAACAGGGGGCGCAGCGCGCGCTCGCCCGGTCGCGTGCGGCCCGCGCCCGGCTGCTCGCGGCGACCCCAACTGGCCGACTCGACGCGATCGCCCTCGCCGGCGCCGCGGCCGGGACGGCGCCGGCGGACGACGAGCTCTGGCAGGCGCTGGTCGACGTGCTGGCGGCGGGGCCGGCCGCGCGCGCGCTCGACGACGGCCCGGTGCGCACCGCGGCGTGGTCCCCCGACGGGGCCCGCATCGCCGCGATCAGCGGCGACGCGTCCCTGGAGCTGCGGCGCGGCGTCGATGGCGTGCGCACGCACGCCCGGGCGTCCAAGCTGTCCAACCCGCGGTGGCTCGCCTGGGCGCCGGACGGTTCCCACGTCGTGATCACCGGCACCGAAGGCGTGGTCGAGGTGCTCGACGTCGCGGACGCGGCGAGCCGCGTGGTCGACGCCGGCGGCGCGGCCGGTGAAGCCTGCGCCGCCGCATTCCTCGCCGACGGCACGCTGGTCACCGCGTGCCGCGCCGGGCTCCGCCGGTGGGACGCGGCGACCGGGACGCGCCTCGCGGACAGCGGCGTCGGGTGCGCGGCGTCGCGGCTCGTGACCGCCGACGACCTCGCGATCGCGTCGTGCGCGGACGGCGAGCTGCTCGCGTGGGACGGCGCCGCGAGCGCCCGGTGGCGCGCCCACCACGGCGAGGCGGTGCTGTGGCTCGATCGCGCCGACGAGGTCGTGCTCAGCGCCGGCGACGACGGCCGCGGCCTCGCCTGGCCGCTGGCCGCGGTCCGCGACCACCTGCGGGGCGGCGCACCGCCGACGCCGCGGCTGGTGGTCGAGCACCCGGGCCGACGGCTAGGTGGGATCGTGCCGTCGCCGGCGGGCGGCTGGGCGGTGGTCTCGTACGGCCCGTCCGAAGTGGTCGGGGTGCGGGCGCCCGCCTGGCCGCCGCGGCCGGCGCCGTTCCTCAACCCGGACCTCGACGGTCAGCCGGGCTCGCCGCGCATGTTCGCGACGATGCGAGGCCGCGAGGTGGTCGCGCTCGACGCCACCGACGGCGAGGTCGTGGCGCGGCTGCCCGGCCACGCCCGCTTCGATCGGGCGACCCTGGCCGACGCCCCGACCGGCGATCGCGTCCTCGCGATCACCTCCGCGCACGAGGCCTGGCTGTGGGACGCGCGGCGCGGCGTCGCCGCCGGCGCGCTCGCCGCGCACGACGGCGAGATCGTCGCGATCGACGCCGGGCCGGACGGCGCGCTCGTGGTCAGCCTCGACGGCGTCGTCCGCGCGACCAGACTCGACGGCACGATCGGCCAGACCACGCGAACCGGCGCCGAGGCGCTGGTAGCGGCGCCCGGCGCGCGCTGGCTGGCGACCGGCCACGCCGACGGTGCGGTCCGGCTGTGGGCGCGCGATGGCAGGCTGGTGGCGACGCTCGCCCTGGGCCGGGCGCCGATCTCGGCGATCGGCTTCGACGTCGCCGGCGACGCCCTCGCCGCGGGCGATCTCGACGGCGAGCTGGCCCGGTGGTCGGTCGGCGCGACCGTCGGCCCGCCGTGGCGGGCGCGCGCACCGCGGCCGGTGACCGCGATCGCGCCGACCCGCGACGGCGTGGTGAGCGGGCACGCCGACGGCGTGAGGACGTGGTCTCCCGCCGGGGGCCGCGAGCTCGGCGGCCCGGAGGTGGTCGCGATCGTGCCGCGAGACGACGACCTGCTGGTGGCGCGGGCCGACGACACCACCGGCGTCGTCGGCGGCGTCGCGAGGCCGTGGCCAGGACGCGCCGTCGCGATCGATGGCGACGGGGCGGCGATCGTGGTCGACGCCGAGGGCCGGCTCGTCGTCCGGCACCGCGCCGGCGGCGAGACCGAGCTCGCGCGGAGCGGCGCGCCGGTGGTCGCGACCGCGACGGCACGCGACGGCACGCTGCTGGCGACCGGCCACGCCAGCGGCGAGATCCGGATCTGGGACCTGCACGACGGCCGCCTCCGCTGGGTGATCCCGTCGCGTGACGGCGCGGTGCCGACCGCGCTGGAGGTGACGCCCGACGCGCGCTGGCTGCTGGTCGGCGACAGCGGCGGCGACGTCGACGTCCAGCCGCTGACCGTCGACGCCGCGTTCGAGCGCGTGTGCGCGACCCTGAGCGCGTTCGGCCGGGCCGCGGAGGTCGATCGCTGCGTCACTCCGCCGGGGGCAGCGACCAGTCGCTGATCGCGACCCGCGCGCGTCGCCCGCGCGGCCCGTGCAGCCACACCGCGAACACCCCCCGCGCCGGGGTGTCGAGCGACCAGCGCGCCGCCTCGACACCAGCGAGGCGCACCACCACCACGCCGTCGCCGCGCAGGTCGAGCTCGAGGCGCCGCTCGTCGACCAGCCGCCGTGCCTCGACCCCGGAGGGCAGCGGCTGCCAGCCGCGGCTGCCCCACTGCGCCTCGCTGGTGTACAGCCCGATCGCGTCGTCGCGCAGCAGCACCCAGCCGCCGGGGAACTGGATCTGGAGCGGCCCGGCCCACGGGCTCAACGCGCGGAGGGTCACGGCCAGCGTGCCCCGCCCCGCGACCTCGGACGCGAACACGGCGCTGCCCTCCGCGTGGTCGGCGCCGGCAGCATCGGTGGTCAGCACGACCGCACGGCACACGGCGCCGGGCGACACCGTCCCGGCCGACGTGTACCAGTCGAACTGGCAGCCGTCGGCCTGGACCGGACGCCCCACGGCGGCCAGCCCGAGCAGGGCGACGATCACGAACCGCACGACCCGAGCGTAACGCACCTGACGCCAGCCACCGACGTTGCGTGTCCACCGGATCAGGGGGCGGTAGCCGCCCCGAAACAAGTGGAGGACGCATGCATCGGATCGCGCTCGTGCTCGTCGTGGCGACCAGCCTGGCGGGCTGCTTCGGACTGGGGGGACAGCTGGTCAAGGAGATGGCCAGCACCCACGTCATCGACACCGGTCTCCACGCCGGCGAGGACGCCATCATCTTTCGGGGCACCGAACGGCACGGCTGCACCAAGGTCGAGCGAGGCGCCCAGGCGGACAACTGGGCCTGCCCCGAGCTACCGGCCGAGCACCCGATCGGCTGCCGGACCGAGGGCGAGAAGATCCGCTGCGCGTGCACCGGCGACGGCGACGTCTGCACCAAGCTGATCACCGACATCGTCGCCGAGGGCCGGGCGCCCTGATGCGCGGCGTGCTGCTCGCGGCTCCCCTCGTGCTGAGCGCGTGCAGCGCCGGGATGGGGTGGGCGGTCGAGGTCAACGCCGGCCTGGCGCGCCTCGACGCCAATGGCGCCGACCGCGGCGACCGCACGGTGACCGCCGGGCTCGGGCTCGCGCTGGAGTTCGACTGGCTCCGTGACGCCGATCTCGGGCTGGGGCTGGGCTGGCAGACCGTCGGCGACGGTGGCGCCACCGACGATCCCGGCGCCGGGATCTCGGCGCGGCCGCTCCGGGTCTGGCTGGCGTCGGCGATCGGCAACAGCGGCTGGACGGTGCGGCCGCGCGCGACGATGGGGGCCTCCCTCGCCAACGGTGACGGCGATCTCTACGCGGAGGGCTACGCCGGGCTGGGCGTGTCGGTCCATCCGACACGCGGCACCGCGCTGCACGTCCTCGTCGGGCCGCAGGTGGTCCGCGCCACGGACGCGCTCGCGCTCGGCCCCTCGGTGACGTACCAGGGCTGGGGCGTGCAGGCCCGCGTCCGCCTGTTCCGCATGTTCTGGCGCCGCTGCGATCCAGCCAGCCGCGCCGACGCCGCCGCGTTGGTCCGCACACGATCGGAGTCGTCATGCATGTGATCCGGGGTGCCATGGTCGTCGCGATCGCCGCGATCGCGGCCTGCTCGAACCTCGCGGTCGGCAAGGTCGTGCCCGGGGCCGCACCGAGGTTCCGCGAGGGGCGGCAGTTCGCCACCCAGAGCCTCGGCGGGGGCTGGTACCGGATGGGGGCGCTGGGCGCCGCGCCCGAGGAGGTCGGGGTCGGCCGCCTCGGCGCGATCGTCGGCGGCCGGCTCGGGCTCGGCACCATGAGGCTCGGCGACCGGCCGGCCCTGCACGGCGGCGGCTTCGACCTCCGGCTCGAGGCGATGGTCGAGGTCACGAACTTCCTCGGCGTGGGTGCGTCGGTGGGCTGGGGACTCGCGACGGCGTCGACCGACACTACCGAGATCTCGACCTCGGGCGTCCCGATCGCGGCGATCGCGACCGTCACGCCGCTCCGGCCGTTCATCCTGCGGGCCGCGGCGGTCGCCGAGCCGGGCACCGCCAGCGTGGATGGCACGAAGACGAGCCAGACCCGGCTCGGGTACGAGGCCGGAGCCGGCATCGCGGTGCTGTTCCGGCGCTGGCACTTCGTCGTGCTCGTCGACTGGCGGCACCTCGGCGCCGGTGACGTGGCGACGCCGGCCGGCGCCGAGACGCTGCGCTCGGACCTCTATCTGTTCGACGTCTGGGCGGCGCTATAACGGACGCTCGTCAGCGGGTGGGCTCTGGCGCGCGCCCGGTCCCGCGGGGTGCGCCCCGCCGACCTCGCCGCGCCGAGCCACGGCGCGCCGGGCTACCGGGTCTCGACCACGGCGCGCGCCCGGTCGAGGTCGACGTCGCGGCCGCCGACGGTGCGGACGTGCGCGCCGTCGACCGCGCCGACGTAGCCCATCATCCAGTGCCGGCTGGTCTGGGCCTCGTGCTCGGTGGCCGGAAAGTGGTCGTAGTCGTCGTCGAACCAGATGACCAGGTCGCCGGCGGCCAGCGCCGCGGTGGCCGGCGCGGTCCGGTAGGCCGGGCCGGGCAGCGCCTCGGCGGCGTACTGCCAGGTCCACCACGCGTCGTCGAAGCCGAAGACCGGGCGGGCCTGGAAGACCTTGCCCTCGCGGGCGAGGTCGTCGTGGAACGGATCGCCGACGAACCACGCCTCGGGGCGCAGGCAGTGGTTGCGGGCCGGCGTGCACGGGTCGCGACGCGCGGTGAGCAGGTCGGCGCCCGGGTAGGCGACGCGGCCGTCGGGCTCGCGGTGGGCGGCGGCGCCGCCGGACAGCGCCGACGGGGTCGACGAGCCGAGGCCGGTGGCGATCGAGCAGGCGGTGACGAACAGCAGGGGAAGCAGGTGGGCGACGCGGAACATGGAGCTCTCCGTTGGATGGTTCCCCGTCGCTTTCGACCGGGCCGCCCCGCGGTTGCGAACAAGCCGCACGGATCGCGGACGCGGCGCCGAAAAATGGCAACGGCCCGAATGGCTTTCGCCATCCAGGCCGCTTCCGCGTCGACGATCACAACGGACCGCTCGACTCGACGTGTTCCCTTCGGAGGTTCAAGAATCCTGCATCCAGCCGCGTTCCCGTCACCGGGGCGCAGCGCCCTCTCGTGGAGTTCACCGCTCTTCAGAGTGTTGTTTGTACCGACGTATCAGGGCTGTTGGGTTACCCCGATCCCATCCTTGTCTCACCGTTTCCGATGGACCCTATGGTCTTCCGTCGATACCGGACCCCGTCTCCTTGCGAAGGCGGGTGCATCCTCTCGTGAGCTTCGCGCTCCTTCAGAGTCCCTTCGTGCAGTCATCTGCCCCTTGCGTTGCCGCTCCGGGCGCCTCCCTTGGGCTTTCTCCCCTCTTCACGACGTCAGCACTCAGAGTCCACGTCTCGACGGACATCCCAGGTCCATCTGTGTTCCGCCCTCAGCGTTTCGCGCGCTCTCGACGGGTTGCTCCTCTGTGCGCCTTGCGAATCTGTTTCGCTCCGCTGCCGTGTCCAGGGTTCTCGCTCCAGGGGTTTTCTCCCACGATCCAGCCGTACCAGCTCGTCGCTGGCCGTTCCCCTCGCGCCGTTGGTGCCGCCGCCTGCCGGTTGCCCGGCGCCAGCGAACGTCACGTCGACCTCAGGGGGTTGCTCCGAACCGTGATCCGCGGTGTCCGGCGGGGGGTTTAGTCCCGCGCGTCACCCGTGTCCCCTCCTGCGTTTTCAGCTCCCTCAGGCTCTGCTGCAGCGACCTTGGAGGTGCCATCACACCTCCTCCGCTCACGGCCTTCGTCGCCCGGTGCTGCGTGTGCACCGTGCGCCTGACCCCCAGCGTATCGATCAGTCTCTGCCCCGACTCTCTGTCCCCAGAGAGCCCTCCTGTCCGAGCTTCCCGGCCTGACGAGTTGGTTGCCCTTCCCGACGAGGCCCGTCGTTTCTTCGAGCGGTCCGGTGTGACCGCCGACGGGGAGACCATAGAGCATCCGGCGTGCCAGCCACAGCGGAGCCACAACCCCGTGATTTCCAAGTTCCGGATTGCATTGGGGAATGTCGGTCTCAGCGACAGGGGTGTGGACAACCTGAGAAATGTCTGTGTCGGTGGTGGACCGACCTACCGGGGCACGCACGCTTGGCTTCGATCCGTCGCTGTCAGCGACACCTGTGCCGGGAGCGCGCGGTCCGTCGATCACTCTGCTATCGTGCGCGCGCCGAGGAGGGAACGATGCGAACGATCAAGTCCATCACGTTGATCGTCGCCGCGCTGACGCTGGTGGCCAGCGCCTGCGCGAGCGACAAGGAAGCCGCCGAGCGCGCCCGCAAGGAAGCCGAGGCGCTCGACAAGGCGACGCCCGCCGCCAAGGCCGCGCCGAAGGTGAACCCGCCGGTGCCCGGCGGCGCGACCATCCCGTGCGAGCAGCTGATCGATCTGCCCGCGTTCCAGGCCGCGCTCGCCGAGAAGGAGCCGCTCGAGCTCCACGACATCACCAAGGCCGACGCCGAGGCGGTGTCGGTGTGCGCGATGATCCGCGGCGGCAAGCACCTGACCGCCAAGGAGCAGGAGAAGCTGGCCAAGAAGACCAACCACAAGCTCGGCGTGCTGCCCGGCGACGAGCTGTGCCGGGTCACCGCCTACTGCTGGACCATCGAGACGCCGGACGCCTTCAAGGAAGGCTGCAAGGACAAGGCGAACCAGAAGTTCCGCGAGGACGACTCCATGGGCACGTTCGCGTGCACCCAGGTCATCGCCCAGGGCGCCGACGACGTGAACGTCTTTCACTTCTTCGACGAGGACACCAAGTGCATCCTCAAGGTCGGCGGCGGGCCGGCCAACACCGACAACGACTCGATCCGGACCTGCGCCAAGACCGCGCGGGACACGATCGATCCGTCGCGGATCGCGGTGGGCGGCAGCAAGGCCGAGCCCGCGGCCCCGAGCGATCCCCCGGCCAACCCCTGAGATCGGGCCGAGATCGCCGGTTCGCTACAAACTTCGACAATTTTTACGGCCGGGCGCGTGGCAACCGCTTGATTTTCCCGGCTACCGTCGCCTCGCCGCGCAATCGCTTGGCTCCTCAGCGCCACGGTGTAAGCGCCGGCAGGTACGACCGTTGAAAGCAGGGTTTCCCTGGGCACGCGGCCCAGGGGACCCAACCCGAAGCTAGCTAAGGAGCGACTGATGCGGACCCTGCGTAACGTTATGCTTGCGATCGGCCTCGCGGCCCTCGCCACCGCCTGCGGCGGCAAGTCGAAGACCGATTCCACCATGGGTGGCGGTGACATGAGCAACTCCGGTGGCGACATGAGCTCCGGTGGTGGCGACTCGTACGGCGGCGACATGTACGGCGGCGACATGGGCGACCCCTGTGGCGGCGGCGACATGGGCATGGACCCGTGCGAGGGCGGAGAGTGATCTGATCGCGAGCTGAACCAGCTCGTGACGCGAAAGGGCCAGCCGCTCCGGCTGGCCCTTTTTCGTTTCGGCGCCGGTGCCGGCGCCGGTCCCCGCGATCGGCGGCGGCGTCCGGACGCGACGAGGGCCAGCCGCTCCGGCTGGCCCTCGGGCGTCACGCCGCGGCGCGCGCGGCGCGCTACACCAGCCGCACGTACTCGAACTGCTCGGGCTGGCCGTTGATGCCCTTGGCCGGCGCCGCGATCCAGCTCGCCATCTTGCCCGGCTCGAGCACCGGCTGCATGAGGCTCTTCACGTAGGCCTCGTCCTCGTCGGTGGGCAGCCACTCGTGGCGGTGGGCCTCCCAGACCGCGCGGGACACCGGCTCGCCGCCGGGCGTGAAGTGGCTGTCGGCGTAGATGCCGATGTGGCGGTGGAACCGGTTCGACGGCAGCGCGAGGGTGAAGTCGACGCCCTCCTCCCGGATGGTCTTGTTCCAGCGCTCGACGCCGCGCGCGCAGTCCTTGATGTACTCGGCGCGCAGCACCTCGTTGAGCGCGGTGCGCATCGCGATGTCCTTGGCGACGATCTTGCCGTCCTCGAGGACCTCCATCGGGTAGCTCTGGTCGAGGACCTTGTGCTCCTCGTACTTGTCCTCCTTGTGGCGGCCCTTGAGGCCGGCCGCGAACGCGTCGGCCGCGTTCGAGGAGATCTCGCCGCCGAACAGGTCGAGCGACAGCGTGTACCAGAGGTTCAAGTACTTCTGGATCGTCGGCAGGTCGATGCCGCCGAGGGCGCGGACGTCGCCGCTGGGATCCTGCTTCATCAGCTCGCAGGCCCGCTTGACCACGCGCTGGATGCCGGTCTCGCCGACGAACATGTGGTGGGCTTCCTCGGTCAGCATGAAGCGGCAGGTGCGCGCCAGCGGATCGAAGCCGCTCTCCGACAGCGCCGACAGCTGATACTTGCCGTCGCGGTCGGTGAACATCGTGAACATGAAGAACGACAGCCAGTGCGTGGTCGGCTCGTTGAACGCGCCGAGGATGCGCGGCCGGTCGCGGTCGCCGCTGCGCCGGCCCAGCAGCTCCTCGGCCTCCTCGCGGCCGTCGCGGCCGAAGTAGGTGTGGAGCAGGTAGACCATCGCCCACAGGTGGCGGCCCTCCTCGACGTTGACCTGGAACAGGTTGCGCAGGTCGTACAGCGACGGCGCGGTCTGGCCGAGCAGGCGCTGCTGCTCGACCGACGCCGGCTCGGTGTCGCCCTGGGTGACGATCAGGCGGCGCAGCATGTTGCGCAGCTCGCCGGGGACCTCGTCCCACACCGGCTGGCCCTGGTAGTCGCCGAAGCCGATCGTGCGGCCCTCCTGCTTGGGCTCGAGGAAGATGCCCCAGCGGTAGTCGGGCATCTTGACGTAGTCGAAGTGGGCCCAGCCGCTGGCCTCGACCGACACCGCGGTGCGCAGGTAGACGTCCTGGACCTGGAACCCGGCGGGGCCCATCTCCATCCACCAGTCGAGGAACTTGGGCTGCCAGGCCTCGAGCGCGCGCTGCAGGCGACGGTCGCTCGACAGGTTGACGTTGTTGGGGATCTTGTCGTCGGACAGGACGGTGCTCATGGGCTCCTCGGTGGCGGTGACGCGGGTCGACGCGGGCGGCTCAGGTCCGGTTCCAGTTGAAGGCGGGCCGCTCCGGGCGGCCGTACAGGGTCAGCGCGCCCTGCTCGCCGGTCGAGTTGGGGCGGGTGAAGATCCAGTTCTGCCAGGCCGACAGGCGGCCGAAGATCTTGGTCTCGAGGGTCTCGGGGCCGACCCAGCGCAGCGACGCCTCCATGCCGGTGAGGGCGTCGGGCGACAGCGACGCGCGCTCCTCGACCGCGATGCGCAGCTCGTCCTCGAAGTCGATGTCGTCGGCGGCGACGGTGGCGAGGCCGAGCTGCTCGGCCTCCTCGCCGGCGATCGGGCCGTCGGCGCCGCGGGCCAGGACCTTGGCGACGTCGTCGGGCGTGCCGTAGAAGCGCGCCTGCAGCCGGGTCAGGCCGCTGCCGGTCGGCATCGGGCCGGCGTTGGCCGACGACGTGCGCACCGCGATCGCCTCGGCGTCGTCGATCAGCATGTAGAAGCGATCCGCCGACAGCGCGGTCTCGAGCAGGACGCCGGCGAAGCAGCTGTCGGCGGCGTCGGCGACCGCGAAGAACGAGCGCGCGGTGTTGTCGAGGCGCTTGAGGACGCGGCGCTGCAGCAGCCGGACCTCGCGGGCGAAGCCGGTGGTGGCGCGGGCCAGGGCCTCGTCGTGGGCGAGCACGTGGGCGGCGTCGCCGCGGGTGCGCAGGCGGAGCACGCCGATCGTCGGGTGGTCGAAGCGCAGGCGCAGCAGCGCGTCGTCGAGCTCGCGGAAGGCGCGCAGCGACCACAGCTCGGCGCCGCCGTCGGCGCCGGCGTGCAGCTCGGCGGGCGGCGGCGCGGTCGGGCCGGTGATCGTGAGGTCGCCGGTGCGGGTCGCCGGGTCGACGCGGAGCTCGACGTAGCGGTAGGCGATGCGATCGGCCTCGACGGTCGGCGCCAGCGCGGGCAGCGCGACCGCCGGGCCGTGGGCCAGCGCGGCGCCCTCGGCGGCGAGGGCGCGGGCGCGCTCGGCGACGGTGGCGTCCCACTTGCTGCGCGGCACGACCTGGTCGACCAGGCCCCAGTCGCGGGCCCGCTTGCCCTTGATGCCCTCGGCGACGGTGCAGAAGACGTCGGCGCGATCGCGGCGGACCTTGCGCTTGTCGACCAGGCGGGTCAGGCCGCCGGTGCCGGGCAGGACCGCGAGCAGCGGGGTCTCGGGGAACGACACCGCCGAGCTGCCGTCGTCGACCAGCAGGATCTCGTCGCAGGCCAGCGCCAGCTCGTAGCCGCCGCCGGCGGTGGTGCCCTGGCAGGCGGCCAGCGCGCGCAGGCCGCTCTCGGCCGAGGCCTCCTCGAGGTACAGCCGGGTCTCGTTGGTGAACTTGCAGAAGTTCACCTTGAAGCTGTGGCTCGAGCTGCCGAGCATGTAGATGTTGGCGCCCGAGCAGAAGACCCGGTCGAGCTCGGCGGTGACGACCACCGCGCGGACCTCGGGGTGCTCGAACCGCAGCCGCTGGATCGCGTCGGCGAGCTCGATGTCGACCGACAGGTCGTAGCTGTTGAGCTTGAGCTCGTAGCCGGGCCGGTGCGGGTGGTCCGGATCGACGTTCATGACGAGCGTCGCGACGTCGCCGTCGGTGGACAGCCGCCAGTGGCGGTAGCGATCGGGGTGGGTCTCGAACGAGATCGGGTCCATGGCCGTCCGGATCTACCGGGTGCGGCGGAGCGACGCAAGCAATTTAATGCATCATGTGCCGGGCGGATGCAGTATAGTGCGTCGGCCATGAAGCGGAACGACTCGCTACTGTCGACGGTGGGGGCCCGGGTGCGGGCGGCGCGCGAGCGCCTGGGGCTGTCGCGGCGCGAGCTGTCGGAGCGCAGCGGGGTGTCGGAGCGGTTCCTGGCCCAGCTCGAGGGCGGCCAGGGCAACATCTCGCTGGCCCGCTTCGCCGAGGTGGCAGCCGCGGTGGCGACGACCCCGGCGGAGCTCTTGGCCGGGGTCTCGGTGGAGCGCCGCGACTCGGTGCCGGTGGCGCTGCTGGGGGTCCGCGGCGCCGGCAAGTCGACCGTGGGCGAGCGCCTGGCCCGGCGCCTGGGCGCCGCGTTCGTCGAGGTCGACCAGCGGATCGAGCAGGCCGCCGGGCTGGCGCTGGGCGAGATCTTCGAGCTGCACGGCGAGGCCTACTACCGGCGGCTCGAGCGCGAGGTCCTGGTCCAGCTGCTGGCCGCCGACGAGCCGCTGGTGCTGGCGACCGGTGGATCGATCGTCAACGACGCGGTCAACTACGGCCTGCTGCGCGAGCGGGCGCGGACGGTGTGGCTGCGCGCCCGCGCCGAGGACCACTGGAACCGGGTGGTCGCGCAGGGCGACCAGCGGCCGATGGCGCAGAACCCGCACGCGTTCGCCGAGCTGCGCGCGCTGCTGGCGGCGCGCGAGGGCCTGTACGCGGCGGCGCAACACGTCGTCGACACCGGCGACCGGTCGATCGATCAGGTGGTGGCGGCGGTCGCGGCCGCAGTCGGGGCCTGAGCGCACCCCGCTCACCCCGAGCGGAGGGGGCCGTCGGCGCAGCCGCAAGACGACCCGCCTGGTCGAGTCGAGGGCGCGGGCCCCGAGACGCTCCGCGATCACCGACGGGCTTCCGGCCGCGGCCCGCCGCCTCGACTGCGCCCTCGCGGCTTCGCCGCTCTCGGCTCCGCTCGGCGTGAGCGAAGCGAGCGGTGGCACCCGGTCGGGAGCTTCGTTGTGGCCCCGCGTCGGCCCGGTGAGACTGTCCGGCCGCCGGACAGGCATCACGAGCCGTGGGGGGCAGGCGCCGGCACCGCCAGCTCCTCGGACACCGCGATGCCGGTGCGGCCGAGGTCGACGGCGGTGGCCTCGACCTCGAGGTCGGCGAAGCGCCAGCGGCGCTCGACCGGCTGGAACGGCGGCAGCGCGGCGCCCACGGCCGGGACGTCGCCGCGGGCGGTGGCGGCGGCGCCGTAGCGGCCGGCGAGCGCGGCGAAGGTGGCGCCGGCGTCGGCGACCGCGGCGTCACCGGCGCGGTAGGTGCGCTGGTACGCCACCAGCGACACCGGCGCGTCGGCGCCAGGCGCGACGACCACCAGCAGGCGGCCGCGGACGCCGTCGCGGCCGTCGCCGAGCAGCGCGACCAGGACGTCGGCGCACGCCCAGCGCGCCTGCTGCAGCGCCGGGTCCGACAGGTAGCGGGCGTGGCCGGCCGGCATCGCGGCGGCCGCCGCGGGCGCGGCGCGCAGGCGCGCCGGGCGCGGGCACCCGTGGGCGGCGTGCGCCCGCGCCATCATCCCCATCATCGAGGCGTCGGTGCAGGTCACGCCCTGCCCGGCCAGCGTCGCCACCGCCTGGGCCGCGGTGGTCTCGCCGACGACGATGCCGGCGATGGTCCGGCGCGCCGGCGTGGCGACGGCCGGCGGCGTGGCCTCGGCGGCCGCGGGCGCCGCGGATGGGGCGCGCCCCGGTCCCGTCGCGGCCGGCGGCGGCGCGCGCCGCGCGGCGACGTCGCCGTCGTCGTGCCCGCAGGCCGCGGCCGCCAGCGCCAGCGCCGCGACCGCTACGGCGCGCATCCGACGCCCCCGGCGACGATCTGATCGCACAGCGGCGCGATCGCGCCGACGATGGCGTCGATGTCGCCCGTCGCCACGCCGGCCGCGGTCAGGGCCGCCACCAGGTTCTCGGCGATGGCGTTGAAGTCGTCGATCGTGATGACGCTGGCGCCGCTCATCAGGCCGACGTGGGTCTCCGCCATCGACCGGCACGGCGCCTGGTTCACCAGCGGCGCGAACTCGGCGGCCTCCTCCTCGCCGTAGCGACACGGCCCGTCGATGCCGCACACCTGCCGGGTCAGGCACGCGTGCAGGCGGGTGAAGTCGGTGACCGTGGCGAAGAAGCCGTTGACGCGATCGTCGGCGGCGACGCGGGCCTCGAAGTCGGTGACCACCGCGGCGATCGCCGGCTTGCGGCCGACCCGCTGGTACACGGTCGCGTCGTTGCCGGGATCCTCGACGACGTCGTCGGCCATGGGCTGGAGCACCGCCGCGATGGTCGCGATGTCGGCGGGCGCGGCGCCCGCCGCGGTGAGGGCGTCGACCAGGTGGCCGAGCAGATCGTCGAAGTCCTGGGTCGAGATGCCCAGGCCCTGGTGCGCGGTCGCCATGTCGCGGCAGCCCAGCGCGGGGTCGGGGTAGACCTCGGGGCCGCCGGTGGCGGCGCCGAGCTGGGCGACCAGGCAGGTCACCAGGTGATCGGTGTCGACCGAGCGGTTGAGGAAGTAGCCGTTGATCTTGGGGTCGGCACCGAGCCGGCCGACGAAGTCGACGACGACCTCGCGCAGGCCGGCGTGGCCGCCGAGGCGGTCGTACAGGGACAAGGGAGCGGCATCCTGGGTGGCCGCGGCGTGGTTGTCGCCGCAGGCGGCGAGCAGACCGAGAGCCAGGAGCGCGGACGCGACACGGCGCATGGATCCTCCGGTGAACGGGCGAGCGAGCGTCCCGGGTGTACGGCCGGGGTCGCGGACCGGATCGGCGCCGGGTCGCGGTCGTTGCGGTCGTTGCGGTCGTTGACGGGTCGGGGCGTCGTTGCGGTCGTTGCGGCGTCGGGCGGTCGTTGCGGCGTCGGGGCGTCGTTGCGGTCGTTGCGGCGTCGGGGCGTCGTTGCGGCGTCGGGGCGTCGTTGCGGTCGTTGCGGTCGTTGCGACGTCAGGGCGTCGTTGCGGGCTCCCGGAGGCTCCCGAGAACGGGGTGCGGAGGGCGCCGGAGGGCGCGCGGTCGGGCGCGCGCGGCGTGTGCGGCGTGTGCGGCGCGGTCGGCACCGACGTCGTCTCTCGGCGCGGTCCACGCGGGTCGCGCGGGTCGCGCGGGTCGTCGTGGTCCGGCTGGCCTGCAACCGCAACGGCTGCGGCGCCAGCGGGGCACTGGCTCCCCGATGAGCGTGGGTGCTCGCACGGGCGTCGGCGCCGGGCACCACCACCGGCGCCGGGCCCGAAGACGGGGGCCCGGCGCCTCGGCGCGGGGTGCGGGCGTGGGCGTTGCCGGCCTGTCCGGACACCGGACAGAATCGACAAGCGAACTCGAAGAAGGTGTCGTTTTCGCTTGACGCGTGTGGCGGCTGTCGTCGGCGTCCCGGGCCTGACCCCGACGACGATCGTCCACCAGACGCGCACAGCGCACCGAGGTGCCGCGAAGCCATGCATGGGGTCGATTCGAAGGGACCACCTCGCCTTCGCGGCGCAGCGGGATGAAGACGAGGTCCGAAAACCCCGTGGTAGAGAAGGAATGCGCGCGTGCGCAGGGAGGTGTGGAGATGTTCGATCGCGACGACGAGCGTGGTGTTGGGGCGGCGGCCGGATTTGCCGGCGCCGGGGCTGCCGTGGGACGTGGAGCCACGCCGGCCCCGGACTGGCGACAGCTCGATCGCCAGCTACGCGGCATCGCCCGGCGCCGCGCCGCGCTCGACGCCGAGGAGGCGCGCTGGCTGGTGCTCGCGCAGCAGGTCGAGCTGCACCGACGCTTCGGCTACGCGTCGCTGCTCGAGTACCTGGAGCGCACGCTCGGCTACGGGCCACGTGCGGCGCGCGAGCGGCTGCGCGTCGCGACCGCACTGCAGATCCTGCCGGCGACCGCGGCGGCGCTGGCCCGCGGCGACCACGCGTACTCGGCGGTGCGCGAGCTGACCCGCGTGTGCCGGCAGGACACCGAGCAGGCGTGGCTCGACGCGGCCGCGGGCAAGACCGTGCACGAGATCGAGGCCATGGTCGCCGGGCGCAGGCCGGGTGACTTGCCCGGCGACCCGGTGGACCCCGAGGACGTGCGCAAGACGCTGGTGATGGACGTCTCGGCGGAGACCTTCGCGGTGTGGCGCGACGCGCGGCTCTCGCTGGAGCTCGAGCGCGGCGAGCCGGTGTCGGACGACGAGGTCCTGCGCGCGCTGTGCCTCGACCGGCTGGCCGGTGCTGGCGACGGTGCGCGGGCCGGCGGGCGCGCCGCGTACCAGATCTCGCTGATGGTGTGCCCGACGTGCGAGCGCGCGACCCAGGACGGTGGCGGTCGCGCGGTCGAGGTCCCCGCGCGTGTCGCCGCGCGGGCGCGGTGCGACGCGCGCGTGATCGGCCGGGTCGATGGCGACCGCGTCGAGAAGGCGACGTCGACGATCCCGCCCCGGGTGCGCGCCGCGGTGATCGCGCGCGACCACGGTCGATGCCGGGTACCCGGCTGTCGGTCGTCGCGATGGATCGAGGTGCACCACGTGCGGCCGCGGTCGCAGGGCGGACGGCACACCCCGGGCAACCTGATCTGTCTGTGCGGCGGGCATCACGACGCGGTCCACGTGGGCCGGCTGCGGATCGAGCCCACAGCGTCGGGCGACGTCTTGTTCACCCACGCCGATGGGCGGCAGTTTGGGGCGACGCCAGGCACCACGAACGCGCCCTCCGAAGTCATGTCCCACGTGGGCCACGCGGCCCACGTGGGACTTTCGCTCGCGGAGCTCATCGAGCGCGCCACGCAGAAGGTGTCGTCATCGACATGAACGCCCGGCCGCCGACGCCGCCACCGACAACGCCCGCACCCCGCGCCGAGGCGCCGGGCCCCCGTCTTCGGGCCCGGCGCCGGTGGTGGTGCCCGGCGCCGACGCCCGCGCGAGCACCGGCGCTCATCGGGGAGCCAGGGGCCCGCTGGCGCCGCAGCCGTCGCGGTTGCAGGCCAGCCGGACCACGACGACCCGCACGACCCGCGGCTCACGTGGACCGCGCCGAGAGACGACATCAGTGCCGACCGGGCCACACACGTCGCGCGCGACGACCCCGGCAGACACCATCCCGCGCCGGCCGCAGCCACTCGCGGGCGCCTCCGAGGAGCCTGCCATGACCTCCCTCCACGTCAACGACCGCGCCGACCGCACACCATCCCGCGCCGACCGCACACCATCCCGCGCCGACCGCACACCATCCCGCGCCGACCGCACACCATCCCGCGCCGACCGGGGCCCCCGATGCCTCCGGGAGCCGGCGCCGCGATCACCCGTCGGAGTCTGCCGGCGCGAGCGGCTCGCCGCGCAGCAGCGCGCCGAGGTCGTCCTCGCTGATCACCGCGACCCCGTGCTTGGCCGCGGCGTCGAGCTTGGTCTTGCCGACGTCGGCGCCGGCCACCAGGTACGAGGTCTTCTTGCTCACCGACCCGGCGACCTTGCCGCCCGCCGCCTCGATCTCCTTCTGGATGTCGCCGCGCGGCCGCGACAGGGTCCCGGTCACGACCAGCACCTTGCCGACCAGCGGGCCGTCGCCGGCCTCGACGCGCGGCTCCTCGACGTCGAGGCCGCGCTCGATCAGCCGGGCCATGACGCGCCGGGCGTGCGGATCGCGGCAGAACCGGTCGACCGCGACCGCGATGACCTCGCCGACGCCGTCGAGCTCGCACAGCGCCGCGACGAAGGCCTCGCTGTCGAGCTCGTCGGCGGCGGCGAGCATCGCCGACGGCCGGCCGAACCGCGCCGCGATCAGCCTGGCGACGACGCCGCCGACGTGGGGGATGCCGAGCGCCGCGAGCAGGCGCGAGAACGTCGCCTTGGCCCGGGCCTCGGCCAGCGCCGCGACCAGGTTCTTCGCCGAGGTCTCGCCGAAGCGATCGAGCGTGACCAGCTGGGCGGGCGTGAGATCGAAGAGGTCGGCGACGTCGTGGACCAGGCCGGCCTGCAGCAGCTGCGCGACCAGCTTCTCGCCGAGGCCGTCGATGTTGAGCTGGCCGCGGCCGGCGAAGAACTCGATCGCGGCCTGGCGCTGGGCCGGGCAGCCGAGCTGGTTCGGGCAGGCCAGCACCACCTTGCCCTCCTCGCGCGCCAGCTCGCTGCCGCACGACGGGCAGCGGCTCGGCGCGGTCCACCGCGCGGTCGCGGCGCGCTCGGTGACGCCGAGCACCTGCGGGATGATCTCGCCGGCCTTCTCGATCAGCACCCGATCGCCGTCGCCGAGGTCGAGCCGCGCCACCTGATCCCAGTTGTGCAGCGACACCCGCGACACCGTCGTGCCCGAGACGTCGACCGGCTCGAGGATCGCCACCGGCGTGATCGCGCCGGTGCGGCCGACGTTGACCTCGAGCTCGCGGATCCGCGTCGTGACCTGGCGGGCCGGGAACTTGTAGGCGATCGCCCAGCGCGGGAACTTGGAGGTCGTGCCCAGCGCGGCGCGCTGCGCGAAGGCGTCGACCTTGATCACCAGGCCGTCGACCTCGTACGGCAGGTCGTCGCGACGATCGCGCCACGACTCGACCGCGGCGCGCAGCTGGTCCCAGTCGTGGGCCAGCGTGTTGTGGCTGCTGGTCGGCAGGCCGAGCCGGCGCATCATCGCCAGCGCCTCGGCGTGGCCGCGGCACCAGCGCTCGCCGTCGACCAGCTCGTAGAGGATCGTCCGCATCGGCCGGCGCGCGACCTCGCGGGCGTCGAGCTGCTTGATCGAGCCGGCCGCGGTGTTGCGCGGGTTCTTGAACGGCTCCTCGCCGGCGTCGACCCGCGCCGCGTTGATCGCCGCGAAGTCGGCCTTGGTGATGTAGACCTCGCCGCGCACGATCAGGTCGAGGGGCTCGCGCAGGCGCAGCGCGACGCCGTGGACGGTGCGCAGGTTGGCGGTGACGTCCTCGCCGATGCGGCCGTCGCCGCGGGTCGCGCCCAGCGCCAGCGCGCCGCCGCGGTAGGTCAGCTCGATGCCGAAGCCGTCGATCTTGGGCTCGACGACGTAGCCCACGGGCTCGCCGTCGAGGCCCTTCTGGACGCGGTCGTGGAAGGCCCGCAGCTCGTCCTCGTCGTAGGTGTTGTCGAGCGACAGCATCGGGACGTCGCGGACCACCTTGGGGAACGACGACGCCGGGGTCGGCGCGACCCGCTGGGTCGGCGACCACGGCACCACCCAGTCGGGGTGGTCGGCCTCGGCGCGGCGCAGCCGGACCAGCAGCCGGTCGTACTCGACGTCGCTGATGGTGGGCGCGGCCTCGACGTAGTAGCGACGGTCGTGCTCGGTGAGGTCGTCGACCAGCGCGAGGTACTCGTCCCGGGTCATGCGTGACGAAGGCTACATCGAAGTCGCTTCCCGCGGAGCCGGCGGCGATGCGAGACTCGGCGCATGCGGATCTCCCTGGTGATCGCGACGGTGGGCGCGGCGACCGCGGTCGCGACGACGGCGGCGCCGGCGGCGCGCGCCGACGCGCCGGCCCGCCGGACCGTGCTGTCGGTGATGGGCGGCGTCGCGGTGTTCGGGCTCGAGCAGCCCGCGGGCAGCGACCTGCCCGACGCGGTCGGGCTGATCGGCGCGACCCTGGCGTGGGACACGCCGCCGCCCGACTACCCGGCGGCCCCGGGCTACGCGGTGCGCGGCGAGGTCGTGCCCGAGGTCGAGCTGATGCGCATGGGCGAGGACGGCGTCGTCCTCGGCGGCCTGCGCCTCGAGCTCGACATCGCGCAGCGCCAGATGGGCCTGCTCGGCATCAGCGCGCGCTCGAGCATCTGGGTCAGCGGCCACGCCGGCATCGCCCAGTTCGCGGATCGCCCGGTGGTCAGCGGCGAGATCGGCGCGACCCTGTACGCGGGCGACGCGTGGCGGTTCGGCTACTGGTTCGGCCTGCTGGGCTGGAACGAGCCCCAGACGGCGGTCGACACCACGCCGGTGCCGCCCGGCGGCGGCGTCGCGTTCGCGGGCGCGCCCGCGGACACCAAGCTGGCGATGCACGCCGGCCTGTTCGTCGGCTCGACGATGTAGCGGCGCGGCGCGGCCGCCGGTCAGCCGTCGAGGTCGTCGTCGTCGTCGCGACGGCCCGACGTCGACAGGTGCGCGGGGCGCTCCTTGCCGTCGACGAAGGCGTCGAGCGGGACGTCGTCGAAGACCTGGACGAAGTCGTCGCCGAGGTCGACCTCCTCGACCTCGAGGATCTCGAGCTCGTTGGTGGTGCGCACCGAGCCGGCGGCCATCTGCCCGGGCGGCGGCGGCAGCGGCTCGGCCTGCGCCGGCTCGAGCAGCTCGACGCGCCCGGTGACGATCTCGTCGGACTCCTCGGCCGCCGGATCGCGCTTCTCGCCGACCAGCAGCGCCGCCTTGATCGTGACCTGGAAGGCGCGGCCGCCGAAGTAGGCGTCGATGGCCTCCTTGATGTACCAGAAGACGTCCTGCAGCTCCTGGCCGGTGCCGGCGATCGCCTTCCACGCGGCCAGCGGCCCGTACTCGATCACGGGCGCGAAGAAGAACTCGCGCGAGCTCTTGAACAGCAGCGAGAACTCCTCGACGTCGACGCCGCCGCGCAGCCCGGCCGCCTTGATCCAGGCGTCGAGCTGGTCGAGCGTGGGGTGGCGGGCGAGGTGCTCGTCGAGGCGGTCGAGCGCCTCGTGCTTGTCGTGCTTGACCAGGACCTCGCGGTAGATGTCGTAGAACTCCTGGAACGTGCCGGCGATCGGCATCGTGCAGCGGACCTCGCCGCCGACCTTGCAGACCCGCGCGAAGTCCTGCAGCGCGTCCTCGACCGACGGCATCTCGTCGAGGCCGAGGTTGCAGACCACCAGGTCGTAGACGTCGTCGGCGAACGACAGCCGCGGCAGCGGGCTCTCGGTGCGGAAGTAGACGCCCTTCTTGCCCAGCGGGCCGAGCGCCGCGACCTTCTTGCGGGCGACGTCGAGCATCGCGCTCGACGCGTCGATCGCGATCAGCCGGGCGCCGTCACCCATCCGTCGCAGGATCTCCACCGTCGGCCAGCCGGTGCCGCACGAGATGTCGAGCACCTGGCCGCGATCCGGAACCCGGAGGTTGCGCAGGATCATCTTCCCGAAGCGGGAGCCCCACACCGGCGCGATCTCGTCGTCGTAGATCCGCGCGAGCTTCTCGACCTTGAGGCTTCGCTTCTGGATGGTCACCGAGCCCCGATCATATCGTCCGGCTCGCTAGTTGCAAGGGCTCGATGAACGGGACTGGCCAGACCAGCCATGTCCGGGGGCCGGATCCCCGGGATCACCGGGGATCCGTGGGCGCCTCGGGCGCCCGCCGGGCTCACTCCGGAGCCACGTAGACGTCGCCGGCCTCGCGGAACTCGGCGGCCTTGGCCTCGAGGCCCGCGGTGACCGCCTGCTCCTCGGGCAGGTGGTGTGACGCGGCGTACTCGCGGACCTCCTGCGTGATCTTCATCGAGCAGAACTTGGGGCCACACATGCTGCAGAAGTGGGCGCCCTTGGCGGCCGGCGCCGGCAGGGTCTCGTCGTGGAAGTGCTGCGCGGTGTCGGGATCGAGCGAGAGGTTGAACTGGTCCTGCCAGCGGAACTCGAAGCGCGCCTTCGACAGCGTGTCGTCGCGGCGCTGCGCGCCCGGGTGGCCCTTGGCCAGATCCGCGGCGTGGGCGGCGATCTTGTAGGCGATCACGCCGGCCTTGACGTCGTCACGATCGGGCAGCCCGAGGTGCTCCTTGGGCGTGACGTAGCACAGCATCGAGGTGCCGAACCAGCCGATCATCGCGGCGCCGATGGCGCTGGTGATGTGGTCGTAGCCGGGCGCGATGTCGGTGACCAGCGGGCCGAGCGTGTAGAACGGCGCCTCCTTGCACAGCTTGTCCTGGAGCTCGACGTTCTCCTTGATCTTGTGCATCGGCACGTGGCCGGGGCCCTCGATCATGACCTGGACGTCGTGCTTCCAGGCCAGGTCGGTCAGCTCGCCCAGGGTCTCGAGCTCGGCGAGCTGAGCGCGATCGTTGGCGTCGTTGATCGAGCCCGGCCGCAGGCCGTCGCCGAGGCTGAACGCGACGTCGTACTTCTTCATCACCTCGCAGATGCGCTCGAACTCGGTGTAGAGGAAGTTCTCCTTGTGGTGCGCCAGGCACCACTTGGCCATGATCGAGCCGCCGCGCGACACGATCCCGGTGAGCCGCTGCGCGGTCAGCGGGATGTACCGCAGCAGCACGCCGGCGTGGATCGTGAAGTAGTCGACGCCCTGCTCGGCCTGCTCGATCAGCGTGTCGATGAACAGGTCGATCGTCAGCTTCTCGGGGTCGCCCTTGACCTTCTCGAGGCACTGGTAGATGGGCACGGTGCCGATGGGCACCGGCGAGTTGCGGACGATCCACTCGCGGGTCTCGTGGATCTTCTCGCCGGTCGACAGGTCCATGACCGTGTCGGCGCCCCACTTGATCGCCCACCGCAGCTTGTCGACCTCCTCGCCGATCGACGACGACACCGCCGAGTTGCCGATGTTGGCGTTGATCTTCACGCCGAAGTTCTTGCCGATGATCATCGGCTCGGTCTCGGGGTGGTTGATGTTGGCGGGCAGGATGGCGCGGCCGAGCGCCAGCTCGCTGCGCACCAGCTCGGGGCCGGTCGCGGGGTCGAGGCCCTCGCGGATCGCGACGAAGCGCATCTCCGGGGTGATGATGCCGCGCCGCGCGTAGTGCATCTGGGTGCGGTTGCCGGTGTCGCCGTCGCCGAGCCGCGCCGCGATCCACGGCGCGCGCAGCTTGGGCAGGCCGCCGTGGAGGTCGTGGTTGACCGGGCCGGAGGTGTCGTAGACGTCCAGCGGCGCCTCGCCGCCCGACAGGTGGATGCGGCGGAACGGCACCTGCAGCCCGTCGGCCTCGACGTGGACCTTCTCCGACGCCGGGAAGCCCTCGATCGCGGGCACGCCGGCGACCGGATCCTCGACCACCGGGAGGCGGCGCCCGTTGCCGTTGCCGTTGCCGCCGTGGCCGTTGCCGCCGTGGCCGTTGCCGTCGTGGTCAGCGCCCCCGGAGGTGCGCGTGGTGTCGTTGCTCATCGTGCCTCGCTTTCCTTCGCCGGCATTACCCGGATCAGGTTCAAGGGGTCGCACGCGGCGCGTGCCTCTCAGCCTGGTGGCTCCCCCAGCTATGTCCCAATCGTCGTTGCCTGCAGCAGCGCGCACGATACCCCGCAGGCCCCGGATTGCAAGGGGCCGGGCGCGAGCCGTGTGCCCGCCCACCGGGTCGTCGTGCGATACTCGGACCCCGTGCGCGCAGGGCTCGTCGTCATCGCGGCCACCGTCGGCCTCCTCGTGGCCGCCTGCTACGGGCCGACCGTCGATCCCTGCCACGTCGCGTGCGCCGCCGACACCGAGTGCCCGGGCGGCGCGGTGTGCGGCGCCGACCTGCGCTGCCACGCCGCCGGCGCGCCGAGCTGCGCCGCCGCCGACGACGGCGGGGTCGACACCGGGGTCGACGCGGCGGCGCCGGTCGGCCACTTCCGCGCCCTCGCGGTCGGCGACCGCTTCGCGTGCGCCATCACCGACGGCGACGAGCTCGAGTGCTGGGGCGACAACCGGCGCGGCCAGCTCGGCGACGGCACGATGACCTCGCGGGGCTGGGCGGCGCCGATCGCGGTGGCCGGGCCGTGGAAGTCGGTGGGCGCCGGCGGCCACCACGCGTGCGCGGTCAAGACCACGGGCGAGGTGTACTGCTGGGGCGAGGATCTGGCGGGCCAGGCCAGCGGCGACGTCGGCGGCGCCAGCCCGACGCCGCGGCCGGTGGTCACCACGGCCACGATGCGGTTCGACGAGGTCGCGCTCGGCGCCACCCACACGTGCGCGCTGCGCGACGACCGCACGGTCTGGTGCTGGGGCATCAACTCCGAGGACCAGCTCGGCGACAGCTCGCTCGGCCCGGACGCGTCGCCGCCGCACCAGGTTCCCGGCCTCGCCGGCGTCCTGGCGCTGTCCGCCGGCGACAACCTGACGTGCGCGCGCCGCGACGACGACCACGGCGTGTGCTGGGGCGACGGCGAGATCGGCGACGGGACCGGCCACGCCGCGTCCCCGGTGGAGATCAGCGGCGGTCACCTGTGGCTGCGCCTCAGCGTCAGCAGCGAGCACTCGTGCGGCGTCACCACCGGCGGCGAGCTGTGGTGCTGGGGCGGCAACTTCTACGGCGAGGTCGACACCTCGGACATGGAGCGGACCACGCCGGTGATGGCCCGCGCCGGCACGACGTGGACCGTGCCGATGGCCAACCACACGTGGTCGTGCGCCGCGCGCTCGCCGTCGGGGCTGACCTGCTTCGGCGATGGCCGCAGCGGCCAGCTCGGCGACGGCGCCCGCAGCCCGCCGCGCTCGACCGCCGAGGTCACCGGCGTCGGCCGCGTCGTCGCCGGCGGCATCGGCGACGGCACGACGTGCGTGCTCGACGACGCCGGCGTGGTGTGGTGCTGGGGCCTCGACGATCGCGGCCAGGTCGGCGACGGCACCGCCGACGCTCGCTTCGTCGGCGCGGCGGTGGTCGGCGTCACCGGCACGCCGCGGTACCTGACCTCGACGTGGGATCACACCTGCGCGCTGACCGAGGACGGCCGCGCGTTCTGCTGGGGCTCGAACTTCCGCGGCCAGCTCGGCGACGGCAGCCACGACGATCGCAACACCGCGTTCGAGGTCCCGCAGCCGGACGGCATGGCGTGGACCGCGCTCTCGGCGGGCGCCGACCACACCTGCGGCATCTCGGCGGGGCGGCTGTACTGCTGGGGCGGTGACGACTACGGCCAGCTCGGCAACGGCGCCGGCGGCAGCACGCCGACGCCGACACGGATCGCCCCGGCGATCACGTGGGCCGAGGTCACGGCGTCGGTGTTCCGGACCTGCGCGATCGACAACGACAGCGATCGCTGGTGCTGGGGCGACACCACCTACGACGGCCTGGGCGACGACGGCACCGTGATCGACCCGACCAGCCCGACGGCGATGCCGGCCGCGCCCGGGCCCGCGTCGTGGCGGCAGATCATCGGCGGCGCCGACCACCAGTGCGGCGTCGGCGCCGGCACCTCCGACGGCGAGCTGTGGTGCTGGGGCCGCGGCGCCAACGGCGCGCTCGGCATCCCGACGCCGCCGGCGACCTCGCCGACGCCGGTCCAGGTCGGGACCGCCACCGACTGGCGCAGCGTCGGCGCCGACGTCGGCTTCGGCACCACCTGCGGCGTCCGCGACGCCACCGGCACCGGCGGCGCCCTGTACTGCTGGGGCAACAACGACTCCGGCCAGTTCGGCACCGGCGATCCGTCGCCGCAGTACACGCCCCTGCTCCTCGACAGCGGCCACAACTGGGTCCGGGTCGACCTGGGCTGGGGCTTCACCTGCGGCATCGACGCCGGGTCGCGCCTGTACTGCTGGGGCTACAACGACGCCCACCAGGTCAGCGCCGGCGACGACTGGGTGCCCACGATCCGCACGTCGCAGGTCGGCGCCGGCTCGTTCTTCCTCGAGCTGGCCGTCGGGTTCACCCACGCCTGCGCGGTCGACGACGCCGACGCCATCTACTGCTGGGGCGAGGGCAGCTGGGGCCGGCTCGGCGACGGCACCGTCGCCCACCTGACCCCCAGCGCGGTGGTCGAGGAGGCCGCCGGGCCATGACGAGATCCTCCACCGTGGTGCTGCCTCGCCTCGTCGCCGCCGTCACCGCCTGCGTCGCGCTGGCCGCGCTCGCCGGCTGCTACGGCCCGAGCTTCGATCCGTGTCACGTCGCGTGCGCCGCCGACAGCGAGTGCCCCGGCGGCACGGCGTGCGGCAGCGACCTGCGCTGCCACGTCGCCGATCAGCCGATCTGCGCGGTGGCCGGCGACGCCGGCGTCGACGGCGGCGACCCCGACGCCGCCCTGCCGGTGGGCAGCTTCAAGTCGCTGACGGTCGGCGTCCGGTTCGCGTGCGGGATCGACGCCGACGACCAGCTCCTGTGCTGGGGCGACAACAGCTCCGGCCAGCTCGGCGACGGCACGTTCGTGTCGCGCGCCGCGGCGGCCCCGGTGACCGAGCCCGGGCCGTGGAAGGCGGTGAGCGCCGGCTCGGCGCACGCCTGCGGCATCAAGACCAGCGGCGCGCTGTACTGCTGGGGCAACGACGCCTGGGGCCAGCTCACCGGCGTGTTCGGCGGCTGGGAGACGTCCCCGATCGAGGTGACCACGCTGCCGGTGGGCGCGATCTGGAAGGCGGTCGCGCCCGGCTACGCCCACACCTGCGCGATCCGCGGCGACGACGGCGTGATGTGGTGCTGGGGCGCCAACTTCGCCGGGCAGCTCGGCACCGGCCAGCCCGAGGGGGTCTTCATGCCGGCGGCCATCACGGGACACGAGGCCTGGGCCGAGGTGTCGAGCGCCAACCTGCACACCTGCGCCCGCAAGGACGACGGCAGCGCCTGGTGCTGGGGCCTGGGCCCGCTCGGCCAGGCCGGCGGCGATCCGTCGACGAGCAGCGATCGCCCGGTGGAGGTCGCGGGCGGCCACACGTGGCGATCGCTGTCGACCGGCCTCGAGCACGCCTGCGGCGTCACCGACGGCGGCGAGCTGTACTGCTGGGGCACCGACGTCGCCGGCGAGATCGGCACGACCCAGTCCGACACGCCCACGCCCGTGGTCGCCGAGCCAGGCAGCGACTTCGAGACCGCCTTCGCCGGGACCCACCTGAGCTGCGCGACCCGGAGCGGCGGCGCGCCGGTGTGTTTCGGGACCAACGGCGATGGCCAGCTCGGCCAGGGCAACCGGGACGACCTGCGCACCGCGGTCACGCTGCCGATCTCCGCCGTGGTCACCAGCGTCGGCATCGGCGACACCACCGCGTGCGCGCTCGACGTCGACGGCGTCGTGTGGTGCTGGGGGCGCGACGATCACGGCCAGGCCGGCGACGGCCACGCCGACGCCCGCTTCGTCGGCACCCCGGTGCAGGGGATCGCCGGCACGCCGGTCCAGCTGTCGAGCACCAACCACCACACCTGCGCGCGCACCGACGACGGCCGGGTGTTCTGCTGGGGCGCCAACGAGGCCGGCCAGCTCGGCGACGGCACCGACCAGGATCGCGCCACCGCGGTCGAGGTCCCTCGCCAGAACGCGATGCCGTGGGACTGGATCTCGGCCGGGTGGACCCACAGCTGCGCCGTGTCCGAGACCCGCCTGTTCTGCTGGGGCGCCGACAACTACGGCCAGCTCGGCAACGGCACCACCCCGGCGACCTCGAGCCCGACGCGGATCGCGCCCGCGGTCACGTGGTCGTACGTCGACGCCTCGGGGTTCCAGACCTGCGCCCTCGACGACGGCGGCGCGCGCTGGTGCTGGGGCGACGACAGCGGCGACGGCACCGGCGACGGCGACGCGTCCCGCGACTTCCAGGTGTCGCCGACGCAGAGCCCGGTCAGCCCCGGGCCGGCGGCGTGGGCGTACCTGGCCGGCGGCGCCAACGCGATGTGCGGCCTCGGCGCCGGCGCCGACGACGGCGAGCTGTGGTGCTGGGGCACCGGCGCCGCCGGCGAGCTCGGCGTGCCGTCGCCGCCGGCGACCTCGGCGGTGCCGCTGCGGGTCGCCGATCCCAGCGCCGACTGGACCCAGATCGCCACCGACCAGGGCTACGGCTCGACGTGCGGCATCCGCGGCGTCGGCGGCATGCCGGGCGCGCTGTACTGCTGGGGCAGCAACGACTTCGGCCAGCTCGGCATCGACGGCGCCGGGCGCACCGAGACGCCCGCCGAGGTCGACACCGGCCACGGCTGGCGCACGGTCGAGCTCGGCTACGCGTTCGCGTGCGGCATCGACGAGGACGACGCGCTGTACTGCTGGGGCGTCAACGACTTCTACCAGGCGTCGCCGACCGAGGACTACCGGATCACGATGCCGCGCACCTCGCAGGTCGCGCCGGGCACGACGTTCTCCTGGGTCGCCGCCGGGGACCACCACGCCTGCGCGATCGCCGGCGACGCCAAGGTCTACTGCTGGGGCGACGGCACCCACGGCGAGCTCGGCGACGGCAACCAGGCCCACCGCTCGCCCACGCCGGTGGTGCTGGCGCCGTGATCGGCGCCGGCCGCGACCCGCGCGTCGCCGGCGGCATCTGATCCGCTGCCAGCCCGACCCGGAGGTGATACGACATGGCCATGGACGAGCCCAAGAAGCTGCCGGTGATGACCCCCGACGCCCGCCCGGTGGTCGCCGTCGACCCCGACGACCTGGGCATGACCGACCAGGAGCTCGAGGACGAGATCCAGCGGCTCAAGCGCGAGCGCAACGCGGTGATCCTGGCCCACTACTACCAGGAGTCGGAGATCCAGGACCTGGCCGACTTCGTCGGCGACTCGCTGCAGCTGTCGCAGGCGGCGGCGCGCACCGAGGCCGACGTCATCTGCTTCTGCGGCGTCCACTTCATGGCCGAGACCGCCAAGATCCTCAACCCCGACAAGGTCGTCGTGGTGCCGGATCTCGAGGCCGGGTGCTCGCTGGCCGACGGCTGCCCGGCGCCGGCGTTCGCCCACTGGCTCGAGCAGTACCCGGGCCACACCGTGGTCAGCTACATCAACTGCTCCGCCGAGGTGAAGGCGCTGTCGGACGTCATCTGCACGTCGTCGAACGCGGTCAAGATCGTCCAGGCCCTGGGCGAGCAGAAGGTGGTGTTCGCGCCCGACAAGCACCTCGGCGCGTTCGTCCGCAAGCAGACCGGCCGCGACGACATCGTGCTGTGGCAGGGCACCTGCATCGTCCACGAGACGTTCAGCGAGCGCCGCCTGCTCGAGCTGATGGCGAAGCACCCCGACGCCGAGGTCATCGCCCACCCCGAGTGCCACGAGGGCATCCTGCGCCACGCCCACCACGTCGCCTCGACCTCGGGGCTGATCAAGTACGCCAAGCAGAGCCCGGCGCGCCGGTTCATCGTCGCCACCGAGGCCGGCATCCTGCACAAGATGCAGCAGGAGGCGCCCGACAAGGAGCTGATCGCGGCGCCGCCCGAGGAGGAGAGCTGCGCGTGCAACGTGTGCCCGCACATGCGGCGCAACACGCTGGCCAAGCTGTACCTGTGCCTGCGCGATCTCACGCCCCAGGTCGACGTCCCCGAGGCGGTGCGGGTCCGCGCCCTGGCGCCGATCGAGCGCATGCTGGCGATGTCGGTGTGAGGCGCGCGCTCGCCGCGGCGGTGCCGCTGATCGCGATCGCGGTCGCGGGCTGCGCGTCCCGGCACGAGCCGCGCCGCGGCGCGGCGGCGGCGCACGACGCCGCGGTGGCCGCGCCCGGCGCCGTCGCCGGAGCCGAGGGCGACGCCGCGCCCGCGACCGTGACGTCGCCGATCCCCGCGACCGCGACCCAGCTGGTGCTCGGCGTCGGCGGCGGCTGGGACGACACCGCCGCGACCCTGCAGCGCTTCGAGCGCGCCGACGCGACCGCGCCGTGGCGCCCGGTCGGCGGCGCCATCGACGCGGTCCTGGGTCGCGCCGGCCTGGCCTGGGGCGACGGCCTGCACGGCGCCGGCGCCCCGCCGGCGGCGGCGACGGCCCGATCAAGCACGAGGGCGACGGCCGCGCCCCGGCGGGCGCGTTCCGGCTGCTGCGCGCGTTCGGCTACGACCCGCGGCCGCCGGCCGGGACCTCGCTGCCGTACCGGCAGGTCGACGACGGCTGGCGCTGCGTCGACGATCCGGCGTCGCGGCGCTACAACCAGGTGCTCGACGCCCGCGACGTGGCGGTCGACTGGACCTCGGCCGAGGAGATGCGCCGCGACGACGACCTGTACCGGCGCCTGATCGAAGTCGATCACAACCACGCCAGCCACGGCGACGACGAGGCGGCGCCGCGCCCCGGCGGCGGCAGCTGCATCTTCCTGCACGTGTGGCGCGACGCCGACGGCGTCACCGCCGGCTGCACCGCGATGCCGCTCGCCGATCTCGAGGACCTGATCGGCTGGCTCCGCCCCGGCGCGATCTACGTGCTGCTGCCCGCGACCGAGCGCGCCGCGCTCGCGGCGGCGTGGCACCTGCCGGCGTCGTGACGGCGCGCGCGGCCCGGGCCGCGCGTTTCACCGCGCCGCGCCGGTTGCGAGGATTCGCGCAACCGATGCGCGGCCCGTTGCACCACGTTTCAGCGGCCGCGAAACGTCCGGGCAAACCGCCGTCGTGACAGGGGGTTGCCCTGGCACGCGCGATGCTTCATGGGCCGTCGTGGAGGCGACCATGCACATCGAGCCCTTCTTCGACCCCGACACCTACACCCTGACGTACGTCGTCCTCGATCCGACCAGCAAGGACGCGATCATCATCGACCCGGTCCTCGACTTCGACCCGATCGGCTCGAAGACCTCGACGGCGTCGGCCGAGCGGATCCTGGCCTACGTCCAGGACCACGGTCTGCGGGTCCACCTCGTCCTCGAGACCCACGCCCACGCCGATCACCTGACCGCGGCGCGCTGGCTGGCGCGCCGGCTCGACGCCCGCGTCGGCATCGGCGAGCGCATCCGCGCCGTCCAGGCCACCTTCCAGGGCCTGCTCGATCTCGGCCCCGACTTCGCGGCCGACGGCAGCCAGTTCGATCTGCTGCTCGCCGACGACCAGGTCGTCGAGGCCGGGACCCTCCGGGTCGGCGTCCTCGCGACGCCGGGCCACACGCCGGCCTGCGTCACCTACCAGGTCGGCGACGCCATCTTCACCGGCGACGCGCTGTTCACCGAGGACTACGGCACCGGCCGCTGCGACTTCCCGGCCGGCTCGGCCGACGCGCTCTACGACTCGATCCAGCGCCTCTACAAGCTGCCCGACGCGACCCGCGTCTTCGTCGGCCACGACTACCAGCCGGGCGGCCGCGAGGTCCGCTGGCAGACCACGATCGGCGCGTCGAAGGAGCGCAACCCGCAGCTGCGCGCATCGACCGCGCGCGCCGACTTCGTGAAGCTGCGGACGACCCGCGACCAGAGCCTGGCGGCGCCGCGGCTCTTGTGGCCGAGCATCCAGGTCAACGTCGCCGGCGGCCGCCTGCCGGCGGCGCACGCCAACGGCGTCCGCTACCTGCGGGTGCCGATCAACCTGCGGCCGGCGACCGACGACGACGGCACGCCGCGGTAGCGCGGCCGCCCCGACGACCGCCGCGGCGCCACGCGGCGCCGCGGCCGGTCACCGGCTCACCTGCCGACCTTGACGCCGCCCTTGACCTTGACCTTGACGTCGACCTTCGGGGTCTCGACCTTCACCTTGCCCTTCACCTTGACGTCGACCTTGCCCTTGGCGTCGTCGCGGCGATCGCGCACCTTGACGTCGACGTCCTTGGCGTCGCCGCGGTGGTCGCGCACCTTGACGTCGACGCCGCCCTTGATCTCGCCGGTCGCCTTGACCGCGTCGTCGCGGTGATCGCGGACCTTGACGTCGACGTCGGCGGCCGGCACCGCGACGTCGTCGCGGTGGTCGCGGACCTGGACGTCGACGCCGGCCGCGGCGTCGGCGCCGTGGCGACGGTGGTCGCGGACCATGACGCCGCCCTCGAGCTTGACCGCGGCGCGGGCCCTGGCGGCGGCGTCGAGATCCGGCGCGCGCACCTTGATGCGACCGCCGACCGTGACCTTGACCGCGGCGTCGCCGTGGACGCGGACCTTGGCGCGCGGCGCCTTGGCCACGACCTTGACCGTGGGCACCACCGGCGCCTTGACCTCGACGCCGACCATCGCGGTGGCGCGGACCTTGGGCGGCCGCACGTACCAGCGGACCTTGGCACGCGCCGGCGCCGGCTTCACCTTGACCTTCACCTTCCAGTCGGCCTGCGGGGTCGCGATCCACACCGGCCGCGGCTGCACCTTGACGATCACCTGGGGACGCTTCCACGTGTGGGTGCGGACCCGGGCGCGGACCTTGACCTCGTCGACCTCGGGCGGCTCGACCTTGGCGTAGAACTCGGGCACCGCGACGCCGACCAGGTCGGCGCGGGCGCGGCCCCGCGGGTGGTGGACGTAGTACTGCACGCGCAGCGGCTCGAGCGTGGTCGCGGCGGTGACCTCGAAGCGCTTGGGCCACAGCACCGCGGCGTCGACGTGGGGCGCGACCACCTTCCAGTGCGGCTTGGCCTCGTCGGGGTGCCGCGCCGCCAGCTCGGCGGCCAGCTCGGCGCGCCCGGCGTAGGCCCAGGTCATCGCCTCGATGTCGCCGGCGACGCCGAACGACGCGTCGATCGACGCGCTGCCCTCGGGCAGGGCCGCCTCGTAGTCGGCGGGCTTGTCGGCGTCGGCGGCGGCCGCCGCCTTGGCCTCGAAGTCGCCGTACGCGGTGATCTGGCCGTCGAGATCGGCGTAGGCCGAGGCCAGCGCGGTGGCCAGGCTGCCCAGCGCGGTGGCGTGGGTGTCGAAGACCGTCTTCAGATCGACCGAGGCGTCGGCGTCGTCGCGCCAGCTGCCCCAGTCGTCGTCGGTCCACGGCGACGGCGACGCGACCTTGCCGTCCCACGACATCGCCGCGGCGTGGCCGCCCTCGACCTCGATCGGCGGCGCCGCGACGTCGGCGAGGCCGACGACGTCGACCATGCCGCTCTCGACGCCGATGCGGGCCTGGCCGCTGGCGGCGACGCCGATGCCGTAGACCGTGCCCTTGGTCATGACCACGCCCGCCGGCGTGTAGACGCGGAACGCGCCCTCGCCGGGCGCGCGAGGCGTCACCGTGAAGCGGGCCAGGCCGGCCAGCACCGCGGCCGACGACGTCGGATCGGCGGAGCCGTCGCGGCTGCCGATGCCGATCGTCGACACCTCGGCGACCTCGATGACCGACTCGTCGGCCAGCGTGATCTGGGCGCTGCCGCCCTCGCCGGTGCGAACCTCGTCGCCGGGGTACAGGGCGGTGTCGGCGGCGGCGGCGGCGAACTCGGGCTCGCCGACGCGGCGGACCTCGACGGTGCCGTCGGCGGCGCTCAGCACCGCGGCGGGGCCCTCGGCGGCGTCGCGCTCGATGCCGCCGGCCTCGACGCCCGCGGCGGCCACCGGATCGGCCGCGGCGTCGGCCGCCGGCGTCGTGGGGTCGGCGGGCTTGGCCGGATCGCCGGGCTTGGCCGGATCGGCCGCGCTGCCGCTGGGGGCGGCGGCCTTGCTCTTGTCCGCGTCCTTCTTGCTGCACGCGGTGAGCGCCAGGCCGGACAGCGCCAGGCTCCACAGGATCGAACGTCTCATCGGGATTCCTTTCCGGAGCGTGGCTCCGTCGGCAACCGGACGAGGATGCGCGGTCGCTCCCCGGGGTGCAACCCGACGTGAGCGAGCATACCGTGAGGTCCTCCGGTGAAGGACGTCGCCCCGTCGCCGCGACGGCTGTGGCATGGTCGCGCCGTGCACCGCGGGCGGTCTGATCCCACGGCCGACGCCGCGACCGTGGTCCCGCCCGGCGCCGGCGCGAGCGAGGGCGCGACCGCGGCCGCGCCGACCGCGCTCGGCGTCGGTACCGGGCCCAGCGACGCGACCGCGGCGCCGGCGCGGATCGCCGGCCTGCCCCACGCCGGTCACGAGCGCTACGTCCTGCTCGACCCGCTCGGCGAGGGCGCGATGGGGGTGGTGTGGTCGGCCTACGACCGCGCGCTCGACCGCAAGGTCGCGGTCAAGCTGATGCACGATCGCTTCCTCGGCGCCGACGAGCAGGCGCGGCTCGCCGCCGAGGCCCGCGCGATGGCGCGGCTGTCGCACCCCAACGTCGTCGCGGTCTACGACGTCGGCGAGCGCGACGGGCGCACGTTCCTGACCATGGAGCTGGTGCGCGGCGCGTCGCTGCGCGCGTGGCTGGCGACGCCGCGGCGCTGGCGCGAGGTCCTCGACGTCTTCCGCGCGGTCGGCGCCGGGCTCGCCGCCGCCCACCACGCCGGTGTGATCCACCGCGACGTCAAGCCCGGCAACGTGCTGATCGGCGACGACGGCCGGGTCCGCGTCGCCGACTTCGGCGTCGCCCACGCCGGCACCGCGCCAGGCGCGCGGGCCGCGCCTGACGACGGCGGCGGCGACGACGGCGGCGGCGGCGGCCGTGACGCCGGCGATCGCGACCGCGACGCGGGCGCCCGCGTCACCCACGACGGCGCGGCCGGCTCGACCAGCACCGCGGGCGTGATCGGGACGCCGGCGTACATGGCCCCGGAGCAGCTGCGCGGCGAGCCCGCCGGGGCCGCCGGCGATCAGTTCGGGCTGTGCGTGGCGCTGTACGAGGCGCTGGCCGGCGCCCGCCCGTTCGCCGGCGACAGCCTCGACGACCTGCGCGCCGCGATCGCGACGACGACGCCGCCGCCGCTGCGCGACGTGCCGGGCTGGCTCGATCGCGCGGTGCGACGCGGCCTGGCCCCGGCGGCGTCGGATCGGTTCGCGTCGATGGACGAGCTGGTGGCGGCGCTGCGCGGGCCGCGTCGTCGACGCTGGGCGATCGCCGCCGCCGTCGCCGCGACCGCGGCGATCGTCGCTGCCGCGCTCGTGACCCGACCGGGCGCGGCGGCGCCGGCGGCGGCGGCGACCTGCGGCGGCCTCGAGCACCACCTCGACGGCGTCTGGGACGCCGCCACCAAGGCGCGGCTGCGGGCCCGCTTCGGCGCCAGCGACCTCGCCGGCGCCGGCGCGGCGTGGGCCAGCGCCGAGAAGGCGCTCGACGGCTACGCCGCGACCTGGGTCGCGACCCGCACCGAGGCGTGCCGGGCCGCCCGGGTGCTCGGCGAGATCGACGCCACGACCCTGGCGATCCGCGAGGACTGCCTCGACAGCGCGCTGCGCGGCGTCCGCAAGGTGCTCGACGAGGCCGAGGCGCCCACCGCCGAGCTGCTGCAGCGGCTGCCGTTCGTCGCCGAGAACCTGGCCGCGCCGTCGCAGTGCGCGACGCTGCGCCAGCGCCCCGGCCTCGACGCCGACCAGCTCGATCGGATCGCGCAGGTGAGCCGCGCCGACCTGGCCGCGGCGCGCGCCGATCTCGCCGCCGGCGTCCTGGTCGACGCCCGCGATCGCGCCGCCGGGGTCGCGCGCTCGGCCCAGCTCAACCACACGCCCGATCTCGAGGCCGCGGCGTCGGTGCTGCGCGGCCAGGTCGAGCTCGCGGCGGGTCGCCCCGCCGACGCCGCCGCCTACCTCGAGCACGCCGCGGCGCTCGCCGACCAGGTCGGCGACGCCGGGCTGCAGCTCGACGCCTGGGCGCCCCTCGCCGCGGTCCTGGTCGGCCGTGGCGAGCTCGACCGCGCCGACGCGCTGCTGGCCCGCTGCGACGCCGTCCTCGCCGGCGCCGACCTCGGCGACTTCGCGCGGGTCGCCGAGGTGGCATCGGCGCGGGCCGCGCTGCAGGCGGCGCGCGGCGCCCACGACGAGGCCGAGGGCTCGCTGTACCTCACGCGCAAGCTGCAGGCCGCGCTGTACGGCGACGACGCCGTGCAGCTCGCCGACACCGAGGGCCGGCTCGCCGACGTCCTGGTCGACGCCGGCCGTCCCACCGACGCGCTGGCCCACGCCGCCGACGCGCTGGCGCTGCTGGCGCCGCTGGGCCCGTCGCACCCGGCGGTCGCGCAGGCCCACGGTCGCCACGCCCGGGTCCTGTTGGCCCTCGGCCGCGCCGACGACGCGGTGACCGAGCTCGCCGACGCGGTGGCGGCGGTGCGGCGCCTGCTCGACGATCGCAGCGTCGTGGTCGCGCGCCTGCGCGCCGCCCTCGCCGCGGCGCTCGGCCGCGCCGGCCATGACGCCGAGGCGATCGCCCTGCTGCGCGCCGCCCTCGCCACGCTGCTGGCGGCGGCGCCCGACGCGCCTGAGACCCTCGACGCCCAGGCCGGGCTCGCGGTGCTGCTGGGCTGCCGCGGCGCCGGCGAGGAGGCCGAGCAGCTCCTGCGCGACGTCCTGGCCCGGCGCGTCGCGCGGCTCGGCGACGGCCACGCCGACGTCGCCGCGACCCGCACGCTGCTCGGCGACGAGCTGCTCCGCCAGGGCCGCAGCGACGACGCCCGCGCCGCCTACGCCGCCGCCGAGGCCACCGCGCGCGCCGCGCTCGGCGACGCTCACCTGGCGGTGGCGCGCGATCGCCGGCGGCGCCGCCGCCGACCGGCGCGCCGGCCGCCATCGCGCCGCGCTCGCCCACGACCGCGAGGCCGCCGCGATCTTCGCCGCCGCCTTGCCCGCCGGCCACGCCGACCGGCTCGCGGCGGCGCTGGCGATCGCCCGCGACCAGCTCGGCCTCGGCGCCACCGAGGCCGCCCGCACTGCCGCGGCCGAGGCGCTCGCCGCCGCCGAGCTGGCCGCCGATCCAGTCACCGCGGCGGCGGCGCGCTGGCTGCTGGCCCAGGCCACCGCCCGCGCCGGCGATCACGCCCGCGCCCGCGAGCTGGCCGAGGCCGCGCGCGCCGCGCTGCCCGCCGGCGACGCCGACCGCGACGCCATCGACGCCTGGCTGGCCGCCGGCGCCGCTGAGCCTCAGCGGCCGCTGGCGGCGTCGGCGGCGTCGGTCGCCGCGGCGTCGCCGGCGACGTCCTCGACGCCGACGCCCATGCGGCCGCCGTCGCGCAGCGCCGCCGGCACCAGCGTCGACGGCTCCGCGGTCGACACCATCCACAGCTGGTGGGCGGCGCGGGTGACGCCGATGTGCAGGAGGTGGCGCGACCACGCCGCGTCGGGGTAGCTCGACGCGTTGACGTCGACCATGACGACGTAGTCGAACTCGAGGCCCTTGACGTTGGTGGTCTCGGTGACGTCGACGCCGGCGGCGAAGGTGAACTCGTCGCGCCGGACCCGGCGCAGCGCCGGCACCTCGGCGCGGCGCAGGCCGTCGTAGTAGGCGTCGGCCTGCTCGGGGTGGCGCGCCAGCACCGCGCACGACGCCGTCGGCTCGCGCGCCATCAGGTTGCGCAGGGCGTCGCCCAGGAACGCCACCGCCTCGCCGATGTCGCCGAACTCGTGCAGCTCGACCGGCTCGCCGTGGCGCGCCGCCAGCGGCTCCGCCGGCGCCAGCTCGGGGCCGAGGATCTCGCGGGCCAGCAGCATGACCTCGGCGGTCGACCGGTAGCTGAGCTTGAGCGGGCGCACCAGCGCCGGCTGGCCGGTCTGCTCGAGCAGGTCCTCCCAGCCGGTGAAGTTGTTGTCGAAGACCAGCCGCTGCGCGGTGTCGCCGGCGATCGTCACCGACCGCTGATCCGGCGGCGCGCCCTCGGGCACCTTGACCGCCTCGACCAGGACCTTGACCTCGAGCGCCGAGCGGTCCTGGGCCTCGTCGACCGCGACGTGGTTCCAGCTCAGCTCCTCGCCGTCGGGCAGGACCAGGCCGCCGCGCTTGAGCTGGACCAGGCGGATGAGGATCGGATCGTCCTCGTCGTCCATCTTGCCGTGCGGGCCGTCGTCGCCGTCGCCGCCGTCGTGGGGCACGCCGTAGCCGTCGCCGTCGCGCCCCGCCGGATCGCCGACCGGCCGCCGGTCGGCGCCCTCGACGACCTGCTCGTCCTCGTCGATCGCCACCGGCGCGGGCGGCGTGATCTGCTTCTTGACCCACGCCATCGTGCGCTCGAGGTCGCGGACCGAGACGTCCTTCTGGGCCTCGAAGCCCTCGGCCAGCGCCACCGGATCGGTGAACAGCTCGGCCCAGTCGGTCAGGACGTCGTCGGCGCGGACCCGCCAGCGCCGCAGCACGCCCTCGAGCGCCACCCGCACCGGCGCCGGCAGCTCGGAGCGCCGCACCCACGACAGCGTCGCCTGGATGCGTGGCACCAGCGCCCGGCCGTCGAGGCGGGCCCACTCGGCGCCGACCGCGTCGGCGCCGCCGGCCACCGCGCGCAGGTCGGCCTCGACCTCGCGGGCCTGGCGCGCCGCCAGCGCCGCCAGCACGCGCAGCATCGCCGGGTGCTTCTTGATCCGCGACACCACCTCGGGCGGGTCGTCGTTGTAGCGGCTGGGCGAGTCGGGCAGCAGGCGCAGCCGGGTCGACCGCGCCCACGACGCGTAGGTCACGACCGGCACGCCGTGGACGCCGAGCGCGGGCAGGACGCCGGCGACGTAGCGCGACAGCGCCGCCGACGGCACCACGAACAGCATGTTCTGGGCCTTGAAGCGGCGGCCGTCGGCGAAGTTGAGGTACGCGACCCGGTGCAGCGCCACCGTGGTCTTGCCCGAGCCGGCGCCGCCCTGGATCACGACGACGCCGCTCTCCGGCTGCGAGATCAGGTCGAACTGCTCGCGGTCGATCAGCGCCGCGATCTCGGGCAGCGCCTTGTCGGCGCGGACGTTGGGGCCGTGGTGGACGCCGAGCTTGCCGCCGCGGCCGGCGACCGCGACCGGCCGGGCCGCCTTGCCCTGACCGCCGTGCAGCACCGGCGCCAGCTGGCCGACCGCCTGCACCCAGTTGCCGCGGGCGTCCTTGATGAAGGTGCCCTGGGGCGCGCCGATCCGGCGCAGCTTGCCGACCGCGATCGAGAGGTTGCGCCGGGCCTCGACGACGCCCTCGACGCGCCGGCCCGCGATCTCCTCCTCGTAGTCGTCGCCTTCCTCGTAGCGGTAGTAGATGCGCGACACCGGCGCGTTGCGCCAGTCCACGATCTGGACGTTGCTGGCGCGATCGATGAAGCCGCGCTTGCCGACCAGGACGTCCCGCGACTTGCCGCGGGCGCCGCCCTCGCGCAGCCGCATGTGGGCGAAGTACGGCGAGTTGATGTCGGCGGGCAGCGTCCGCGAGCCGCCGAGGCGACCACGCAGCGCCGCCAGGCGCGTCATCTGCTCGACCAGCGGCGCCAGGTCCTCGGCCCGCGCCTCGGAGATCTGGTCGCGCAACGACAGCAGATCCTTGTCGATATCGCTGGCCGCGACCATCGGACCGTCGTTCGGCTCGTCGCCGAGCGCGATGCGAGCCTGCACCTGTCCGAAGAGGCGCTCCTCCTCGGTGATGATCGCCTCCGCGGCGCTGTTCTTCGGAACGTCGTTGCCCATGGCCGAAGGGAGCCATGCTGATCGAAAAGGCCCGCCGCGGCAAGCCTTGACCCGACCTCGGTGACATCTGCGTCGCGACCGCGCCGGGGCCGGGAGTCCCCTGGAAAGCTTCGGGATCCTCGACGTTTTCCATTGCGCTCGGGTCGAAAATTCCGTATCCGCTGGATCGAGATGGCACGCGTCAAGGCCCTGATCGCCAACGATCCGCTCCGTCGGTGGACCGCCTCCGACGCCCTCGACCTCTACAACATCCCGAGGTGGGGCTGCGGCTACTTCAAGGTGAACGACAAGGGCAACCTGATCGTGTCACCGCGCAGCGAGGCCGAGGGCGCGATCGACATGAAGGAGCTGGTCGACGAGCTGACCGGCCGCGGCATCCAGCTGCCGATCCTGCTGCGCTTCTCCGACATCCTGCGGGCCCGGATCGAGCTGATCTGCGGCGCCTTCAACGGCGCGATCAAGGAGTACGAGTACACCGGCCGCTACCGCGGCGTGTACCCGATCAAGGTCAACCAGAACCGGACCGTGGTCGAGGAGATCATCGAGTTCGGCCGGCCCTTCCACTTCGGCCTCGAGGCCGGCTCCAAGCCCGAGCTGCTCGCCATCATGGCGATCCACCAGGACGAGGAGGCCCTCGTCGTCTGCAACGGCTACAAGGACGAGGAGTACATCGAGACCGCGCTGCTGGCCTCGAAGATGGGCCGCACCGTCATCCTCGTGGTCGAGAAGCCGTCGGAGATCGACCACATCCACCGGGTGTCGGAGCGCCTCGGCATCAAGGCGACGCTGGGCATGCGGGCGCGGCTGTCGAGCCGCGGCGCCGGTCGCTGGGAGCAGTCGGGCGGCGACTTCTCGAAGTTCGGCCTGTCGCCGGCCGAGATGGTCGAGGCGGTCGACAAGCTGCGCAGCTGGGGCGAGCTCGACAGCCTCAAGCTGCTGCACTTCCACCTCGGCTCGCAGATCTCGGCGATCAAGTCGATCAAGAACGCGCTGCGCGAGGCCGGCCGCATCTTCTGCGAGCTGTACAAGCTCGGCTGCGCCGGCCTGGCCTACCTCGACACCGGCGGCGGCCTCGGCGTCGACTACGACGGCTCGCAGACCAACTTCTCGTCGTCGATGAACTACACGGTGCAGGAGTACGCCAACGACGTCGTCTACGCGATCAAGGAGATCTGCGACGAGGCCGGCGTCCCCCACCCGACGCTGGTCTCCGAGTCGGGCCGCGCGGTCGCCGCGCACCACTCGGTGCTGGTGGTCAACGTCCTCGGCGTCACCGAGTTCAAGCCCAACCCGCCCAAGGAGCTGCCGCGCGGCGTCGCGCCGCTGGTCGCCAACCTCTGGGAGACCTACACGGGGGTCTCCCAGAAGAACATGCTCGAGAGCTACCACGACTCGGTCGAGTACAAGGACCAGGTCCTGCAGCTGTTCAACCTCGGCCACCTGTCGCTGCAGGACCGGGTGATCGCCGAGAACCTGTTCTGGGCGACCTGCGAGAAGGTCCTGCACCTCGCGCAGAACATGCCGCACCTGCCCGAGGAGCTCGAGGGCCTCGAGAAGGCGCTGTCCGACACCTACTTCTGCAACTTCTCGATGTTCCAGTCGGTGCCCGACGCCTGGGCGGTCGACCAGCTGTTCCCGATCTGCCCGATCCACCGGCTCAACGAGGAGCCGTCGCGCCGCGCCACCCTGGCCGACATCACCTGCGACTCCGACGGCAAGATCGACGCGTTCATCGATCTGCGCGACGTCAAGCACGTCCTCGAGCTGCACCCCAAGAACGGCGGCGGCTACTACCTCGGCATCTTCCTGGTCGGCGCCTACCAGGAGATCCTCGGCGACCTCCACAACCTGTTCGGCGACACCAACACGGTCCACGTCCAGCTCGGCCCCGACGGCGAGTACGACGTCAAGGACGTCGTCGCCGGCGACACGGTCAGCGAGGTCCTGTCCTACGTCGACTACTCGCCCAGCGATCTGCTGGGCAAGCTGCGCGCCAACGTCGAGGGCGCGCTGCGCAAGAAGCTGATCACCATCGAGGAGTCGCGGCAGCTGATCAACCGCTTCCGCGAGGGCATGATCGGCTACACGTACCTGGACAAGGACGTCCACGAGTAGCCGCGCGCGGCGGGCGCCGCGCGGCGCCCCGCGGCGCGCCACTCGTCGCCGCCCGCGGGCGTGGCCTGAGCCGCGTTCGTGGTAAGACGCGCCCATGCTCGACGCGGCGCTCAACGTTCCCACCCCCGTCAACGAGCCGGTCCTGGGCTACGGCCCCGGCTCCCCCGAGAAGGCCCGCCTCAAGGCCGCCCTCGAGCGGATCTCCAAGGAGACGGTCGAGATCCCGTGCGTGATCGGCGGCGAGCGGGTCACGACCGGCCGGCTCGAGCCGGTGGTCATGCCGCACCGGCACCGCCACGTCCTCGGCCACTTCCACTGCGCCGACGCCGACGTCGCCGAGCGCGCGGTCCGCGCCGCCGCCGACGCCCGCCGCGAGTGGGCGACGATGCGCTGGGAGGATCGCGCCGCGGTGTTCCTGCGCGCCGCCGAGCTGCTGGCGACGACCTGGCGCGACACGCTCAACGCCGCGACCATGGCCGGGCAGTCGAAGACCGCGCACCAGGCCGAGATCGACGCCGCCTGCGAGCTGATCGACTTCTGGCGGTTCAACGTCCACTTCGCCGACCAGCTGTACCGGCAGCAGCCGATCAGCAGCCCGGGCGTGTGGAACCAGACCGACCTGCGGCCGCTCGAGGGCTTCACGCTGGCGCTGACGCCGTTCAACTTCACCGCGATCGCCGGCAACCTGCCGACCGCGTCGGCGCTGATGGGCAACACGGTGATCTGGAAGCCGTCGGAGAGCCAGATGGTCGCGGCCTGGCACACCTACCGGCTGCTCGAGGAGGCCGGCCTGCCGCCGGGCGTGATCAACTTCGTCCCCGGGTTCGGCCACGAGCTGGCGCCGATGTTCGTCGACCACCCCGACTTCGCGGCGCTGCACTTCACCGGCTCGACCGAGGTGTTCCGGTCGCTGTGGAAGCGCACCGCCGCCAACCTCGACCGCTACAAGAGCTTCCCGCGCCTGGTCGGCGAGACCGGCGGCAAGGACTTCATCGTCGCCCACCCGTCGGCGGACCCGCAGGCGGTCGCGACCGCGATCGTCCGCGGCGCCTTCGAGTTCCAGGGCCAGAAGTGCTCCGCGGCGTCGCGGGTGTACGTGGCGCGCAGCGTGTGGGCGCAGATCGAGGACGAGCTGATCGCGACGATCGACGCCCTGAAGGTCGGCGACGTCGCCGACTTCTCGAACTTCATGGGCGCGGTCATCAAGCAGGCCGCGTTCGACCGCCACGCCGCGGCGATCGCCGAGGCCCGCGAGACCCCGGGCATGGCGATCCGCGCCGGTGGCCAGACCGACGGCCGCGAGGGCTGGTTCGTGCGGCCGACGCTGATCACCACCGACGACCCGGGCGTGCGGCTGATGCGCGACGAGCTGTTCGGCCCGATCGTCACGGTCCACGTCTACCCCGACGCCGCGTGGTCCGAGATGCTGCGGGTCGTCGACGCGACCTCGCCGTACGCGCTGACCGGCGCGGTCTTCGCCCGCGACCGCGGCGCGATCGTCGAGGCCAGCGGCGCCCTGCGCCACGCCGCCGGCAACTTCTACGTCAACGACAAGCCGACCGGCGCGGTGGTCGGGCAGCAGCCGTTCGGCGGCGCCCGCGCCTCGGGCACCGACGACAAGGCCGGCTCGGCGCTCAACCTGCTGCGCTTCGTCGCGGCGCGCACGATCAAGGAGACCTTCGTGCCGCCCACCGACTGGCGCTACCCGTTCCTGCGCGAGGCGTAGCGCTGGGGCCGCAGGCCGGCGTCGCACCCGCGTCGCACCCGCGTCGCGGCGTCGCCGGGGCGTGCCATCCGGCGGTTCCGGAATACCCTTTGGACGCCCCCCGGTTCGCCGTCGAAGCATCGGAGCCCCATGCAGCGCAAGCACCTCGTCCTCGCCACGATCGCCGCCCTGATCGCGGCGGTCGCCGTCTACCTCCTGGCCTTCCGCGGCGGCGGCGGCAAGGCCAAGCCGGCCGCGCCCGTCGGCAGCGGCCCCGAGCGCGCCACCGTCGATCCGCGCCACGAGGTCGTCAACGACGCCCCGGACCGCGCGATCCCCGAGCGCGACCTGCAGGCGCGCCTCAGCCGGCCCGATCCCGACGGCCCGCTGCGGCTCGAGGGCCAGGTCCTCGGCGAGGACGAGCAGCCGGTCGCCGGCGCCAAGGTGTGGATCACCAGCCAGCCGCCGCGCAGCGCGACCACCGAGGGCGACGGCACGTTCGCCTTCGACAAGCTCCTGCCCCGCGCCTACACCCTGTCGGCGCGGGCCGGCGACACCGTCGGCGGCCCGGTGTCGTACGCGCTGGCGCCGGGCGCCGAGCCGGTCGTCATCCGGCTGCGCCAGGGCGCCAAGCTCACGGTCCGGGTCTCGGACGAGTCGAGCGGCGAGGCGATCGCCGGCGCCACCGTCACGCTGACCGAGATGGACGAGCCCAGCCAGACCACCGGCGGCGACGGCGTCGCCGCGTTCGGTGGCCTGGGCGGGGGCTTCACCGGCATCAAGGTGCGCGCCTCCGGGTTCGCCCCGGTCACGACGTTCTCGTCGATCGGCGTCGCCGGCTCGGCGCAGGAGGTGTCGGTGGCGCTGCGCAAGGGCGCGGCGCTCGCCGGCAAGGTCGTCGACGAGGCCGGCGCCGGCGTCGCCGGCGCGGTCGTGACGATCAAGGACGCCGGCGCGCCGTGGGCGCTCGACGCCGACAGCGCGGTGTCCGACGACGACGGCGGGTTCCGGTTCGTCGCGGTGGCCGCGGGCTCGTACCTGGTCGCGGCCCGCGATCTCGACCACGCCCCCGGGCTGTCCGAGATCATCTCGCTCGACGGCGTCAGCCCCAAGGAGGACGTCCGCGTCGTCTTGCCCGCCGGCGGCATCGTCCGCGGTCGCGTCGTCACCGCCGACCACCAGCCCGCCGCGTTCGCGACGGTCGAGGTCGCCGGCAAGGATCCCCAGGGCGGCCCCCGCGGCGGCTTCGGCGGCGGCACGCGGTCGACCACCGCCGACGACCAGGGTGTCTTCGCGGTCACCGGCCTGCCCCGCACCGCGGCGCGGGTCCGCGGCGAGTCGTCGGACGCGGCGTCGCAGATCGTCGACGTCGACCTCACCACCACCGGCACCGTCGAGGGCGTCGAGCTTGTGCTCGACGTCACCGGCACGATCAGCGGCGTCGTCGTCGACGGCAACGGCGATCCGGTGGCCGAGGCCCAGGTCTCGGCGTTCACCGACTTCTTCGGCGGCGGCGATCGCGAGCAGCTCGAGGACCTGGCGTTCGCCGGCCTGACCGCGACCACCACCGACGGCGGCGGCGCGTTCCGGCTGCGCGGCCTGCCCGACGGCAAGTACCGGCTGTGGGCGTCACGGACCACCGCGGTGCAGCAGATCTACCGGACCGAAGGCACGCCGGCCAAGCCCGGCGATCACGACGTCCGCATCGTCCTGCCCGCGCCCGGCGGCATCGAGGCCACGATCGCGATGGCCGACGGCTCGACCCCGAAGCTGGCGATGGTCGCGATCGGCGTCATGCCGGCCAGCCCGGTGCGCGACGGCCACCTCGAGGTCCACGATCTGGCGCCCGGCAGCTACGACCTGCACGTCCGGGGCCCGGACTTCGCCGAGCTGATCCAGCGCGGCGTCGTCGTCGAGGCCGGCAAGATCAAGGACCTCGGCACGCTGACGGTGAAGGAGGGGCGCCGGGTCGCGGGCGTGGTCGTCGACGACGGCGGCAACCCGGTCGAGGGCGCGCGGGTCATGGTCGGCACGATCCTGTTCAGCGAGGGCGGCCAGGGCGGCAACAGCCAGGCCATCCAGGACATGATGGGCGTCCACGCCGTCACCACCGACGCCGAGGGCCGGTTCGTGGTGGTCGGCGCCACCGAGAAGGCCGGCGCGGTGATGGCCGAGCACCCGGACCGCGGCCGCTCGGACTCGATCGCGCTGGCGGCGGGCACCGACCACGTCACCGACCTGCGCCTGGTGCTGCGCGGCTTCGGCTCGGTCGCGGGCAAGGTCGTGATGGAGGGCGAGCCGCTCGCCAACACGCAGGTCATGGCGTCGTCGGAGGCCTCGACCGGCCACGTCGTCGTGGTCGCGACCGGCGCCGACGGCACCTTCGTCATCGACAAGCTGCCGGAGGGCCAGCACAAGCTGACCGCCCAGAAGATGGCGAACTTCCAGATGACCAGCGGCAGCACCGACGTCACGGTCAAGGCCGGCCAGCGGAGCGAGGTCACGATCGAGATCCCGGTGGGCACGATCACCCTCACCGTGGAGGTGAAGGGGCGCGGCAACTCCAAGCCCGACGCCGCCCAGGTGTTCCTGTTCCGCGGCGTGGTCGGCGCCCGCACCGCGCAGGACATCGTCGACCGGTTCCTGCACGGCGACGCCGCCGGCATGGGCTTCTGGATGGGCGGCGACCAGTTCCCCAAGTTCGAGAAGCTGATCGCCGGCGGCTACACCGAGTGCACGCTGCCCATCAACGGCAGCCTCGCCGACATGCAGTTCCAGCAGCGGCTGCAAGAGAACCTGGACAAGCTCGACGTCTACTGCGATCAGGTCACGGTGGCCGCGTCTCCGGATCAGCAGACCCACACCGCGACGGTGCCCGCCATGAAACCGTTGCCCGCGGATTGACCCCGGCGTCACGTTCCCGGGTATAGAATCGCGCTTCATGCGCCAGCACCTCCCTGCTCTGATCCTCGTCGCGGTGGCCACCGCCGCGGCACCTCGCCTGGCGGCTGCCCAGCAGACCGACGGCTACTCGGCCGGCCCCGGCCACGACGCCGGCGAGACCGGCCCGTTCACGCCGTCGCCGGAGTGGACCCAGGACCGCACCTTCCCGGGCACCCGCTTCTGGAAGCTCGACCCGGGCCGCTACGAGGTCGAGCAGTGGTGGCGCACCCGCGTGCCTCGCACCGGCGAGAGCTACCACATCCTTCAGACCGAGCTCGAGTTCGGCCTGACCCCGCGGGTCCAGTTCGACCTGTACGAGAACCTGATCGTCCAGGACGGCAAGCTCGACCACGAGGGCAACCAGATCGAGGCCCGCATCGCGATCGATCCGGTCTACGGCCGGACCCCGATGAACCCGGTGGTCTACCTCGAGTGGCACCCGCGCCACCTCGACGCCGACCGCGCCGAGATCCGCCTGCTCGGCGGCGAGGAGATCCTGCCCGGCAAGCTGATCGGCGCGTTCAACCTGTTCTACGAGCAGAACCTGACCCGCTCGCCCGACGGCATGGGCGCCGCGACCTTCATCCCCAACCCCGAGGCCGGGTTCACCGCCGCCGCCAGCTACGCGGTGGCGGGTCAGGCCCTGCGCCTCGGCGCCGAGGTCAAGTACGCGATGGAGAAGGAGGAGTTCTCCGACGACCGCTGGGAGCAGCAGCTGCTGATCGGGCCCAACGTCTCGACCCGGATCGCCGGCGAGCGGCTCAAGGCCTACGTCACCGTGCTGTTCGGCGTCACCGACGACGCCAAGAAGGTCGACTCCTTCGTGATCCTCGCCAGCGGCTTCTGAGCCGCGGCGACCGGCGGCGGGACGGGGACGCGGGCATCGCTGCAGCGCGGTGCTCGCTCGATCGATGCGGGCGATGGACGCGGAGCGCGCGACGCCGCCCGCCGCCTCGACTCCGGGGTCGGTGCTACGCACCTCCCCCTGCGCTCGGGGTGAGCGTAGGGATCGTCGTCGATGGAGGGGGCGACCGACCGGATCGCTCACCCCGAGCGAAGCCCGAGCGGCGAAGCCGCGAGGGCGAAGTCGAGGGGGCGGGCACCGCGCTGCCCCGCCTGCGCCGCCCCGCGCCGCCCTGCGCCCCGCGCGGCCCCGCCCGCGCTACTCGCCGGGACGCGCCGCGACCAGCTGCAAGATCGGGTGCACGACGTGGCGCTCGACGTCGGGGCCGAGCGAGTACGTCTCCTCGTAGTGATCGCCGTCGGCCTCGTCGAGGTACGGGTTGTGATCGTCGAGGACGTAGTTGTACGCCGGCACGATGTAGCCGAAGTAGTCGTGGGCCAGGCCGAGCAGCATCGGGTACTCGACGCCGGGGTTGGCGAGCACCAGGTCGCGCAGGTACGGCGGCGCCGGCGCGTTGTCGAAGTCCGGCAGGTTGGGCAGCGTGTCGTCGTAGCAGGGGTAGCCCCAGGTCCAGCTGCTGCAGTCGTAGCCGCCGACCCACAGCTCGGGGTGGAGCTCGCCCGGCATCGTCACCATGCCGACCGGGCCGATCTGGAAGTAGGTGGCGCGGAACGGCAGCCACGGGTTGTTGCCCTCGCCCAGCGGCTGGCCCGGGTCGTAGCCGACCGCGGCGTGCGGCGCCAGGATGCCCACCAGGTACGCCACCTGCAGCCCGATGTTGTCGAGGCGCGCCGCGACCTGCACCGTGCGATAGGTCAGCGGCAGGTCGGTGTAGACGGTCTCGTCGCTGCGCAGGAGCTCGAGCGTGCGCCGCGCCAGGTTGACGCCGAGCGCCTGATCCTTCTCGTGGCTCGACTCGGTGATCGGCGTGCCGTCGGGGCCGGGCACCGGCGCGCCGCGGATCGAGCCGATCTGGCCGCCGACCGCGCCCTGGGCGTAGACCGTGACGCCGCCGATGCCGGGCTCGTCGGCGCCGCCGGGCGGCACGCTGGGCGTGCCGTGCTCGACGCCGTCGCGGAACCAGTGCGGGAAGTGCGACGAGATCTGCAGGTTGTCGGGGCCGAACGCCGACATCTCCGGGTGATCGGCCCAGTTCACCAGCGTGCCGATGGTCTGGGTCGGATCGTCGGCGCGCGCGAAGCGGACGATCGTCAGCGTCGGGTCGAAGATCACCGGGTCGCGGATGTCCTTGTTCCACTGGTCGGTCAGGCTGGTCGGATCCCCCGGCGTGTTGAGCAACAGCTGGGTCGCGACGTGGGCCTCGGCCTCGTGCAGATCGCCGGCGGCCTCGACGATCGCGTCGATCGCGGCCTGCTGGACCCGCTGGTTGTAGGCGGCGTTGTAGCCGCTCTCCAGCGCGGTCGCGCCCCACAGCCCGAGGGTGTCGACCGCGTCGTGGGCGTGGGTCGAGCCGACGATGACGTGATCGAGCTCGGGCACCCGCGCCTTGGCCCCGGCGACGAGCGCGTCGATGTCGCCGCCGGCGCCGAACAGGCCGGTGCAGTCGAGGTAGGCCAGCGCGACCTCGGTGTCGCCCTCGCGGAACACCAGCGCGCGGGCCTCGAGATCGGTCTTGACGCTGTTGGCGGCGCGGCCGCCGCCGAACAGCCAGTAGGCGTCGAACTTGCCGTTGTTGTTGGCGTCGACGTACGGCTCGTCGGATTGCCACTCGGAGTCGCCGTTGAGATCGGTCCAGGTCTCGGTGATCTCCGGCGTGTAGATCTTGGCGGCGGCGCCGACGAACAGCCGGCCGCCGTCGCCAGCGGCGCAGTGGTCGCTGCCCGGGCACCAGTCGTCGGGCTGATCGAAGCCCTCGAGCCGCGCGTCCGGACTGCCGGCGTCGGCCGGTGACGTGCCGTCGTCGCCGCCGCAGGCGACGAGCGACGGCGCGACGAGCGCGGTCCCACAGATCAGCGCGAACAGTCCGGTGCCCTGGCGTGACGACATGGTTCGACCCCCGGTGAGATTCGTATCGCGCGGATCGCGCGGTGTAAATGCGCGAACGCGCTCGCGCCCCGGCGACAGACGGCGACAACCGCGCGACAGACCGGCGATCTCGATCGCGCGCGCACGTGCCGTCGACGGCGGGCGCCGCGCGGCACCGCGGCGCCGCCAGGTGGGCGTCGCCCGCGCCGGCATCGTCGCGGTGACCCTGTCGAAACCTGGACATGCGTAGGATCACGCCCGAACCTGCAACCTCGGGGCACGCGGGCCCCACTGTCAGTGGAACCTCTGGAGACCCTCCCCATGAAGCTCCTCGCCTCGACTGCAATGCTCTCGCTCGGTGCCCTCGGTCTCGCCGCCTGCGGCGGTGACGACGCGCTGTCCTACTCGGCGCCGGTCGGCATCGATCTCAAGGCCAAGTCATCCGACGTCGCCGGCGGCGTGGTCAGCAACGACAAGGGCATCACCACGGAGTCCGGCAACCCCTACGGCGCGTTCGTCAGCGATGCCCGTGACGCGCTCGGCGGCGGCGATCCCGGACGGATCGAGGTCGAGGGCCTGACCCTGCTGCTCGGCGCCGGCTCGACGGGCGTGCTGACGCTGGGCGAGGTCTTCGATGGCACCGTCGAGGTGCTCTTCGTCATGAACGACACCAACGACACGTTCCCGGTCGGCTCGACCGCGGTCGTCGCGACGACCCCGGCCGGCCCGATCGACCTCGACGTGTCGTTCGACTCGTCCGCGGTGGCCGCTGTCAACTGGGACAAGATGCTGACCGGCAGCTTCAAGGTCGCGCTGCGCGGCCCCGCCCAGGGCGACTTCGAGAACGCCAACGCCGACGTCGACCTCGAGGCGACGTTCACGTTCGGCGCCTACCCGTGAGCCCGCGATCGCGCCGCGGCGGCCGCGCCGTCAGGTCGCGGTCGCCAGGCCGATCGGACAGCTGACGCCGGTGCCGCCGAGCCCGCAGTAGCCGGCCGGGTTCTTGCCGAGGTACTGCTGGTGGTACTCCTCGGCGTAGTAGAACGGCGGCGCGTCGACGATCTCGGTGGTGATGGCGTCGTGGCCGGCCTCGGCGAGGCGCGCACCGTACGCCTGCCTCGACGCCTCGGCCGCGGCGCGCTGGTCGGCGTCGAAGACGTAGATGCCCGAGCGGTACTGCGTGCCGGCGTCGTTGCCCTGGCGCATGCCCTGGGTCGGGTCGTGGCTCTCCCAGAACACCTTGAGCAGCTGCGCGTAGGTCACCACCGTGGGATCGAAGACGACCAGCACGACCTCGTTGTGGCCGGTCATGCCCGAGCAGACCTCCTCGTAGGTCGGGTTGGGGGTGAGCCCGGCGGCGTAGCCGACCGCGGTCGTGTAGACGCCGGCGGTCTGCCAGAACTTGCGCTCGGCGCCCCAGAAGCAGCCCATCCCGAAGAGGGCCTGCTGCAGGCCGTCGGGGAACGGCGCCACCAGGCGGTTGCCGTTGACGAAGTGGCGCGCCGGCACCGGCATCGCCTGGGCGCGACCGGGCAGCGCCTCCTCGGGTCGCGGCATGCGGAGCTTCTTGGACGAGAAGAACATCGTGCCCCAATCTACGTCGCGATCGCCGATCGGTCACGCCGCCGGCGACGCCGCGGTCACACCACGATCCGATCGCCCTGGTGCAGCAACCGGATCGCCCGGTCTTCCCTGGGGAACTCGTCGGGGTAGTGGATCAGGCGCATGCGCGCGCGCAGCGGCTCCGGCAGCGCCGCCAGCGACTCGTAGGGGGTGTGCACCCCCAGGTTGGTCTCGTGGATGATCAGATCGCCGGCCGACAGCCACTCGATCAGCGTCGGGTCGAACGCGGTGTCGGCCGAGTACGCCAGGCACCGTCGGGTCGCGCCGTCGCCGACCGTGATGCGCAGCGCGGTGGTCGGGACGTGATGGATCGTGCGGCGACACTCGATCCGGAACGGCCCGACCTCGACCGCGCGGGCCTCGTCGAGGGCCTCGATCGCGAAGTAGTCGTCGAGGCCGCGGCGCGCGACGTCGCCGCCGGGGCTCATCAGGTCCTCCATGCCGGCGGCGAGGTGGCCGTCCCACAGCCGCGCGGTCACCGCCGGGTGCGCGATCAGCCGCGCCGGCCGGCGCAGCGCGAAGAACGAGAAGTAGCCCAGGCCCTCGAGCCCCGAGGCGTGATCCGCGTGCAGGTGGGTGACCACGCACGCGGTGAAGCTGGCGACGTCGAGGTCGACGCCGGCGGCGCGCCCCGACTCGCGGAGGATCTTGCGGATCGGGTGCGGGCAGTCGATCAGCAGCCACGCGCCGTCGCACCCGACCGCCAGGCACGACGAGTAGTGCTCGGCGCTGAAGGCGTCGCCGACGCCGAGCGCGATGACCTCGAGGGGCATGACGCCAGGGTGACCGCGTCGGCGGCGCGATGGCAAGGGGTTCACCCACGGCGCTGGGCGCGAGCCGGATCGCATTCTCGGCTTGCCGAGAAGACCGCTCCCGGTCATCGTGATCCGCGGGGGGGTGAGCCGATGCCAGACCGAAGAGCCACCGTGCTCGTCGTTCATGGGGACGTGGACGTGGTCGACCTGCTGACCGGCCTGTTCGACGCCAACGGCTTCGCGGTCGAGGCCTGCGCCGGACCCGAGGCGGCGCGCGCGCGGATCGACGCCGGCGGGGTCGACGCGGTCATGGTCGGCTGGCCCAGCGACGCCAGCGCGGTGCTGTACCGGTGGGTCGCGCGCGATCACCGGGAGCTGCGCCGCCGCTTCGTCTTCGTCGTCGAGCAGCTGCCGGCGGAGCTGCGCGAGCAGGCGCTGCGACGCCACGCCGTCCCGCTCGACGACCTGGTGACGCTGCTGGCCGTGGCCGCGGAGGTGACGCGAGCGGCGCGGCCGCGGATGCTGCTGGTCGACGACGATCCCGATCAGCTCGGCGCGATGGCGCTGTTCCTCGAGGAGGCCGGGTTCGAGATCTCGACCGCCGGCAGCGGCAAGGAAGCCACCGCGATGCTGGCGCGCGCCGCCTACGACGTGATCCTGTCCGACTGGCAGATGCCGGACGGCTCGGGTCGCGACCTCCACGACTGGATCGCGCGGGCGCGGCCGGCGCTGCTGCACCGGCTGGTCTTCATCACCGGCGGCGACGTCGAGGCCGCGCGCGCGCACGCCGACGACGTCGTCGTGGTGCCCAAGGGTCAGGACTCGCAGCACCTGCTCGAGCACCTGGCGCGGGCGTGCGCGGCGGCGCCGCCGCCGCCCGAGTAGCGCCGCGCGGTCGACGCCGCGCGGCGTTCACGCCGTCACTGCACGACCGAGATGCAGCATCCGACCGAGCAGAACTGGGTGTCGCTCGGGCACGGGTGGTCGAGGTCGCAGGTCGCGGCGCCGTTGGGGCACTCCTGGGTGGTGCAGCTCGGCGGCAGGTCCGCCGGATCCTGGCCCGGGCACAGGACGCAGGTGTCGCCGCCGCAGTCGGAGCCGCACACCGTGCTCGGCGTGCACACCGTGCACAGCGCCGGATCGTGGATCGTCGTCTGGTCGCAGTCGGGATCGATCGCCGGGTTGATGTAGATGTCGGCGCAGCCGTCGCCGTCGCACACGGTGCAGCAGCCGAAGCAGTCGCAGCCGGGCGGGGTCAGCGCGCCGCAGTTGTCGATGCACTCCTGGGTCGGCGCCGGGCAGTCGGTGGCCGGGTCGAAGTTGCTGGCGATGCCGGCGTCGGCGCACTGCTGGTGGTCGTAGCCGAGGATGCAGCACGTGTGGATGTTGCAGCCGTCGTCGCCGGCGCCGCTGTTGCCGTCGAAGAAGCAGTCCTGGTGCTTGGTGTCGATGTTGTCGCCGGGGATGCCGGTCGAGAACGAGCCCTCGTCGTTGTCGATGGCGCCGGTGCACTCCGGGTCGTCGCCGTCGACGAGGCCGTCGCCGTCGTCGTCGATGCAGTTGTTGCACTGCGGCTGATCCGGCCCGCACGCGCCCGCGCCCGGCGGCGCGTCGGGGTTGACGCCGCCGTCGCCGCCGGTCCCGTTGGCGTCGATGCCGGCGCCGCCGTCCCCGTTGCTGCCGCCGTCGCCGCCGCCGCCGCCGCCGTCGCCGCAGGCGGCCAGGGCCGCGGCGATCGCGAAGGCGGACAGCACGGTCAGGAAGGTCTTCGGTAGGCTGGTCATGGGATCCTCCATCGGCGCGCGGCGGGACGCACCGGCTTGTGATGGAGTGGGGCCGCGGCGAGCCGAGGTGGCAGCAAATCCGCCGGCTTGGTCGATCCGGGGTGGGTGAGGGTGGGTCAGGCTGCGCCCGCGCGGGCTCCTTGGTGAGGTCCGGCACGTCCCCTACCGGCACTGTGACCGGCCGGGCACGGAGACAGTGCTACGTTCGCCCCGCATGAGCGCCTGGTCGTGGCTCGCCGTCGTCGTCGCGATCCTGGTCGCGGCCTACCTGGCCTTCCGGCTGTGGGTGTGGCGGACGTCGCGGCGCCGCAACGACGCCGGCATCGTGACCGAGGGCCGCGGCCTGGTGCTCGGCACGTTCGTGGGGCGGCGCGTGCTGCGCCGCGCCTGGATGCGGGTCCGGATGCTGGTGGCGTCGCGCGAGCGGCGCAAGCAGCTCGACGAGCAGACCCGGATCCAGTCCGCCGCCGAGGCCGCCAAGCTGCTCGGCGGCATGAAGGGCGTGTTCATGAAGCTGGGCCAGATCGTGTCGTTCGCGCACGACGCCCTGCCCGACGCCGCCAAGGTCCACCTCCAGGCCCTGCAGAAGGACGCGCCGCCGATGGCGTTCGACCTGGCCCGCCAGGTCATCGAGGAAGAGCTCGGCGGCGACCTCGGCAAGCACTTCAAGCACGTCGACGAGAACCCGCTGGCGGCGGCGTCGATCGGCCAGGTCCACCGCGCCCGCCTGCGCGACGGCACCGACGTCGTGATCAAGGTCCAGTACCCCGGGGTCGACGCCGCGATCGAGGGCGACCTCGCGGCGCTCGGCAAGATGACCGGCATGGCGGCGATGTTCAACCGCTCGGTCGACTTCCCCACCGTGCTCGCCGAGCTGCGGGCCCGCGTCGTCGAGGAGCTCGACTACCGCCGCGAGGCCCGCAACCAGGCCCTGTTCCGGCGGCTGTGGGACGGCCACCCGATGATCCGGGTGCCGCGGGTCCACGCCGCGCAGACCACCAAGCGCGTGCTGACGTCGGAGTTCGTGCGCGGCTTCGGCTTCTACGACTTCATCGAGGCCGCCGACGCCCGCGAGAAGCTGGTGGCGTCGGCGACGATCTCCGACTTCGTCTTCGACTCGATGTTCTGCCACCTGGTCTACAACGGCGATCCGCACCCCGGGAACTACCTGTTCCACGAGGACGGCGCGGTGACGTTCCTCGACTTCGGCTGCGTCAAGCGCTTCTCGCCCGCGGCCATGGCCGACCTCAAGCGGTTCTTCCGCGCCATCCTCGAGGAGGATCGCGCCACCCACGACGAGTACGTCGTCAAGCTCGGGCTGGTCCTGGCCGGCCGCGACTGGGATCACGACCGCATGTGGGAGCACTGGCGCTACCACCTCGAGCCGTACTGGTCGGGCGACTTCGCGTTCACGCCCGAGTACCTGGCGCGTGGCCGGGTCGTGATGAGCCCGGAGAACACCCGGGACATGAACCTGCCGCCCGACCTCTTGTTCTTCACCCGCATCACCTTCGGGCTCAACGCGATCTCGCAGAAGCTGGGCTCGGCCGGCAACTTCAACAAGGCGGCCCGCCGCCACTTCTACGTCCACGCCGACGCCACCTCGGCGCTGGGCCTGGCCGGCGTCGTGGTCCCCGAGCACTTCCGCCACCTGCCGCAGGCGGTCCGCCCCGGTCAAGCGGTCGCCGAGCTCGAGGCCTCGGACCAGCTGCCGTCGTGGGACGCGATCGCGGAACCCGCCGCCGAACCCGGGATCGCCGCCGCCGAGTCGGTGTAGCCTCCGACGCGATGGCCCAGCTCCAGCTCCTCGGCATCGCCGGCTCCCTGCGCAAGGCGTCGTACAACCGCGCGCTGATCCGCGCGATCGGCGAGGAGCTGCCCGACGGCGCCACCCTCAGCCTGTACGACGGCCTGGCCGCCCTGCCCGTCTTCGATCCCGACTCCAAGGACAACCCCGACGTCGTGATCGCGTTCCAGGAGGCGATCCGCGCCGCCGACGGCCTGGTGATCGCGACCCCCGAGTACAACTACTCGATCTCGGGCCTGCTCAAGAACGCGCTCGACTGGGCGACCCGCCCGCTCAAGACCTCGCCGATGCGCGGCAAGCCGGTCGGCATCGCCAGCGCGTCGACCGGGATCAGCGGCGGCATGCGGGCCCAGTACCACCTGCGTCAGATCCTGGTCTTCACCGACTCGCCGGCGATGCTGCAGCCCGAGGTGATCATCCCGCGCGCCCAGGATCGCTTCGACGCCGACGGCCGGCTCACCGACGACTCGACCCGCGACCTGCTGCGCCGATACGCGGGCAGCCTGACCGCCTGGGTCGGGCGCTTCCACGGCTAGCGGGCACGGCGGCGCGAGCGGGCGCGGCGGCGCGAGCGGGCGCGGCGGCGCGGCGGCGCGGCGCGCTGACGTGAGCTGGCTCACGCGGCTTTCTGTCAGCGGCCAAAACCACCGACGAAACGCGCGGACTGATGGATTCTCAGCAACCCGCCGGAATTGCCGTCGACAACCTGGGTATCATGGTGTCCCGTCCTATGGTGTGCAACAAGGGTCTCGTCGTCGGCGGTTGCCTGCTCGGGTTCACGCTGGGGCTATCACAAGGGTGTTTCGACCCGCCCGCGGACGTTCCCTTCGATGCGGCGCCGCCGGATGCGGAGGTCGATGCTCCCATCATTTGTACCGCCAGCACGACGACCTGCGAGAACAACCGCTACATCGAGTGCGATGAGCGGGGGAGCGTCTCTCTCCAGTTGACCTGTCCCCTGGGCTGCGATGACACCGAGGTCAAGTGCCGCGACGTCGACCCGAGCAACGGTGTGGCGATGTACCTGGATCGCGCCGGGACGGATCCTGACGCACCAGACCTGGTCCTCTCCGCAGGATCGACCATCGATACGGATACCGGCATCGTCTTCGATGGTGCGCTCTCCGTCGACGTTCCCAGCACCGACCTCGGACCGTACCGTGTCTTCATCGTCAAGAGCCTCGCCGTCGATGGAAATACGAAGGTGTCCGGTGGTCGAGGGGTGATCATCGTCTCCGACGGTGAGGTCGAGATCAGCGCCCTGCTCGACGTCTCGGCGGACATGGAGGTCGACGGGCCCGGCGCAGCAAGCGGCGCCTGCCAGGGCTCGGACGCGAACGCGGCGAGCTTCCCAGGCGGTGGCGGCGGCGGTGGCAACTCGCTCGTCGGCGGAGCGGGCGGCGAGTCGAACAACGGCGCTTCCGCCGGTGCGGTCGGGGGCGCTCCCCACGTCGATGTCGATCTGGATCCCCTTGTTGGCGGCTGCGACGGCGGCCGATCGATCGTGACGGGGTCCGTGTGCACGAGCGGCGGCGGCGGCGGCGGCGGTGCTTTGCAGATCGTCAGTCGGGTCGAGATCGCGCTGACGGGCTCGGGGTCGATCGACGCCAGCGGAGGAGGTGGCATCACCGCGATGCACGGCGCGACGTGCCCCGCCAGCGGAAACAGCACGCGCGGTGGCGGCGGCGGCGGCTCCGGCGGGATGGTCCTGCTCGAGGCACCACAGGTGCGCCTCGAGGGGGCGGCCGTGGTGGTGTCGACCAAGGGAGGGAGTGGCTCGGCCGGAGGGGTCGACGGCGGCGCCCGCAACGGGTCGGATGGTGGGACCGGCAGCGTGGCAGCCCCGGGCGGCATGGACACAACCCAAGCGTGGGGTGGCAACGGCGGGACCGAAGTGCTGCCGCCCAGAGCCGGAGGCTACGCAAACCCAAATCTGTATGGTGGTGGTGGTGGCGGCTCGGTCGGACAGGCTCGCTTCAACACCACATCGGGCACCATCAACCCGCAGAGCGGCGCGGCCCTCAGGACCCAGTACAGTACGGGCGCGCTGCGCACGCGCCTGGTTCCCTGACAGCTGGCCAGCTCGGCGAGCGCACGCAGGACACGAGCACCTTCGCGCTCCGCGGCTACACCTGCGCATGCCGCGGACCAGACGCGCGGTTGACGGCGCGGCACGCGCGCGCCACGATGCCGGATCTCCATGCAGTCCAGAACACTGACGCTCGCCTTCGTGATCCTGACGTCCTCGTTCGGCGGCCTCGCCGCCTGTGGTGGCGACGACGGCGGTGGCGCGCCCGACGCCCGTCGGGTCGACGCCACCGTCCCCGACGCCGACCTCACGCCACCGACCACGTTCGGCGGCGACCGGCCCGCGACGCTGATCGTGCCGACCACGTACGACCCGGCGACGCCGACGCCGCTGGTGGTCGCGCTCCACGGCTACTTCACCGACCCCGAGTACATCATGGCGTACCTGCGCCTCGACACGTTCGCCGAGGATCACGGGACGCTGCTGATCGCGCCCGACGGCCTGGTCGACCCCTCGGGCAACTACTACTGGAACTCCGACGGCGCCTGCTGCGATCTCTACGACGCCGGCACCGACGACGACGCCTACCTCACCGGTCTGGTCACTGACATCCGCGCCGCGTACAACGTCGACCCGGCGCAGATCTACGTCATCGGCCACTCCAACGGCGCGTTCATGGCGCTGAGCCTGGTGTGCAACCACGCCGACGTCTTCGCGTCGGCGATCGCCCTGGCCGGCGCGGTGCCGCCGACCTGTACGATGTCGGAGCCGGTCAGCGTCCTGACCATCCACGGCGACTCCGACAGCACGATCCCGTACACCGGCGGCGCGATCACCAAGAACGACGGCAGCACGATCGACTTCCCGTCCGCGCCCGACACCAGCGCGGCGCTCGCCGCCGCCAACGGCTGCGACGTGGCGACCGCCACCGGCACGCCCGTCGATCTGGTCAACACCGCCGGCGACGAGACCACGGTCGAGAGCCACACCGGCTGCCCCACCGGCATCGAGACCACGCTGTGGACCGTGCCCAACGGCGGCCACGTCCTGCTGTTCGCGGGCACCGTGCCCGACGCCTGGTGGACCTGGCTGTCGGCACACCCGAAGCCGTAGCCGGATCCGCGCCGCGCAGCGGCCTGCCTGACGCCGTGAGCCGTGCCCCGGATGTGGCCATTCTCACGGCGTTTTTCGCGCCCACTGACCGGCGGGTTCGCTACGATGGCGTCGTCCGAGCACCGGAAGGGGAAGCTCTCATGCGCCATTCGTTCGCCTCGCTCGTCGCCGCGTCCTTGATCATCCTCGCCGCCGCCTGCGGGCCGGCCACCACCGGCTCCGGCGACGACGCCGGCGGTGACGACACCGTGTGCACCGACGGCCAGACCCGGTGCGACGGCACCGCCCGCCAGAGCTGCGTCGACGGCGCGTGGAGCACGGTCGAGACCTGCGCCAACGTGTGCGACAACGACCTCGGCTGCGTCGTGTGCCTGCCCGGCACCGGCACGTGCAACGGCGACACCGCGCACGAGTGCCGGCTCGACGGCTCCGGCTACGACGACGTCTTCTGCGATCCCGACCAGGGCATGAGCTGCGGCGCGTCGGGCACCTGCGAGGGCCTGTGCGCGCCCAACACGCTGGGCCAGACCTACTTCGGCTGCGACTACTGGCCGACCGTGACCGGCAACCCGGTGTCGCCCGACTACCACTACGCGGTCGTCGTCGCCAACACCAGCAGCCAGATGGCGACGATCCGCGTCGACGGCGGCGCGCTGACCGCGCAGGAGTCGTTCACGGTGCCCGGCGGCGCCGCGGTGGTCCACAACCTGCCGTGGGTCGCGGCGCTCAAGCTGTGCACGCCCGGCGTCCAGGACCCGTTCACGTGCACGTCGCAGACCCACCCCAACTCGGGGCTGGCCGTCGACGGCGCCTACCACCTGCGCAGCGACGTCCCGGTGACCGTCTACCAGTTCAACCCGATCGAGTACGCGTACTCCGGCGTCACGTACAACTCGTACACCAACGACGCGTCGCTGCTGTTCCCGACCACCGCGTGGCGCGGCGAGCACTACGTCGCGTCGTGGAACGACACCGCCGACGTCCACCCCGGCCTGATGGCGATCACCGCCTACCAGGACGGCACCCAGGTCACGGTCACGACCCGCGCCGCGACCACCGGCGAGGGCGGCGCGCCGGCGATGGTCGCGGGCACGCCGCAGACGGTGACGCTCAACGCCGGCGACGTCCTGCAGCTCGGCACGGTCACCGGCAACGGCCCCAACGACGATCTCACCGGCAGCCACGTCACCAGCGACAAGCCGGTGCAGGTCATCGGCGGCCACTACTGCGCCAACGTCCCCGAGGGCTTCGGCTACTGCGACCACATGGAAGAGGTGATGCTGTCGGTCGAGGCGCTGGGCGCCGAGTACGTGATCAACGCGCCCGCGGTGACGACGATCCCGGCCGGCAAGGAAGAGACCGTCCGCATCGTCGCCACCGAGGCCGGGACGACGCTCAGCTACGAGCCGCCCCAGGCCGGCGCGCCGACCAGCATCGCCAACGCCGGCGACTGGGTCGAGATCCCGCGCCAGGCGGCGAGCTACCTGCTCACCGCCAACAAGAAGGTCCTGGTGGCGCAGTTCATGGAGGGCTCGAGCGTCGCCGGCAACACCGGCGACCCGGCGATGGCGCTGGCGGTGCCGGTGGACCAGTTCCGCAAGGAGTACCTGTTCCACGCCCCGACCAACTACGAGACCAACTACGTCGACATCACCGCGCCGGTCGGTGCCAGCGTGATCCTCGACGGCGTCGCGGTCACCGGGTGGATCGGCATCGGGACCTCGGGCTGGCAGCTGGCGCGGATCACGCCGCTGGGCGACGGCCCCACCGCCGACGGCAACCACCTGATCACCGGTGACATGGGCTTCGGCATCTCGGTCTACGGCTACGGCACCGACACCAGCTACTGGTACCCGGGCGGCCTCGACCTCAAGCGCGTCGTCGTCGAGTAGCGGGCGCGGGCAGCGGGCGGCCGCCGGCCACGCCGTCGCGTCGCGGCTGATGCGGCGGCGGATCAGCAGCCCGCGGGGCGGTGACCCGATGCGAGTCGCGCGCCGGCGCGCGGCGGCGCATCATCGCGACGTGCCTCGACGACTGCTGCTGTGGACGCTCGTCGCGGCGTCGCTGTTCGCCTGCGGCCGGCGCGCGTGTCCGCAGGCGCCGCCGGTACCGGCCGACGCCGGCCCGGTCGATGCCGACTGGGGGCACGCCGAGAGCACGGGGGACGATCCCAACCACGACGACACGACCGGGTGGATCTTCGAGCGCGCCATCTCGGAGGCGACGGTGATCCTGCTGCGCGCCCGCGTCGCCACCGGCGATCGGCGCTTCGACGCCTTCTTGCACGAGCTGGCGGCCGATCTCTGTCCAGACGACTCGATCGCGCGGCTGCCGCTCGACGAGGTGTACCCACTGGACCTCATCGACCTCGCGACGGGGGCGAGCTGCGCCACGCTCCACATTCCCGAACGTCGGGTGTTCGGCAAGGCGTATCCGCGTCGACCGGCGGGCCCGCCCCTGCGCGAGCGGCCCGCCGCGGTGCTCGCCGACGCGGCCAGCCACGCCCTGGCGCGGCTCCTGTACGGTCGCCACGAGCTGCTCGGCGCCCCGACCTCGGCGCCGACGCTGGAGGCACGGATCCGCGAGCTCCGGCACCTGCTGTGTCCGGGACGAACCGACGTCGATCTCGACGCGACGTATCCGCCCGGTGGCCTGCTGCTGGCCGAGCGTGCGACCTGCGACGGCCTCGAGCTCGGCGCGTCCACCGCGACCCTGGAGCCACCGACACCGCCGCGAGCAGGCCGCGGCGTCTGGACGACCAAGGACTGGGCGCTGCGCCAGGCCACCGTGACGTTGCTGAAGGGCCGCGCCGCCGCCGGCGACGCGCGCTACGATGGCGTGCTGCACGCGATCGCCGCCGCCCTGTGTCGCGACGACGCCGTCCGCACCATGCCGCTCGCCGACGTCTATCCGCTCGAGGACCTCGAGCTCGCCGCCAGCGCCGACTGCATGGCGCTCGATCTCCGCGCGACGTCGGCGCCAGGTAAGGCCATCGCGGAGCCGCCGCGACCGGTCCGGCCCGCGACCTGGGCCGCGAGCGAGGCCATGCTGTGGCTGTTGCGCGGCCGCGACTACCTGCTGGCAAAGCGGCTGCGCGATCCCGAGCTGGAGGGCGCCCTCCGCGACCTCCACGCCGTGATGTGCCCTGGCCGCGACGACGACGACCTCCTGCAGCGCTATCCACGGGGTACGCTGCGCGGCATCGAGGAGGTCACCTGCGACGGTCTCGTGCACGACCCGGCCTACCGGTGGCGCAGCTGGGACTGCCCGTAGCGTCCGGGGTCCGGACGATGTCCGGGCGAGGTCCACCAGGGGCGTCCGCGGACGGGTGGCTGACACCCGGAGCGGGCGGCCCACGGAGTGAGGCACGCGGGCGGCAGGATCGCGGGAGTCGGTGATGGCCGGTGGGACAGCGCCGCGCGAATCAGGGGTACGCGGAGCCGGAGGTCGCTGGTAGGCTGCGGGCATGGGCATGAAGTCTCTGAGGTTCCGAGCCGAACAGCAGCGCACCGCCCACCCGCCGAGGCCGAAGAAGCCGCGGCGACCGAGGAGGGACGAGGTGGTCGATACGGCGCAGGTCGGGGTCAGCGCGACGGATCGCAAGGCCGGCGGCGACTCGACCGCGGCGCGCAACGTGTCGGCGCGGGTCGCGCGGCGCGGCGGCGCCGTGCTCGAGGACTCGGCCACCGGGCGGCCGTCGCGCAAGTCGACGCGCAAGGCGCAGGGCGGGATCAAGCGCACCGGCAACCTGCAGCTGCGCGCGGTCGCTCGCACGAGCGCCCCGACCAGCCGCGCCGGTCACCGCTAGCCGCGCCGGTCACCGGTAGCCGCGCCGGTCGTCGCCGGTCACCGCCGGCCGGTCGCCACCGGCCGGTCGCCGGATCACGCCCAGAGGATCCGCTCCCCCCGAGCGCCCGACCGACGGCCGTCGGAGATTGCGGCAAGACGAACCGAGTCAGGTCGCCTGGTCGACGGGGATCGCTCACCTCGAGCGGAGCCCGAGCGGCGAAGCCGCGAGGGCGCAGTCGAGAGGGCGTGGATCGGTGCGGTCTCGGCGGCGCACCGGTGCCCGCCCCCTCGACTGCGGGGTCGGTGCTGCGCACCTCCCCCTCCGCTCGGGGTGAGTGCTGTCAGGCCCAACTCCGCGGTCAGCCGATCGCTGCGCCACGCAAGATCAGCGGCCTGGCCCAGCTGTTCGTTAGGAGCGAAGGGTCCGGTGCGCAGCACCGAACCCGGAGTCGAAGGGGGGTGGATCGGTGCGCGCCGCGTCGGGCACCCGGCGGCCGGCACGGTGCCCGCCCCCTCGACTTCACGCTCGGTGCTGCGCACCGAGCGTTCCGCTCGGGGTGAGCGTGGAGGCGACGCCGCCTACGGCCGCGGCGGGCGACCTGCGGCCGCGGCGGGCGACGCCGCCTACGGCCGCGGCGGCGCGAACGTCAGCGAGTACAGCTCCCCGGGCAGCTGGCCGACCTCGCGGCCCTCGACCTGGATCTTCCACGGCTCGCCCTCGGACGAGAACGCCCAGACGCCGGCGGGGCCGAGCTCGTAGTTGACGTGCGCGGCCATCGGGGTCGGCTCGCAGGCCAGGAACAGGTGCCAGTCCTCGGAGTAGGCGTCGAAGCCGGGCTCGAGCCGGGCCGCCAGGTAGATCGGCGGATCGTGGGCGAGCCAGCGGCCGAGCTCCATGCCGTAGAAGTCGGGGTCGGCGCGGCCGTCGGGATCGGGGTACTCGGCCGACACGCCGCCGCTCTGGCACCGCATCAGGTCCACCGGCTCGTCGCGATCGCCGGCGCGGCTGGGCACCAGCGACAGCTCGACGCCCGGCGGCGGACCGAGCCGCCACGGCGTGGGCTCGCGGGTCGCGGGCGCCTCGGTCCCCACCGTCGCGCCCGGCACCAGGCGCGCCCAGGTCCAGACCTCGCAGTAGCCGGCGTCGTAGGGGATGCCCCACTGACAGCGGCCCAGCCAGGCGCCGCCGTCGGGATCGATGCGCAGCTCGTCGCGCGCCAGCGGCTCGAGGTCGCCGCCCGGCTGCGGGTTGGGCACCTGCCACGCCTCGTCGGGCGGCAGCGCCACCGCCGCGGCCTCGCCGCCGCGCACGACCTGGACGCCGCCGTCGGCCAGCCGCACGTACAGCTCGTCGGGGCTGGCCCACGCGACCTGCTCGATCGCGTCGGGCATCTCGAGCCGGCGCAGCTCGCGGACGCCGTCGGCGGCGACCCGCACGAACACCAGCGTCGTCATGTCGAGCGCGACCAGATCGACCGGCAGGCTGCCGACGAACGCCGGTGCCGCCGGCTCGCCCTGGTTGCCCACCGGTCCGCCGCCGGCGGTGCCGCCGCCGTTGCGACCGCCGCACGCGGCCAGCGCGAGCACCGCCGCCGTCGCCGCGGCCGCCGTCGCCGTCGCCCGAGCGCCGCCCCGGCTCATCGGAACGACCCCATGTAGTCGCCGTCCTCGATCGCGGCCGCCGCCGCGGTCGGCCGCAGCGGCGCGAAGGTGTCGACCATGACCGCCAGCTCGTCGGTGCGCGTCGTGCCGATCGACCGCTCGTACGACCCCGGGTGCGGCCCGTGCGGGATCCCCGCCGGGTGGTGCGAGATCGAGCCCGGGCCGACGCCACGACGCGACGTGAAGTTGCCGTCGCAGTAGAACAGCACCTCGTCGCACGACGGCGAGCTGTGCGGGTACGGGCACGGGATCGCCTCGGGGTGGAAGTCGACCAGCCGCGGCACGAAGCTGCACACCAGCGCGCCGCGCGCGCCGAACGTGCCGTGCCAGGTCGGCGGCAGGTGGACCAGCCCGGCGCGCGGCTGGAACGCCAGGATCGGGAACGCCCACGGGTAGACCGTGCCGTCCCAGCCGACGACGTCGAGCGGCGAGGTCTGCAGGCCGAAGCCGTGCCAGGCGCCGTCGCGCTTGACCACCAGCGACCGGATGCCCTCGTCGCGCGGCGCGCCCAGCACCGGGCGCCGGAAGTCGCGGTGGCAGTACGGCGCGTCCATGCGGAGCTGGCCGGCCTCGTTGCGCCACTGCTTCAGGAGGTGCACGCCCTGCAGCTCGAACCACAACCAGGTCTGGGCGCCGGCGTCGGGGACGAAGCGGTGGACCATCGCCTTCGGGATGCACACGTAGTCGCCCTGCTCGAAGCGCAGCTCGCCGACCGGGCTGCGCAGGACGCCGCCGCCCTCGTGGACGTAGATCAGCTCGTCGGCGTCGGCGTTGGCGACGTAGACCGGATCTTCGGCCGACGGGTGGACCACGCCGATCGTCAGGTCCGGGTTGGTCAAGAGCGCGATCCGCGCGTCGACCTGCGGCCCGCCGGCGCGGGCCAGGGCCTGGCTCTTGTAGTGGCGCTTGGCCAGCGGCCCCGGCGGCAGCGCCTCGGCCGGGCGCCAGCCGTGGGCCGCGGCCTCGGGCGCGTGGGTGTGCGGCCGCTCGAGGTGGTAGAGGATCGTGTACGGCCCGTCGAAGCCGTCGCGCGTGAAGCACTCCTCGTGACGGAGCGCGCCGCCGGGACCGCGCAGCGCGATGTGGTGCTTGCGGGGCAGCTCGCCCTGCGCCACGCGGTCCAGCATCAGGTCGCTCCCTGCTTCTGCTGCTCGCGCTCGATGCTCTCGAACAGGGCGCGGAAGTTGCCGGCGCCGAAGCCGCGGTCGCCCTTGCGCTGGATGATCTCGTAGAAGAACGGCCCCGCGCTGGGGTCGTTGTAGAGGCCGGCGGCCTCCTTGAGGAAGATCTGCAGCATGTAGGCGTGGTGGTGATCGCCGTCGACCAGGATCTGCAGGTCCTCGAGCACCTTCAGGTCCTCGTCGATCGCGTCGATGCCGGTCTTCGCGATCCGCTCGGGCAGCATCTCGTAGTAGCTGGTCGGCGTCGGCATGAAGTTGACCTGGCGCGCGCGCAGGCCCTTCACCGCGCCGATGATGTCGCCGACGGTCATCGCGACGTGCTGGACGCCGTCGCCGCGCAGCTCCTCGTTGAAGATGTTGATCTGCGACGACCGGAAGAACGGCCGCGCCGGCTCGTTGTTGGCGAACTTGACGCCCGAGGTCGGCTCCCACATGACGATCGACTTGAGCCCCGAGCCGGTCTTGCGATCGGGGTCGACGTCGCTGGTGTGGAACGCGACCTCCCACATCTGCTCGAAGCCCATGACGTGCTCGAGCCACAGCAGCATCGGCTTCATGGTCTGGAAGTTCGAGGTCACGTGGTCGATCTGCTCGAAGCCGAACGCGTTCGAGCCGCCGACCGGGGCGTCGAGCTTGACCGCGCCCGGGAAGAAGCCGGTGAAGCCGCGGCGCTCGCGGAACCGGAACGTGCAGTCGCCGAACGGCGTCGTGATCGAGAACTGGCGCAGCGTGCCGCCGTCGTCCTGGAAGGTCTCGATGTCGGCGATCGGCGTGCCGCCGCGCGCCTCGAGCAGCGCGAAGGTCCGCGCCGCGTCCTCGACCTCGAAGATCAGCGTGCCGACGCCGTCGGGGTGCTTGCCCAGGAACCGGGCGGCGCGGCCGCCCTCGCCGCGCGGCGAGCTGCACACGACCCGGACGTCGCCGGCCTCGAAGACCGCCGACTGCTGGCGCCCGCGGGCCTCGAGCTCGGGGCTCGACCGCCAGGTCTCGGCGAAGTCCATCATGCCGCAGTAGAAGCGACGGCTGCGCTCGAGGTCGTGGACGTAGTAGTGGATGCCTTCGATGCGCTTGATGCCGAGAGATTCGAGCTTGGCCATGGGATCCTCGCGAGGGTCAGGCCGGCGCGTTGGCGTCGGGCTGGCGGTCGGGGTGGGCGGCGATGAACGCGGGCAGCGCCTCGCAGGCGTCGGCGATCGCGACCAGCCGGGGGAACGGATCGAGCGGCACGCCGAAGCGGCGCGCCGAGTACAGCTGGGGGATCAGGCAGCAGTCGGCGATCGTGACGTCGTCGCCGACGCAGCAGCGCCCGGCGACGTCGGCGACCAGGCCGTCGAACGCGACCAGGCCGGCGTGGACGAAGCGGCGCACCCACGCCTTGTCGTCGACGCCGAGCTCGACCAGGGCCTGGGTCACGGTGAGGTTCTGCAGCGGCTGGATGCCGCTGTTGATCACCTCGGCGAGCGCGCGGACCCGGGCCCGCAGGTACGGATCGCGCGGCAACAGCGGCGGCGCGGGCCAGCGCTCCTCGAGGTACTCGAGGATGGGCAGCGACTGGGTCAAGAGGCGGGTCGCGCCGTCGTCCTCGATCAGCTCGAGCGCCGGGACCTGCCCCATCGGGTTGCGGGCCCGGTACGCGTCGGCGCGCTGCTGGCCGCCGTCGCGCAAGAGGTGGATCGGCACGTAGTCGTGGTCGAGCCCCTTGTGGGCCAGGCCGATGCGGACCCGGTAGCTGGCCGAGCTGCGCCAGTAGCTGTAGAGGACCCGCTTCAAGCCGCGCCCTCGTCGGGCGCGACCACGCGCTGCGAGATCGTCCCGAACGGGTTGGCGCCGTCGGGCAGGACCGCGTCGATCTCGATCGTGTCGCCGACCTTCATGAACGGCGTGGTGGCGGCGCCGCCGTCGATGATCTCGATCATCCGGCGCTCGGCCAGGCACGAGATGCCGCGGTTGCGGTCGTGGTTCGACACCGTGCCGCTGCCCAGGATCGTCCCGGCGACGAAGCGCCGGGTCTTGCTGACGTGCTGGATCAGATCGCCGAACGAGAAGTGCATCTCGGGCCCGGCCTCGCAGTCGCCGACGACGGCGCCGTTGTAGATCGAGCGGACCCGGCCGACCAGCCGGCCGCCGACCCAGGCGTCGCCGAGCTCGTCGGGCGTCACCGCGAACGGCGAGAACGCGGTCGCCGGCTTGCTCTGGAAGAAGCCGAAGCCCTTGGCCAGCTCGGGCGGGATCAGGTTGCGCAGGGTGACGTCGTTGCAGAGCATCACCAGGCGGACGTGGGCGAGCGCGTCGTCGGCGCGGGTCCCGACCGGGACGTCGCCGAGGATGACGCAGACCTCGGACTCGAAGTCGAGGCCCCACGCCGGGTCGCGCAGGACGATCGGATCGCGCGGGCCCAGCAGATCGCCGGCGCCGCCCTGGTAGACCAGCGGATCGGTCTCGAGCGTCGCGGGCGGCTCGGCGCCGCGCGCCTTGCGGACCAGGCGGACGTGGTTGAGGTACGCCGAGCCGTCGACCCACTCGTAGGCGCGCGGCAGCGGCGCCGCCAGCCGCGTCGGGTCGACCGGCTCGCCGGTGACGCGGCCGCCGTCGAGGTCGTCGCTCAGCGCGCGCAGCGCGGGCGCCGCGCGATCCCAGTCGTCGAGGGCGCGCTGCAGGGTGGGCCATTCCGCGCCGGCGGAGATGGCTGCGAGGCCGTCCTTGCGAACGACGAGGAGGCGGCCGTCACGCGAGCCGTCCCGAAGGGTCGCCAGCTTCACGGCGGCACCTTAGTCCCGACGACGTGGACGGTCAACGCGCCGCGGCCGTCGGCGAAGGCGCGCCGCGTCACGCGCGCGTCGCGGTCACCACCCTCAGGTGACGTTGCGGGCCAGCCAGCTCACCAGCGGCGCGACCTCGGTGGCGCGCTCGGCCAGCCAGGCCGCGAGGCCCGGCTCGTGGATCAGGCCGCGCGGCACCGCCGGCAGGTTGACCACCAGGCCCTTGTGGCGGGCCAGCTCGACCCGCGGGTGATCGGGCGGGAAGCCGCGCGGCGCCCGGCTCAGGACCTCGTGGGCCCGGACCTCGAGCCGGCGCTTGCGGACCGCCGCGACCAGGCGCTCGAGCTCGGCGCCGCGCTTGTCGTCGAGCAGCGCCTTGCGCCAGCGCGCCAGCGCCTCCGGCGACGGCATCCACACCCCGGCGGCGGCGCCCTCGTCGAGGCCGAAGCTGACGTACAGCGCCGCGGCGCGCTCGGTGGCGCGGCCGTCGCGCCCGGTCGCGATCATCCCGGCGATGTTGGTCTTGTACGGGGTCTTGTCCTTCGCGAAGCGGACGTCGCGGTGGATGCGAAAGATCTTGGGCTCGGCGAGCCCGACGCCGCGGTACGCCGGCGTCAGCCGGCGGTGGACGTCGGCGAGCAGCGCCTGCATCGGCCGCAGCCACAGCCGCTCGTAGTCGGCCTTGTTGGCGACGTACCAGTCGCGGCTCTGCTCGGACGCGAGCTCGGCGAACCAGCGCTCGCCGCCCCGGGGGAAGCCCTCGAACCCCGCCGCGGCGGCGACGGCCGCGCGCGCCTGCTTCTTCGCCGGCATGCCGGCATCATGCGCCGACGCGCCGGCTCAGGGAAGGTGCAGCGTGCCGGCGCCGACCCGGACCGCGTGGCCGGCGAGATCGACGCGGTCGCCGCGCAGCTCGCACCACAGCTCGCCGCCGCGCCGGCTGACCTGGCGGGCGTGCAGCCGGGGGCGGTCGAGCCGCGCCGCCCACAGCGGCACCAGCGTGCAGTGCGCCGAGCCGGTGACCGGATCCTCGGCGATGCCCTCGCGCGGCGCGAAGAACCGCGACACGAAGTCGACGTCGGCGTCGGCGCCGGTCCCCGGCGCGGTGACGCTGACCGCGTGGACCTCGAGCTCGGCGAGCCGCGCGAAGTCCGGGGTCAGGGCGCGGACCTCGGCGGCGTCGTCGAAGACGGCGATCAGGTCGCGCGACCGCAGCACCTGCGACGGCACCCGCCCCAGGGCGCCGCGCAGCCGCGTCACCAGGGCGTCGTCGGTGCACGGCTGCGGCGGCCGCGCCGGGAAGTCGAGGACGAAGCGGTCGCCGTCGCGGCGCACCGCCAGCGGGCCGGATCGCGACCCGAAGCGGACCTGCGTGCGGGTCGGCTCGACCACGGTCATCAGGACGCACGCCGACGCCAGCGTGGCGTGGCCGCACAGATCGACCTCGACCGCGGGCGTGAACCAGCGGATCGTGCGGGCGTCGTCGGCGGCGGCGCCCGGCTCGGGCGCGAAGAACGCGGTCTCCGACAGGTTCAGCTCGGCGGCGATCGCCTGCATCGTGGCGTCGGGCAGCCAGGCGTCGAGCGGCACCACCGCCGCGGGGTTGCCGGCGAACGGCCGGTCGGTGAAGGCGTCGACGTGGAAGTAGCGCAGCTCCATGGCGGGCTCCTCGGGACGAAGGGGTGCAGACGGACCACGGCGCGGCCGCGCGACCACGCGGCGGCGCGATGCGGATCAGGCGGCGCGCTGGCCGCGGCGCTTGCCGGCGAGCTCGTGGGCCAGCGTGCCCACCAGCTTGACCGCGTCGGCGGCGCGCGGCCCCCACGGCATGCCGCAGCTGATGCGGATGAAGTTGCCGAAGCGGTTGCGCGCCGAGAAGATCGGGCCCGGCGCGATCACGACGCCGCGCTCGCGGCTGCGCTCCTGCAGGGTCAGGGCGTCGACGCCCGCCGGCATCTCGATCCACAGGACGAAGCCGCCGCGCGGCGCCGACACCCGGGTGCCGTCGGGGAAGGCGTCGATCACCGCGGCGCGGAAGCGCTCGACCTGGCCGGCGAGGTGGCTGCGCAGCCGGCGCAGGTGGCGATCGTAGCCGCCCGAGCCCAGGAACTCGGCCACCGCCATCTGGGTCAGCGTCGGGTTGGCCAGCGACTGCGAGTACTTCAGGCGCAGGACGGTGTCGTGCAGGCGCCCGGCGGCGATCCAGCCGACCCGGTAGCCGGGCGCCAGGGTCTTGCTCACCGAGCCGACCAGCAGGACCCGGCCGTCGGGATCGAACGCGCGCAGCGGCCGCGGCCGGCTGCCGTCGAAGACCAGCTCGCCGTAGACGTCGTCCTCGATCACCGGCACGTCGTGGCGCGCCGCGATCTTGATCAGCTTCTCGCGCGCCTCGTCCGGCATGATCGAGCCCAGCGGGTTCGACACGTTGGGCGTCACCATGATCGCCTTGACCGGGGTCGAGCGCAGCGCCTCGTCGAGGGCGTCGATGTCGATGCCGGTGCGCGGGTGCGCCGGGATCTCGAGCGCGCGCATGCCCAGGCCCTCGATCGCCTGCAGCACGCCGAAGTAGGTCGGCGACTCGACCGCGATGACGTCGCCGGCGCGCGCCACCGCGCGCAGCGCCAGCGTGATGCCCTCGGTGGCGCCGATCGTCGTGACGAAGTCGTCCTCCGACATCGGCACGCCCCAGTCGACCGAGCGCCGCGCCAGCTGGCGGCGCAGGGTCTGGACCCCGGGGGCGGCGTCGTAGCGGGCGCCGGCGGTCGACGCCTCGCGCGCGATCTGCGCCAACATCCGGTTGAGCGCGGCGACCGGCAGCATCGACGGATCGACGTAGGCCGAGCCCAGCGGCACCAGCGCCGGGTCGCGGAGCGCCTCGAGCACGCGGGTCACGGCGTCGGACACCGAGACCCGCGCCGGGGTCGCGCACTGCCGCGGCGGCCGCGGCTCGGCGATCGCGTCGGTGCGCTTGCGCACGAAGTGGCCCGACTTGGGGCGGACCTCGATCAGGCCGCTGTTCTCGAGCCGCATGTAGGCCTGCAACACGGTCGCGACGCTGACCCGGCGCTCCTCGGACAGCCGCCGCACCGACGGCAACCGATCGCCGGGGCGCAGCGCGCCGCGCTCGATGGCCTCGCCGAGCTCGGCGGCGAGCTGCTCGTAGAGGAAGGCGTCGACGTCGACCATGGCGGCGAGTGTACCGCTCCAGAGGAGGTCACACCGGTACAGATTCCGGGGCCCCGGGTCCTCACAGACGGGGAGATCCCGCACTGTACTGGTCGAACCACCCCGAGGGTGGATCTGTACCGGCGGCGGAACGGTGTCACCATGGGTCCCCGTGCCGCCCCGCATCACCACCTCGCCGCCGCTGCCGGGCGTCTCGGGCAGCCTCCCCGCGATCGCGCCGCCGGCGCTCGCCGACCTGCGCCTGCTGCTGGCGCTGGCCGCGGTCTACGTCATCTGGGGCTCGACCTACCTGGCGATGCGGGTCGCGGTCCACGGCCTGCCGCCGCTCTTGATGGGCGCGACCCGGTTCATCCTGGCCGGCGCGCTGCTGCTCGGCTACGCCGTGGTCCGCGGCGATCGCCTGCCCGGCGCCCGGCAGTGGCTGCTGTCGCTGCCGGTCGGCGCGCTGCTGTTCGTCGGCGGCAACGGCTTCGTCGCGATCGCCGTGCAGTCGGTGCCGTCGGGCGTGGCCGCGGTGGTGTGCGCGACCATGCCGCTGTGGGTCGCGGTGCTGTCGGCGGCCACCGGCGAGCGCCCCAGCGCGCGCGAGTGGATCGGCCTGGTGGTCGGCTTCGCCGGCGTCGTCGTCCTGTTCGGCGGCGCGTCGCTGGGCGGCCACCCGGCGCACGCCGTGCTGATCGTGCTGGCGCCGCTGTGCTGGGCCGGTGGCTCGGTGCTGGCGCGCCGCCTGCCGCTGCCCGGCGGCGCCGCCGGCTCGGGCCTGCAGATGATCACCGGCGGCGTCGCGGTCGGCGTGATCGCGCTGGCCCGCGGCGAGCACTTCACCGCCGGCGCTCCCGCCGCGGCGTGGCTCGCCGTCACCTACCTGGTCGTGTTCGGCTCGCTGGTCGCGTTCAGCGCCTACCACTGGCTGCTGCACCACACCCGCCCCGCCCTCGCCACCAGCTACGCGTTCGTCAACCCGGCGATCGCGGTCCTGCTCGGCGCCGCCCTCGCCGGCGAGCACCTCGGCCTCGACACCCTGCTCGCCGCGACGCTGATCATCGTCGCGGTCGCGCTGGTGGTGACCGGCCGCAAGCGGTAGCCCGCGAACTTCCTCCAGGCGCGCGCGCCTGGAGCGCAGCGAATGCGCGGGGAACCGCCGCGGGTCGCGGCCGCCGGGTGGCACGCCGGCACGGTTCATGCTCATGATGGGCCTCGATGCGGGAGCTCGAGCCACCGCACGCGCGCCGCCGGACGGTCGGCCGATGACCGAGCGCCGCGCCACCCGCGTCGCCCGGCGCCTGGCCCCCTGGACCCGGGCGCCGCACCGGCTATCCCCGGTGGTGTTCGCGCTGGTCGCGGTCCTGGTCGGCGTCGTCGCCGGCCTCGGCGCCCTCGCCTTCCGGGTCCTGATCGCGTTCTTCCACAACCTGCTGATGTTCGGCCGGCTGTCGATCGCCTACGACGCCAACGCGCACGCGGCGGTGAGCCCGTGGGGCCTCGGCGTCGTCCTGGTGCCGGTGATCGGCGCCCTCGCCGTGGTCTTCCTGGTCCAGCGCTTCGCGCCCGAGGCCAAGGGCCACGGCGTCCCGGAGGTGATGGACGCCATCTACTACGGCAAGGGCGTGATCCGGCCGGTGGTCGCGGTCGTGAAGTCGGCGGCGTCGGCGATCTCGATCGGCAGCGGCGGCTCGGTCGGCCGCGAGGGGCCGATCATCCAGATCGGCGCCGCGTTCGCGTCGGCGGCGGGACGGGTGGCGCGGGTGTCGCGGTGGCAGCTGGTGACGCTGGTCGCCGCCGGCGGCGGCGCCGGCATCGCCGCCACCTTCAACACGCCGATCGGCGGCGTCCTGTTCGCGGTCGAGGTGCTGATGCACGAGGTCAGCGTGCGGACGCTGGTACCGGTCGCGCTCGCCACCACCACCGCGACCTTCATCGGCCAATTCCTGTTCGGCAACCACCCGGCGTTCGAGGTACCGGCGCTGCACGTCCCGGCGACCACCAGCGCCGCGCTGCTGCCCGCGTACGTCGGCCTCGGCGCGATCATGGCGGTGGTCGCGGTCGTCTTCATCCGCGCCCTGTACGGCGCCGAGGATCGGTTCGAGCGCCGGATCCGCAACGGCTACCTGCGCCACGCGCTCGGCATGCTCGCGGTCGGCGGCCTCGGCGCGGCGCTGCTGGCGTGGCGCGGTCACTACCACGTCTTCGGCGTCGGCTACGCCACCGTGCTCGACGTCCTCACCGGCGACGCCGGGCCGGTCGCCGTGTTGCTGGTGCTGTTCGTCGCCAAGCTGGTCGCGACCTCGCTGACGCTGGGCTCGGGCGCGTCCGGCGGCATCTTCTCGCCGTCGCTGTTCATGGGCGCCACCCTGGGCGGCGCCGCCGGCCTGGTGCTGCACGCCGCGGTCCCCGGGCTCGACGTCGCGCCGGCGGCGTTCGCGCTCGCCGGCATGGCCGGCCTGGTCGCCGCCACCACCGGCGCCGCGCTCACCGCGATCGTCATGATCTTCGAGATGACCCTCGACTACGCCGTGGTCCTGCCGATGACCGTGACGGTCGCGGTCGCCTACGGCCTGCGCCGCCTGCTGCTCGCCGACAGCATCTACACGATGAAGCTGACCCGCCGCGGCCACGTCATGCCCGGCGCGCTGCAGGCCAACGCCCACCTGGTCCACCACGTCGGCGAGCTGGCCCTCGGCCGCGCCGCGGTGGCGCCCGCCGACGCCGCCCCCACCAGCCTCGACCTGGCCGAGGCCGCCGACGCCCCGAGCCACGTCGTCGTCGTCGACGGCCCGGAGGTGCTCGGCGTGGTGTCGTGCGAGTGGGCGCGCGGCCACGCCGCCGCGATCGCCGGGGCGCCCGACCTGGCCGCCGTCGTCGACCGCCGGGCCGTCACCGTCGGCCCCGACACGACGCTGTTCGAGCTCATCGACCGGATGCAGCGCGCCCACGCCGAGGTCGCCGTCGTCCGGGCGCCGGACCACCAGGTCCGCGGCATCGTCACCAAGGCGCACGTCGCCGAGGCGATCGCCGAGGGCATGGAGCTGTTCGAGGACTGACCCGCGGCCGGCGGCGCACGCCGCGCGCGGCGCCACCGCTACATCTTCTGGCCGTTGCCCCAGGCCTTCTGCAGGCGGGCGCCGAGCTGGACGCCGAGGCCGGGCACCAGGCGCATCAGGCCCCAGCTCAGCCACGCCTCCTTGGCCACCGGCACCACCGGGCGGTCCTTGCGGATCGCCTCGACGATGGCGTCGGCGACCTTGCTGGGCGGCGCGCCGTGCTTGGCGAAGGTCGACGCGACCTTGTCGCGCATGCCGCCCAGCGGGGTCTCGAGCCGCGAGCCGTGGATGATGTTGGTCGCGATCATGCCGGGGCAGATCGCCGACACGCCGACGCCGTGCTCGGCCAGCTCGGCGCGCATCGACAGGCTCATGCCGAGGACGCCGAACTTGCTGGCGGCGTAGGCCATGACGCCGGGCGGCGCGAAGTAGCCGAACATCGACGACACGTTGACGATGTGGCCCCGGCGCTGCGCCGCCATCGCCGGGGCGAAGACGTGGCAGCCGTTGAAGACGCCGCCGAGGTTGATGCCCATCAACCAGTCCCAGTTCTCGACCGTGGTGTCGAGGATGCCGCCGCCGACCGCGACGCCGGCGTTGTTGACCAGGACGTCGAGCGCGGGCTCGATCGCGTGGACCTCGTCGGCGAACGCGCGCATCGCGGCGCGATCGGCGACGTCGACCTTGCGGGCCAGGACGCAGCGGGCGCCGAGCTCGCGCGCGACGTCGTCGACGCGGGCCTGGTCGACGTCGCAGACGACCACGCGCATGCCCTCGCGGGCCAGGGCGTTGGCGGTGGCGCGACCGATGCCGCTGCCGGCGCCGGTCACGAGGGCGAGCTTGCCGTCGAGCTTCTTCATCGGATCCTCATCATCGTCGATCCCGGGGCCCGAAGGACGCTCACGCGGACGCGGCGACCACGCCGCTGTCGCGGAGCAGGAGCTCGGCGAGGTGGAAGTTGTCGTTGTCGGCGGGGTGGAAGTCGCGGCGCAGGTACTCCCGGATGCCGCGCAGGAACACCCGGCGCGCGATGCCCTCGTCGTCGGGCCGGGTCGCGCGGATGCCGTCGCGCTCGGCGCGCAGCTCGGCCAGGCTCAGCCGCTCCTGGCGCAGCAGGGTCAGCGTGCCCAGCATCCACCACGACGACAGCTGCACGGTCGCGACCACCATGCCGGCGAGCCGCAGCGCGTACGACGGGTTGACCCGCTGCAGGACGTCGAACGCGACCGACTTGTGCTCGATCTCCTCGGCGGCGTGCCACTGCAGCAAGCTCTTCATCGTCGGGTGCGCCGCCGCCAGGATCTGCTTCTTGAACGCGTTCTCCGCCATGATCGCGGTGAAGTGCTCGGCCGCGGCGGTGGTGGCCAGGCGCAGCTCCGGCGGCATGATCCGCTCGGTGACCTCGCGGCCCCACCACGCGTAGGCGGCGAGGAACCGATCGATCTGGTAGCCCTGGGCCCGCAGCATGTCGTTGTAGTCGTCGTGGGCGCTGGCGTGCTTGCCCTCCTGGCCGAAGAAGCCGCGGGCCTGGGCGACCAGCTCGGGATCGTCGATGCGATCGAGGAAGTGGTTCACCGAGCGCACGAAGAAGCGCTCGCCCTGGGGGAACAGCATGTTGACGCCGTTGGCCAGGTGGGTCGCGACCTTGCTGCCGCCGAACCAGTGGCGCGGCACGGCGGCGAAGTCGAAGCGGACCTTGCGGGCGGCGATGCGCGGGCGCGCCGCGGTCGGCGACGCCGGCGCGGCGGCGGTGGTCGTGGCGGTGACGGTGACGGGCGCGGCGGTGGCCGGCGCCGGGGCAGACGAGGCGACAGGATCGGGTCGGGTCATGGGTGTGGCTCCGGTGGGGGACGCATCCATCGTGATGCCTATTGACCGTAAGTCAATAGCACTGTCGACCAGGAGTCAAGAACTATCGCAAGCCACCGTTCTGCCTTGATTTGGCCGGCGCCGCGCGGTAGCCGTGAGCCATGGCCACGCGGCGCAAGCGCGACGACTCGAGCACCGGCAAGGCGCCGCCGCCGGGCCGGCGCGTCGCCCGCGCCATCGTCCGCCGGGTCCGCGACGGCCGGCAGCGGGTCCGCCTCGACAACGACGCCCGCCGCGCCCAGCTGCTCGAGCTCGGCATGAAGGTCTTCTCCGAGAAGACCTACGACGAGGTCTCGATCGACGACCTCGCGCGCGCCGCCGGGATCTCGAAGGGCCTGCTCTACCACTACTTCCCGACCAAGCGCGATCTGTACCTGGCCGGCCTGCGCACCACCGCCGCCGAGCTGCTCGCGCGCACCGACGTCTCGGCGATCGACGCCTCGCCCATCGAGCGCGTCCGCCACGGCATCGACGCCTACCTGTCGTTCGTCGCCGAGCGCAAGGTGTCGTACGTGTCGCTCATGCGCGGCGGCATCGGCTCCGACCCCGAGGTGCTGCGCATCGTCGAGGACGTCCGCGCCGCGCTGGTCGAGCGCATGTTCGACGGTCCCGGCTCGCCGCTGGCGATCGGCGATCACCGCACGCCGCTGGCGCGCGCGGCGCTGCGCGGCTGGCTCGGCTTCGCCGAGGCCGCCAGCCTCGAGTGGCTGACCCACCCCGACCTCGAGCAGGCGACGATCCGCGACCTGCTGGTCGACATGCTGCTGCCGACGCTGCGCCTGGCCCTGGGCTTCTCGCTGTCGCGCACCTGGTAGCCGCGCGCCACGGCTGGAACGGTCCGTCCCGCGCCGGCCGCTTGTCGCCGTCGATCGCGGCCATACTGTGACCGCCATGCTGAACCTCAGGCGTTCCGACGAGCGGGGCCACGCCGTCCACGGCTGGCTCGATTCCCACCACACCTTCTCCTTCGCGGACTACTACGATCCCGCGCACATGGGGTTCCGGGCGCTGCGGGTCATCAACGAGGACCGGGTCGCCGCCGGCACCGGGTTCGGGGCCCACCCGCACCGCGACATGGAGATCCTCACCTACGTCCTCGACGGCGAGATCGCCCACAAGGACAGCATGGGCAACGGCTCGGTGATCCGCCCCGGCGAGCTGCAGCGGATGAGCGCCGGCACCGGCGTCCGCCACAGCGAGCACAACGCGTCGCGCACCGCGCCCCTGCACTTCCTGCAGATCTGGATCATGCCCGATCGCGCCGGCCACCCGCCCAGCTACGAGCAGCGGGCGTTCCCCGAGGCCGAGCGGCGCGGCGCGCTGCGGCTGGTCGCGTCCCCCGACGGCGCCGACGGCTCGCTGACGATCCACCAGGACACGCGCCTGTACGCCGGCCTGCTCGACGGCGACGAGGCCGCGACGCTGGCGCTGGCCGCCGGCCGCCACGCCTGGGTCCAGGTCGCGCGCGGCTCGGTCGAGGTCAACGGCACCCGCCTCGGCCCCGGCGACGGCGCCGCGCTCAGCGGCGAGCGCGAGGTCCGGCTGACCGGCGGCGACGGCGCCGAGGTCCTGGTCTTCGATCTGGCGTAGCCCGCCCGGGCCCGGGCCGCGCCGCTACGGCGCGACGCGCAGGACGACGTCGGCGCCGGACCAGGACAGGTAGACGCCGTCGTCGTCGGCGGCGAGCCACGCCGGCAGGCCGACGTCGGGGATCACGACCTCGGCGGCGCCGGCGCCCAGCGGCAGCCGCACCAGGTCGACGCCGCCGTCGCCGGACAGCAGCGCCCACGCCGCGCCGCCGTGGACCACCAGGCCCTCGCCGTAGCGCACGGCGTCGGCGACCACGACCTCGCCGGTGACGGCGTCGACCAGGCCGCGCTCGTCGACCCACGCGAGCACGCGGTCGCCGTCGCGGGCGCACTGCGAGGCGTCGTCGCGCAGGGTCTCGTGGCCGGTGGCGGTCAGCCGGTAGACGCCGCCGCTGAGCCCGGCGCACGCGACGACGTCGGCGGCGCCGACCAGGATCGTGCCGTCGGGCGGACGCCCCGAGCTGCCGTAGCCGAACTCGGGCTGGAGCAGCGCCTCGGGCTCGCCACCGGCCAGCGGCGCCCGGTACAGCTCGGCGCCGTCGAGCCACATCACGCGATCGCCGCGCACCGCCACCGCCTGGGCGACGACGTCGTGCGCGACCTCGCGGCCGGCGGCGGTGACGATGACGCCGCGCGCGTCGTCGACCGCGACGATCGTCGCGCCGTCGACCGCCAGGTGCGCGAGCTCGCCGTCGAGCCTGGCCACGGTGCGGGCGCGGCCGCCGTGGGTCGGCACCGCCATGATCCGATCGGGGAGGTCGCCGTCGCGGCGGACGTCGAGGTAGTAGAGCTGGTCGCCGTCGAGCGCCAGCCCGTTGATCCGGCCGCGCGCGCTGGCCAGCACCGTGACCCGGCCGGCGCCCCGCGGGTACGCCACCACCGCGCCGCCGTCGACCGCGACCACCCAGCCGGCGGTCACCGCGAGCGGCGGGTCGTCGTCTGCAGACGACGCCAGCACCCGGGTCGCGCCGCGGGTCGGCACCTCGATGACCAGGCCGGCCGTGGTGCGGACCACCGCGCCGTCGGCGTCGGCGTCGACCGCGCCGCCGCGGCCGCGCAGCGCGATCTGCGGGGTGCCGCCGGTGACCGGCGCGCGCATCAGGGCCTCGCCATCGGCGCCGCTCCAGATCACGTGATCGCCGACCACCGCGAGGCCCACCGGGTAGTTCAGATCGGCGGCCACGGTCTCGACCGCGCCGCCGGCCACCGCGACCCGCCGGATCGCGCCCAGGCGCGGCGCCGGCGCGGTGCAGGTGACGGTGCCGTCGAGGTCGCGGCTGCACCGCCGGACCTGGCCGACGCCGCGCCGCGGCGGCCGGACGCCGTGGTCGGCCCAGTAGATCCAGCCGTCGGCCACGGCGAGCCCGACGACGGCGCCGGGATCGGCGACCAGCGCACGGTAGGCGCCGTCGGCGCCGACGACGCCGAGCCCCGACGGGCCGGCGATCGCGACGACGTCGTCGGCGATCGCGAGGGCGGTGCCGTCGACGCCGGTCGCGACGGTCTCCGCCGCCCCGCCGGCGCCGCGGTAGCGCACCAGGTGGTCACCGTCGACCGCGTACAGGTCGTCGCCGGCCAGCGCGATCGGGCCGGGGGCGTCGAGGCGCGCCACCGTCGTGACCTCGCCGCCGCCGAGCCGGGCCCGGCGCAGCGCCCCGTCGGCGCGGATCCACGCCACGGCGTCGCCGGCGGCGACGACGCGATCGACCCGATCCTCGTCGGTCTCGGCCGCGGCCACCCCGACCCGCGGCAGGAACGCGCCGGCCGCCGGCGGCGGCGCCGCCGGCGCCGCCACGACCACCGGCGCCGGCGCTGGCGTCGCGCGCCCGCCGCACCCCGCCGCCACGATCACCGCGACCACGAACCATCGATCGACGCGCACGTCGCCTCCTACGCCATCTGGGCCAGATCCTCGAACGCCGTGTAGTAGCCGCGGCGGAACGCCTCGAGCGTGGTCGCCGACGCCGCCGCGCGGTGGGTCACCAGGTTGCGCACCGCCGCGAGCGTGTGCAGCCGGTGGGCGAGCCGCACCGCCTGGTCGGCGTTCTTGACCGGCAGCTTGAACAGGTTCTTGACCCCCGACGGATGATCGACGGCGAAGAACACCATCAGCCGCGACCACTCGGTGATCGACAGCGGCGAGTCGAGGCGCTTGCGGCGCCGCTCCTGCAGCTCGCGCAGCGCGTTGGGCAGCGACCGCACCGGCAGCTCGACCCGGGCCTGGCCGACCTGCATCGGATCCTGCCAGCGCTGGCCGACGTACTGCTGGTACTTGGGCCAGGCGCTGCTGACCAGGCGATCGACGTGCTCGAACAGCGGCACCGGGTCGCGCTGCAGCGTGCTCATGCGCGCGCTCAGCCAGGCGTGGACGTAGTTCTCGAGGACCTTCATCCACAACACGATCGGCGGCGACTGATCGCCCTCGGGCTGGGTCACCGCGCCGCGGTACAGGCCCTCGGCGGTGCGCACCGAGCGGACCAGCTGCTCGAAGCCCTGCAGCTTGACCATGTGGGCGAACGACGGGAACACCTCGGCGATCGCGGCGTCGACGGCGCCGGGATCGGCGCCGCCGGGATCGCGGCCGGCGCGCTCGGCCTCGAGCAGCGCCACCTTGAGGGTCAAGAGCGGCTCGTAGGCGGCGTCGTCGACGCCGACCCGCTCGAGCGCGTTGTCGACCTGGGGCAGGAAGTGGCCGACCTCGGGCGGCGGCACCACGATCCGCGGCGCGATCGCGGCCCGCGCCGCGGCGTCGCCCTCGCCGCTGACGAACGCCAGCACGCGCTCGAGCGCGCGGCGGCCGCCCACCGACAGCAGGGCCTCGGCGGCGCGCTCGTGCAGCGCCGGATCGGGATCCTCGAACGCCGCCAGCAGCGCCTTCTCGCCGTCGGCGGCGCCGACCCGGCCCAGCGCGGTCAGCGCCTCGGCGCGCACCGCCGGGACCTCGTCGCCGGTCAGCGCCGCGATCGCCGCCGCCGGCACGCCGCCGCGCGCGACCCCGGCGAGCCGCACCGCGGCCTCGCGGACCAGCGCGTCGTCGCTCTTGAGCAGCTGGCCGAGCTTGCCCGACATCGACGACAGGTCGAGGCGCTGATCGGGCGGCGCGCCCAGCAGCGTCGCGGCCAGCGCGCGGCTGGCCGCGGCCAGCGCCGCCGGATCGTCCTCCTTGCGGGCCAGGGCGACGACGTCGTCGAAGATCGCCGGCGTCGCCAGCTCGGCGAGCCCGACGTAGGCGGCGAGCCGGACGTCGGCGCGATCGTCGCCCTTGGCCAGCGCGACCAGCGCCGGCGCCAGCTCGGCCAGCTCGAGGTTGCCGGCGACGTAGGCGGCGCGCCGGCGCACCGCGACGTCGGCGTCGGCCAGCAGCGGCTTGACCGCGGCGAGGACCCGCTTGCGGTCGGCGGCGACCACCGCGCCGGGCCGGACCGCGAGCTGCAGCGCCCACAGGAACGCGCCGCGCAGCTCGGCGGCGGTCGCCGCGGCCAGCGCGCCGATGCGATCGAACAGCTCGGTCGGCGACGCGAACGCGCCCAGGGTCTGGGCGGCGGCGGCGCGGACCTCGAGCGGCGCGGCGTCGGCCACCGCCAGCTCGCCGAGCGCGGCGCGCTCCCAGTCGAGGTTGGCCTCGATCGCGCCGATCGCGCGCGCCCGCACGACGACGTCGAGGTCGTCGCGGCCGGCGAGGTCGAGCAGGTAGCGGGTGACCTCGGGCTCGCGCAGCTCGCCGAGCACCTGGATCACGCCGGCGGCGTCGTCGGCGACCAGCATCTCGGCGTGCTCGAGGACCTCGGCGATCGGCATCGTGCGCAGGCGCCGTGCCAGCACGGCGCGGACCGCGCGGTCGCGCTCGGTCAGCGCGACCAGGAAGCGCTCGCCGGCGTCGCGATCGCGCTCGGCCTTGAGCGTGCGCGACGCGAAGGTCGCGACCAGGCGCAGCTCGGGGTCCTCGTCGCGGGCCAGCCGGCGCAGCGAGGTCAGCACCTCGGCGGCGCCGAGCTCGGCCAGGTAGCGGACCGCGGCGATGCGGACCTCGCGCTCGGGCTCGCGCTCGAGCACCGCGGCGGCGGCGGCGACCGCGGCGCCGCTGCGGATCTCGGTCAGCGCCGCCAGCGCGGCCGCGGCGTCGTCGGGATCGCCGTCGACCGCGGCGACCAGGCGGTCGAGCGCGGTCATCGCGCCCATCCGGCCCAGCGCGGCGATCGCGGCGCGCCGCACCGCCGGCGCGGCGTCGCCGTCGAGGAACCCGGCGACCGCCTCCTCGAGCGCGGGGAAGCCGAGGCCGCCGGCGGCGTTGATCGCGGCGGCGACCACCGACGGGTCGTGGTCCGACAGGCGACGGTGCACGAACGGCAGCAGCCACGCGTTGCGGAACGCGCGGCCCATCGCGGCGACCACGCCGCGCCGGTCCTGGGCGGCGTCGGCCTGGCGGGCCAGGCCGAGCAGCGCGAACGCGGCCCGCTCGGCGGCCTCCCAGCCGGCGCCGAACGCGCGGCCGGCGATGTCGCCGAGCAGCTGGCAGGCGTCGAGCCGTTGCGACCGCACCGGGGCGCCGTGCGCCAGCCGGATCAAGGTCGGGATCGCGTCGTCGGGTGTGAGCTTGCCGGCGTCGAGCTGCGAGCGCAGCCCGCGCGCCGAGGTGTCGTGTTGCGTCATGGCCCCCCGACGCGAAGGTACTTCATCAGGCCAGCGACGCGCGCAGGAACCAGCCGTTCTTCTCGAACTCGGTGATCACCCCGGTCAACAGGTCGACGGTGTCGACGTCGCCCTGGGCGTCGGCCGCCTTGCGGGTCTGGCGCATCCCGGCGAGGTAGATGTCGAAGCGCTCGGCGAGCAGCTTGACGTGGTCGACGTCGCGCCGCGCCTCCAGCTCGTACTCCGGCAGGGTCGAGTGCGCCGCGACGTAGCGCGGGGTGGCGTAGACGTGACCACCCAGGGTGACCGCCCGCTCCGCCACCGCGTCGTTGAACGCCGCCAGCGCCACCGCGAAGGTCTCGAACAGCGGGTGCAGGCCGGCGAACTGGGGCCCCTTGATGTTCCAGTGCGCGGTCTTGATCTGGGCGTGGAGATCGAGGCCGTCGACGAGCCGGGCGTTGAGGGCCTCGACCAGGGTGCGGCGGGTGTCCGAGGACAGGTTGCTGGGCGTGGTGTACATGGTGTGCCTCCTTGGTTGTTCGAGGACACTGTGGGTCCGGAGCGGCGATAACAGAAGGGCGTTTCTCGCGACCGCTTCGATAGGCTCACGTTATCGTTTTGTGGTGCTAGGGTGCGGCGCATGACGGACGACGAGCGGCTCGCGACGCGAGTCGAGGGGCAGCTCGCCCGGGTCCACGACCGCGCCCGCTCGCGCCGCGGCACCGCGCCGCCGTGCGTCGCGGCCGCCGCGAAACCTCCGGCC
>JACKDR010000015.1 GCA_020633495.1 Kofleriaceae bacterium | reverse complement strand
AAGCCGCGAGGGCGACGTCGAGAGGGCGTGGATCGGTGCGCACCCGGCCCGCGCGGACGCGCACCGGTGCCCGCCCCTCGACTGCGGGGTCGGTGCTGCGCACCTCCCCCTCCGCTCGGGGTGAGTGCGGTCAGGCCCAACTCCGCGGTCAGCCGATCGCTGCGCCACGCAAGATCAGCGGCCTGGCCCAGCTGTTGGTCAGGAGCGGAGCCCGAGCGGCCAAGCCGCGAGGGCGTCGTCGAGGGGACGTGGGCGGTGGTGCGTGGCGCCCCGAATGTCGTGGAGCGGTCGGCGGCGCTCGTGTACGCTGTTCGACTCCGCCGGCTGCGTTCGTACGATGCAGCGCGAAACCCCGGATCCCGACGCGACCGAGACGCGTACCCAGGTCGATCGCCCGCCCCGCCGCGAGCGTCGCAGCCCCGGGACGTTGCTGGGGCGGTACGTCCTGCTCGAGGAGCTGGGCCGCGGCGGCATGAGCCTGGTCTACGTCGCCTACGATCCCGAGCTCGACCGCCGGGTCGCGCTCAAGGTGGTCCGCGGCGAGCAGCTCACCGAGGCCCACAGCGCCCGGCTGCACCGCGAGGCCCAGGCCCTGGCCCGGCTGTCGCACCCCAACGTCGTGACCGTCTTCGACGTCGGCGACGTCAGCGGCGACACCTTCGTCGCGATGGAGCTGCTCGAGGGCGTGAGCCTGCGCAAGTGGCTGCTCGAGGCGCGCACCTGGCGCGACATCGTGCGGGTCATGGTCGCCGCCGGCCGCGGCCTCGCCGCCGCCCACGCCGCCGGCATCCTGCACCGCGACATCAAGCCCGACAACATCGTCATCACCGCCACCGGCGCGGTGAAGCTGGTGGACTTCGGCCTGGCCCGCGACCTCGGCGATCGCTCGGCGTCGGGCTCCGGCTCGGGCGGGACGCCGACGCCTGGCGACCACGACCTCGACCTCGACGCGCCGATCAGCACCAGCGAGAGCGTCACGCTGCGCCCGCTCGAGGCCATCACCCAGTTCGGCCACGTCGTCGGCACGCCCGCGTACATGCCGCCCGAGCAGCGCGCGCGTCGCCCCGACGCCGATCAGCGGGCCGATCAGTTCAGCTTCTGCGCCACCCTGTACGAGGCGCTGTACGGCCAGCGGCCGTTCAAGGTCTCGAAGCAGGAGCTGCTCGACGTCGGCGAGCAGCTCACGATCGTGGACAAGCCCGGCGTCGAGCCGCGCACGCTCGCGGCCGCGCCGCCGCGCGACGTCAAGGTGCCGGCGTGGGTGCAGCGGGTCGTCAACCGCGGCCTCGCGGTGGCGCCGGGCCACCGCTACCCGTCGGTCGACGCCCTGCTCGCCGACCTCGATCGCGATCCCGAGCGGACCCGGCGCCGCGTCGCGATCGGCGCGACCGCGCTCGCCGGCGCCGCCGCCGCCGCCGCGCTGGTGACGTGGAGCCTGCTACCGACCCGCGCCGCCACCGCGAGCTGCGCCGGCGGCGCCGAGCGGATCGCCGCGGTCTGGGGCCCGGCGCCGCGCGCCAGCCTGGCCCGCGCCGCCGCCGCGCTGCACGTGCCGTGGGCCGACACCGCGGTCGCCGCGTTCGCCGACGGCGTCGATCACTACGCCGCCGCGTGGACGTCGATGCACCGCGAGATCTGCGAGGCCACCCGGGTCCACGGCGAGCAGTCCGACGAGGCGCTCGACCTGCGCATGGCGTGCCTCGATCGCCACCTGCGCGAGCTGGACGCGCTGATCACGGTCATGGGGGACGCCGACGTCGACGCCCTGCGCCAGGCCGGCGAGGCGGTCGCGCAGCTGCCGACGATCGACGAGTGCGCCGACGTCGAGGCGCTGCGCCGGGTCGCCCGCCAGCCGCCGCCCGCCGCGATGGCGCCGCGGATCGACGCCGTCGAGGGCGACCTGGCCCGGGTCGCCGCGCTGTACGCGGTCGGCAACGTCGCCGGCGCCAGCGAGGCGCTGGCGCCGGTCGTCGACGAGGCCCGCGCGATCGGCCACGCCCCGACCCTGGCGCGCGCGCTGTACTGGCGCGGCCGCACGATCGCCGATCGCGGCGGCGGCGCCGACGCCGAGGCCGCCTTCGACGAGGTCTTCACGACCGCGCTCGCCGCCGGCGACGACCGCATGGCCGCGGACGCCGCGGCGCGCGCCGCCCAGGAGGAGCTGTGGGTCGGCCAGCTCCCCGGCTTCCACCACTGGGAGGGGATCGCGCGCGCCCTCGCCAGCCGCACCGGCGCGCTCGCCGTCGAGCTGTTCGTCGATCAACTCGGCTGCATGGCCAACCACTGGACCGGCAAGCCGGTGACCCGGCTGCGCTGCCTGCGCGCGCTGGCGGCGCGCCGCGACGCCGCCGACCTGCCCAGCGAGTGGCTGGTCACCACGCTCGGGCTCGCCGCCACCGAGGCCGGCGACCTGGTCGACGCGATCCACTGGCTCGAGCGCGGCGTCGAGCTGTCGCGCAACGAGAACGGCGCCGAGCATCCGCGGACCCTCGAGATGCGCGCCTACCTGTGCCGCGGCCTCGACGAGCTCGGCGAGCACGGCCGCGCCGTGACCGAGTGCGGCGACGCCCTGACCCGGCTCGAGCGGGTCGCCCCCGACGACGCCGGCACGCTGGCCCGACTCCGCCTCTACCTCGGCACCGCCGAGCTCCACCTCGGTCACACCCAGCGGGCGCGTGCCTTGCTCGCGGCGGCGGCGACCACGCCGGACGACGAGCTGCGCCTCGAGGCCGAGGGTGAGCTCGCCGATCTCGCCGGCGAGCGCGGCGACAGCGGCGCGGCGGTCGCGCAGCGCCGCGAGACCCTGGCCGCGATGATCGAGATGTTCGGGCCCTACGACCCGCGCCACGCCAACATCATCGGCGCCCGCCACGAGCTCGGCGCCGCGCTGCTCGACGCCGGCGACGTCGACGGTGCGGTCGCCGAGCTGGCCCGCGCCGACGCCGACGTCGAGGTCGACGAGATCAGCCCGATCACGCTGGCCCAGCTCCGCTTCACCCGGGCCCGCGCGGTGGCGGCGCAGCGCCGCCCGGATCGCGACCTGGCGCGCCACCTCGCCGAGGACGCGCTGGCGATCTACCGGCGCGCCGCGCCCGACACGCCGCGGTTCCGCGACGCCCGCGCCGCGATCGAGGCGTTCCTGACCGCGCTCGACGGCGCCGCGGCCGCGCCGTGACGGCGACGCCCGGCTACGCCGGGACCGCCGAGGTCGACGCCGGCGGCGCCGGCGTGCGGTCGCCGCGCGCCGCGGCCAGGCGGCCGGCGATCAGGTGGTACAGGGTCAGCCCGGCGACGCCGGTGACGAAGATGCCGATCAGGACGCTGCCCAGCTGCGGGTAGCTCTCGGTGGCGAAGTTGGCGATCTGCTTGCGCCCGAAGATCGCCGGCGTGAACGGCTTGATCGTCAGCGGCGCGTGCGGGTCGAGGTTGTGGCCGTAGGTGTACATCTTGTAGACGAAGCGCCCCATCGAGTAGAGCGAGATGAACCCGGTCACCACCGCGAGATCGATCAGCATGCGGACGTTGCCGATCGCCGCGCAGCGCAGCGCCAGCAGCGCCAGCGCCAGCACCGCGAACGGCATCCAGTCGAGCTCGTTGAGCTCGGCGCGGTCGATCTTGTGCATGCCGATGTAGTGGTTGAGGGTGTTGATCTCGGTGATGTCGTGGCCGTCGTGGCCGCCGTCGAGCTTGTGGGCGTAGATGTCCATGTGCAGCCCGTGCGGGTACTGCGGCGCGGTCAGCGTGATCTTCCACAGCGGCGCGGTGAACGACAGCAACAGCGGCACGACCAGCACGACGAGCACGATCCGGCTCCACCACGTGATGGGACGATCGAGGAACTGATAGAATCGAGCGAGCGCGTGCTTCATGGCGAGCCTCCGGCGCGGGTGGCGATCACGACACGTCTCCCTTGCGGAAGCCGAGGAGGGCCACCACCCACGCGATCGTGCCGAGCACGGCCGGCCACAGCAGCCCCAGGACGTAGAGGTTGCTCTGGCCGACCCGCGTCGACAGGTAGAAGCCGACCGGGCCCAGGGTGCCGAGGTCGGGGTCGAGGTTGGACAGCAGCGCCAGGCGCGCGTCCTGGACCGGGTTGAGCGCGGCCAGCGTGAAGACGGCGTGCGGATCGAGCCGCCACTTGAGCATCAGCGTGACCAGGCCGACGTCGAGCAGCGCCACCGCCAGCGCCCACGCCAGCACGACGTAGGTGATCGCGCGGGCCTGGTTGCGGACCAGCACCGAGATCGCGATGCCGATGCCGACGAACGCCCACAAGAGCGCGCTCGAGATGAACAGCACCCGCCACACGAAGCCCCAGGGGATCACCTGGCCGCGGGCCTGGCCGTACAGGCCGATGCCGATGACCAGCACGACCAGCGGCACGATCAGCACCGCGAGCCGCACCAGCGTGACGCCGGCGAGCCAGGCGCCGCGACGGATCGGCTGGCTCAAGAGCAGCTCGAGGCTGCCGTCGTCGCGGGCCCGCCCGACCACCTGGCCGGTCGCGGTCAGCGCCAGCAGCGGCAGCACCAGCACCAGCGCGTGGCTGAACGTGAGCAGGACCCGGCCCATGCCGGTGAAGCCGAGCACCGTCGACTCGCGCATGCCGACCAGGACCAGGACCCCGGCGAGCACCGCGTAGACCGCGGCGCAGAAGACGATCCACCGCGACCGCAGCACCTCGGCCAGATCGAGCCGTGCCGCCGCCGCCACCTCGCGTCCGTAGCTCATGGCAGGCCTCCCGTCTTGTCGAGATCGCGCTCGACGTCGTCGAGGCCGCGCGCGCCCGGCGTGCCGACCTCGACCGCCATCAGCCCCGAGCCCATCGGGGTCCGCGGCGCGGCGACGAACGCGGCGCGATCGGCCGCGATCCAGGCGTCGCCCTCGCCGTGGAACCACAGCCGGTGGACCGCGGGGCGCCGCTCGCGCAGGTAGCGCAGCGCGCAGCCGACGTCGTCGAAGTTGACGACCTCGCCGGCGTCGGTGATCAGCTGGGCGGCGAAGCGCGGCTCGCCGACGTGCATGTGGCAGTGGCCGCACACGGCCTGGTCCCAGGCCACCGGCTGCGGCTCGTCGGGGACGCCGCCGGCGCCGCGGACGACGACCACGACGATCGCGGCGACCAGCGCGACCGCGGCGCCCAGCACCAGCCCGCGCGCCCTCACGACGCCACCTCGCCGGCGACCGTGACGCGGTCGAGATCGCGGACCACGACGTCGCGCAGCGCCGGGCCCAGCACGGTCATCGCCTCGGGCAAGAGCCGCATCTTGGCGTCGTGATCGACGGCGCGGCTCCACCAGCCGCCGGCGGTGCGCGCGAAGCCCTCGGTCGCCAGCCAGGTCGCGGCGGCGTCGTTGGCCGCGACGTCGCCGACCAGCAGCTCGAAGATCGAGTGGGTGTGGCCGGTGACGTAGGCGTCGGCGGCGCCGTCGTGGACGATCTTGCCGTCGGCGAGCGCGACCACGCGATGGACCATCGCGCGCAGCTCGTCGAGCCGGTGCGAGCACAGGATCACGGTGGCGCCGGCCAGCAGCTCGCGCTCGAGCTCGACGAAGCGGGCCCGGGCCTCGGCGTCGAGGCTGGCGGTCGGCTCGTCGAGGATGATCAGGTCCGGCCGCGCGCCCAGCGCCAGCGCGATCAGGAGCTTCTGCTTCATGCCGCCCGACAGGCCGCGGAACGCGCGGTCCTTGACGGTCGCGACCTCGAGGCCGAGCGCCGCGGCGACGTCGACGATCGCGCGCGGCGCCAGGCCGCGGACGCCGGCGACGGTGCGGACCAGGTCGCCGACCGTCGCCGCCATCTGGGGCGCGATCTGCGGCACGTACGCGATCCGCGGCGCCAGCGCGGCGCGCGCGGCGGCGCCGGCCCGGCCGTCGAGGCGGATCTCGCCGTCGTGCTCGACCAGGCCCATGACCGCGCGGGTCAGCGTGGTCTTGCCCGAGCCGTTGGGGCCGATCAGCGCGATCCGGGTGCCGCTGGCCAGGTCGAGATCGACGCCGGCCAGCGCGGCCAGCTTGCCGTAGCGCTTGACGACGTGGTGGAGCTCAACGCGCACGCAGCACCTCCTCGGGATCGTGGGGTCGCATCCGCGGCGCCGGATCGACCAGCAGGATCCGCGGCTGCCACAGCGGCAAGAGCTTGCTGCCGGCGTCGATCGCGCCCATGACCGGGCCGCCGCGGAAGAACGCCAGGTCGGGGTGGCCGGCGATCAGCGTCTCCGACGCCGACCGCGCCTCGTGAGGCAGGTCGCCGACGCCGTCGTCGTCGAGATCGTAGCCGACGTAGTCGTCGTAGTAGTTGCCGCGCCAGGTCGCCGCGGTCGGCTCGACGCCGCTCTCGGTGCGGACCGGCTCGAGGTCATCGGCGAGGTCGTTGTCGACGATCGTCGTGCCCTGCGGCGTCGTGTGGAACGCGATCGCGACGTCGCACTGGCGGATCACGTTGCCGCGGATCGCCAGCGTGTCGCCGCGCTGGTTGGGGGTCTGGTCGAGGTACAGGCCGGTGCGATCGCGCACCAGCAGGTTGTGCTCGACGACCATGTTGCCGGAGTCCTTGAGCCCGATCGCCATGCCGGCGGCGCCGGCGGCGTCGCTGATCAGGTTGCGGCGCAGCGTCACGCCGTGGCTGTACATGACGAAGATGCCGACGACGCCGTCGAGGTAGCGGTTGTCCTCGATGACGTTGTCGTGGCTGTACATCAGGTGGGTGCCGTAGCGGCCGCGCAGCACCCGGTTGCGCGCGACGCGGTTGCCGCTCGAGTACCAGACGACCAGGTCGCGGCCGTCCTCGACCAGGTTGTCCTCGACGATCGAGTCGCGGGTCTCCCACAGCCGGATCGTGTCGCCGCGCAGGCCCATCGCGGTGGCGGCATCGCCGCGGACGACGTTGCCGCGCACCGTGGCCCGGTTGGCCTTCTCGACCAGGATGCCGTAGACCGAGTGGTCGACCTCGACGCCCTCGACGACGACGTCGTCGGCGATGACGTGGACCGCGGCGTCGAAGGCGTCGTAGCTGCCGCCGGTGCCGTCGATCGAGAACCCGGCGACCCGGGCGCCGGCGGCCGCGACGGTGACGACGCTGGCGCCGCCGTGCGCGGTGACGACCGCGTCGCGCGGCCCCCACAGCGTGATCCGGCGGGCCAGCGTCACCGGCCCGGTGAACCGGCCCGGCGCCAGGCACAGCGCGTCGCCGTCGGCCGCGCCCGCCACCGCCACCGCCAGGTCGGCGTCGGCCTCGACCGTGCGGCAGCCCGCGGGGGCCGCCGGCGGCGCTGGCCGGGCGTCGACCTCGGCGTGGCCGTCGGTCGCGCACGCGGCGACGCCGGCGAGCGCGAGGCCGAGGCCGAGGCGGGGGACGATGGCGACGACGGCGCGCACGATCGACCTACTTGGGCTCCACCAGGAAGTAGCCGGCCATCTCGAGGTGCAGCGCCGAGCAGAACTCGGTGCAGTACATCGGGAACACGCCGGCGGCGTCGGCCACGAAGTCGACGTCGTTGTGCTCGCCGGGCTCGAGGCTGAGGTTGACGTTGTAGGAGTCGAGCGCGAAGCCGTGGGTGGCGTCGTCGGCCTGCTCGATGTTGGTGATGTGCAGGTGGACCTGGTCGCCCTGCTTGACCCGGATGATGTCGGGGGTGAAGTGGCTGCGGATCGCGGTCATGTAGACGTGGACGCCGTCGGGCTTGACCTCGATGCGCTCCTGGTTGGGCTCGACCGCGTTGGCCGAGCGCTCGCCGGTGTACGGATCGATGCCGGCGGGCGAGTAGATGTTCTCGGCCTTGATCTTGTCGGCTTTGATCATCTGCGCGTAGTGCGGCTCGCCCAGCGGGATCGGCATGTCGTAGAGCAGCTGCATCTTCGGGCCCGACAGGTCGACGAGCTGGAAGTTCTGCGGCAGCAGCGGGCCGACCGGGGCGAAGCGATCGATCGCCCACTTGTTCATCGCGACCAGGTAGTGGCCGTCCGGCGACACGGTGTCGCCCTCGGCGGTCAGCAGGTGGCCGATGTTGTAGTTGACCGGGATCTTCTCGACGACCTCGAGCTTGGCCAGCGACCACTTGGCCACCGCGCTCTCCAGGAACAGCGACGTGTAGGCGAAGCCGTCGCCGTCGAACTGGGTGTGCAGCGGGCCCAGCCCGACCTCGGCCTGGCCGCGGATCGACTTCTCGAACGACAGCACCGGCACGCCGTAGGGATCCTTGGTCGCGAACTCCTTGGCGTCGATCAGGCCCTTCATCTGGGCCCAGCTGTAGACGGTGGTGTGGGTGTCGAGCTTGCCGCTGACGACCATGTCCTCGCCGCTGGGCGTGACGTCGACGCCGTGCGGGCTCTTGGGCTCGGGCACGAAGTACAGCAGGCCCTCGTCGATCGCGGTCTGCAGCCGGATCACCGGCATGCCCGCGATCTGCTCGGTCTTGCCGGCCTTGGCGACCTCGGCGGCCTTCTTCCAGTTGATGACGTGGAGGTAGTCCATGTCGTTCTGCGACGCGCCCGACTCGAGCGGCGGGTTGCCCTCCTTGTTGCCGCCCCACGCCCGCTCGGTGTCGAGCGAGTTGATGAAGATCCAGCCGTCGCTGACCTTCTTGCCGGCGTCGGCGATGTCCTGCATGTACGGCGGCAGCTCGATCGCGAACGACGACGTCGGATCGATGCGGCCCTTGGCGCGGTCGAACTTCCAGAAGATGACGGCGCCGCGGTACTTGTCGTTCCACTCCTTGACGTCGGCGTACTCGCCGCCGAGCGGGGCCGGGTACTGCGACGACTCGATCACGTAGTCGGTGTCGGGCGTGACCATCGTGGCGCCGTGATCGGACTCGATCAGCGGGCTGGTGACGATCTGCTTGGTCGTGAAGTCCTTGAGGTCGATCACCGCGACGCGCGGGTTCGACTTGTCGTTGATGAACAGGTACTGGCCGTCGTAGTCACCCGCGGTCTCGGACAGCGCCGGGTGGTGGGTGTCGGCCCAGGTGATGTCGTGGCCGTGGCGCCGGCCCGCGGCGAGGATCTTCATCGACTCGTCGCCGTAGCCGTAGCCCTGCCACGGCTCGGGCGTGAACACGGCGATGTACTTGAGGATGCGCATCGACGGCACGCCGATGACGATGACCTGGCCGCTGTGACCGCCCGACGCGAAGATGTAGTACTCGTCGTGGCGGCCGCTGGGGGTGAAGGTCTTGAGGGCGGCGGTGACGTCGGCCTCGGTGAGGTTGCGATCCTTCATGAGCTGGGCGACGCCGCCACCGCCTCCGCCGCCGGAGGTGGTCTGGGGGCTCGACGAGCTCGAGCACGCGACGCCGAGGGACGCCGCGATCGCGATCGCGAGGGTGGTGGTTGGCTTCATGGTCGTCTCCTGGAGCGGGCCGTGGTCAGGGCTGCTTGCCGAGCGCGCGGACGTAGTCCTTGATCGCGGCCAGCACGGCCGGATCGCTGAGGTCGGGGTTCGACGGCATCGCGGCGCTCTTGCCGACCGCGGCGCCGCCGACGTGCACGATGGTCTGGATGTGCTCGTCGGTGACCGACGCCTGCCACTCGGCGTCGTGGAAGTTGCGCGGCTTGGGATCGAGGCCGGCGGAGGCGGCGCCGTCGCCGCGGCCCTCGGCGCCGTGGCACGGGGTGCAGCGCTGGGCGAAGATCTCGGCGGCCTTCTTGGCCGGATCGGGCTTCACCACCGAGGTGGCGGTGGTGGTGCTGGCGCCGCTGGCCGCGGGTTGCGTACCACCGCCGCCCTTGTCGGCCTCGCTCTTGGAGCAGGCGGCCGCGCCAGCGGCCAGGGCCGCAGCGAGCGCGGCGACGGTCAGGGATACACGCAGGGTCGTCATCGTCGGTTCCTTTCAGGGCAGGTCGGTGTCTCGACCTGCCCCTACAGCAACCGCGATGCCGGGCCGCGGCACGCAAACCTTGCAGCCGCGATCTCGAGGATCGCAACGTCTTCGCGTGGGCGCACGGAGCGCACTGATCCCGCGAAGTTCGCGGGCCGACGCCGCGCCCGGCGGGGCGCCGTCTCGGTCCGGACTAGCGGCGCGTCACGACGCGGCGATGACCTGCAGCCGCGGCCGCCCGACCATGCCCAGGCGCCGGGCCAGGCGGTGCAGGTTGCCGCGATCGAGGCCGAGCCGGCGGGCCGCCTCGGCCCAGTTGCCGTCCGCGGCCGCCAGGGCCTCGCGGATGCGCTCGCGCTGGAAGTCGTCGACCGCGATGCGCAGCGGGACCTCCGACAGCGCGACGTCGCGCGAGGTCACCGTGCGGACGGCCTTGCCGACGATCACCGGGCCGAGGTGGGCCTCGTCGATCACGACGGTGCCGACGTGCAGCCCGGCGGCGGCGCGCACCGCGGCGCGCAGGATGACGTGGTCGAGCTCGCGGGCGTTGCCGGGCCAGGGCCGCTGCTCCAGCGACTCGCGCGCGGCCGCGGTCAGCCGGACCGCGGTCAGGCCGAGGCGCTGCCGCGCCTCGTCCAGGAAGTGACCGGCCAGGACCGCGATGTCCTCGCGGCGCTCGCGCAGCGGCGCCACGGTCACCGGGTAGACGCTCAGGCGGTGGAACAGGTCGGCGCGGAACCGACCGGCCGCGACGTCGGCTTCGAGGTCGCGGTTGGTGGCCGCGATGATGCGGACGTCGACCCGGCGGGCGCGGTCGGCGCCGACCCGCTGGATCTCGCCGAACTGCAGCGCCCGCAGCAGCTTGGGCTGGATGGTCAGCGGCAGCTCGCCGACCTCGTCGAGGAACAGCGTGCCGCCGTCGGCGACCTCGAACTTGCCGGCGCGCTGATCGACGGCGCCGGTGAACGAGCCGCGGACGTGCCCGAACAGCTCGCTCTCGGCCAGCGACTCGGGCAGCGCCGCGCAGTTGACGTGGACCAGCGGCCGCTCGCGCCGCCCGCTGGCGGCGTGGATGGCGCGGGCCACGACCTCCTTACCGGTGCCGGTCTCGCCGGTGATGAGGACCGCCAGGTCGGACTGCGCCGCCAGCTCGACCTCGTGGCGCAGCGCGTCGGTCGCCGCCGAGCGCCCGAGCAGCCCCTGGGCCGGCCGGCTGTGCTCGCGCAACAGCTCGCGGGCGACCAGGTTGGCGCGCGCGGCGGCGTCCTCCAGGGCGCCGATCAGCCGGGAGGTGCGCAGCGCCGCGCCGCACAGGGACGCAACCGCGGCGACCAGGTCGTCATCGACGTCGTCGAACGCGCCCGGCTCGATGGCGTCCACGGTCAGGACGCCGAGGACCTCGCCGTCGACGATCAGCGGGCAGCCCATGCAGGCGTGGACACGGTCGCGGGGGTCCCAGCCCACCACCAGGCCGTCGAAGGGATCGGGCAGCCGGGCGTCGCGGAAGCGCACCGGTCGGCGCGCGCGCAGGATCTGCGCGAGGCGGGGGTGGTCGTCGGTGACGAAGCGTCGCGACGTCGCCTCGGGAACCAGGCCTTCGCTCGCGACCGGAATCAGCGTGTCGCCTTCCAGACGGAGTAACGCCGTGGAATCGCATGGGATGAGCGCCCGGACCGCGCTGGTGAGCCGCTCGTAGCGGTCTTCGTGGCCGAGGCCGGCGCAGAGCCCGATCAGGGTATCGAGCATGGTGGCGAGCGCGTCATCTCGACGGCGGGAGGTCGTTTCGACTGCTGGCATGGCTGTCGAAACGACATTGCAGCGGGCGTGCCGCAGCCGGCCCGCCCGCCCCGCCGGCCCGCCCCGCCGGCCGCTCAGTCGTGGCGGAACGGATCCGAGAAGCGCACGTCGTCGATCAGGGCCTGGTCGGTGAGCGTGCCCAGGAACGCCTTGAGGGCGGCGTGGTCGGCGTCGCTGAGGCCGAGCTGGCGCGGCCCGCCCGGCGGCGTGCCCGGACCGGTCGGCGGGACGCGGAGGCGGGGGTCGAGGTTGGGGTGCGGCTGGACCTCGAGGTCGTAGAAGTCGATGACGTCGTCGAGGGTCTCGAGCCGGCCGTCGTGCATGTACGGCCCGGTCAGCGCGACGTTGCGCAGCGACGGCGACTTGAAGCGGCCGTCGTCGACGGGGTCACCGGTGATGTCGCCGACGCCGTTGTCGGCCACGTTGGTGGTGCCGTCGAGCCCGTTGTTGGTGGCGAAGTCGAGCATGAAGATCGCCTGGTTCGGGCGCGGACCGGGCCCGGCCGCCGGCCCCGGGTCGAGGTGACAGCCGCCGCAGCCGCCGGCGCCGAGGAACAGCTGCTTGCCGCGCTCCTCCTCGACGGTGAAGCTGGGGAACGGGCGGCCGACGTCGCCGACCTGCGCCAGCGCCTGATCGTACGGCGACCGGTACGACACCTGGGCGCGGACGAACTGGGCGAGGGCGCGGGCGATGCGATCGCTGGTGACCTCGGCGTCGCCGAAGGCGCGCTCGAACAGGTACGGGTAGTACGGCTGGGCCGCGACCTTGGTGACCAGCTCGTCGAGGGTGAGGCCCATCTCGACGCTGCTCTGGATCGGCATCAGCACCTGGTCCTCGAGGGTCGCGGCGCGCTCGTCCCAGAAGAAGCGGCCGTCGAGGTAGAAGCGCGCGTCGATGGTGCTCATCGAGTTGCGGTCGGTCTGGTCGCCGTCGAAGCCCTCGCTGAAGCGGCGGGCGTCGGTGAAGGCGTGGTCCTGCTGGTGGCAGGTCGCGCACGCGACGGTGTCGCTGGCCGACAGCGTGACGTCGTAGAACAGGACGCGGCCGAGGGTGGCGCCGTCGGAGGTGATCGGGTTGTCGGTCGGGGTGTTGTCGCGGGCGCGGACCGCGGCGGTCTGGAAGTGGGCGGGCAGCTCGTCGTCGTAGTCGAACGGCGTCGACGGGAGATCGAGCGCGGCGGTGACCGGGTCGGGTGGGTCCCCGCCGTCGGGTCCGGTCGCGTCGTCGGCGACGCACGCGGGGACCGTGAGCAGGGCGAGGCAGGCGAGCAGAGGCGAGGTGGAGGAGCGCATGGGCGTCCGGTTCAGCAAGCCGGATGCCGGCGCCGCGTGGCGCGAAGTGGGCGAGATTCCAGGCCGCGAGCGTCGTGGCGGCGGGACGGTGCGGCAACCGCACGTGCGGAGATGCGAAGTCCGCACCGTGCCGGCGCGGCCGTCGCGGCGGCGCGATCAGCGGCCGTCGTCGCCGAGGTCGAGATCGAGATCGAGGTCGAAGTCGAGGTCGAGATCGAGGTCGAGATCGTCGGCGTCGCGGGTGTCGTCGGCGTCGTCACCGTCCTCATCATCGCCGACGCCGGCGGCGCCGTCGACTTGATCTTCGCCGGCGGGCGCGCCGGGGGCGGCGTGCGATCGCCGCTCCCACGCCGCGGCCCGGGCCTCGAGCTGCGCGTCGATGCCCTCGAGCTGGGCCTCGACCTGCGCGTCGATGCCCTCGAGCTGGGCCTCGAGCTGGGCCTCGAGCTGGGACATCTGGGCGTCGAGCTGATCGGCCCAGGCGTCCCAGGCGTCGGTGCCGACGTCGTCGTCAGCGACGTCCCACACCTCGTCCGCTTCGTCGGCGTCGTCCGCTTCGTCGGCCGCGTCCGCTTCGTCGGCCTCGTCCGCCTCGTCCGCCTCGTCCGCCTCGTCCGCCTCGTCCGCCTCGTCGGCGTCCCACCGGCCGTCGTCGCCATCCGGACCGGCCATCGCGACGCCGTCGTCGTCGTCGTCATCGTCGTGGCACGCCCACGCGGGCGTGCTCGTCACCGCCACCAGCGCCGTGACCAGCGCCACGACCAGCATCCTCGCTCGCATCATGCTCCTGCCTCCCGGTTGCCAGACCAGGAGCCACGAGCCGGCGCGCCGGTTGACGCCCATTCCGCGGCCCCACGCCCTGGCGTCCACGTCCCCGTCATCACGTACGATGCGGCCGTGACCGCCTCCGCGTACCCCGACCTCGAGCGCCGCGAGCTGACCCTGCTCGGCGAGACCCGCACCGTCTACTGCACCGGCCACGGCCCCGCCGTGATCGTCATGCACGAGGCGCCCGGCCTGTACCCCGAGGTCGCCGAGTTGGGCCGCCTGGTCGCCGCCGAGGGCCTGCGGGTCTACATGCCGTCGCTGATCGGCGAGCCCGGCAAGCCGCTCAGCGGCGGCTACGCGGTCGACACCCTGGCGCGGGCCTGCGTGTCGCGCGAGTTCACGGTGTGGGCGACCCGCCAGAACAGCGCCATCACCGACTGGCTGCGCGCGCTGGCCCGGCTGGCCCACGACGAGTGCGGCGGCCCCGGCGTCGGCGCGGTCGGCATGTGCCTCACCGGCGGCTTCGCGCTGGCGATGATGGTCGACGACGTGGTCGTGGCGCCGGTCTTGAGCCAGCCGTCGCTGCCGTTCGCGATCACCGCGGCGCAGCGGCGCGACCTCGGCGTCGACGACGCCACGCTGGCGCGCGTCCGCGAGCGCACCCGCGACGGCGCCTGCGTCATGGGCCTGCGCTTCACCGGCGACCGCCTGGTCCCCGCCGAGCGGTTCGCGCGGCTGCGCGACGAGCTCGGCGATCGCTTCATCGCGATCGAGATCGACTCGAGCCCGGGCAACCCGTGGGGCATCCGTCGGCTCGCGCACTCGGTGCTGGTCGCCGACCGCGTCGATCAGCCCGGCCACCCCACGCGCGACGCCTTCGAGCAGGTGCTCGGGTTCTTCCGCGATCGCCTCGGCGTCGCGGCCTGAGCGGCGCCGCGCGGCGCCGCGCGAGGCCGCGCGCGTCAGGTCATGGCGCCGCGGCGACGTAGTGCGCCCACAGGAAGCACATCTCGTCGTTGGCCGACAGGCCGAAGCCGACGTCGGCGCCGGACTGGTTGTCGTAGGCGCAGGTCAGGCGCACCAGGTCGCCGGCCTCGATGTGGATGGGATCGAAGAGCGACAGCGGCCGCTCGGCCCAGTCCTCGGAGCTGTGCAGCAGCCGCGGCGCCGGATCGTCGGCGCCGGCGAGCAGCTCGACGCTGGCGTGGCGGCCCCACTGGTGGGTGTGCGCGGTGGTCGCGAACAGATCGATCCCGGTGGGCAGCTCGAACGTGCTGGTCACCGTGACCTGCTGGCCCGCGGGCAGGAACAGCGACAGGTCGCCGGTGAACAGCAGCTCGACCGGGCGCAGCGACACGCCGTCGTCGGCGGCGAGGTCGATCTCGACCGCGGCGTCGATGTCCTGGGTCGTGCTGGGCTGGGTGTTGATGTAGTGCATCTCGAGGTGGATCGGCTGGTGGGCGCCGATCGGCAGCCCGGCGCCGGCCGGGTACGCGAGCGCGGCCTCGGACTGCTCGGCGATGAACAGGACGTCGTTGTCGGCGCCGATGCCGCCGCCCGCGAACGCGCCGCACGAGGTCGGCTCCGGCGACAGCGCGCCCTCGACGCGGGTCACGATGACGTGGTGGGTGCCGCTGCTGAGGTGGGTGCGGATCGAGCGGATCATCCGCGGCGCGTCGTTGCCGAGATCGACGACGACGCAGACCGTGTCCTCGGCGCCGGGCGCGGCGGTGATCGGGCCGATCGCGACCGTCCGGGTCTCGATCACCGTGGGATCGGCGGCGTCGGGCGGGGTCGCGTCGGGGCCGACCGCGCCGTCGGGCGTGGCCTCGCCACCGCCGCACGCGACGAGGCCGGATCCGGTGACGACGACGGCGAGGGCAACGACGACGGCGGCGAGGCCGCCGCGGCTCGGGGGCGCGTGCATCGCACCAGCGTAGCAGCCGGCGCGGCCGCGGAATGTGCGATCAGTACGGTCCGTCGTTGTCGATCATCGTGCGGGCGGACTCGTCCTCGACGAAGCGTGAGCCGTCCCACCGCCAGTGCTCGACCTGGACCTTGGACGGGCAGCACGCGCCGTCCTCGTCCAGCGAGTGCAGGCGCTTGACGATCGCGAGGCCACCCTCGACGTTGACGTCGTAGATGCCGCCGTCGCCGCGGTCGCCGCCGGGGATGCCCCCGATCACGACCGGCGCGCCGTCGCGCATCCCGTAGACCGCGATCGCCGAGAACCGGCCGGTGCCGCCGGAGTTGAGCTCGCTCTGGATCAGCGCCTCCTCGACGCCGTCGCCGGTGACGTCGCCGTACACCGGCGCGGCGACCTGGAACCAGCCCTGCTCGACGTAGCCGTCCGGATCCGGCTGCGCCGCGCCGGCCGGGATCACGTTGCCGTCGGCGTCGTAGGAGAACTCGAACATGCCGTTGGCGACGGTGTACGTGCCGTCGGAGCCGAGGTCGTACGTGAAGTTCTGGAAGTCGACGGTGCGCACCGACGGCTCGGCGCCGGGCTGCACGGTCTGGTTGCTCGGCCCGGTCGAGGCCGAGCCGGAGGGGGCGGCCGATCCACCGCAGGCGGCGACGGCCAGGAGGGTGCCCAGGAGCGCAGAGAAACGGATCATGCCGGTTGATAACGCAGGCCGCGGCCGCCGTCATCCAGCACGCCCGCATTCGCCGCGGCCGGGCGACCGCACCGCGGTCAATCGAGCATGAAGCGCTGGTCGACCTCGGAGCGGATCGGGCGACCGGCGTCGTCGCGAGCCGGGTCGTAGCGGAACCGCCACACCGCGGCCTGGGCCTGCTCGGCGCGCCGGCTGCGGGTGCCGTCGACGAGCCGGACCCCGACCACGAAGCCGTCGCGGTCGACGGTCAGCCGCGCCACGTAGACCTGACCGTCCCGCTCGGCGCGCTGCCGGCTCGGGTAGATCAGCCGCGCCGGTCGGGCGAGCGAGGGCGGCGGCGGTGGCGGCGGTGGCGGTGTCGGCGGCGGCGGCGGCGGCTCGGCGCCCGGCGGCAGGGCCCGGCCCAGGCCACGGCCGTCACCGTCGCCACCGCCGTCACCGGCGCCGTGACCGCGCCCGGCGCCGCGACCGTGCCCCGCGCTGCCACCGGTGCCCACGCCCGCGGCGTCACCGTCGGCGTCACCGTCGGCGTCGCGGACCTCGGCCTCGACGACGCGGGCGCGGGTCCACGGTCCGCCGCGGTCGCCCGGCGGGCGGGCCGCGCCGCGGCGGCGCGCGCGTGCGCCGCCATCGACTCCGCGGCCACTCGCCGCCGCGGCGGCGCGCGCGCGTGCGCCGCCGCGTCCCCGCCGCCACCGCCGCGGCGACCGTCGGTCGGCGCCTCCACCGCGACGGCGGTGTCGTCGCGCGCGCGCCGGCGCGACCTCGACCACCACCGGCCGCGCCGGCCGCGGCCGCCGCGCCGCGCCGCACCACGCCAGCGCCGCGGCCATCGCCACGTGCACCAGCACCGAGCCGGCGACCGACGTCCAGCGCCGGCGCCCGGCGCCACCGCCGTCCCACCTCGACTGTCCGCGCGCTGCCACGGTGCCCCGATCGTGCCCCGCCACCGGCCGCCGCGACAGCCGGCGTCGCTGACTCCCGCTGATCGCCAGCGCCGGCGCCGGCGGCCCGGGTCACCGCCGGGCGTCGCACCCGCCGCCGCGGTACCCTCGCCGCATGGCCGACGGTACCGTCCACCTCGAGCGCCGCGGCAAGGTCGCGGTCGTCACCCTCGACCGCCCCGAGCGCAAGAACGCGCTCGGCCAGCACCTCTGGCACGCGCTCGGCCGCGTCGCCGACGAGCTCGCCGCGGCGCTGCCCCGCGCGGTCGTGGTCACCGGCGCGCCGCCGGCGTTCTGCGCCGGCATGGACGTCAACCCCGACAACCCGCAGGTCGCCCGCCTGGTCGGCGCGGTCGCCGCCCGCGACGTCGGGCCGGCGCGCGCCATGCTCGACGAGCTGCACGGCGTCCTCGATCGGCTGTTCGCCCTGCCGGTGCCGCTGATCGCGGCGATCGGCGGGCTCGCCTACGGCGGCGGCGCCGAGCTCGCCGCCCGCTGCGACCTCCGGGTCGCCGATCCCGCGGCGATCCTGTGCTTCTCCGAGGTTCGGCTCGGCCTGATGCCCGACCTCGGCGGCGGCGTCGCGCTGACCCGGCTGGTCGGCCCCGGGCGCGCCGCCGACCTGATCCTCACCGCGCGCAAGGTCGACGCCGCCGAGGCGCTGCGCCTCGGCCTGGTCAACCGGGTCAGCGATCCCGGCGCCTCGGTCGACGCCGCGGTCGCGCTCGGCGAGCAGATCGCCGGCAACGGCCCGCGCGCGGTCCGCGCCGCGCTCGCGGTGATCCGGCGCGGCGCCGATCTGCCGTGGCGCGACGCCGTCGCCGCCGAGGTCGACGCCGCCGCCCACCTGATCGCCTCGGGCGAGTGCGAGGCAGGCATCGCCGCGCTGTTCGGCAAGACCGCGCCCGACTTCGTCGATCCCACCTGAGCCGCGCCGCCGCTCACAAGAGCGGCAGCGCGCCGGTGATCGCGTCGACCTCCTCGACCCAGGCCGGGCCGATCGCGCAGCAGGTCCGGGTCGGCACGCCGTGGAACTCGGTGTGGCCGGCGTCGACGATCATCGCCGCAGGCACCCCGGCGTCGACGGCGCGCTGGTAGATCGCGACCAGCTCCTCCTCGGAGCCGACCGACACGCAGACCTTGGTGAAGCGCTCGGTCAGCCACGCCGTCATCGCCGGGGTCAGCGCCACGGTCAGCGTGGCGCCGTCGCCGTCGCCGTCGCGCCGGATCGCGCCGCGATCGAGCACCACCTTGAGCGACGCGTGCGCGCCCTGGGCGATCATCTTGCCCTTGCGCATGCCCAGGTCCTTGCGCATCACGATGACCTGCTTGGGGGTCGGCATCCCGAGATGATGCCTGGCGCCGGCGGGCCGTGCACGCGCCCACCGCGGCGCGCCGGCGCCCGCCGGGTCAGCTCAGATCGGCGAGGTGGATCGGCACCATCACCTCGATGAGCTCGACCAGCTCGTCGTCGCTGGGATCGACGCCGTAGACCTCGACCAGCGCCTGCGCCACCGGGACCCGGGGATCGACCCAGGTCTCGGCGTCGCGGACCATGCCGGCGGCGACCCGCGCGACCAGGCCCTGCCAGCGTCGCGTGGTCCGGAACCCGTCCGACACCGGGCGGATCAGCCCGGCGGTCTCGAGGCGCGCGATCGCGACGCCGTGGGGCTCAATGGCGAACATGGTCACCTCCCTCGGGCCGGGCCGCCCGCGCCGCGCGCTGCCGGCGCACGTACGCGATGACCTTGCGGGTCTCGTCGCGGAAGTCGTCGAGGTCGAGCGCCATGCCGTTGATGAAGGTGCTCGCCATCATCGTGACCCCGCCCATCTCCGCGGCCTCGGCGATCTCGGCGTCGGTGGCGCCCTGCAGCCGCGCCGCCTCGGTGTGGAACAGCTGGCAGTACCGGCACCGGGTCGCGCCCGCCACCGCGATCCCGATCAGCTCCTTGTACTTGCCCGGCAGGCTGGTCTCGCCGAAGTAGAAGTCGCGCAGCAGCGTCCAGGAGCCCGCCAGGGCCTCCTCGGGCAGCAGCTTGAGCCACTCCGGCACCAGGCCGAATGCCTGCTCGATCTCCGCGAACACGTCGCCTCGCTGGCTCGCCTCACCCATGGTCTACCTCCCCGCTGGTGGTTCCACGTCAGGACGCCTCACCCTCGCACAACACCTTACACTCCCACGGATCCGGGCCGTGGCAAGGTCCGAACGCGGGCGCCACCGACGGCGGTCCGGAGCGCCGCGGAAGGTATGATGCTCGGGATGGACGACGCCGATCCCCGCATCGGGACGGTGCTGCAGGGCCGCTACCGGGTCCTGGAGGCGCTGGGGGTCGGCGGCATGGGCGTCGTCTACCGCGGCGAGCGGCTCGGCCTGAACAAGCCGGTCGCGATCAAGTTCCTGCGCGGCGACATGGCGGTGCAGGACGAGTTCGTCGTCCGCTTCGAGCGCGAGGCGCGGGCGATGAGCCAGCTGCAGCACCCGCACCTGATCCCGGTGATCGACTTCGGCGTCGTCGACGCGACGCCGTACCTGGTGCTCGAGTACGTGCGCGGCGACAACCTCTACGACGTCCTGCGCAAGGGGCCGATGCCGGTGGCGCGGGCGCTGACGATCATGCGCCAGGTCCTGGCCGGCCTCGGCCACGCCCACCAGCAGGGCATCGTCCATCGCGACGTCAAGCCCGACAACGTGATCCTCGCCGACGCCGAGGGCACCGGCGATCACGCCCACCTGTTCGACTTCGGCCTCGCCAAGCTCACCGGCGGCGGCGGCGAGAACACCTCGCCGGCGGCGGCGTACGCGATCGGGACGCCGAGCTACATGTCGCCGGAGCAGGCGCGCGGCGAGCCGGTCGACGTCCGCTCCGACGTCTACGCCTGCGGCGTGCTGCTGTTCGAGATGCTGACCGGGCGCAAGCCGTTCCGCGGCGACAACTCGCGCGACGTCCTGCGCCACCACGTCAAGACCCCGCCGCCGACGCTGGCCGAGGCGGCGCCCGACCGCACGTTCTCGCCCGAGCTCGAGGCGGTGGTGGCGCGCGCGCTCGCCAAGGATCCCGCCGAGCGGCCGGCCGACGCGCTGGCCTTCGCCGAGGAGCTCGAGCCGCTGGCGCTGCGTGCCAGCGCGGCGCAGCGCGCGGTGTCGCCGCCGGCCGCGGGCGCGCCGGCCGTCGACGACGACGCCCCGACGGTGGCGCGGGTCGCGGCCGCGCCCGACCGCGACGACGCCGCGACGCCGGGGCGGGGGCCACGACCCGCAAGCGCCGCAGCACCTGGAGCACGCTGTTCTGGGTGCTGGTCGTGATGATCCTGCTCGGCGGCACCGCCGCCGGCTGGCTGATGTACCGCGAGCTCGAGGCCGGCGGCCCTGGCGGGCCGACCGCGACGGTGCCGGCGGCGACCCGCCCCGCGCCGGCCCCGCCGGCCGCCGCCACGACCGGCGACAGCGACGGCGACGGCGACAGACGGCGACGGATCGGGGACCGCCGCGGCGCCGACGCCGTAGCGCGCGGTGCGGATCCTGCGCGGCCCTGCCGACCCCTACGGCGCGACGACCGTCAGGCGCCGACGCCGGCGACGCCACAGCGCGCCCGCCACCAGCGCGATCCCGAGCGCGGTCGCGGCGGCGACGCCGGGCCAGGTCCACCGCAACAGCGCGTCGCGACGCGGGTGCCGCGACCGGCGCGGCGCCGGCCGCGGCATGTGGCGGGCCCGCTCGAACTCGGGCTCCGGGCAGTCCTGCCCGAAGTGGCTCGCGAAGTCGACGGTGGCGCCGTCGCGGGTGTAGTGCAGCCACAGCTCGTCGACCCGGTCGCGATCGGTGGAGAGGACGTACGCCGTGGCGTGGCACAGCACCGCCGCGAACGCCTGGCTGCGCGGCGGCAGCAGGTCGGCGGCCTGCTCGGCCAGCGCCGACGCCAGGTAGCGATAGTGGTAGCGCTGCCGGTACGTCGGCGCGTTGCCATCGATGCGGCCGCGCTCGCCGCGGCTGACCCACGGCGACGGCTCGTCCCGCGGCCAGCCGCCGTCGATGCCGTACTCGCCGAGGTCGAACTGCCCGTCGTAGGCGGCCCAGTCGGGCGCGTGCTCGGTGCCCAGCAGCTCCATGCCGTGACGGCGCGCCATCCGCGACGCCTCGTACAGGGCCTGGGCCCGCTCGATCGGATCGCGGTGGCCGCCGTCGGGCGCGGCGCGGGTCAGGGCGCTGGCCAGCAGCGCGGCGTCGGTGCGGTTGTCCGCGTCGAAGTACGGCAGCGCCTCGGTGAAGCGCCCGACGCGCATCAGCCGGCGCGCCAGCACGTCGCGCAGCGACCGGGTCCAGGCGCGGGCATAGGCGTAGCCGTCGCCGTCGCGATCGTCGAGGACGTCGTCGGCGTCGGCCCGTCCGTCGACGAAGGCGCGTAGCTCGTCGACGGTGAGCACCCGCTCGGCGACGTGCATGACGTCGGTCGGGTAGCTGCCCCGCGCCGCCCAGATCTCCGCCATCGCGTCGACCGGGCGATCGCCGCGCAGCGCCAGGATCGCGCGCTCGCCGGCGACGCGGTCGCGGAGGCCGTCGTCGAAGCGGGGCTCGGGGGCGTCCTCCCACGGCGCGCGATCCGGGTCGTCGGCGGCGCAGCGCGCGGCGTCGGCGTCGAGCGTCGTCGCGACCTGGCCGAGCAGGACCTCGGCGGTCGCGGGATCGCCGGCGCGCAGCGCCAGCTTGGCGCGGACCCAGCGCGACAGCGCCCGGTCGGGATCGCGGCCGGCGAGCTGTCCCGCCAGCGCCCAGCGGCCGTCGCGGTACGCCGCCGCCGCCAGGTGATCGGCGCCGGCCACCGCGTCGAGGGCGGCGAGCTCGCGCCACAGGCGATCGCGCTGCTCGGCGGTCAGCTCGTGGGCCCGGGTGTCGAGGTAGGCCGCGACCAGCCGCTGGCCCACCGACGTCGCCAGCAGCTCGGCCTCCTGGCCGTCGCGGATCCCCTGCCGCGCGATCGCGAGCAGCGAGATCCAGCCGTCGGCGTGGCCGTGCGCGGCCTGCTCGGCGTACAGGCCGATCGCGGCGCCGACGCGGCCGCGCGCGAGCTCGAGCCGCGCCTCCTGGCCCAGGCTCGACGCGGCCAGGGCGCGCTCGTCGAGGAAGCCCAGGTCGACCAGCGCGCGGACCTGCCGGTACGCGGCGATCGCGGCGTCGCCGTCGCGCAGCCGGCCCAGCATGTACGCCGCCCAGGTCGAGCGGTGCAGCCGCTGCGCCGGCGGCAGCGCCAGCACCGACGCGAACGCGCGCTCCGCCGCCGCCAGGTCGCCGCGGGCGAAGGCCTCGGCGCCGCGCTCGTAGCGCGCGGTCTCCTCGGGGTCGCCGAGATCGCGGACGCCGTACGGGTCGTCACCGACCGCGACCTTGTAGCGGCGCCCCGGCGGCGCCACCAGCTGGCCGGCCTCGATCGAGAAGATGCCCTCCTGCAGCTCGAACATCGCGTCGTCGCGGCGCGACAGCAGCTCGATCTCGAAGTCGGGGCCGCAGGCGTCGGCGCGCGGTGGGGTCGCGACGACCACGCCGGCGGCCAAGGTCACGACCACCATCGCGTCACGGGTTCGCATCGATCTCCAGGTCCTCTCCGGTCGCCCAGCCGACGACCACGTGGTCGCCGGCGCGCACGACCTTGCGGGGCGCGGTCCAGACCCGCGCCGACGACGCCGGCGCGGCGTAGCCGCCGATCAGATCCATCGCCGCCACCGCGCCGGTCACCCGCAGGTCGGGCCACGGCGCGTCGACGGTCCCGGGGTTGGCGAGGACGACGTCGTAGACGCCGCGCGCGCGCGCGACCAGGCGCGCGGTCACCGCCGAGGTCAACCCGTCGCCGCGGATCACCGCCCGCAGCGTCGGCGCCGACCAGGCCGCGGCGTCGCCGTCGACCGGCAGGCGGAACCACACCACGCCGCGCAGCCCCGGCACCGGCGCGCGCTCGAGGTCCCGCAGCAGCCCGGCGACCTCGGCGGGAGCGGCGGCCGCGACCTCGCCGTCGATCGCGACCCGGTAGGTGGGCAGCGCGACCCGCAGCGTCGCGCCCGGCACCGCCGCCGCGACGGCGTCGAGCCAGCGCCGCGCGGTGGCGGCGTCGAACAGGCGCGGCGCGCGGATGGCGTGGACCTGGACCACCAGCTCGTCGACCGCGGCGGCGACGTCGCGCAGCGCCGGCGCGCCGGCCCACGTCGGCAGCGCGGTGATCGACCAGCGCAGCGGCGCCGGCGGCCGGACCCGGGTCAGCCACGCCGCGTACGCCGGCAGCGCCGCGGTCGCGCAGTCGTGATCGATCTCGACGCCGGCGACGTCGACGCCGGCGGCGCGCCAGGCGTCGAGCCGGGCGAGCACCGGCGCCAGCGACAGGTCCGTCGCCGGACGCGAGCCGTCGAGCCGGACCACCGCGGTCACCGGCCGCCGCGACGCGACCAGGGCGGCGACGTCGACCGCGGGCCACGCCGGGTCGCCACCGCCCGCGGCCAGCTCGACGCCAGGACCCGCAGCCCGGCGACCTCGGCCGGCGCGTCGGCGACCGCGGCGACGACCGCGCCGGTCCAGGCGCGCTGCCAGACGTAGGCGTCGTGGCGCAGCGGCGCCGCGGCGAGCCCGGGCGGCGCGCCGGGCGCCGGCGACGACGTCGCGGGCGGCGCGGCGCACGCCAGCGCGGAACAGACGAGCAGCAGGCCGACGACCCTCACGGCACACCCACAACGTCCCACCCGGGGCGCCCATTCCACGGCCGCGCGATCCGTCTGACCGCGAGCGTCACGGGGTTCGCCCCTCGGCTGGGTTCGTGGCCGCGCTGTTCACCCTGCCCGGACGCGGCGACGCGTCGGCGCGGTCCGCGTGGACCGCGGCCGTCACCGGTTCGTCCCTGATGCTCGGCGGCGCGCCGTACGGTCTTCCGTCGGCGTGCGTGAACACGACCTGGCCCGACGTCGACCGCTTGATCTGCGAGCGGCCCGCGTGGACCGCGTCGTGGTGGCCGCCGCACAGCGACACCAGGTTCGCCATGGTGTGCGGACCGCCCTGCGCCCGCGGCTGCACGTGGTGGACCTCGATCCACCGCGACGCCCGGCACCCGGCACCCGGCGCGTCACCAGGGCGGTGCGTCCTCGCGTCGGTGCGTCTGGCTACGATCTCCGCCCCGTCAGTCGATCGCTCCGGCAGAGCGAGGTCGTGAGACCCTCGACCTAGCCCGGCGCGCCGCCGACGAACCGCGCCGACGACCAGTCGCCGACCATCGTGTGCACCGCGTCGAGCAGCTGGCGCTCGAGATCGCCGCGCGGCTCGATCGGTCGGTGGCGATCGCGGCGCAGCAGGCACGGCTTGAGCAGGCCGTCGACCCCGGTGCGCAGGCCGTAGATGCCCTCGCCGCACTGGGCCTGGTGCAGGCAGCCGCGGCAGAAGTCGGTGTGCAGGCGGCCGGCGGCGATGTTCTTGACCTCGATCTTGCAGCGGCCGATGCGGTAGGTCGTGCGCCGCCCGCCGAAGCTGTCACGGCTGCCCTCGCAGGCCGCGCCGCGGGCGTCGAGCCGCGCCGCCAGCCACGCCGGGTCGACCCAGTCGCCGCCGTAGAACCCGGGCGCGGTCGACGACCGGACCAGCGCGATGGCCTTGAGGTGGAGGTCGTGGGCGAGCGCGAAGTCGAGGACGTCGTCGAAGTGATCGCGGTTGGCGGGGCCCAGCGAGTAGTTGAGATCGACCCGGTAGCCGTGCCGGGCCAGCGCGACGATCGCGTCGGTGGCGTCGCGGGCGCGTCCGCCGCCGAGCTGGTCGCGCCAGGTCGCGTCGTCGAGGGTGTGCAGGCTGGCCAGGATGACGTCGATCGCCGCGACCCGGGGCCGGCGCAGCAGGCGCTCGGCGAGCAGGACGTTGCTGTTGAGCGCGATCCGGGTGGCCCGCTTGTCGATGGCCTCGATCAGCGGCACCAGCTCGGGCAACGCCAGCGGCTCGCCGCCGGTGAGGTTGATCTGGGCGCCGCCCAGGCGAGCCCACGCGCTGGCGATCGCGACCAGGTCGTCGACGCCCAGGACGTCGCGACGGACGCCGCCGCGACGCGGGTTCGCCATCGCCTCGTTGTGGCAGAACGCGCAGTCGAGGTTGCAGGCGTTGATGACGGCGAGGCGGAACTTGCCGCCGCCGTCGTTGAACCGGCGGAAGCTGTCGCGCAGCGCGACCGGGGCGTCGTCGAGCATCACCCACCTCCCGCGGGCAGGGCCGCGATCACCGCGCGGATCACCGCGAGGCGCGCGGCGCGCTTGTCGTCGGCGGCGATCCGCTGCCACGGCGCCGCCGCGGCGTCGGTCCGGGCCAGCATCGCCGCCAGCGCCCGGCCGTGGTCGTCCCACCGGGCGGCCGCCGCGGCGTCGATCGCGGTCAGGCCGCGGCGCGCCCGCCGCGCCGCCAGCCGGCGCGCCTGCTCGGCGCGGCCGATCTCGAGCAGCAGCTTGACCACGACCACGCGGTCGGCGACCAGCCCGCGCTCGACGCCGGGCACCGCGGCCAGGAAGGCCTCGGTCTCGGCGGCGGTGCAGTAGCCCATCACCGGCTCCAGCGCGGCCCGGTTGTACCAGCTGCGATCGAAGACGATCAGCTCGCCGGCGGCCGGCAGGTGGGCGCGCCAGCGCGCGAAGTAGTCGCCGGCCCGCTCGGCCGCGGTCGGCGGGCCCAGGCGCACGACCCGGACGTGGCGATCGTCGAGGCCGCGGACCAGGCGCCGGATCGCGCCGGTCTTGCCGGCGGCGTCCCGGCCCTCGACGATGACCAGCACCCGGCCTGCGGCGGCGATCAGCGCCGCGAGCCGCGCCGTCAGCACGGCGCGGAGCGTCGCGAGCTCGTCCCGGTAGGCGTGGTGGTTCACGGCGAGTCCCCCTCGGTGGCCCCGATGGCCGACGACGGTTGGATGCGGCGCGCCGCCGCCGCGTCTGTCGGCCGCGGGCGGCGCCGTCAGCTCAGGATGAAGCCGCGGCCGTGGGCGCCCTCGCCACCGTTCTTGCGGGGCTTGGCCTCCTTGGCCAGCTTGACCGCGAGATCCTGGTCCTCGTCGAGGCGGATCTTGAGGTGCGCCTCCTTGTAGCCGCTGCGGACCAGCCGCGCGGTCAGGTCGTCGCCGCCACGCGGCCGCCGGAGCTCCAGCGGCGTCTTGCCCAGCAGGTGGCTGTCACCGACGAGGTACACCTTGGCGCCAGCCGGCGAGCTCTGGATCCGGATCGTGACCATCGCGACCTCGTCGGCGGCGACCGGGTCGGGCGCCGCGGGGTCGGCCACCGCCTCGACCTCGGCGGCCGCGCTTTCGCCGTCGGGCGCGGGCGCCGGCGCCGGGTCCGCCGGCGCCTCGGCCGGCCCGGGATCGTCGGGCTCGGTCTCGACCGCCTCGGCGGGCAGGTCGTCGTCGACCACCGACGGCCCCGCGGCGTGCGCCTCGCCCTCGGGGCTGGCCGGCGTCGCCGCGCCGCCGTGGCAGGCCGGCGCGCCCAGCATGGCGCCGGCGTACACCACGGTCTTCCAGATCACGGACGTCGCGCTGCGGCCCTTCATGCCCAGAGCGTAACAAACCCCCGGCCGGCCTGCCCGCTCACGCTCGCGCCGACGGGCCCGGCGTCGCGGCGGCCAGGTCCTCGGCGGGCTGCAGCTGGGTCAGCGGCGGCATCGCGCGCAGCGCCGGCCAGCGCAGCGCGACCACCCCGGCGACCGCGATCGCGACCGCGCCTCCGGCGGCGATCGCCGGTACCGCGCCGAAAAGCGACGCCGCGACCCCCGACTCCAGCTCGCCGAGCTCGTTGGACATGCCGATGAAGACGCTGTGCACCGCGCTGACCCGGCCGCGGATCCGGTCCGGCACCACCATCTGCTCGAGGGTGATCCGGATGACCACGCTGATGTTGTCGAGCGCGCCGCCGACCGCGAGCAACGCGACCGACAGCGGGAACCACCGCGACAGCCCGAAGCCCACCGTGACCGCGCCGAACAGCGCGACCACGACCAGCAGGACGTGACCGGGTCGCCGCCACGCCGGCAGCCGGGCCCCGACCAGCGCCATGACGATCGCGCCCAGCGACGGCGCCGCGCGCAAGACGCCGAGCCCGGCCGGGCCCACCGCGAGGACGTCGCGCGCGATCACCGGCAGCAGCGCGGTCGCGCCGGCGAACAGCACCGCGAACAGGTCGAGGGTCAGCGCCGGCAGCAGCAGGTCGCTGGCGAAGATGAAGCGCAGCCCGACCCGCCAGTCGCGGCGCGCGCTCTCGGTGCGCGGCGCGGCGCCGGCGTCGACCGGCCCCGGCGCCGGCAGCGTCCGGTAGATCGCGCCCGACGCCAGCCCGGTCGCCGCGACCAGGCCGTAGACCCACGCCGGCGCGACCAGCCACAGCAGCAGGCCGGCCAGCCCGGGGCCGACGATCGCCGCCAGCTCGAAGGCGCTCGACACGATCGCGTTGGCGCGGGCGAGCTGATCGCGCGGGATGATCATCGGCACCAGCGCCGACGCCGCCGGCGAGTGCAGCGCGGTGGCGCAGCCCAGGACGAACAGCAGCGCGTAGTAGCTGGGCACCGGCGCGTGCAGCGCCGACGCCACCGCGAGCCCGCCGCCGGCCAGCCCGGTGACGGTCGCCGCGAGCGAGGTCAGGGCGCGGCGATCGCGGTGGTCGACGAGGTGCCCGGCAGGCACGAACAGCGCCACCACCGGGATGACCTGGACCAGCCCGACCAGGCCGAGGGTCAGCGGCGAGCCGGTGCGCTCGTACAGCTCCCAGCCGACCGCGACCGACAGGATCTGGCGGCCGAAGGTGTTGAGCCCGCGCGCCGCGGCGAGCCTCAGGACGCGGCCGAGGCCGCCGGCGCTAGCGGTCACCGGCGAGCCTGGCCCGGACGCGCGCGATCTCGGCGGCGACCTCGTCGTGGACGGCGGGGCTGGGATCCCAGACCTGGTAGCGCTCGTAGAAGTGGATCGCGCGCCGCAGATCGCCGGCCTTCTCGGCGCAGCGCCCCAGGTTGTAGAGGAACGGCGGGTACTGGCCCTCGGCCCACGCCCGCAGGTACTCGCGCACCGCGTCGTTGTAGCGGCCCGCGCTGTAGGCGGCGGTGCCGCGGTCGAAGTAGACCTGGGCCCGCGCGAGCGCGGCGGGCCCCGGCGCGGGCAAGGTGCCGTGCTCGCGCGGCCCCAGCGCCTGATCGATCGCCGCGATCGTGTCGTCGCGATCCGGACCGAACGGATCGAGGGCCAGGGCCCACTCGAGCCGCATCGCGGCCTCGGCGCGGTCCCCCTGCGCCAGCAGCGCGACGCCCCAGCCGCGCAGACACGCCGGATCGCTCGTCAGCTCCCAGCACCGCACGAAGCTCGCGATCGCCGCCTCGGGGTCGTGCTCCTCGAGCCGGCGCTCGCCGGTGCGGCGATCGATCCCGGCCTCGACCGGGGCCGCGGGGTACGGCGACACGTCGTCGCCGGTCGCGGCAGGGACGTTGGCCGCGGTGCTGGTGGTCGACGACGACGTACCGCCGCGCCGCACGACCACCACCGTCGCGACCGCGATCGCCGCGACCACGCCGAGGCCCGCGACGATCGCGACGCCGCGCCCCGCGCGCGGCGCCGGCGGCGACTCCACGCGCGACGCGGAGGGGCTCGACGCCACCGTCGAGGCCAGCGCGGTCCCGGCGCCGACGCCGGCCGCGGCACCGGCCGCGACGGTGGCCGCGATCGCCCGATCGCGGCGCGCCTCGGCGTCGGCCGCCAGCGCCGCGACGTCGGCGCGCAGCGCGCCCAGATCCACCGCCGCGAGGGGCCGCAGCGCCTCGCCCAGCACGCTGGCGTCGTCGTACCGGTGCTCGGGTCGCTTGTCGAGGCACCGGTGAACGACCGCGGCGAGCGCGGCCGGCACGTCCTCGGCGACGTCGGCCAGCGGGCGCGGCGCCTCGCCGAGAACCTTGGCGTAGATCTCGGGCACCGACGGCGCCGCGAACGGCGGCACGCCGGCGCACAGCTCGTAGAGGATCGCGCCCAGCGACCACACGTCGGCCCGGGCGTCGGCGTCGCGGGTCGACCGCATCTGCTCCGGCGCCATGTACTGCGGCGAGCCCATCGTGACCCCGGTGCCGGTGTCGTGGCCGGCGACCGCCGCGCGGGCCAGCTTCGACACCCCGAAGTCGACGATCTTGATCACCGGCGGGCCGTCGTCCCGCGCCACCGCCACCAGGTTCTGCGGCTTGAGATCGCGGTGGACGATGCCGGCGGCGTGCGCCTCGGCCATGCCGCCGCAGGCCTGGGCGACCACCGCCGCGGCCAGGGCGGGCTCGAGCGCGCCGTGGCGCGCCACCAGCGCCGCGACGTCGCCGCCGGCGAGGTGCTCCATGACGATGTACGGGGTGCCGTCGTCGAGCTCGGCGGCGTCGAGGATGCGGACGACGTGCTCGCTGTGCAGCTGGCTGGTGGCCTGGGCCTCGCGCAGGAACCGCGTCGCGGCCTCGGGCGCGTCGTGATCGGCGCGCATGAACTTGAGCGCGACCCGCCGGGCCAGCCGCAGGTGCCACGCCGCGACCACGACGCCCATGCCGCCGGCGCCGATCACGGCCTCGACGCGGTACTTGCCGGCGACGATCTCGCCGGGCGTGACCGTGGGCGCCGGGGGCATGGCGCGCATGGTAGCGCGACCACCGGGCCGTGGCGGCGAGCCTGGCTCAGCCGGCGGGGAACTCGACGCCCTGGGCCAGCGGCAGCGCGCCGCCGTAGTTGACCGTGCTGGTCTGGCGCCGCATGTACGCCTTCCAGGCGTCGGAGCCCGACTCGCGGCCGCCGCCGGTGTCCTTCTCGCCGCCGAACGCGCCGCCGATCTCGGCGCCGCTGGTGCCGGTGTTGACGTTGGCGATGCCGCAGTCGGAGCCGGCCGGCGACAGGAAGCGCTCGGCGCTGCGCAGCCCCTCGGTGAAGATCGCGCTCGACAGGCCCTGGGGCACGGCGTTGTTGGCGGCGATCGCCTCGTCGAGATCGGCGACCTCGAAGACGTAGAGGATGGGCGCGAAGGTCTCGTCGTGGGCGATCGGGAAGTCGGCCTGGGCCGGCGCCCGGATCACGGTCGGCTCGACGAACCAGCCCGGCCCGTCGACGACCTTGCCGCCGCACCGGACCTCGCCGCCCTGGGCGATCGCCGCGGCGATCGCGCGCCGGTAGGCCTCGACCGCGTCGGCGCCGATCAGGGGCCCCATGAGGGTGCCGCGCTCGAGCGGATCGCCGATCCGGACGGTCCGGTACGCCGCGACCACCCGGTCGGTCAGGCGATCGATCACGCCGCGCTGCGCGAACACCCGGCGGGTCGTCGTGCACCGCTGGCCCGCGGTGCCGGCGGCGCCGAAGACGATCGCCCGGACCGCGAGGTCGAGGTCGGCGTCGTCGAGGACGATCGCCGCGTTGTTGCCGCCGAGCTCGAGCAGCGAGCGGCCGAGCCGGCCCGCGACCTCGGTCGCGACCGCGCGGCCGGCGGCGACCGATCCGGTGAACGACACCAGCGGGATCCGCGGATCCGCGGCCAGGCGCCGGCTGGTCGGGGTGCCGTCGATCAGCAGGCCGAAGACGCCGGCGGCGTCCTCCTCGGCCTCGACCTCCATGCACAGCCGCTGCACCGCCAGCCCGCACAGCGACGCCCGCGGCGACGGCTTCCAGATCGTCACGTCGCCGCACACCGCGGCGAGCGCGGCGTTCCACGCCCACACCGCCATCGGGAAGTTGAACGCGGTGATCACGCCGACCGGGCCGAGCGGGTGCCACTGCTCCGACATGCGGTGGCCGGGCCGCTCCGACGCGATCGTCAGGCCGTGCAGCTGGCGCGACAGCCCGACCGCGAAGTCGCAGATGTCGATCATCTCCTGGACCTCGCCGAGGCCCTCGGAGCGGATCTTGCCGACCTCGAGGGAGATCAGCTCGCCGAGCGCGTCCTTGTGGGCGCGCAGACGCTCGCCGAGCTTGCGCACCAGCTCGCCGCGGCGCGGCCCGGGCCGCAGCCGCCACTCGGCGAACCGCGCCTGGGCGCGCCCGATCACCTGCGCGTACGCGGCGTCGTCGGCGACCTGCACGGTGGCGAGCGCCTCGCCGGTGGTCGGATCGGTCGACACCAGCGTGGCGTCTCCGCCGGCGGCGAGCCAGCCGCCGGAGGCGGCGCCGGGCAGCGCGCCGGCGCGGCCGTGCGGGCCGTGGCCGAGCGGGCTCAGGCCGAGCTGATCGAGGGTGGACGTGCCGCGTGCAGACATGTGCGCTCCGGGGTCGGGGGAGCGCAGTATAGGCATCGCGCCGCCGACGTCACCCCGCGGCGGGCACGGTGAAGTCGGTCAGCCACGCGCCGCGGACCCCGGCGACGCCGATCTCGCCGACCTCGAGCTTGGCGGCGACCTCGGGCAGGCAGCGCAGCTCGCGGCGCGCGCCGCTGGCGGCGCGCAGCGTGGCGTAGAACGCGTAGATCGGCTGGTCGTTCAGGGTGCCGGTGCGGACCCGCCGGGTCCGCAGGATCAGCGCCAGCGCGCGCAGCCGGGGCGCTCGGTACGGGACCAGCCGCTGCTGCAGCCACAGGCCGCCGATCGCGGTCATCAGCACCGGCGGCACCCCGACCAGCAGGCCCCAGCGCCAGGTCTCGTAGAAGAAGACCAGCATGTGGTGCAGGTAGGCCAGGCCGGCGAGCCCGACCACGCCGAGCGCGAAGATCACCGCCGGCGCGGTCACCGGCGGCAGGCCGCCGCCCGGCCAGCGCGCCAGCAGGCCGGCGGTGGCGGGGCGCGCCGCGATCGCGGCGAAGCGCGCGCCGTGCTCGCCCAGCTCGGGCTCGGCCAGCGCCGCGCCGCAGAACGCGCAGTCGCGGCGGCTCTCGAGCGTCAGCGGCGCCGCGCACGCCGCACACACCGGCGGTCGCGGCAACGCGCCCGGCGGCAGCGGCGCCGGCATGACGTCGAACCAGCGGAAGTCGACCAGCCGATCGGCCTGCAGGTACGCGACCCCGATGTCCCCGACCGCGACCGCGCCCATGACGTCGCCGGCGCCGCGCACCTTGCGGCGGCTGCCGTCGATGAAGCGCAGGTCGACGAGGTGCGGCGCGACCAGCTCGTCGCCGCCGGCGCGATCGTCCATCACGACCGCGACCGCCCGCTCGCTGCGGGCCAAGAGGCGGCGGATCCCCAGCAGGGTCTGCAGCAGCGCGACCAGCAGGAAGCCGCCGACGATGCCGACGCCGACCCAGGTGAAGTACGCCGGGGCCCGGACCAGCCGGACCGTGGCGAGGAACAGCACGCCGAAGCCGCCGCCGAGGACCATCATCAGCAGCGGCCGTCCGACCTCGTGGCCGAAGCGCAGCCGCGGTCGCCACCGCTGCGCCGCCTCGTAGGCGGGCTGGCGGGTCACCAGCTCGTAGCGCTCGCGGCCGGTGCGATAGGCCTCGAGGTCGGCGACGCCGGCCGCGCGCTTGGCGCCACAGCTGCGGCAGTACAGCGCCGTGTCGTCGTCGAAGGGCGCGGCGCAGACGTGGCAGGGCACGGCCGACATGGCGACGCGCTACTTGCGGAGCTTGTCCTGGCAGTCGGCGCCGCGGCTCTGCGCCTCCTTGTAGATCTTGGCGCGGTCCTCGGGCAGCTTCTTGACCGCGGCCTCTTCCTTGATCGAGAGCTTGTTGAGCTCGGCGATGAAGGCCTTGGTGCAGTCGAAGTCCTGGCAGGCGCAGGCGCCGTCGGCGGCCTTGACCGCGCGATCGGCGACGTCACCACCGCCGCCGCCGCTCTTGCCACAGGCGGCGAGCGACAGGACGGCGACGAACGAGGCGGCGAAGATCCGGATCTGATTTCCCATGCCGGCGATCGTAACGCGGATCGCGCGGCGGGGGGCGCGACAGGGCTACCAGCTGGCGCCGTCGTAGTCGTCGGCGGCGAACGGCAGATCGAGCCGGGGCGCCCGCGGGTGCGACGTCGCGTACGGCGAGATCCGCGCGGCGAACCGGGTCGGGTAGTAGTTGACGGTGAAGATCGTGTGCAGCGCGCGGGTCGCCGGGTCGGGGATGGCGGCGAGCCGCGCCGCCAGCGCCGGATCGCGACACGCGGCGAGCTGCGCCGCCACCGCGGCGTCGTCGAAGTCGCTCGGCGGCGGCGCCGCGTCGGGCGCGCCCCGGTGCGGCGCCGGGTCGTTGTGGACCCGCCAGATCGAGAGCTCGCCGGGCCGCGCGAACGGATCGACCGGCACGCCGTCGAGCCAGGTGTTGAAGTGCAGGTGCGGCGAGTCGAGCAGCAGCGAGCCGACGAAGTTGAGCCCGGAGGCGCCCGACAATGCCACCGGCTGGCCGCGCGCGACGGTCTGGCCCGGCACGACCAGCGCGCGCGCCAGGTGGCACGACGTCGTGGTCAGGCCGTCGCCGTGATCGAGCATGATCTTGAGGCCGCCGCGGTGGAACTCGCTGATCACCAGCGCGACGCGCGCCGGCGCCGGCGCGACCACGACGGTGCCCGGCGGGGTCGCGAAGTCGGTGCCGTTGTGGCTGTCGTACGTGAGGTCGCCGCCGCGGAAGTCGTGGACCTGGGTCTTGCGCACCGACCAGCCGTCGGCCTCGGGCGTCGGCGTGTGGTTGAAGAAGTTGTAGATCGGCACGCGCCGCCCGGCCGGGCGCTGGCCGCGCCACAGCCGCAGCGCCAGCCGCGGATCGAGGATGCGCAGGCTGGTGTGGTCGAACCGGCTCTTCGGCGTGAACGGATCGCCGGCCAGGGCCAGGCGCGCCTCGCGCAGGCGCTGCCCCAGCGGCGCCAGGCCCAGGATCTCGACCATCGACAGATCGTGCATGGCCGCATCCTACCGGCATCCGCGGCGCCGGCGGCGGGCGCCATCGCTCGGGTGGTTTCCTGACCTCTCGGAGCGGCTCGCTCGCCCGCAGACGGCCTCGCAGCGCCTGCACCGAGACCGGCTCGCGCCGACGCTCGGCTCAACGGAGCGTGAAGTCGTCGAGGCCCAGGGCGCCGAGCGGCGGCGACGCGACCTCGTTGACCTGGCGCGGGTTGGTCGCGATGTAGAGCGCGACGCCGGAGGCGACCGCGGCGCCGATCGTGCTCCAGAACCACCACCGCTTGTACAGCGGGCGTGACGCGACCTCGCGGGTGATGACGACGCGCTCGAGGTCGTCCTCGACCCGGACCAGCTCGATCGCGAGCGTGCCGCTGCCGACGAAGGTCAGGCGCTTGCGGGCGACCAGCAGGTCGTCGCGCCGGGCGGTGATCTCGTGGACGCCGGGCGCGACCGCGACCGGGTCGGCCAGCGGCGCCGTGCCGAGGTCGACGCCGTCGACCGCGATCGTCGCGCCGGCGAACGCCGGCGCCGTGATCGTCGCGACCGCGACGTGGCGGCGCAGCTCGACCAGCAGGGCCTCGGCCTCGGCGCGACGATCGGCGTCGACGTCGGTGCCCGCGGTCTCGCGCAGGAAGGCGGTGAGGGCCCGGTGGGCGTGGACGTGATCGGAGACGCCGGCGTAGGCCTTGCCGAGGTTGTAGAGCAGCGCCGGGGTCGGGAAGATCGCGTAGGCCTCCTCGAACCTGGCGATCGCGGCGCGGCGATCGCCGGCCTGGAACAGCTCGGCGGCCTCGCGCGCGATCGCGCGGGCGCGATCGCGGGCGTCGGACAGGTCGGTGTCGAAGTCGTCGGGCGACGGCGTCGGCTGCGCCCGCGCCGCCGGCGGCGCCACGGCGACCGCGCCGACGACGGTGACCCCGGCGACGACGAGCGCGAGGCCGAGGATGAGGTTCGAGGCGATGGCGCGCGGCATGGGCTCCTCGCTCAGAAGTCGACGATGAAGTCGGTCTCGTGCGCCGGCTCGGCGTCGGCGGCGGGCTTGCGGGCGCCGGCGTCGACCGGCGGCGCCGTCGCGGCGGGGTCGTGGTCGCCGCGCGCGGTCCCGCTCTTGCGCGACGCGCGCTCAGGGCGGCGCTCGGCAGGTTCAGCGGCGGCGCGCGCGGGCGCCGCCGCGTCGGCGACGCCGGCGTCGGCGACGGCCGCCGCCACCGGCGCGACCGCGGCGTCGGGCCCGGGCGCGGCCGCCGACACCGCCGCCGCCGGGGCCGCGGACGTGGTCACGCCGGCGTCCGACGACGACGCGGGCGCCGCGCCCGGCGTCCGCGCCCCGCCGCCGATCGCGACCAGCGTGGCGATCGCCGCGATCGCCACGACGCCGACCCCGGCCGCCACCAGGCCGCGCCGCGATCGCCGGATCGCGCTGGTCGTCGTCGCCGACATCGCGGTCGGGGCGTGCTCGAGCGTCGCGCCGTCGGCGGCCGAGGTGCCACGCACCACCAGCCGCGGCGCCGTCACCGAGACGCGCGGCGCCGGCACCTCGCCGCGCAGCGCGGCGACCAGGGTGGCGACGTCGGGCCAGCGCGCCGCCGGCTCCTTGGCCATGCCGCGCGCGATCGTGGGCGCCACCTCCGGCGGCAGCCCGGGGACCAGCTCGTCGAGCGACGCCGGCTGGTGGTGGACGACCCGGTACAGGGTCGCCGGGATGCTCTCGGCGGCGAACGGCGCGACGCCGGAGATCATCTCGTAGACGATCACCGCCAGCGCGAACTGGTCGCTGCGGGCGTCGACGTCCCGGGCCTTGCCCTCGGCCTGCTCCGGCGACATGTAGCCCGGCGTCCCGATCACGACCTGCGACCGGGTCACGCCGCCGTCCTGGTCCTTGATCTTGGAGATGCCGAAGTCGAGCAGCTTGACCCGGGCCTCAGCGCCGGTGAGGAAGACGTTCTGGGGCTTGAGGTCGCGGTGGACGACGCCGGCGTCGTGGGCGGCCTGGAGCCCCTGGCCGATCTGATCGGCGACGCGCAGGGCGTCGGCGAGCGGCAGCGGGCCGCGGCGCAGCCGCTCGGCGAGGTCCTCGCCGTCGAGCAGCTCCATGACCATGAACGGCTGGCCGTCGTCGGCGACGTCGAAGTCGACGATCTCGACGATGTGGGGGTGGCCGAGCCGGCTGGTGATCTCGGCCTCGCGCTGGAAGCGGGCGTAGGCCTCGCCGCTGTCGCCGTGGTGCGGGGCCAGCAGCTTGACCGCGAAGCGCTTGTGCAGCCGCGCGTGCGCCGCGACGTAGACCTCGCCCATGCCGCCGGCGCCCAGCCGGTCGAGGAGCTGGTAGGTCCCGCGCAGGATCGTGGGGGGCGTCGGCGTCGTCATCACGGGCTGTCGATCACCAGGAGGTAGTCGAAGCGCGCGGTCGCGTCGTAGACGACGACGCCGAAGCCGTCCGGGACGCCGCCGCCGAGCGGCTCGCTGTGACCGGTGGACGCGGCGTCGGCCCAGCACTGCCCGATCGCGGTGGGCGGGATCGCGCCCTCGTCGAGGAACGTGAAGCGGATCGCGGCGTCGCGGTCGGCGCTGGTCGCCTCGACCACCGCGCCCAGCGGCCACGACGCCGCGAACGGCCCCGCCTCGTGGCTCATGCACACCGCGCCGGTGACCTCGGTGCCGGCGAGCGGCGCCCACGCCAGCACCCCGGCGCCCCACGGGAACGAGCCGGTGACCACGTCCTGGTGGACCGTCGTCGCCACCGTGCCGGTCAGCCCCAGCGGCGACGCCACCGTGACCGCCGCGGAGGTCACCGCCGTGATCACGAGCTGGTCGCCGTCGATCGCGAACGTGCCGTCGCCGAGCCGGACCAGCTCGTCGAGCTGCGCCGGGTCGTCGAAGGCCAGGAACGCGGCGAGGCGATCGCCGCCGACGCTCGGGTGCGGATCGCAGGCGTCGCCGACGCCGTCGGCGTCGGCGTCGGCGGCGTCACCGGCGAGGTGCGGACACGGATCGCAGACGTCGGGGAGCCCGTCGTCGTCCTCGTCGTGGGGCGACGCGTCGGCCACGTCGGGGCAGGCGTCGCACGCGTCCTGGACGTCGTCGCCGTCGCGATCGGCCTGGTCGGCGTTGGCGTCGTCGGGGCAGCCGTCGCAGGCGTCGCCGACCCCGTCGCCGTCCCGATCGGCCTGCCCGGGATCGAGGTCGTCAGGGCAGTCGTCGATGGCGTCGGGGACGCGATCGCCATCGCCGTCGGCGGCGGCGACCAGCGCGACGTCCAGACGCAGGCAGCCCTGGTCGCCGACCGGGACCTCGACCGCGCCGACGCCGCGCAGCCACACCGTCGTGCCGTCGTGGACCCCGGGCCCGGCGTAGCGGAGCTCGACCGTGACCCCGAGCGTGACCGCCGCGGCGTTGTCGAGGTCGAGCGTGAACGAGGTGACGCCGCCGCCCAGCGCGCTGGCGGCGAAGTCGCGCTGCCGGAGCTCGCCGTCGACGTCGATCGTGACCGTCATGGTGTCGGCGGCGACCGCCAGCAGGTCCGGGTCGTCGAGCGAGATCACCACCTCGACGCCGCCGCCGCAGTCGCGGATCCGCTCCTCGCATCCGCCGAGGCTCACCGCGGCGACGACCGCAAGCAGTGCGCTCCACCCGGACATCGCCGCGAGCATACAGGATGTGGGGCCGACGGCGCGCGGCGGACCGGGACGCGACCGGACGCCGCGGCGCGGCCACGCCCGACGGGGCGATGCCGACCGGGGTTCCGGCGGCGGCGGTGGATCGGCATACTGGAGCGCGATGCGGCTGGCGTGGCTCACCGACATCCACCTGAACTTCCTCGGCGGCGCCGCGCGGACCCGGTTCGCCGAGCGGGTCGGGGCCACCGGCGCCGACGCGATCGTGATCACCGGCGACATCGCGGAGGCCCCCGACGTCGACGTCCTGATCGCCGAGCTCGCCGAGCGCGCCGGGCTGCCGGTGTGGTTCGTCCTCGGCAACCACGACTTCTACCGGGGCTCGATCGCCGAGGTCCGGGCCCGGGTCGCGGCCCTGGCCGACCTGCGTCCGGACGTGCGATGGCTCGGCGCCGGCGGCGTGATCCGGCTCGACGACCACACCGCGCTGGTCGGCCACGACGGCTGGGGCGACGCGCGCCTCGGCGACTACGCCGGCTCGCCGGTGGTGCTCAACGACGTCGTCCTGATCGAGGACCTGATCGGCCTCGATCAGGAGGCCCTGCGCGCGCGCCTGCACGCGCTCGGCGACGAGGCCGCCGCCCGCCTCGGCGCCGACGTCGACGAGGCCCTGACCTGGGCCCGACACGTCGTGGTCGCGACCCACGTGCCGCCGTTCCGCGACGCCTGCTGGCACCAAGGCCGGGTCTCCGGCGACCACTGGCTGCCGTTCTTCGCGTGCGGCGCCACCGGCGAGGTCCTGCGCGCCGCGATGACGGCGCGGCCGGACGCGCGCATGACCGTGCTGTGCGGCCACACCCACAGCGGCGGCGAGGCCAAGGTCCTGCCCAACCTCCAGGTCCTCACCGGCGGCGCCGTCTACGGCGCGCCGTCGGTGCAGTGCCTGCTGCAGGTCTGAGCCGCGCGTCTGCGCGAGGCGGTCTCCGTGCAGGCGCTGCGAGCCCGTCTGCGGGCGAGCGAGCCGATCGACAGAGCGTGTGAGGATGAAATCGTCACACGCTCTGAGCCGCGGCACCGACCGCGCGCCCCCCCGCCGCTACGCGACGATCTCGACGCCCTTCCAGAAGCCGATCCAGCCCGCGATGTGGGCGGCGGCGTCCTTGGGCCGCGGGTAGTACCAGGCCGCGTCGCGGTTGACCTGATCGCCGACGACGACGTCGTAGTAGCTCGCGGTGCCCTTCCAGGCGCACACGCTCTCCTTGACGGAGTCGCGGACCTTGGTGCGGTCGACCGCGTCGGGGGGAAAGTAGGTGTAGCCGTCGACGACCTGGGTCTGGTCGCTCTCGGCGATCACCGCTCCGTTCCAGCGTGCCTTGGCCATGGTGGATCGACTCCGCGCGGGGCCTCGACGTTACACCGGCGCCCGATCCGATTGAAATCCGCGGGGGGTACCCCGATCCTGAAGGGGTGTCATCCGTCGTCCCCGCCGGGACCGCCCTGGGAGCGGTCGCGCTGATCCTCTGCGCCTCGGCGCCGGCCCAGGCCGGTGGTTTCGGCGTCCCCGAACAAGGCGCCCGGCGCACCGGCATGGCCGCGGTGATCGGGCGCCCCGACGATCCGTCGGCGGTCTTCCACAACCCCGCCGGCCTGGCGCTGCAGCACGGCATGCGGCTGTACCTCACGATGGGGCTGTCGCTGCTGTCGACCGAGTTCCGGCTGCGGCCGTGGGATCGCAGCGACGAGTTCCTCGACGCCCCGGTCGACGCCGACGGCTACTACCCGGCGACCCGGCCGGAGCGGGCGATGGCGGTGATCCCGATGATGGTGGTCACCGACGAGATCGTGCCCGACCGCGTCTTCGCCGCGCTGTCGCTGTACGTCGCCAACGCCACCGGCGCCCGGTTCGGCGCCGACGACGTCACCCGCTACCACCTGATCGACGGCTACATCGTCGCGCCGGTCCTGCAGCTGTCCGGCGCCTACAAGGTCGGGCCGCGGCTGTCGGTGGGCGCCGGCGTCGGCGTCATGAACATCCGCCTGCACGGCTACCGCAACCTCTACCCGATCCTCAACGGCGCCGACCTCCGCAACCTCTTCGGCACCAGCCCCGAGCTCACCGTCGACGGCTCCGACTGGGAGCCGACCTGGAACGTCGGCGTCCTGGCGACGCCGACCCCGCGGCTGACCCTGGGCGCCAGCGTCATCGGCAAGATCTCGGCCACGCTCGACGGCCCGATCTCGATCACCTACGGCGACGACGCCGCCGACCCCGGCAACGTCCTGGCCGGCACCGCCCACACCGGCCTGCTGCTGCCGTGGACCTTCCTCGGCGGCGCCAACTACGACGTCACGCGCAACCTCGAGATCGGCGTCGAGGGCCGCTACTACCTGTACCGCCAGTACACCAACCAGCACACCGACATCGACGACATCTTCCTGATCGCCGAGCTCGACACCGAGAAGAACTACAGCGACTCGTGGCAGCTCGCCGGCGGCCTGCGGGTCCACGACCTCGACGTCGCGCCCGGGCTCGACCTGATGCTCGGCACCCACTACGACCAGACCCCGGCGCCGGCCAAGACCGTGACTCTCGACCAGCCGACGTTCTCGCACACCGGCCTGCACAGCGGCGTCCGCTACACCACGGGACGCTACCGGATCAGCGCGACGTACCTGCACTACTGGTACGACATCCCGAAGATCGAGGACAGCATCACCCAGCCGCCGTCCAACATCGAGGGCCACGGCACCAACAACATCTTCACGGTCTCGATCGAGGCCACGCTGGACGCGCTGCGATGAGCGGCGCCGCCCGGATCCCGGCCCGCGGCGTCGCCGCCGACGAGGTGCTCGCCGAGCTGGCGGCGATGAAGTCGGCCGACACCGACTGGAAGGGCGGCCGCGTCTTCTCGCTGGTCTACCACGCCGGCGACGACCACACCCGGTTGCTCGAGCGCGCCCACGCCCTGTTCGCCAGCACCAACCTGCTCAACCCGATGGCGTTCCAGAGCCTGCGCCGCATGGAGGCCGAGGTCACCCAGATGGCCGCCGGCCTGATGCACGGCCCCGACACCGCCGTCGGCGCGATGACCTCGGGCGGCACCGAGTCGATCCTGGTCGCGGTCGCCGCCTACCGCGATCGCGCCCGCCGCAAGCGGCCGTGGATCCGCCACCCCGAGATCGTCGCGCCGCGCACGATCCACCCGGCGTTCGACAAGGCCGCCCACTACTTCGGCGTCCGCATCCGCAAGGTCGACGTCGACGACGACCAGCGGGTCGACGTCCGCGCCTTCGCCCGCGCGATCGGCGCCCGCACGATCGCGGTGGCGGCGTCGGCGCCGCAGTACCCGCACGGCGTCGTCGATCCGATCGAGGAGGTCGGCGCGCTGGCCACGCAGCACGGCCTGCCGATGCACGTCGACGCCTGCGTCGGCGGCTTCCTGCTGCCGTGGGTCGAGCGCCTGGGCCGGCCGGTGCCACGCTGGGACTTCCGGGTCCCGGCGGTGACGTCGATCTCCGCCGACCTCCACAAGTACGCCTACGCCGGCAAGGGCGCGTCGATGCTGCTGTGGCGCTCGATGGACGACATGCGCCACCAGTTCTTCGTCGCCACCGACTTCCCGGGCGGCATCTACGCGTCGCCGACGATGATCGGCACCCGGCCCGGCGGCCCGGTGGCGGCGGCGTGGGCGGCGATGCGCGCCCTCGGCGAGGACGGCTACCTGCGCCTGACCGGCGCCGGCTGCGAGGCCGCCGACCGGCTGCGCGCCGGCATCGCCGCGATCCCCGGGCTCACCGTCATCGGCCCCAGCGTCGCGGCGATCGCCGCCTGGGGCGCGGCGCCCGGCGGTCCCGACGTCTTCGCGGTCGCCGACCGGCTCGAGGCCCGCGGCTGGTCGATCGATCGCATGCAGCACCCGACCGCGGTCCACCTGACCTGCACCGCCAACCACCTCGCGATCGTCGACGACTACCTCGCCGATCTGCGCGCCGCGGTCGACGAGGTCGTCGCCAACCCGAACCTGGCGCGCAGCGGCTCGGCGCCGATGTACGGGATGATGGCCAAGGTGCCGGTGCGCGGCCTGGTCAAGCAGAGCGTCGCCAAGGTGCTCGAGGCGATGTACGCGCCGGGCGTGATCGTCCCCGACGTCTCGGCCAGCGCCAGCGACGGCGTCGTCGGCAAGGTCCTCGACAAGTACGGGCCGCAGCTCGACGCCGTGCTCGAGCGCGTCGACCGGGTGCGGGCGCGGGTGCGGCGGGCGCGGCGGCTGCGGCGCTGGCGGTAGCGGCGCCGCGCCGGTCAGAGCCGCAGCACCATCGCGCGATCGTCGAGCGACTGGCCGTCGATGCGGACGCGATCGACGGTGACGCCGACCTCGACGAAGCCGTGCTTGACGTAGAGCGCGTGGGCCGGGGCGTTGTGGGTGAAGACGCCGAGATCGATCCACGCCAGGCCGGCGCCGCGCGCCCAGGTGATCGCGTCGCCGAGCAGGCGCGAGCCCCAGCCGGCGCGGCGGTGCGGCCGCTCGATGCCCATGCCGAGGTGGGCGCGGTGCAGCTCGGACTCGATCTCGCCGCCGATGAGATCGAGGTGGCCACGCAGCTCGCCGCCGACCCACAGGCCGAAGCCGCGCTCCCAGCCGGGGACGTCGACCGGGCGCGCCCAGGTCACCGCGAGCCGCTCGGCGATCGCCGAGGTGTCGGGCGGATCGTCGGCGGAGCGGGCCCGCGAGAACGGCTCGCCGTCGCGGCCCGACTCGAGCGCGTTGCGGACCAGGTGCGGCAACAGCGCCGGGATGTCGTCGACCGTGAGCGGCGCGACGCGCGGGGACTCGGCCATGCCGCGGTTATCGCCCGGCGCCGGCCGCGACGCGAGCGGACGTCGCCCCGATGCGCGCCCGCCACCGGTGCCCTAGTACCAGGACCGGATCCCGAGCAGGTAGCGCAGGGCGCCGACCGGCTCGACCTCGACGCCGACGTTCACGGACCAGTCCGCCGGATCGTCGAGGGCGCGGGTCGCCGACGCCACCAGCCGGGCGCCGATCATGTAGCGGCTGGGCCCGCGCCACGGCCCCCACAGCGACCACGGCGCCCGGTAGCCGTACGACACCGCGACGGTCGCGATCTCGCGGCTGGCGCCGGCGCGCACGATCACGACGCCCTCGCCGCGGTACCAGAACAGATCGAGCTTGCCGGGCACGGCGCCGACCAGCAGCTCGGCGCCGGCGACCGGGCCGTGCTGGGTGCTGGCCTCGACCCACGGGCCCAGCCGGACGTCGCCGCCGGTGCCCAGCGGCAGGGTGAGGTCGGCGCCGACCGCGGCGTCCCAGGCGCCGTGATCGTCGTCGACCGGCGGGGTCACCACCCGCGGCTGGGCCGGCTCGGTGGCGGCGCCGTCGTGGGCCACGCCGTACCCGACCCGCACCCAGGTCGACCACTCGACCGCCGGACGGTGCGGGACGTCACGCTCGGGCGGCGGCGGCGGCGGATGCGCGGCCGCGGTCGCGCCCAGGGCGCCCAGCGAGATCAGCGTGATCGCAGCGATCTTCCACATGACCCCGGATCAACGCACGAGCGCGCCCGGCGGCGCATCGACGCGCACGATCGCGCGCACGATCGCGCGCCACGGTCAGGGGCCGAGCGCGGCCAGCGCCACCGCGATGCGCGAGAACACGGTGCACGAGGTCGCGACCGCCAGGGCCTCGAAGACGGCGTCGTCCCCGGCCAGACCGGCGGCGCGCAGCGGCGCCAGGGTCGCCGCGCCCAGGCCCCACGGCGCGAGGGTCACCGCGTCGGCCAGCGCCAGCAGCGCGTGGTCGAGCGCGTCGGCCGCGACCGGCGCGCCGCCGGCGGCGCCCGCGGCGTCGCCGAGGCGGATCGCGACCGCGCGGGCGATCATCGCGCGGCGCGCGACGCCGAGCGCCGCGGTGTCGCGCTCGAGGACGTGATCGCGCCACGCCGCCAGCGCCTCGGCGGCGCCCGGCGCTGCGCGACGTCGAGGGCGCGCGGCGCGGCCGGATCCGGCCACGCCGCCGGCGCGGGCCGCGCGTACGGCGGCGTCGCCGGCTCGGCGTGCGGCGGCTCGAGCGCGACCTGGTAGTCGAGGTCGATGCCGACGGCGTCGGCGATGCGGTTGAGGTGACCGAAGTACGCCGACAGCACCACCGCGTGCAGGACCGCGGCGTCGCCGAGGCCAACCGCGGCGGCGCGGGCGCGGTGCCCCGGCGTCAGCGCCCACGGCGCCTCGGTCACCTGGCAGGCGAGATCGGCCAGGGTCCGGGTCACCGGATCCGGGTGGCGCGCCGCGACCGCGCGCGGATCCGCCACCACGGCCCGGGCCAGGGCCTCGTCACCTCCGAGCGCGGCACGCAGAAACTCTGCGTGAGCCCCCGTTCAGTAGAAGCACTGGTTGAGGCGCGACGTGGTCGCGTTGACCAGCTCGCGCTGCGCCCACACCAGCGGCCCCTGGCCGTTGAGGTTGCCGGAGAACGCGAAGACCCGGCCCATCAGCGCCGGGTCGAGGCTGTGGGCGCGGATGATGCCGGGCGCGTCGCCGTGGGTCGGCCGGTACACCGGCGGCAGCGGCCGCGCCATCATGCGCTCGTAGGTCTCGCGCAGCGGACCGGTGGCGTCGCGGAACCCGACGATCGCGAGGTGCGGCATGGCGCGATCATGCCACGACCGGGGCCGCGGCCGGCGTTCAGAACAGCCGCGCCTGGATCGCGAGGCCCAGCCGCAGGCTCAGCGGCGACGGCCCGACCGTGGCGGGATCGAACGACGACGACGGGAACGTCGGCCGCACGAAGCGGCCGATCAGCGACAGGTCGGCGCGCAGCTCGACGCCGGCGCCCAGCGCGACGCCGCCGGTGACGCCGATCCCCGAGCCCAGCGCCCAGCCGGTGGCCGGCGCCGCGCCGTAGGCCCAGGCGTCGAAGGTCTCGACCTCGAACGCGGCGCACGCGCCGACGCGGGTCGCGCCGCGCGCGCCGAGCCGGCAGCGCCGCCCGGTCACCGCGTAGCCGGCGTGGCTGAACCCGCCGGTGGCCGGGTCGCCGACGACGGTCTCGACGACGGCGACGTCGGTGGCGCTGTGGCCGTGGCCGAGCTCGATCGCGACGCCCCAGCCCGGCGCGACGCCGTCGAAGGCGCCGAGGTCACCGTCGACGGTGGCGCGCAGGCGGAGCGTGCGGCCGGGCGGCGGCGCCGCGGCAGCGTCGGAGGCGTCGTCGACCTCGGCCGTGACCCCGGGGTCGACGGCGGGCGCGCGGCGCGACGGGGTCGCGGCGGCGACCCGCGGCAGCGCCACCGGCGGCGCGGTGCGCACCGGGTCGGCGTCGTGCGCCATCGCCATGACCAGCGCGGTGGCGTGGGCGAGCTCGTCGCAGCTGGGCGCGCGCAGGATGCGGACGCCGCCGTCGAGATCGTGGATGGTCGCGCGCCAGCGATCGCCGTCGCGCTCGACGACCGCCTCGATGACGAGCTGGTCGGCGCCGACCGGCTCGCCCATCGCGGCGCCCAGGTAGTCGAGGAACTCGCCCGCGGTCGGACAGCCCGCCGGCGCGCGCCACGGCGGCGGGACGTCGCGGCCGGCGCCGGCCTGGGCCCGGCTGACGTTGCCAGCCGCCGCGACCGCGATCACGGCGACGAGGATCGAGAGGGCGCGCGCCATACCGGCGTGGTGGCCGGCGGGCGACCGTGCCGTGACCCGATCTGCGGCGCGCCGGGACCCGCGCGCGACCGCGCCTCGCGCGTATGATCCGGCGATGTTCCGTGCCGCGATCCTGCCGGCGTCGACGCTGCTGTTAGCCCTGTTGGGGGCGTGCGCCCCGGCCGCGCCGACGCCGACGACGCCGACCAGCGTGCCGGCCAACCAGGGCGGCGATCCGGCGCCGTCGTTCCGGCTCGAGCTGTCGCAGGGCCCGTGCATGGGTCGCTGCCCGATCTTCGAGGTCAGCGTCGGCGACGACGGCGCGCTGACGTTCATCGGCACCGCCAACGTCGCGGTCGCGGGCGAGCAGCACCGCCAGCTCGACGCCGCGACCCTGGCGGAGCTGATCCAGGCCTTCGCCGAGGCGAGGTTCTTCGACCTCGACGACGACGGCGACCTGCCGCGCGAGCCGCAGTGCACGACGGTCGGCAACACGACCCAGTGTACGTTCGCCGACAGCATCGGGTGCAGCGACACGTCGCACACCGTGATCACCTACCGCCTCGAGGATCGCGAGCGGACGCTCGACGACCCGCACTGTCAGGACACCGCGCTGAGCCGGCTCGAGGATCGCGTGATCCCGCTGCTCGGCATCGCGCCGTGGATCGACGCCCGCGCGCCGTGACCGGCCCCGCTCAGATCGGCGACCAGCCCGGCGAGAACGTGCCGGTCACGTCGAACGTCGCGGTGCAGGTGACGCCGCCGCGGCCGAGCTGGCCGGTGGCGGTGCCGGTGATCGTGCCGTCGTAGCGCAGCGACAGCGCGTGATCGAGCGAGACCGTGACCGCGCCGTCGGGGCCGGACCACGTCGCGTTCATCGCGTACGAGGCGCTGCCGTGATCGAAGGCGACCAGGTAGCTGACGTCGTCGAACGTGGCGTCGGCGGCGCTCGGCGTCAGGTCCTGGGTGCCGGCGGGCTGATCGGCGTCGACGGTGAGGCTCGCCGGCAGGGTCACCGCCGGGCACCCCGCCGGCAGCGTCGCCGCGTAGCTGAGCTGCCACGTCCCGTCGGCGACCAGGATGTCGACCTCGCAGCGGGTGCCGGTCCACGCGCCATCGACGCAGTCGTAGACGGCGTGCCCGGCGCAGACGCCGTAGCCGTCGTCGCCGGGGCTGAGGGCGCAGTCAGCCTCGGTGCAGGCGTCCTGCGGCAGCGCGCCGCAGGTCGCGACCGGATCGGTGTCGGGGTGCGCACAGGCGGCGAGCGGGGCGGTGATCGAGAAGAGGAGGAGGAGGCGATGCACGGCGCGGGGGATTGCACGGCGCGCGCCAGCGACGAGGACGTCGTGGCGACGCCGGCGGCGCGTCGGCGTCGCGATCGCGCCGCGCGATCTCTGACATCGCTGTCGCGACCTGTACGACCGGCGGACTACGACATCCTCGGAACCGGCGATCCACGTGACGACACGCGCGACGCCGGGCAACGCCGGCGCGGCGCGTGAAGTCGAAGTCGAACGGAGGTCGCTGAACCGGCGGTCACCGACGACGACGCGCGCGCGCGCCGGTGGTGAGGCCCGCTCGCCGCCGCCCCTGCGCTATCGTGCCGCACATGAGCTACGAGTTTCTCTCGGACGCCTGGTTCGACAAGGTCGACGAGCTGATCGCCGCCGCCGGCGATCTCGAGATCCCCGCCGCCATGAAGGCGGTCGAGGTCAACGTGACGGTGACCGCGCCCGGCGGCAACGTCGAGCTGTTCATGAAGGACGGCCTGTTCCAGCGGGGCCATCAGCCCGACGCCCGGACCCGGCTCACCCTCGCCGCCGACCTCGCTCGCAAGATCTTCGTCGACGCCGACGTCGCCGCCGGCGTCCAGGCCTTCCTCACCGGCGAGATCGCGGTCGACGGCGACCTCGCCGCCCTGGTCGCGATGCAGACCGTCGAGCCCAGCGGGCCACAGCAGCGCCTGACCCAGCAGATCGCCGCGATCACCGCCTGAGCCCCGGCGAGGTCGGCCGCCGCCGATCCACGGGGCCACGGCGCGCGGCCCGTCCCCTCGACTCCGGGGTCGGTGCTGCGCACCTCCCGCTCCGCTCCTGACGAACAGCTGGGCCAAGCCGCTGATCTTGCGTGGCGCAGCGATCGGCTGACCGCGGGTTTGGGCCTGACAGCACTCACCCCGAGCGCAGCCCGAGCGGCGCAGCCGCGAGGGCGGAGTCGAGGGGGCGTGGATCGTCACGCCCCCCGCCCGCGCCGCTCCTCAGATCCTCGGCCGCGCTGATGCGTTGTTCCCGGCCATGGGTACCGGTCTCTACGCCGCGACGCGCGCCCGCCGGCGCCGGCGCGCCGCCTTCGCGATCGCGGCCCTCGCCGTCGCCGCCGTCGTCACGATCGCCCGCGATCGCCCGCGACCGGGCGCGTCGCCGGACGTCGACACGCCCGCCGACCTGGCCGCCACGCCGGAGCCCGCGCGCGGCGAGCCGCCGCCGCCCCCGCCCATCGACGCCTGCCACGATCCCGCCATCGCCGCGGCCATGATCCAGGGCTGCGTCGACGCCGGCGAGCTGCGCAGCAAGTTCCTGCCCGTCGACGCCGCCGCGGTCGGCCGCTACGTCGCCGCCGGCATCCCGGCGTGGCTCGACACCTTCCACGGCGTCGCCTGCTACTACCCGCTGTCCGACGAGGGCCGCGCCGGCATGCCCAGCGGCGCCTACGCCGTGGTCCCGATCGTCCCGCCCGCCGACGGCCACGGCCGCGGCTGCGGCGTCGCGATCGTCAACTGACCGCGCGCCCGGTCAGGCCCAGCTCGACCGCGTGCGGCCGCAGCGCCTCGATGATGAAGCCCAGGTGCGCGTCGAGCGGGACCCCCAGCAGCTCGGCGCCGGCGGTGACCTCGCCGCGATCCACCGTCGCCGCGAACCGCTTGTCCTTGAGCCGCTTCTTCACCGATGACACCTCGAGCGAGGCGATGCCGTCGGGGCGGACCAGGCAGCACGCCATCACGAACCCGGTCGGCTCGTCGCACGCCAGCAGCGCGCGGTCGAGCGCGCTGTCGTAGCTGACGCCCCACTTCGTGTAGTGCGCCGACACCGCGTGCGCGATCGCCTCCTCGCCGTGCTCGCGCAGCCACGCCACGATCCGGTGCGGGTGCTCCTCGGGCCACGCCTCGTAGTCGGCGTCGTGCAGCATCCCGGCGACGCCCCACGCCTCGACGTCGGCGTCGGCGCCGCCGTAGCGCGGCGCCGCGGCGCGCATCACCAGCTCGACCGCGCGGGCGTGTCGCCGCAGCGACTCGCCCCGGGTCCACTCGCTCAGCAGGCCCCAGGCCTGGTCTCGGGACAGCGACATACGGCGAGCATAGCCTCGTCGCGCTACGCTCGCCGACGATGACGCCGCGCCAGGTCCTGATCGTCGCCGCCGCCGCCGCGCTGGCGACCCTCGCCGGCGTCCTCGTGCTCGACGCGCCGCTGGCCGAGGCCCTGCACGGCGGCCTGCCCGCCTGGCTCGAGCGCACGTTCGACGACGGCGTCCACGGCCTCGACGTCGCCACCGGCATGGACCTGCCGCGCGGCGTCCTCACCAGCGCGCTGATCGTCGTCGGCGCCGCGCTGTGGCTCGCGCCCACGCGCCCCGCTGGCACCCTCGCCGCCCGCCTGTCCGCCGCCGGCCACCCGATCCTGGTCACCGGCCTCACCCACGCCGTGGTCCGCACCGGCGGCAACCACCTCAAGACCCTGTTCGGCCGGCTGCGCCCCGGCGAGGCCCTCGCTCGCGGCGACCTCGACCACACCTTCTTCCAGGGTGGCATCTCGTTCCCGTCCGGCCACGTCGCCCACTACGCCGCGCTCACGCTCGCGGTCGTCTTGATGTGGCCGCGCGGCCGCGTCCCGGCGCTCGCCGTCCTCGGCTTCGTCGCCTGCGCCCGGGTCGGCCGCGACGCCCACTTCCTGTCCGACGCCACCATGTCGATCGCGCTGGCCGCCACCGCCGTGGTCGGCTTCGACGCCGCGTTGCGCCGGGCACGCGCCAGCCGCGGGCGCTGAGCTGCCGGTCTTTGCCGCACCGTAGGGTTGCGGCGGCGCGGGCGCGCCGATCCAAATGGTCGCGATGTCCTGCCTCCGCCCCACCGTCAGCGCCCTGCCGACCCTCGCCTGCGTCGCCGCCCTCGCCCTCACCGCCTGCGGCCCCACGTTCCATCCCCGCCCCGCCGCCGAGGTCGCGACCTGGCGCGAGGTCGACCCCAACGTGCTGGCCGCTCGCCTGCACGAGCGCCAGCCCATGCCGGTGCCCTCCGACGCGACCAAGTCCGAGCTCACCGCCGCGGCGACGCGGCGGGTCAAGGTGGCGCTGCGGCTGTGCGTCGACCACGCCGGCGAGCTCGCGCGCGTCGACGTCGTCGAGTCGAGCAAGTTCCCGTCCTTCGACCGCGACATCTCCCAGGTGGTCGAGCGCTGGCGGTTTCGCGCCGGCGACGACGACCAGTGCACGCGCCTGGTGATCGACTACACCCAGCACCACTGACGACCCGCGCGCTGGCACCAACTTCGCGCTTGTCGTCGACGATCGTCGCTGCTAGCGTGCGTCTCCGCTGACCTCCGACAGGAGGACGCCGTGAGTCGATGCGTCGCTTGATCACATACTTGCCTCGATCCCGGGCGCCGCGGCCGGTCCGTAAGGACGCGCGCACGCGTCCGCTCCCGGTCCGAAGCACGATGCACTGACGCGCGCCTGCGCGACGGCTCCTCGGGTGGGAGCAGCTGGGCGCGCCGCCCGGCGCCGCGCCCCCTCCACCAGCGACGCCTTCGGGTCCGGTCGGCCTGCCGACCGGCGAACGTCTCGCGCCATCGACCTCGCCGCGGGTGCCGCGGTGGCGGACCGGGAACGGTCTGCCGCCACGTCGTCTGCGGTGACTCCGGACCGTCGTCCGTCGACGATCGATCGCACCTCCGACGGCAGCGCGCGCGGCACCTGCGCGCGTCGCCACGGCCGAGGTGCGCGCGATCGTCGGCGGGCACGCGGACGGCCGCGGCGCCCTGTTCTGCTCGCGACACGCTACAACCGATCTCACGCCCATCATGCACGACCTCGCGATCTGGCGGCGCCTCACCGCGTCCGCCGCGACGGCGCCGTCCGCCGACCAGCTCGCCCGCGATCTCGACGAGCTCGCGGCGCAGCCGCTGCCGGTCCGCGGCCCGTACCTGGGCGCCGCGCTGCGGCTGGTCACGCACGCCGCGCCGACGGTCCGGATCGCCGCGCTCCGCGTCCTCACCGGGGTCCGGGGCGTCCCCGGGGTCCGCGCGCTCGTCGCCGCCCTCGACGACGACGTCGACGACGTCCGCGCCGCCGCCGCCGCCGCGCTGCGCGAGACCGCCCGCGACGCCCCGGCGCGCGCCGCCCACGCCCTGTTCCACCGCCGCGTCGACGTCCGCCGCGCCGCCCTCACCGATCCGCCGCACGCGGTGATCGCCACCGGCGCCGCGGCGTACCTGCGCGCGGATCCGGCGTGCGCCGACCTCGCCGCCGGCGCCGGCTGGCCCCGCGCGCCGCTGCCGCTCGCGATCGAGCTGTACCGCGACGGCCACGTCTCGCCCGCCGAGCTGGTCGCGCTGTGGCAGCACGCCCCGGCCATGGAGCGCCGCCAGCTCCTCGTCGAGCTGCGCGGCCGCGACCCCGACACCGTCCGCGCCTACCTCGCCAGCGACGACGGCGTGCCGGCGCTGGCGGTCGCGGCCGGCGACGATCCGCTCGACGTCGTGATCGACGCCGCCGAGCGCGCCGGCGATCCCCGCGCGATCGATCGCCTGGTCGAGCTGATGCCCCGCGCCGTCGACGCCACCGTGCGGCGCGCGGTGGTGGCGCTGCGGGCGCGGCTCGCCAGCCACGGCGCCACGCCGGCGGTGGTCGGCGCCGCGGTGGCGCTCGACGCCCGCCTGCTGGCCAATCCGGCGATCGGCCGCGCCCACGCCGACGCCGCCGCGCGCGGCCTGGTCCGTCACCGCTGGCCGGTGCGGCTGTCCGCCGAGCGCGTCGACCGCCTGCTCGAGCTGCCGTGGGTCCGCGACCGCGACGGCGCGCCCGACCTCGCCCTCGGCGCCGCGGTCGCCGGCCTGTACGCCAACCACCGGCTGCGCCGCCTGGCCGCGCGGCTCACCGACGACGCGATCGTCGCCGCGCTGGGCGCCGACGACCGCGGCTGGGACGAGATCTGCGGCCTGCCCCGGGAGACGCCCGACCTCGCGCAGGCGTGGCTGGCCCGGATCGGCGAGCACAGCGCCGCGCGCCACGCCGCGCTGGCGGCCCGCGCGCTCGGCGTCCTCGCCGGCACCCGCCTCGAGCGCTTCGTCGAGCAGCTGCCGCGGGTCCTGCGCGCCGCGGTGTGCCGCGCCCTGGTCGCCCAGGTCGACGCCGGCACGATGACGATCACCGACGAGCGCCTCGCCACCGCGTGCCGCGCGCTCGGCACCCGCCTCGATCGTCCGGCCGCCGCCGAGGTCTTCGGCACGCTGCTCGGCACCACCGCGACCGCGACCCGGCTGGTCCTCGGCCTGGCCCGCGAGCTGCCCGCCAAGGTCCTGGTCGCGGTCGCCCAGGCGCTCGACGACGACGTCGCGTGGGCGCTGGTCGAGGCCACCGAGACCGTCTCCCACCTGCCGTGGGTGCGCGAGCTGGCGATCGCGCGCGCCGTCGCCGGCCGCGCCGACCCGCGCCTGCGCGCCTGGGCGACCCGGACGCTGACGTCGTCGGCGGCGACCGCCCCGGCGACCGCGGTCGCGACCGCGCGCCGCGCCCTCACCGGCGCCGAGATCGACGCGATCCGGACCTGCGCCGACGCGGCGCTGGCGCGCGCGGTCGCCCCCGCGCTCGCGGCGCCGGTCACCGAGCTGGTCGCGGCGCTGGCGACGCGCGCGGCGCCGGGCCGGGCGTGCGTCGAGGTCTGCGCCGCCCTGCTCGGCTGCGCCGATCCGATCCACGACGTCGCCCGCGAGCTCGACCGCTTCGCCGGCCCGGCCCCGGCCCGCGCCGACGACGTCGCCGCGTTCGACGATCGCCTCGATCACGCCGCGACCGTCGCCTGGCAGCACCACGACGAGCTGCCGGTCCTCGGCCACGCCCGGCTGTACCGGTGGGAGGCGCACGGCCGCGCCGTCGCCGCCCACTTCGATCGGCCGCTCGGCCTCGCCGGCGGCCTGCGCCTGGCGTCGACGCTGCCGGGCCGGATCGCGCGCGCGACGCTGTGGCGCGCCGTCGTCGACGCGTTCGGCGTCTACCGCTACCGCGACCGCGCGCGGTTCGGGCGCGAGGTCACCCCGGACGTCGTCGAGCTGGCGCTGGTCCACCTCGCGTCCCCGGAGGTCGGCGTCCACGCCGCGCGCCTGCTGGTGACCCTGGTCGAGGGCGGCGCGGTCGCGCTCGCCGACGTCGTCGACCGCGTCCTCGATGTCGCCGCCGACACCGCCGACGCGACCCGCGAGCTGCTGACCCGTCTGGTCCGCCTCGACGGCATGCAGGCGGCGCCGCCGCCGACCGCCGCGGCGCCCGGCCTGGTCGGCGCCGAGCTGCTGGCGCGGATCCAGGCGTGCGACGACCTCGACGCCCTCGCCGAGCACGCCGCCGATCCCCGCCCGGCGGTGGTCCAGGAGGCGGTGCTGCGCCTGCTCGGCCTCGGCGCCGCCGGCCACGCCCGGGCGGTCGCGCTGCTGCGCCGCGCCCGCGACCTCGCCGCGCCGGCGCCGCTGATCGCCAGCGTCGCGCTGTGGGACGACGACGCCGCCGTCGCCGCCGCCCGCGCGATCGCGTGGTCGGCCGAGCTGCCGCCGACGTGGCGCTTCCACCTCGGCCTCGCGCTGGTCGAGCGCGGCGAGCGCGCGTTCGTCGCCACCGCCCTGGCCGCCGCGGTGGCGCCGGCGCCGCCGTGGTTCCGCCGCGACGACTGGACCTGGCTGGTCCGCCTGGTCGACCTCGACACCTGCGCCCGCGCCCTCGCCGCCTCGCCGCACCACCACGCCCACGTGCCGGCGGTCCGCCACCTGCTCGGCGCCGCGACCCCGTCGGCGGCGGTCGCCGACGCGCTGCGCGCGTTCCTCGACGCCGGCGCCGACCGCCCGCGCCAGCTGCGTCGCCTCGCCGCCCATCACCTGGCCGCGCTACGCGGCGATCCCCACGGCCTGCCGATCCTGCTCGAGGAGCTCGCCACCGAGGCCAGCCCGGAGTGGACGTGGCTGGGCAGCCTGTCGGCCGACGCCCGCGGCGACGCGCTGACCGCGCTGACCGACGCCGCGCTGATCGGCGGCCTCGGCGCGTGCGCCGAGGCGCGCGCGGTGACCGTCCTCGACGACGTCGCCGACGAGCTGCCGGCCGCGGTCGCCGCCGGCCTGTACCGCCGCACCATCGACGAGGCCACGACCGTGGCGGCGCGCCGCGCCGCCGCGACCCGCGCGATCACCGCGCTCGACGCCGACGCCCGGCTGGCCCAGGTCGCCGACGTCTTCGCGTGGGGCATCCGCCGCGGCCGCGAGCTGACCGGGCGGATGTTCCGGGTCCACCTCGTCGGCAAGGAGCGCGACCTCGGCCACACCTACCTGAGCGAGCAGCGGATCTTCGTGTCGCCGCTGCCGCTCCTGCGCGGCGATCCCCACGGCCGCGAGATCGTCGAGGGCCTCTTGCTCCACGAGCTCGGCCACCACGTCTACCACGGCGCGCCCGAGGCCCGCGCGCTGTGGGCCCAGGCCCACCGGGAGGGCCTCGGCTCGCTGCTCAACCTGATCGCCGACGAGCACCTCGAGCGCAACCTGCGCGCCCGCGACCCCGGCTTCGGCGACCGCCTCAAGCGGCTCGGCGCCTACGCGTTCCAGCACGCCCGCCAGGAGATCGCGCTCGCGGTCCTGCTGCGGGTGCTCGGCGGCAGCGCCGCCGCCGCGCTGATCGCCGCCGACCTCGAGGTCGCGTTCGTCGAGGACGCGGTGCGCCTGCGCCGCGGCGCGGTCCTCGCCGAGCTCGACCGCGTCGGCCACCCGCTGGCGCGCTTCACCCGCGCGCTGCGCCTGGGCAAGGGCAACCGCGCCGGCGACCCGCGGGTCGCGGCCGCGCTGGCGCTGGTGCCGCGCGACCTCCGCCACCTCGACATGCGCGGCCTCTACGACGTCACGCGCCGGCTGGCGGCGCTGTTCGGCGGCGCCACCGCGATCGCCGACGTCTTCGGCGGGCCCGAGGGCCACGCCGACGGCGAGCGCGAGCTCGACGTCCACGGCAACCTCGACGACGACGACCTGCAGCAGGAGATCGAGCGCATCCTCGATCCCCGGCAGCTGCGCCGCGACGGCCCGGCCGGCCGCGTCGAGCGGCTGTGCATCAACGTCAACCCCGACGAGGCGTTCGACAAGATCGGCCGCGTCGAGCGGATCCGCAGCGACGCCGCGGCGCACCGCGCCCTCGCCGTCGACGTGAGGCGCCACGCCGATCGCCTGCGCGCCTACCTCGACCAGCTCGGCCTGCGCTGGGAGCCGGTCCACGCCCGCACCCAGGGCCGCGCCCTCGACCGGACCCGGCTGCGCCCGCTGGTGACCCGCGCCGACCCGCGGATCCTGATCGCGCGCCAGCCGGTGCGCCGCACCGACCTCTTCCTCGGCACGCTGATCGACTGCTCGGGCTCGATGCAGGTCGGCGCCAACCTCGATCGCGCCAAGCGCTTCGCCGCGCTGATCGCCGAGGCGGTGCGGCCGCTGCGCGGCGTCGAGGCCCGCTTCTTCGGCTTCACCGACGCGACGATCTTCGACGCCGGCGACGCCGACGACTGCGGCGTCGCGGCGCTGGAGTGCGGCGGCGGCAACAACGACGCCGCGGCGCTGTGGCACGCGGCGTCGCTGGCGGCGTCGTCGCCGCGCCGGGCCCGGGTCCTGGTGATGATCAGCGACGGCCTGCCGACCGAGTGCTCGGTCGCGGCGCTGCGCGGCCTGGTCACCCAGCTCGTCAAGCGGCGCGGCATCGTGTGCGCGCAGGTCGCGGTGCGCCCGCTCGAGGAGCGCTGCTTCCCCCACCACGTCCTGCTCGACGACGAGCGCCCCGACGTCGCGGTCGCCGGCTTCGGCCGCATGGTCGCCGACCTGGCGCGCCGGGCGCTTTCGATCTAGAAGGAGCGACCCATGCCCGCCAAGTGGACCCTCGACGAGCTGACCCCGGGCCGCACGGTCGAGGCCACGTTCTGGCCCAACCCCGCCGAGGACTCGGCGTTCGCGCTGCGCGCCACCCACCTCGACGGTCGGCGCGCGCCCAAGGTCGTGCTGTCGAACGATCCGCGGATCGTCCCCGGCGTGCCGTGCCTGGTGAAGGTCGTCGCGGTCCACAAGCCCGACCGCGACGATCGCGGCCGCATCGAGGTCGCGTACGTCGGCCCGGCGCCGTTCCGCATCGAGGGCGTCTACCTCGATCCGATCGTCGCCAAGAAGCTGCAGGTCCTGCTCGAGGGCGGCCTCAACATCCTGCTCGACGGCCCCCAGGGCTGCGGCAAGACCGTGCTGGCCCGCTCGATCGCCGACAGCCTCGGCATGGCGTTCGTCTTCTTCAACTGCGGCGCGGTGGTCGAGGCCTCGGACTTCTTCGTCACGATCCAGGTCAAGGCGTCGGCGTCGGGCGCGCCGGTCACCGACTTCGTCAAGACCGACATCCTGCTGGCGATCGAGGAGGCCGCCGAGCACCCCGAGCGGCGCTACCTGGTCTTCCTCGACGAGCTCAACCGGTGCCAGGAGAGCGCGCGCAACGCGCTGATGCCGGCGCTCGACTCGACCCGCCGGGTCTTCCACCCCATCGAGAACACGTTCGTCCCCATCCCCGACAACGTCCAGTTCATCGCCGCGGTCAACCGCGGCCGCGAGTTCAGCGGCACGTTCGGCATCGACGCCGCGCAGCTCGATCGCTTCGCGCCGCTGCAGATGACCTACCCGCCGCCGCCCGCCGAGGTCGAGATCCTGGCGCGCCGCCACCCGGGCCTGTCGAAGGCCACCCTCGAGGTCGTCGTCGGCGTCGCCGACGCCATCCGCAACGCCGCCGACCTGCCCGGCAGCCTGTCGGTGCGCGCCACCGACGAGGCCTGCGTGTACCTGGCTCACCCGCTGTTCGGCGACGACCGCCGCGCCCTGCCCGAGATCCTCAAGACCTCGTTCTGCGGCCGGTTCCCGGGCCGCTGGGACGACGTCACCACCGACGCCGGCGCGGTCTGGGCGCTCGTCCGCACCTCGCTGCAACAGGCCCAGGTCCCGGTCCCGGATCGCGACGACGACTGACCCGGGCGATGGCGCCGGCCCGGGCGCCGCACGAAACTCGCAGCACGATCGGCCTCGTCGCCGGCTCGCGAAAGATCTGCGCGCCCTGCGGCGAGACCGCACAGCCACCGCACGCTCGGGGTGGTCCGCCGCGTGCAAGACCCCGAGGCATGTCGACGCAGAGTCCCACGATCCAGCAGTACATGACCCCGGCCCCCCACGTCATCGACGCCGCCCGCCCCGTGGAGGAGGCCTACCAGCTGATGAAGTCGGCCAAGATCCGGCACCTGCCCGTGGTCTCGAAGGACCGCCTGGTCGGGCTGCTCTCGGATCGCGATCTGCGCCTCGTGATGTCGTTCCCCGACGTCAACCCCGACGAGGTCCGGGTCGCCGACGCGATGCGACCGTCGCCGTTCACGGTCGCGCCCGACTCGACCCTGGCCGAGGTCGCGGCGTCGATGGCCGAGCACAAGGAGGACTCGGCGGTGGTGGCGCGCAACGAGAAGGTGCTCGGCATCTTCACGACGGTCGACGCCTGCCGCGCCCTCGCCGACCTGCTGCCGTAGCGACCCGGGCGCGGCCGCGGCGCCCCGCGACCGGACGCCGCACCCGGCGGGCGAATCCTGGCGGCGCCGCGCCGGCTCTCGTGGCCAAGGAGCGTTGCCATGTCATCCAGGTTCCTCGCCACCAACGAATGCGGCCCCGATCGCGCGATGCGCATCATCCTCGGGGTCTTCCTGCTGAGCCTGCTGTTCTGGGGCCCGAAGACGCCGTGGGCGCTCGCCGGCCTGGTGCCGCTGCTGACCGGCGTGGTCGGCAGCTGCCCGCTGTACTCGCTGCTCGGCATCAGCACCTGCCCGATGCGCAAGGCCGGCACCGGCGGCTGAGCGGCGCGTCGCGAGGCCGGCCGCGGCTCAGAGCGACTTCTTCGAGAAGTACCAGTCGGTGACCTCGAACTCCTTGGAGTTGACCCGCTCGGCCGCGGCGGCGGTGGTCAGCGGCGGCGGCACGATCACCTTGTCGCCGGGCCGCCAGTTGGCCGGGCACGCCACGCCGTTGGCGTCGACGGTCTGCAGCGCGTCGACGACGCGGACGATCTCGTCGAAGTTCCGCCCGACGTTGAGCGGGTAGTAGATCATCGCCCGCAGGTTGCGCTTGGGGTCGATGAAGAAGACCGCGCGGATCGCCGCGGTGTCGGAGCTGGCCTCGTGGATCATCCCGTACGCCTGCGCGACCTTCATGTCGAGGTCGGCGATGATCGGGAAGTCGACGTCGGCGTCGAAGTTGGCCTTGATGCTGCGCACCCACGCGATGTGGCTGTAGACGCTGTCGATCGAGTTGCCGAGCAGCGCGACGTTGCGCTTGGCCATCTCGGCCTTGAGGTTCGCGAACGCGACGAACTCGGTCGTGCACACCGGCGTGAAGTCGGCCGGGTGCGAGAACAGGATCACCCACTTGTCCTTCTGCCACGTCGACAGCTGGATCTCGCCGTGGGTGGTCTTGGCCTTGAAGTCGGGCACGGGGCCGTTGAGCTGGAGACGGGGCTGGCCGCCCTCGGGCTGCGTCGTCATCGCGGTCCTCCTGGACACTCGTTGCGCTGGATCCGGGCGAGCTCCACCCCATGTGGCGCCGCCGACGAGCTACGCATACTCCGAGTTCGCGCCGCTGGCCAGCGCCCGAAGCCGGCTCGGCGCGCCGCGGTCGAACCACGGCCGCGACGGTGCCGTCACCGCGGCGGACGTGCCAAGCTGGGCGTCGTGGACCCCACGCCCGCGCAGCCGGCGACGCCCGGCGGCCACGACCGCGGCGCGATCGGCGACGACGCCACCGACGAGGCGCTGATGGCGCGCGTCGTCGCCGGTGACCGCGCCGCGTTCACCGCGCTGGTGCTGCGGCATCGCGGGCGCGTCTTCCGGATCGCGCGCTCGCTCACCGCCGACGACGCCGCCGCCGAGGACGTCCTGCAGGAGACCTTCGTCGCGGCGCTGCGCGGCGCCGCCGGCTTCCGCGGCGAGGCCTTCCGGGCCTGGCTGTACACGATCGCGCGCCACCAGGCGGCGCGCAGCCGACGCCGCGCCGTCCCGGTGCCGACCGACGACGACACGCTCGAGGCGCTGGGCGCCGCCGCCGGCTGGGGCGATCCCGCGGCCGGCACCGCCGCGGCGCTCGACGATCGCGAACGGGTGGCGCGCGCGCTCGACGCGCTGTCGCCCGACGATCGCGAGCTCCTCGTGCTGCGCGACGTCGAGGGCCTGTCGGGCGACGAGACCGCGCGGGTCCTGGGCGTCGGCGTCCGCGCCATGAAGTCGCGCTTGCACCGCGCTCGCCTGCGCCTGGCGGCCGCGCTGCGCGCGCCAGAAGGAGCCGACCATGCAGGATCGTGAGGTCGCCGGGCTGCGCTGCCGCGACGTCCTGGCCCGGCTCAGCGACTACCTCGACGGCGACCTCGCCGACGACGCCCGCGCCCAGCTCGAGGCCCACGTCCGCGGCTGCCCCGACTGCGCCCGCTTCGGCGCCCGCTTCGGCCAGCTCGTCGGCACGCTGCGCGGTGGCGGCCCCGACGACGCCGACGACGTCCCGGCCGCGGTCGCCGGCGCGCTGGACGCGCGGCTGCGGCGGATCACCGACCCGTGAGCCGGCTCGACGAGACGCTACAGGCGCTGACCGACGCCGCCGCCGGCCGCCGCGCCCTGCCGGTGGTCCGCCCGGTCGACGCCGAGGCCGCCTGCCACCGCTTCCACGCCCAGATCGATCGCGGCACCGCGGTCCGCGCCGACGCCGTCGCCGCCGCCGGGCGCACGATCGCGTGCGGCGCCGGCTGTGACGCCTGCTGCGCCAGCGTGCCCCGCGTCCTCGCCGCCGAGGCGGTGACGATCGCGCGCTGGCTGGCGGCCCCGGACCACGCCGACGCCCGCGCCGGCTTCGAGGCCGCGTACCCGACGTGGCGGGCGCGGCTCGGCGATCTGCTCGACGCCGCGGCCGCGGCCACCGCCGCCGGTGACGTCGCCGCCGCCCGCGACGCCCTCGCCGCGGCGTGGCGCCGCGACGTCAAGTGCGCGTTCGACCGCGACGGCGCGTGCACGATCTACCCGGTGCGGCCCGCGGTGTGCCGCGACGCGCACGCGCTCGACACCGCGGCGCGGTGCCAGCCCGGCGCCACCGAGCCGGTCGCGACCTGGCGGTTCGAGCCGCTCGCGCGCTACCTCGACGACCTGCGCCCGGTCGAGGCCGCGCTGGATCTCGCGCTGTGCCCCGACGACGGCGGCCCGCGGCCGCTGTGCGACGCGGTCGACGCCCAGCTACGCGCCGCGACCGCCGCGGCGGCGCCGCCCGGGCGCAACGACCCGTGCCCGTGCGGCAGCGGCAAGAAGTACAAGCGCTGTCACGGCGCCGGCTGAGCGGGCGCCGCCGGATCCGGCGCGCCCGGCGGATCGACGCGCAGCGACCCGCAGATCATCTCGGCCCAGCGCCGGGTCCTGTCGAGGTTCGGGATCGGGCCGTCCTCGGCGCGACCGGTGCCGGTGCGCTGGATGAACGTGCCCTCGACCGCGGCGTCGCCGTTGCGCGCCCAGCAGCCGACCCGGAGGAACTGGCCGTCCTGGCGCTGCGTCGTGACCAGGAAGCCGCCGCTCTCGGTCTCCTTGCGGGTCGCGACCTCGCGCTCCTCGCCGCCGGTGATCATGTTGGCCTGGCGCACCGCTGAATCGAGATCGGCGGGGTACAGCGCCGGATCGATCACCTGCACCGTGATCGACGGCTCGATGAACGGGTTGCGCTTGAAGCCCCAGTGCACGTAGTGGTCGGTGGCCTCGCGATCGAGGTCGCCGGGCAGGTCGATCGCGAAGCGCAGCGCGCCGATGGCGTCGTGGACGGTGGCGATGGGCTCGTCGCTGTGGTCCTGCGGCTTCCAGTCGTCGGGCGCGGCGGTCGCGCCGGCGGACCCGGCCTTGCCGGCGCCCGGATCCTTGGCCGGCGCCTTGCCGTCGTCCTTGCCGCAGCCGACGAGCAGCGCGCCGGCGGTGAGGAAGAGCGAGATCGAGCGATGCATGGCGCCAGCATGCCACGGCGCGCGGACCGCGCGCCTACGGTAGGGTCGGCGCATGACCGAGCCCTCTGCCGCCGCGCTGGTGCGCGCCGTCATCGACGCGATCGACGCCGCCGAGGCCGAGCTGGCGGCGATGCCGTTCTTCGTGCGCCCGATGGTGAAGCGCGGCCTGGCCAGCCGGACCGGCCGGTCGTTCGCCGACTGGCGACGCGATCTCGCCGCCGCCGCCGCCGCGATCGCGCGTGGCGGCGACGCCGCCGCGGTGCGGCGCGCCGACGACGCGCTGGTCGCCGACCTCGAGCGCCTCGCCGACAACTTCCGGGGCGCCCCCGAGCGAGCGCGCCGCGGCATGGGCAACGATCCGCGGGTCGCCGCCGAGGTCCAGGCCCGCGCCGACGTCCGCGACGCCGCGACCCGGGCGCTGCTGAGCTGGCTTCGCGCCTGAACGCCGCGCCGGCGGCCTCGACGGATCGCGATCCGGCGCTACGCTGCCGCATGCTCCGCCCGCGCCCCGCGCTGATCGCCGTCGCCGCCGCCACCGTCACGTTCGTGCTGGCGCTGCGCGCCCAGCACGCCCACGCCTGAGGCGCGACCCCGCCGGTCGGTCCGACCGGCTTGCCGTATCGATGTGACGGCGGCGGCGGCCAGCCGATCTGGCGGATCAGCGGCGCGGTCGGCGCGGTCCGCACCAACCTGGTGTTCGACGGCGACCGCGTCCGCGCCGAGCAGCTCACCGTGGCGGCGACCGTCGGCCGCTTCGCGACGCCGCGGCTCGGCCTGAGCCTCACCCTCGGCGGCCTGGTCGCCGGCTCGATCGACGACCGCCGGCTCGGCCCCGGCGGCAGCGGCAGCCTGGGCATCACCTGGCTGGCCCGCCGCGAGCGCTCGCACCGGCGGACCCCGTTCGTGCTGGTGACCGGCTCGTTCGCCGGCGTGGTCGCCGGCTCGACCACCGACGACGGCGACGCCACCTACGTCGCCCTCGACGCCCGGGTCGGGATCGCGGTCGGCAAGACCTTCTTCCAGAAGCTGACCCTGTACGGCGGCGCCCGCGTCTTCGGCGGCCCGGTGTGGTGGCGACGCCTCGGCGCCGGCGTGATCGGCAGCGACGCCTACCACGTCACCGTCGGCGCCGGCGTCACCTACCGGATCCCCGGCGTCCTCGATCTCGGCGTCGAGGCCATGCCGCTGGGCGAGCAGAGCGCGGTCGCCAGCGTCACGGTCCACCTGTAGAGCGGCGCGCGGGCGCCGCGCGGCGCGCGGTCAGCGGACCAGCGCGCCGAGATCGACGCGGGTCCGGCCGGTGCGCCAGGCGATGACGGCGGCGCCGAGCAGGGCGTACACCGGCAGCGCGGCGCGCAGCAGCGTGTACCCGATCGGCGCGTAGTAGGCGGCACGGACCTCGAGGATCGCGGTGACCTGCATCGCCGCGGTGCCGAGCAGCGGCACCGCCGCCCAGCGCGCGCGGGTGGCGACGCCGGCCAGGCCAGCGAGCAGCAGGATCGCGCCCGCCGTCGCCGGGGCCACCGACAGCGGGCCGTCGGTCCAGCTCCGCGCGGTCTCCAGATCGCTCATCACGACGGCGAACGCGGAGGCGCACAGCGCGAGGGCCCATCCGGGGGCGGTGAAGGTGTCGCGACGCCACGGCGCCAGGAACAGGACGAGCCCGACGAAGCCGACCTCGTAGAGGTGGATCTCGAGCGGCAGCGACACCGGCGGAGGGAAGATCAACCGCAGCACCGTCTGGTGCGCGCTGAACGCGGCGAAGCCGAACAGCAGCGGACGCGCCCACGACAGCCGCGTCACCAGCGCGACGAACAGCACCGCGCCCATGGCCGGCCACGCGACGTCGAACAGCCCGACGACCGGCGCGTTGCGGAACGCGTGATGGACCGCCACCGCGATCAGCCCGGCGACCAGCGTCGCCGCGCTCCACGTCGTGGCGCGCGGCGCCGGCGCGCTGAACTCGGGCCGTCGCCGCCGGTACTCGCGGGCCAGCGCGCGCGGCTCGCCGAGCCGGCGCACCGCCTCGTCGAAGGCGGCGTCGCAGGTCCGGCCGGCGGCGCGCAGGTCGTCGACCAGCGCGCGCAGGTGATCCTCGAGCTCGTCGAGGTCGGTCGCGGCCAGCGCCGCCCGCTCGGCGACGTCGGCGCGGTAGCGCGCGATCGCCGCGTCGAGCGCGGCGTCGCGATCGTCATCCTCACGCTCCATGGAATCCTCCTCGCAGGACCGCCTCACCGGCGGTGGTGCCACGTCCGGCTCACGACGCCCACGCCCGGGCCAGCGCCGCGGTGACCGCGTCCCACTGCTTGCGCTCGTCGGCGAGCGCCTTCTTGCCGGCCGGGCGCAGCCGGTAGTACTTGCGCATGCGGCCGTTGTCGCCGCGCTCCTGGTACGACTCGATCAGCTCCTGATCCTCGAGCCGGTGCAGGACCGGGTACAGCATGCCCTCCGACCACTCGAGGGCGCCGCCCGACAGCGTGCGCACCTCCTGGATCAGCGCGTAGCCGTAGCTGGGGCCGCGTCGCAGGATCGCGAGCAGCAGCGGCGCCGCCGACGCCGCCACCAGGTCCTTGCTGATCTTCACGGCTTCATACCTAGCTCCACTAGGTATACCTGTCAAGACCGCACCGATCGACCGCCTCCCGGTGCCATCGTTTACCATCGACGCATGGCCGCCTCCGTCCCCGACCGCGACCGGATCCCGGCGCCGCTGCGCGCGATCCTCGACGGCGAGCACCTCGACCCGCGCTTTCCCGACGAGGTCGAGGCCGAGGCCGCCGCGCTGGTCGCCAGCCCCGGCCTCGACGATCCGACGCTCGAGGACGCCGAGGCGATCCCGTTCGTCACCGTCGACGGCGCCGGCACCCGCGACCTCGACCAGGCGCTGCACCTCGAGCGCGACGGCGCCGGCTACCGGGTCCGCTACGCCATCGCCGACGCCGCCTACTACGTGCGCCCCGGCACCACGCTGTTCGCCGAGGCGCTGCGCCGCGGCACCAGCTACTACCTGCCCGGCCTGTCGGTGCCGATGTTGCCGCGCGCGCTGTCCGAGGGCGCGGTGTCGCTCAACGCCGGCGTCGCGCGCCGCGCCCTGGTCTTCGACACCCGCCTCGATCCCGACGGCCACATCCTCGGCACCGAGACCCGCCGCGCCCGCATCCGCAGCCGCGCCAAGCTCAGCTTCACCGAGGTCCAGGCCCTGCTCGACGATCCCGCCGGCTCGCCGCTGGCCGGCCGCGACTTCGCGGCCAGCCTCGCGCTGCTGCCGGTGATCGGCAACCTGCGCCAGGTCGAGGCCGCGTCCCGCCAGGTCATCCGCTTCCACCGCGAGGAGATCCAGGTCGGCCTCGATGGCGCCGCCTTCACCGCCCACGTCCGCATCCGCCACCCGGTCGAGCGCCACAACGAGCAGCTGTCGCTCCTGTGCAACGCCGAGGGCGGCCGCCTGCTCAGCGCCGCCAACGAGGACGATCGGTCGCCGGCGGCGCAGGCGATCTACCGCGTCCACCCGGCGCCCAGCGCCGAGCGCCTCGCGGAGCTCGAGGCCCAGCTCGCCGAGCTGGTGACGCTGCACGGCCTCGACCCGGCGACCTGGGCGTGGCGTCGCGACCAGGCGCTGTCGGTGTGGGTCGACGCCCTGCCCGGCCTCGCCACCGACGCGCGGCTGACCCGCATCGCCCGCGCCGTCGAGCGCCAGGCGGTCATGGTCAACGTCCGCTCGGTGTACAGCGCCGAGCCCGGCGAGCACTTCGGCGTCGGCGCCGAGCCGTACGCGCGGTTCTCGGCGCCGATGCGCGAGATCGTCGGCGTCTTCGTCCACAAGGAGGCGGTCGAGCTGCTCGGCCTGGTGCCGCGCCGTGACCGCGCCGCCGACCTGGCGCTGCGCGACGAGGTCCTGGCCTCGGCCAACGCCGCCCGCGAGCGTCAGCGGCGCCTCACCGATCAGACCAACCGCCGCGTCATCGACCAGGTCTTCGCGCCCGACCTGGAGCGATCGCGCCCCGACCGGCCGCGCCGCACCGGCACCGTCATGGGGGTCACCGCGTCCAAGATCCACGTCGCGTTCGACGCCCCGCCCATCGACGTCAAGCTCTACGTCGCCGACGCCGGCAAGGCCCTCGGCCTGTGGCTGACCCTGTCGCCGGGCAAGGCGGCGCTGCTCGACGACGCCGGCAAGCCGGTGGTCGCGGTCGGCGACGAGATCACGATCCAGGTGGTGCGGCGCGACGAGCCGCGCGACCGCTGGGTGCTGGCGCCGGTGGCCCGACCACGGCCGGCCGCCGGGTAGGCAGCCCGCCCACCTCGCGCGCGCGAGGACAGCTCCCGACGAGCGTGTGCGCGGTGTTACCATCGACGCGCTCGCCGTTGTCCATCCTGAGGGGGATCGATGCGTCGTCTCGTCGTCGTTGCGTCCGCGTTCGTGCTCGTGCTCGCCACCGCCTGCGGCGGCTCCGGCGGTGGTGACACCGTCGACGCCAGCGGCGCCATCGACGGCGACACCGTCGTCGCCGACGCCGCCGACATCGACGCGCCGCCCATCGACGCCACGCCGATCGACGCCGTGCCGATCGACGCCATCCCGATCGACGCGATGCCGCCCGACGCGCCGTGGTGCCCGGTGGGCACGGTCGAGTGCATGGGCACCACCCAGCGTATCTGCGACGGCATGGGCGGCTACACCGACGTCGTCAACTGCGGCCAGCAGGGCCAGGTCTGCGTGCCCGGCAACGGCTGCCAGCTGTGCGTCCCCGACACCGGCGCCTGCAACGGCGACACCGCCACCTACTGCGCCGCCGACGGCAACTCGTGGATCGACGAGTACTGCGACCCGCTGCAGGGCGAGTCGTGCGACCCCAACGGCGGCCGCTGCATCGGCCTGTGCTCGCCGCGCTCGCTGGGCGCCAGCTACATCGGCTGCGACTACATGCCGACCGTGACCGCCAACCTGGTCGCCACGAACTTCCACTTCGCCGCCGCGGTGTCGAACTCGACCAGCGATCCGGCCACGGTCACGATCACCAAGGGTACCTCGACGGTGTCGACGGTCACCGTGGCCGCCAACAGCGTCCAGGTCATCCAGATGGACTGGGACACCACGCTCAAGGGCCCGGCGTCGAGCAGCGTCGTCCCGTTCCCGGCCTCGGTGCAGGTCGCGGACGGCGCGTACCGCCTGCGCTCGACCCAGCCGGTCGCGGTCTACCAGTTCAACCCGCTCGAGTACACGCTCGCCGGCGCGTTCTCGTACTCCAACGACGCCTCGATCCTGCTGCCCACCAACGTCTGGGGCACCGACTACCGGGTCGCGTCGCGCCACCACTTCGCCGGCGGCTCGGGCTTCTATGCCGTCACCGCCAGCGAGGACAACACGACCGTGACCGTGGCCGCCGGGCCGCAGGCCGGCACCGTCAAGGCCGGCGTCACCGGCATCTCCACCGCCGGCAACGGCACCGTGACCCTCAACGCCGGCGACGTCATCGAGATCGTGACCAACGGCGGCACCTCGCAGTCCGATCCCAACGACGTCACCGGCACGCGGATCACCTCCGACAAGCCGATCCAGGTCATCGGCGGCCACCAGTGCATCTACATCCCGGACACCGTCGGCTACTGCGATCACCTCGAGGAGACCATGTTCCCGGTCAACACCCTCGCGACCACGTACATGGTGACCGCGCCGCTGATCCCCACCGGCGGCACCACGCCCAAGGTCGAGTTCGTGCGGGTCATCGCGACCGAGGCCAACACGACCCTGGCGTACGAGCCGGCCCAGGCCGGCGCGCCGACCACGATCGCCGCCGCCGGCGGCTGGATCGAGCTGCCGTCGTCGGCCGCCGACTACCGCATCACCGGCGACAAGCCGATCCTGGTGGTCCAGTACATGGAGGGCCAGGCCGCCGGCGGCAACAGCGGCGATCCGGCGATGACGCTGGCGGTGTCGAACCAGCAGTTCCGCAGCAACTACCTGTTCCACGCCCCGACCAACTACGAGACCAACTACGTCAACGTGGTCGCGCCCACCGGCGCGACCGTCACCCTCGACGGCACCGACGTCGCCGGCTTCGTCGCGATCGGCACCACCGGCTATGGCGTCGCCCGCGTCGCGCTGTCCAACGCCGGCACCGGCAACCACACGATCACCGGCACCGAGCCGTTCGGCATCAGCGTCTACGGCTACGGCCAGTACACCAGCTACTGGTACCCGGGCGGCACCAACTCCGAGCGGATCCAGTAGCCGGGCGGCGCGCCGCCGGCGCCGCGCTCACGACCGCGGGTCGTCGTCGCGCTCGCGCGCCACCAGCGCCTCGAGCGCGGGGCGGTGGGTCTCGAGCCACGCGGGCAGCGCCTCGAGCGTGGGCTGGGCCCGGCGCAGCGCCGCGTCCTCGGCGGCGCGCAGGCGCGCCCGGGTGTCGTCGTCGAGCGCCAGCACGTCGCGCGCCGGCGCGCCGTCGTCCCCGCCGCCGTCCCCGCCGCGCGCCGCCAGCGTGGCGCGGCACCACGCCCGCTGATCGGCGCAGGGGGCGTGGACGCCGTCGGCCAGCGACGCCACCGGCGGCAGCGTGACCAGGCCGCCGAACCGCGCGGCCATCGCCGCCCAGTCGTGCGGGCCCTCGGCGGGCACTCGCAGCGGCGACATGTAGCCCCACGCGTGCTCGTCGAGCGGCAGGTCGCTGGCGTCGAGGCCGTGCCAGACCGAGCACACCATGCGGGCGCGAGCGTCGGGGTTGCGCAGGCACGGCAGCGCCGCGGTGCGGACCTTCCAGAACGGGTGGGCGAGGAACGCCGCCACGATCGCCTCGTCGCCGGCGCGCGCCGCGGTCCGGACCGCGGCGGCGGTGGCGATGCGGGCGAAGCCGGGCAGATCGGCGACGCCGCGGAGCAGCCGCAAGGTGTCGGGGTGCCCCGCCAGCGCGCGGCACACGTCCTCGCGCCACGTCTCGGTCGCCACCGCGGCGGGCACGCCGGCCGCCAGGGCCAGCGCCAGCGTCGGCGCCGCGACCGTGCCGCCGGCGCTGCCGATCGCGTCCAGGACCTGCCGGTACAGCGCCTCCTGCTCGGCGTCGCGCGGGACGTCGCGCAGCGCCGCGAGCGTCGCGATCCCGATCGCGACCGTCGCGGTCATCATCCGGTCGTCGAGCTCGCGCGCCAGGGCGTGGTCGGCCTGGGCGCGCCGCGCCGGCTTGCGCGTGCGCGGCCCGCCGGGGCGTGGCGGCGCTTCGTCGCGATCGTGCCGCGGCGCCCGGGTCGTCGCGTCGACGTCGGGCAGCGCCTGCAGCGTCGCCAGCAGCTCCTCGGGCGTCGGCTCGCCGTCGCCGGTCGCCGCCGGCGCGACGTCGTCGTCCGCCACCGGGACCCAGCCATCGAGCGGGTGCTCGACCACCAGCGCCTCGTCGGCGCCGCGCGGGTCGGGCTCGAAGCCCAGCGGGCCGACCCGGTACGCCACCGTCGACGCCAGCACCGCGACCTGCATGCCCGGCACCAGCTGCTCGATCTCGGCCAGGGCGTCGAGGGCGCGCGCGACGAGCCGCGCGGCGCTGCCGGCGGACGCGGTGCTGATCAGCCGCGTCGGCGCCGGCTCGTCGAGGTCGAGCGCGCCCCAGCCGACGACGCCCACGGCGTCCAGCGCCGCGGGCACGTGGAGCTGGTAGCCGGGGAGCTCGCCGCGCCAGCGCACGACGTGCACGGCCAGGCTGGCGCGCGCGGTCGGATCGAGCCGCCCGCCCACCAGGTTCCACGTCAGCCGATCCGCCGGTCCCCGCGTCACGACGACGAGCAGACCACACCTCGGCGGTCGAGGACAGCCCCGGGGGGTCAGGCCACGACCAGCTGGGTCCGCTGCGCCGCCGCGCCGATGTGCGCGACCGCGCCGCTGCCGAAGGCCAGCGCGTCGGCCTCGACGCCGTCGGAGAAGATCACGCCGTCGGTGGGCATCTGCGACCGGATCGTCAACGACGCGCCGGGCGCGATCAGCCCGGCGACGACGCCGGCGCGCGAGTGCTTGCTGACGAACGGCTCGCGGACCACGTAGACCAGGCGCGGATCGTCCCAGGCCAGCGTCGGCGGGGTGCCGGCGGTGCCGCCGGTGAACGCGGCGACCGCCGCCGCCATGTTGAAGACGCTCGACAGCCAGCCGGTCGAGCCGGCGCCGGTCGACACGATGACGCCGCTCGACGACTGCGCCTCGAGCGCGGCGTCGCCGCCGGTGCCGATCGCGTAGCGCGCCGACACGTGCGAGCGCGCGCCGATGAACAGATCGTTGAAGGCGAGCAGGCGCTGGCCGTCGTCGAGGCGGACCTCGGCGAGCGTCACCGGGCGACGGCGCGCGGTGCCGTCGAGGACGCGGGCCACCGCGGCGCGGGCCTGGGCGACCCCGAACGGCAGCAGCTGGCCGTCGAACCGCTCGGGGTCGGGGTTGACCGGCACCAGCGGCTGCGCGCCGACGTACTTGGCGACGTTGGCGACCAGCCCGTCCTGGCCGATCGTGACGACGACGTCGCGGGGCGCGAACAGGAACGTCGGCACCAGCCGGCGCTCGACCAGCTGGAGCCGGACGCCGAGGTCGAGCCGGCGGTGCACGGTGTCGAGCGCGCGCGCGTAGGCGTCGTCCTCGCGCTGGTAGTCGCCGAAGTCGCCGCCGGCGTGCTCGATGTAGAAGCGCGCCTGGCCGCGGCTGTTGAAGCGCTCGACCAGCTGCTGCAGCCGGGTCTTGCGGGTGACCAGGACGATCTTCTCGTACATCGCGTCCTCCTACTTGCCGAGCAGCGACCGCAGCAGGTCGGGGCTGACGTTGAGCTCGCCGATCTTGGTCGCGTTCTCGGCCAGCTCGCGGAACGCCAGCGCGATCATCGTGCGCGGGTCGCCACCGCCCGCCGACATCGCCATCAGCGTCTTCCAGTCGGCCTCCTTGAACGGGCGCAGCGTGGCGTCGATCGCGTAGGCGCGGCCGTCGGCGTCCTGCTTGTCGTTCTCGACCTTGCGGCCGATCAGCGTCGTGCGCTGCTCCTCGAGCGCGATCTCGGCGGCCATCTTGCGCTCGCGGATCTCGCGCTGCTTGGCCTCGACCGCGAGCTCGGTCTCGAGCTCGCTCTCCTTGATGATGCGCTCCTGCTCGACCGCGGCGTTGCGGCGGGCGTAGATCGACTCGTCGGCCTCGCGCTGCAGCTGCTCGCGGGCCTCGGCCTCGAGCGCGCGCGCCATCTCGGGGGTCGGGCGGATCGACAGGATCGAGACGTCGAGCGGCTCGACGCCGGCCATGGTCAGGACCTCGGCGGCGCGCAGCCCGGCGGTGATCTCGCGGACCAGCGCCTCGGACGCGGCCAGCGCGTCGCGCAGCGACAGCTTGCCGATGACGTCGCGGGCCAGGACCTGGGTGGCGTGGACCAGGCGCTCCTCGAGCTTGCCGGGATCCTCGGACCGGTAGCGGCCGGCGGCGTCGACGCTGTAGTCGAGCAGGCCGGCGAGCTTGCGGGGGTCGGCGATCCGGTAGGTCAGCTGGCCCTGGATCGTCACCTCCTGGAAGTCGGCGGTGACCTCGCTGAACACGAACGGCACGTCGGCCGAGCCCACCGGGATCAGGACGACGGTGGAGGTCGGCCGGTAGTAGAGGAAGGACAGCCCGCCGCCTTCGCGCTTCACGCGGCCCGCCTTGTAGTGAAGGACGTAGGTGGTCGGGGGGGTCTTGAGGTACGCGATGCCGAGCATGGGCTTCTCCGTGTAACTTGCACACGAACAATAGTGTTCAAACAACACTATGTCAAGCGGGAGCCGTGTCGGGACCGCGGCAGCCGGATCAGAAGTCACATAATTACATGGCGTTGATAGAATTCCTTGACGTTTCGTAAACGCTGTTTACTATTCGTCCGTGATTCACGGAGCCCCGAGGACGCCGCGCGCGAAGCGGCGCGACGCCAGCCTGCAGCGCATCCTCGACGAGGCGATGGCGCTGGTGGCGCGCGACGGGCTCGACGGGCTGTCGATGGCGCGGCTGGCCCAGGCCGCCGACTACACGCCGGGCGCGCTGTACCGCTACTTCGACTCCAAGGACGCGCTGCTGTCGCGGCTGGTCGAGCGCATCCTCGGCGACATCCGCGCCGTGCTCGACGAGGTGGTCGACGACCTGCCGGCGACCGCCACGCCGCTGACCCACGTGATCGCGCTGGCCCACGCCTACCGGCGATTCGCTCGCCTCGAGCCGCACCGCTTCGGCCTGCTGGCCATGACGATGGCCGAGCCCCGCATCCTCATCGTCGACGACGCGCACGCCGCGCCCGCCGCCGAGGCCGTGCTCGCCGCGCTGCGCCCGCTCGCCGCGGCGCTCACCGAGGCGACCGCCGCCGGCGAGCTCGGGCCCGCCGCCTCGCCCGCCACCGCGATCGATCGCGGCCTGGCGCTGTTCGCCGCGCTGCAGGGCGCGCTGCAGCTGGCCAAGCTGGCCCGCTTCGCGCCCGGCGTCCTCGACGTCGCGCGGCTGTCGCGGGAGAGCACCCGCACCCTGCTGATCGGCTGGGGCGCCGACGCCGCGCGCGTCGACGCCGCCTTCACCGAGATCGAGACCCGCTTCCCGCTCGCGTCCCCCGGAGGCCCGACATGATCACCCGGATCGTCATCGCCGCGCTGCTCGGCGCGTTCACCTGGAGCCTGATGGAGTACTGCATCCACCGCTGGATGGGTCACGACCGTCGCTTCCGCCGCTCGCTGTTCGGCCGCGAGCACGTCCGCCACCACGCCGAGGGCGACTACTTCGCGCCGACCTGGAAGAAGCTGATCGTCGGCACGGTGGTCGCGCTCTTGCTCGGCACCCCCGCGACGCTGCTGCTCGGCGTCACCGGGTTCGCGTGGATCGCCGGCCTGATGGGCTTCTACACCTGCTACGAGGTCCTGCACCGCCGCGAGCACACCCACCCCGGCATCGGCGCCTACGGCCGCTGGGCCCGTCGCCACCACTTCTACCACCACTTCGTCGACGGCCGGACCAACCACGGCGTCACCTCGCCGCTGTGGGATCTGGTGTTCGGCACCTACCGCCGCCCGGCGACGATCCCGGTGCCGCCGCGGCTGTGCATGGCCTGGCTGCGCGACCCCGCCACCGGCGGCATCGCGCCGCGCTTCGCCCCGACGTTCGTCATGCGCGAGCCGCGGGGCGCGCGCTGACGTTCGTCATGCGCGAGCCGCGCGCCGCGCGCTGACGTTCGCCGTGAGGCGTCGAGGGGACCGCGGGTTCTGGCCTGACTCCGCTCACCCCGAGCTTGTCGAGGGGGCGGGCTCCGGTGCGCCACCGAGACCGCATCGATCCACGCCCTCTCGACTACGCCCTCGCGGCTGCGCCGCTCGGGCTCCGCTCGAGGTGAGCGTACGAGGTCGCCCCGTGCGACCGCTGCCCGGTTCGTTTTCCGGCACATCCGTCGGGCTCCGCTTGAGGTGAGCGGGGCTACGGCGACCCTGAGCGCACCACGGTGGACGCCGCCGGCGCGCTACACCGCGACGCCGACCTTGGCGCAGTTGTCGCGGTGGTGGTCGGCCATGCCGGCGACGTCCGCGGCGCGCGGCAGCGGCATCGCGCGGGCCGCGGCGACGTCGTGGCGGGCGCCGACCTCGACCAGGCGATCGAGGTAGGCCAGGTCGTCGCGCGCGATCGCGGCGGCCTCGGCGGCGGTGAGGCGGCGGCCGTGGCCGGGCACGACCTCGCGGACGTCGCCGGCGAGCAGGTCGAGCAGGCGGCGCAGGGTCGCGCGGTAGGCCTCGACGTCGTCGACGAACGGGATCTCGCACGGCGACAGGTGATCGCCGACCAGCAGCAGGCCGAGCGGCTCGAACAGCAGCGCCAGGCCGTCGGGGCTGTGGCCGCGCAGGTGCATCGCGCGCGCCGCGACGCCGCCGAGGTCGACGCGGGCGCCGTCGTCGACGCCGCGCAGGGTCGCCGGCCAGGCGTGGCCGGCCGGGCGCGGCACGTACCAGCGGGCGTCGAAGTCGCGGGCGTCGGCGAGGTACTGCGCGGCCCGCGGATCGCCGGCGGCGACCGCGTCGGCGAGCGCGGCGCTGACCCACACCGGCGCGCCCGGCAGCGCGGCGTGGCCCATGACGTGATCCCAGTGGCCGTGCGTGAACACGACCGCGGCGGCGCCGCCGCGCGCCGCCGCGACCTCGGCGATGGCGTCGAGCTCGCGCGGGAAGTACGCCGGATCGACGACGACGCAGCCGCCGTCGCCGCTGACGATCGTCGAGTTGGTCTGCCAGATGCCGCTGGTGAGGACGTCGACCCGCATCACCCCAGCATGGCGCCGCCCACGCCGCGCCGCCAGGGCGTGGGCGCCGCGGCGCGATGCCGCTATCCTCGGCCCCATGCCCCCCCGCGATCACGTCGGCGTCGTCGTGTGCGGCACTCGCCGCGCCGAGGCCTGGCGGGCCGCGTTCGCCGACGCCGGCATCCCCGCCGTGGTCGACGAGACCGACGGCGACGAGAGCGAGCAGGGCGCGTGCAAGGTCAGCGTGCCGCGCGCGCGCATGGTCGAGGCCAACGCGCTGATCACCGCGGTGACCCGCGGCGAGCGCCGCCTGCCCGGGGGCGGCGGCGGCGGCGTGACCGCGACGATCGCCGTGCTGGCGATCGCCGCGTTCGTGGCCGCGCTGCTGCGCGGCTGGCTGTAGGCGCCAGCGCGCGCGGCGAGCGCGGGCCGGTCCGATCAGTAGCGGTAGTGGTCGGGCTTGAACGGGCCGTCGACCGGCACGCCCAGGTAGTCCGCCTGCTCCTTGGACAGCGTGGTCAGCTTGACGCCGACCTTGCCGAGGTGCAGCCGGGCGACCTTCTCGTCGAGCTTCTTGGGCAGGACGTAGACCTTGCCGGCCTCGAACGTCATGCCGGTGACCTCGTCCTTGCCGACGGTGGCGTTGGCCCACAGCGCCATCTGCGCCATCACCTGGTTGGTGAACGAGTTCGACATCACGAACGACGGGTGGCCGGTGGCGCAGCCCAGGTTGACCAGGCGACCGCGGGCCAGCAGCGTGATCCGCTTGCCGCCGGGGAAGATGAACTGGTCGACCTGCGGCTTGATGTTCTCCTCGGTGATCTCCTTGTGGCCCTCGAGCCAGGCGACCTGGATCTCGCTGTCGAAGTGGCCGATGTTGGACAGGATCGCCTCGTCCTTCATCGCCTGCATGTGCTCGCCGCGGATGACGTCCATGCAGCCGGTCGCGGTGACGAAGATGTCGCCCTGGGGCGCGGCCTCCTCCATCGTCACGACCTCGAAGCCCTCCATCGCGGCCTGCAGCGCGCAGATGGGATCGATCTCGGTGATCAGGACGCGGGCGCCGAGGCCACGCGCGGCGTGGGCGCAGCCCTTGCCGACGTCGCCGTAGCCGGCGACCACGACGACCTTGCCGGCGACCATGACGTCGGTCGCGCGCTTGATGCCGTCGAACAGCGACTCGCGGCAGCCGTAGAGGTTGTCGAACTTCGACTTGGTCACCGAGTCGTTGACGTTGATGCAGGGGAACAGCAGCTGGCCCTGCTTGGCCATGTCGTAGAGGCGGTGGACGCCGGTGGTGGTCTCCTCGGAGACGCCCTTGATCTCGCCGGCGATCTTGGTGAACCGGTCCTTGCTGGCGGCGAGGCTCGCGGTCAGCACCGAGTAGATGACGCGCATCTCGTCGTTGGTCGCGGTCTTGGGATCGGGCGCGCTGCCCTTCTTCTCGCACTCGGCGCCCTTGTGGACCAGCAGGGTCAGGTCGCCGCCGTCGTCGAGGATCATGTTGGGGCCGAGGCCGCCCTTGAACGCGGTCAGCTGCGACTCGATGTTCTGCCAGTACTCCTCGAGGCTCTCGCCCTTCCAGGCGAAGACCGGGATGCCGGCGGCGACCATCGCGGCGGCCGCCTCGTCCTGGGTCGAGTAGATGTTGCACGACGTCCAGGTGACGTCGGCGCCGAGCGCGACCAGGGTCTCCATCAGGACCGCGGTCTCGATCGTCATGTGGAGGCAGCCGGCGATGCGCGCGCCCTTGAGCGGGGCCTTGCCCTTCCACTCGTCACGCAGCGCCATCAGGCCGGGCATCTCCTTCTCGGCCATGCGGATCTTCTTCCGACCGAGGTCGGCGAGGGTGATGTCCTTGATCTTGAACGCGGGAAACTCGGTGCGGGTATCCATGGGTAGCTCTCCAGGTCGGTCGTTCACGCAGGGCAGTACGATCGGTCGGGTCAGTTAGGGGGACGCGCGGGCTTCTTGCCCACCGCGATCTGCAACGAAGGCGTGAGGGGTGCGGGCATCGGCTGCGACACCAGCAGGTCGAGCCCGGCGGCGTCGATCCAGCCGCGCAGCTTGACCGGCTCGAAGCCGAGCCAGACGTCGCCCTGATCGCGCATCGACTCGTCGTCGTGCGGCAGGTAGTCGACGACCGCGAGGTGGCCGCCGGGCCGCAGCAGGCGGGCCGCGGCGGCGACGCCGTCCTGCGGCCGCGCCGCGTGGTGGAGGACGCGCGCCATCAGCACCAGATCGGCGCCGCCGCGGGCGAGGACGTCCTCGGCGATGCCGACGTCGTCGACGTCGCCCTCGCGCAGCCGCACGTTGGGCAGGCCGTAGCTGGCGATCCGGTTGGCGCACCGGGCCAGGCTGGCGGCGCTGCGGTCGATCGCGACGACGCGCTCGTACAGCGACGACAGCAGCGGCAGCAGCGTGCCCTCACCGGTGCCGACGTCGATCGCGAGGGCGCGCCCCGGCAGCAGCGGCGCGAACACCGGCAACCACGCCAGCAGCTCGGCGCCGGTGCCGGCGCCGGCGTCGCCGTCGAGGGCGGCGCGTTCCTCGAAGTAGCGCCGCGACGGCTCCTCGCGCTGCGCGACGACCGCGGCGATCCGGGCCAGGCTGCCGTCGCGGGTGCACAGCGCGCGGCCCTCCTCGAGCGCGGCGTCGATGACGGCGTCGTCGCTGGGCAGCGCGCGCAGCAGCGTGCGGGTGCCGTCGCGCCGCGCCGACAGCAGCCCGGCCTCGCGCAGCGGCTGCGACTTGCGGGTGACCTGGGGCTGGCTCTCGGCGATCAGGGTCGCCAGCTCGCCCACGGTCAGCTCCTCCTCGGCGCACAGCGCGAGCAGGCGCAGGCGCGACTCGTCGCCGAGGAGGCGAAAGAGGTCAGCGCGGGGGGCCACGGCCAGGGACACCCGACACATATATTCCAGAATGCGCATTCTTGCAATAATGAAAATATGCAGCGATTCAGGATGGATGAAATCCTGGTCTGTGCACCGACCGCGGCTCGAGGCGGCCGCGCCCCCTGTCAGGGCAGCGGCACCGCCAGCACCGGCCGGGCCGGGTCCTCGGTGTCGATCAGCAGGGCCTGGCCGTCGCCCCAGCCGACCACGTCGTGGAGCTGGTAGGCCCGCGGCAGCCGCAGGTACCGCGGCTCGGTGGCGCCGCCGCGCCACAGCGCCAGGATGCGGCCGCGACCCGCGACGTAGAAGAAGTCGCCGGTCGCGGTGAGGCCCCCGCGCCCGAACGCGTAGGTGCCGCCGCGGAAGACCTGGGCGCAGCCGGCGCTGGTGCAGCGCTGGAACGCCACGCTGGTGGAGGCGACCTCGACCAGCGCGACGTCGGCGGCGCAGTCGACCAGCTCGACGTCGCCGTCGCCGGCGAGATCGATCGGCGTCGAGGTCGCGGTGGCGGCGCCGGCGCGGGCCCGGTGCATCGCGCCGTCGGCGAGCCACCACGCCGAGCCCTGGGCGACGCAGCCGCCCTCGGAGCCGAGGCGCGCGACCGACAGCTCCACCGGCGCCGGCAGGGCCAGCGGGTGGGCGCCGTCGAACATCAACAGCGACGCCTGGCCGCCGTGGCCGAGGACGAGGTCGACGTCGCCGGTGCGCCAGTCGATCCAGACCTCGTGGTGGGTGACCCGGGTCCACGCCGGCGGCAGCGGCAGCGGCGCCCACGTCTTGCCGCCGTCGGTCGAGGCCAGGATCGTCACGGCCTCGAAGAACAGCGCGGCGTCCTCGTCCTCGTCGCCGTCGTTGGCGACGCCGACGGTGACGATCAACCGCTCGTCGCCGTCGCCGAGCGCCGCGACCACCTCGTGGGTCGCGCCCGGCGGCAGGGCCGCGACCAGCGCCGGCGTCGCCGCGGCGCCGACGTCGCTCACCCACACCGCCGCCGGCGCGCCGACGTCGTCGAGGACGGCGTCGTCGGGAGCGACGGAGCGCTGGTAGACGCGGACGTCGTCGTCGGGGTCGGCGGCGTCGGGCCGCACCGCCGGCGGCGCGTCGAGGTACGCGAACCAGCCGCGGCCCGGCTGCGCCAGCGCGCCGTCCGGCCACGTCACCGTCGTGCCAGCGGTGGGCGCGGTCATGATCCGGACCTCGCGGTCGGCGGCGCCGTACGTCTGCTGCCAGATCAGCGCGCCGCCGGTCGAGGTCCCGGCGGCGGCGGCCTCGACCGCGACGCCGTCGAGCGCGACCGGGGTCGGCGCGGCGAGCGCGGTGACGCGGGCGGCGCCGTCGCGGACCAGCGGCCCCAGGCCGGCGGCGCCGCGCAGCCGATCCTGCGCGGCGTCGAGCGCGGTGATCGCGACGCCGAGCGCGGTCAGCCGGCGGTCGGCCTCGTCGGGGCGCGCGCTGTAGTACAGCGCGTAGGCCTGCGCCACCGCCGGGATCGCGGCCTCGACCTCACGCCACGCCGCCTCGACCTCGTCGAGCGCCGACGCGCCGCCGTCGGGGCGGGTCACGACCTTGATCGACTCCAGGCACGCGCGCGACGGGTTGTCGACCCGGCCCGAGGCCAGCGCGCCGATCGCGAGGGCGTCGCCGGGGTCCGACGCCAGCGGCGGATCCCCGAGCAGACACTGCCGCGCGGTGTGCCAGCGCTGCTCCCACGCGGTGATCTGCGCGCGCGCCTCGGCGCGCTCCTGCCGGGGCTTCCACCACCACAGCCAGCCGCCGATGAGCCCGGCGCTGACCACGACGATCGCCACGACCACGACGGGCCCGGTCCGGCTGCTGCGCTCCGCCATGGCGCGAGTAGACACCAGGCGCGGCGCGCCGGGGAGGCCCGGGCGGCGTGCCGGACGTGATCGGGACCGCCGGCGCGGCGGGCGCGGCTACCGGCGCGCCCACAGCACGACGTGGGCGCGGCCGCCGCCGGGCAGGTTGCCGTAGCGGAACTCGACGCGCCGGATGACGCGAGCGCCGCCCGGCAGATCGATCGTGCGCGAGGTCGTGCCGCGACCGAAGACCAGCCGGGTCGTCGGCGAGAACTGCTGGCCGTCGCCGAAGACCACGACGACGTCGTACATCTCGAGCGCGCTACCCTCGACGACCAGCTTGATGCGGCGGTAGCGGCCGTCGTCGCGGCCGACGTGGATGACGTCGCGGTCGACGGCGCCGTCGACGCGCCGCTCGCCGAGGCGATCCCAGGCCGCGGCGACCGCGGCGCGGGGCCGGGCGCGGACCACGCAGCCGGCGCTGGCGACCGCGAGCGTGGCGAGCGCGGCCATGGCGACGACCAGCGCGAGGGTGCGCGACGACGCCGCGGCGCGCGGCGCCGTGGCGGGACGAGCCGAGCGGGCGGCGGGGACGGCGGCGGCGGCGGGGACGGCGGGGATGGACGAGCTCGAGCGCGGCGACATGGAACCTCCTGTTTCGTGGACCACGACCCGATTGCAACCGCGACGCCAGCGCCAACCCCGCAGGATCGCGAACGAGGCGGGACCCGGAGGTCCCGTCGCCGGCGGCCGCCGCGGCAACGGCGGGACCCGGACGATCCACCGGGCGCCGCGCCGCGACCGCCACCTCCGGCCGCCTGGGGCCGACGGCGGTGGGCAGCTGTAGCGCGCGGCGCTACAGGCGCCGGCGCCGATCGCCCGGGTTCCGCGGGGTTGCCCGGTGGATCGCGCCTTGCTGAAGGAGGCTGCCATGAACACCTCGAAGCCCACCGTCCACCACCTGTCCCGCCTGCTGGCCGCCGCCTGCCCGCTGCTGCTCGCGCTCCACGTCGGCGCCTGCGTCGTCGGCGATCCCGACGACCCCGACGATCCCGACTCGTTCGAGGAGGATCCCGCCGGCGAGCTCGGCGACGCCGAGTGGAGCGACGAGGGCCCGCTGGCCGCCGACGAGTCGTCCGACGCCGCCGAGGCGGTCGAGACCGGCGCGATCTACGCGGTGTCGCCGCGGTTCCAGCTGCCGTTCCCCTGCGATCAGGTGTGGGCCGGCCAGACCCGGACCAACCACAGCCCGGCCAACTCGGTCGACTTCAACCGCGCCAACGACTACGGCGACACCGTCGTCGCCGCCGCCGCCGGCACGGTCACGCGGGTCGAGAACCTGGGCAATACCAGCTACGGCCGGTGGATCGAGATCAGCCACGGCAACGGCTACACCACCCGGTACGCGCACCTGTCGCGGCAGACCGTGTCGCGCGGCGCGACCGTGCGCCAGGGCCAGAAGATCGGCGAGGTCGGCAGCACCGGCGGCTCGACCGGGCCGCACCTGCACTTCGAGGAGCGCCACAACGGCTACGCGATCCGCGCGGTCTTCAACGGCAGCGGCGCGTACTACTGGGGCACCCGCAACTACCGCAGCCACAACGCCTGCGGCGGCGGCGGCGGCGGCGGCGGTGTCGCGGCGCGCATCAACACCGCGGGCGCGTCGCTGACGGTGCGCCGCGGCCCGAGCACCAGCTACGCCGCGGTCGGCTCGGTCGCCGACGGCACCCACGTCACGATCTACTGCCAGAAGCGCGGCCAGTCGATCAGCGGCACCTACGGGACCTCGACGCTGTGGGACAACATCGGCAACGGCTACGTCGCCGACGCGTACGTCTACACCGGCTCCGACGGCCAGGTCGCGCCGACCTGTCAGTGACGACGCCGGCGCCGCGACGAGGCGGGGCGTGACGCCCGCCGCCACGTCACCGGCAGGCGTCGTCCTGGCCCGGGCGCACGACGCAGCCGTCGGCGCACACCTGCGGCGCGGTGCCGACGCCGCCGACGCAGCGGTACAGCGCCTGCGGATCGCCGGCGAGCTTGTCGCCGCCGCAGTAGAAGCCGCCCTCGACGCACGGGCCGCCGGCGGCGCGGCAGGCGTCGTCCTCGGTCGGCGTCACGACGCAGCCGGCGGCGCACGCGCCGCGCGCCAGCGGCACGCCGCCGGCGTTGCACTGGTAGAGCGTGTCGGGATCGCCGGCCAGCTTGTCGCCGCCGCAGTACAGCCCGCCGGCGACGCAGGCGACCGGCGGCGCCACCCGGAGCTCGAGCGCGGCGTGGTCGCCGGCGGCCACCGTCGCCGACGCCGCGCCGGTGCCGCGGATCGTGCCGGCGAGCTTGGCCGCGACGACCACGCCGACGGTGAGCTCGTCGCCGGCGGCGACGTCGACCGCGATCGAGGTCGCGACCGGCAGCGCCACGACGCGACCGCCGTCGGCCTGGACCGTGGTCGTGGCGTGGCGATCGCCGTAGAGGATGTCGAGCTCGAGCTGGTCGAGCTGGTCGATGGGATCGACGGCGTCGGGCTCGGCGGCGGCGACGTGGATCGCCAGGCAGGTGCCGGCGACCGACGCGCACGGATCGACGTCGCCGTCGCAGGCGGGCGCGGCGGCCAGCGCCGCCGCGGCCAGCGCCGCCGCGAGCCGCGCGCGCGCCCCCCGGCCGCGCGCGACCGTCACGGCGTCGCCCCCGCGCAGCCGGTGGCGTCACAGGTCACCGGCGGCAGCAGCGTCTCGTCGGGGCCGCGGGTCGCGACCACCGCGATCGTCGCGGTCACCGCGGCGGCGCCGACCACCGCGGTCCAGAACCACCAGCGCGTCACCAGCGACCGCCGCCGCGGCCGCAGCGTCAGGTGCACCGCGAGCTCGCCGCCGGCCGGCACCACCACGCGGCGCGTCGTCGAGGCGTACCCGTCGAGGTCGGCGGCGACGGTGTGCTCGCCGGCGCGCATCGCCAGCGCGCGGTGCGGCGTGCGCCCGACCAGGGCGTCGTCGATGCGCAGCGACGCGCCGGTGGGCGCCGAGTCGATCGCGAGGACGCCGGTCTTGCCGCACAGGTCGCGGACCCGCACCAGCTCGGCGGCGCGCGGGTCGTCGGCGGCGACCCGCGCCAGGAAGCCGTCGGCGTCGCGGGCGGCGGCGACGCAGTCGCCGAGCTGGACCTCGGTGAGGGCCAGCCACCGGTACGGGTTGGCCCGGTCCGGGACCAGATCGTGGGCGGCCTGGAACTCGGCGCGGGCGCGGTCGAGGTCGCCGGCCTTGAACGCGGCGATGCCGCGGTCGAGGTGGAGCAGCGCCGCGTCCTCGGTGGCGTCGGCGCGCGCCGACGACGCCAGCGGCGGCGCCAGCGCCAGCGCCGCGGCGACGATCCATGCCACCAGCGCGCGCATCCATGCGACAGTAGCCGACGCGCCTCGACGTCGCAACGAAGTGGCACGGCTCCAGATGACAGCTCGCGAGGGTCGCACCGTCGGCAACTACACGCTCGGCGACCTGCTCGGCCGCGGCGGCACGAGCGAGGTCCACGCCGGCACCCACCGGTTCCTCGGCGACCCGGTGGCGATCAAGCTGCTGCGCGCCGACCTCGCCGGCGACGACGACGCGGTCGCCGCGTTCATCGCCGAGGCGACGCGCGCCCGCGCCATCGAGCACCCCAACGTGGTCCGCGTCCTCGACGTCGGCCGCGACGACGCCAGCGGCCGCTGCTACCTGGTGATGGAGCGGGTCGACGGCGACAGCCTGGCGACCCGGCTGGCCCGGCGCGGCGCGCTCGACGAGGCCGAGGCGCGCCGGCTCGGCGCCGGCCTCGCCGACGGCCTGGCGGCGGCGCACCGCCAGGGCATCGTCCATCGCGACCTCAAGCCGGCCAACGTCATGCTCGCCGGCGACACGCCCAAGATCGTCGACTTCGGGATCGCCCGGCACCTCGACGGCGAGGCCGCGGTCCACACCAGCCGGCGCCTGGGCACGCCCGCGTACATGGCGCCGGAGCAGCTGACCGGCGGCGTCGTCGCGCCGTGCGTCGACGTGTGGGCGCTGGGCGCGGTGCTGTTCGAGCTGATGACCGGGGCGCCGCCGTTCGACGGCTACGCCGACGGGCGCTGCCCGCAGCTGTTCGAGCCGGCGCCGCGGCTGACGTCGCGGGTCGCGGTGTCGCGCGGGCTCGACGACCTGGTGGCGCGGTGCCTGGCGCGCGAGCCGGGCGACCGGCCGGCGTCGATGGACGAGGTCGCGCGGGCGCTGCGCGCCGACGGTGGCGCGGTCGTCGGCGGCGACGGCGACCGCGGCCGTCGCGACGACGCCCGCGACGACGACATCGGGGTCGCGCCCGAGCGGGTCACCCTGGACGTCGCCGACCCGCTCCCCGGCGCCGCGCCCGCCGCGGTGGCGAAGGCCGAGTACCACGCGCTCCGTTCGCCTCGCCGTCCCAGCGGCTGGATCGTCGCCCTCGGCGCCATCGGCGTGCTGGCGCTCGGCAACGCCCTCGTCAAGCGCTTCGGGCCCGACGACCGCGTCCACGTCCGCCGGCCAGCGCACGCCCCGCCGCCCGACGCCGCGCCGGTCGCCGTCGCCGCCCCGCTCGACGCCGCGCCGACGGTCGACGCCGACGGCCGGCTCGCGATCGACGTCCGCACCACGCCGGCCGGCGCCGAGGTCCGCGCCGAAGGCGCGTCGCTCGGCACCACGCCCCTGCACGCCGCGGTCGCGCCCGGCACCGAGCTGGTGCTCCGCCTCGCCGGCCACGGCGACGTCCACGTCCGGGTCGAGCAGGCCGGGCCGATCGACGTCCGGCTGGTCGCCGACCGACCGCGGCACACCGGGCGCGGCCGCGGCGCGACGACGACCGGCTCGGCCACCGGGTCGGCCGGTCACCGGGAGGGCCTCGACTGATGGCCGGCGCCACCGACGATCCGCGCACCACCGAGGCCCTGGGCAACGCGCCGCCCGCCCACGCGCTGGTCCGCGAGTGCCGGCTGACCGTGCTCGACGGAGCCGCCGAGCGCGACGGCGCGGTCCACGTCTTCGCGTCGCCACGCACGGTCGTCGGCGCCGACCCGGGCGCCGACGTCGTCGTCGACGATCCCACGATGTCGCGGTTCCACTGCGAGGTCCGCGTCGTCGATGGCGTCGCGTCGGTCCGCGACCTCGGCAGCCGCAACGGCACCGCCGTCGACCACGTCCCGGTGATCGAGGCGCCGCTGCGCGATGGCGCGATCCTGACCGTGGGCCGGACCCGCCTGCGCTTCGACGTCGGCGCCCGCCAGGTCGAGATCCCGCTGTCGCCGCGCGATCGGTTCGGCCGGCTGCGCGGCGGCTCGGTCGCGATGCGCGCGATCTACAGCCGGCTCGAGGCCGCCGCCGCCGGCACCGCGACGGTGCTGCTGCAGGGCGAGAGCGGCACCGGCAAGGACCTCGCCGCCGAGTCGCTGCACGTCGAGGGCGTCCGCAAGGACGGCCCGTTCGTGGTCGTCGACTGCGGCGCGATCCCGGCCAACCTGCTCGAGGCCGAGCTGTTCGGCCACGAGGCCGGCGCCTTCACCGGCGCCACCGCCGCGCGGCCCGGCGCGTTCGAGGCCGCGGCCGGCGGCACGCTGCTGCTCGACGAGATCGGCGAGCTCGCCCTCGATCTCCAGCCCAAGCTGCTGCGCGCGATCGAGCGCCGCGAGATCCAGCGGCTCGGCAGCACCGAGCGCCGCACCGTCGACGTCCGCATCGTCGCCGCCACCAACCGCGACCTGCGCGCCGAGGTCAACGCGCGGCGCTTCCGCACCGATCTGTACTTCCGCCTCGCCGTGCTCGTGATCAACCTGCCGCCGCTGCGCGAGCGCACCAGCGACATCCCGGTCCTGGTCGAGGCGATCCTCGACGACCTCGGCGACCGCCGCTCGCCCATGGCGCGCGCGCTGGCCGGCGGCGAGCTGCTGCCGGAGCTGCTGCGCCACGGCTGGCCCGGCAACGTCCGCGAGCTGCGCAACTACGTCGAGGCCTGCATCGTGCGCCAGGAGCGCGCGACCACCTCGACCAGCTCGGACGCCCCGACGATCGACGTCACCCAGCCGCTGCGCGCGGTCCGCGAGCGCTGGGTCCGCCACGTCGAGCGCCGCTACCTCGAGGAGCTCCTCGCCGCCCACCGCGGCAACGTCAGCGCCGCCGCCCGCGCCGCCGGGGTCGACCGCGTCCACCTGCACCGGCTGCTCAGCCGGGTCGGCCTGCGCTAGCCTGACGGCTACCGGGGATCGACGATCCGGCCGACGAACAGGATCGCCCCGGTCGGCCGGTCGACGATGAAGAACAGGAACGGCCGGTCGACGATCATCGTCGCCGGCTCCGGGACCGAGGTGTCCCCGACCACGACGGCGGTCGCCGCCGCGGCCTCGGTGCCGGTCTCGTCGATCGCGACGAAGCCCTTGTGCAGGACGTCGGAGATGGCGAGCCGCCGGGTGCCGTCGATCCCCGAGAAGTCGGCGGTGGTGTCGAACGCCGACGGCATGCCCATCGCCGCCAGGGTGTCGGCCAGCGACAGCGGCGCGTCGAAGTCGAACTTCGGCAGCTCGAGCGTGACCTCGGCCTCGTGCAGCGAGGCGCGGATCTCGTCGAGCTTGGCCGCGGTCAGCTCGGCCTCCAGCGCCGGCAACGGATCGCCGAGCTCGTCGGGCATCGGCTCCGGCAGCACGACGACCATCTCGAGCTTGCCGCCGTCGTAGGGCAGCCCGGCGGCGCGGAACCGCGGGCCCACGCCGTAGCTCAGCTCGGCGACCTCGTGCAGCGTCGGCACGTCGACCGTGGTGCCGTCGCCGAGCACGAACGGCCGGGCCGCGGTGTCGTCGGGGTCGAAGGGAAACGCCCACGACGCGTTGAAGTAGATCGCGTTGGTCAGGACCAGGCGGGTGAGGTCGGTGATCGAGCCCGCGGGCAGCAGGTCGACGATGCGGTCCTCGGTCTGGTCCTCGACCCAGGCGTTGATGGTCTGGCGGCTGCCCTCGGGATCGGCGGCGAAGTCGAGGACGAACAGGCCGGCGCCGTACGACACCGCGAGGGTGTCGAGGAACGCGGGCAAGAACGACCAGCCCTGCTGACCCCAGATCGAGTTGGCGGTGTGGAGCCGGAACGGCCGCGCGTCGTTGGTGGTGTCGGTGGCCCGCGCCGCCAGCTCGAGATCGAGCCGATCGAACGCCTGGTGCAGGCCCGGCTCGGGCAGCGTGAAGTGCAGGACCTCCGCCATCTGCGCCGCGGTGTCGCCCTCGGCGCCGGCGTAGGTCATCGCCAGCGCGGTCGAGATGCTGTGCGGTGAGAAGAACAGGTTGCCCGGCGTGGCGCGGACCGCGCGGTACAGATCGGCGGCGAACGCGGTGTTGCCGGCGACCAGCTCGGCGAGGTCGGCGTCGCTGACCGCGGGGTCGAGATCGCGCGGCAGCTCCGAGCGGACCTCGGGCGGGCGGTCGACGGCGCCGCCACCGCAGGCCACGGCGAGCAGCGTGGATGCCGCGGCGACGACGACGACGGCGCGCCGGTGGCGGGAGCGGCGGGGGCGTGGAGAGCTAGGCGAGGCCATGCGCCCCTGGCGTTCAACGTTCGTGCCGACCGGGTCCGCCGGTGGTTGTGCGGGCTTGGCCGGTCGCGGACGTGGCGCCGCGCAGGGATTTCCGAGGCCGGCGGCGGGCCCGCCACGGATTTCCGAGGCCGCCGCTACGGCGCCAGGCCGGGGATCGGGCCCGGGGCCACGACCGTCGTCGTGACGACGTCGGCGCGCACCTTGATGGCGTGCTCGTCGAAGTCGTGGTCCGGCGTGCTGGCGTCGACCGTGATCGCCGCGCCGGCGGTGACGTTGAACAGGAGCGCGATGCCCGACTCGTCGGTCACGGTCACGGTGTCGTCGCCGACCCCGGTGCCGACGACGTAGCGCACGGCGCCGGCGTCGGGGCTGGTCACGCTGGCGCCCGCGACCGGCTGGCCGAGGCAGTCGACCACGATCACGCCGACGAAGCCGTGGCTGGCGTCCTGGGTCGCGCCGGCGAGCACGGGCAGGAACGGGTACACGGTCGTCGACACCATCAGCACCGGCACCGCGCCCTGGTCGTTGGCCAGCGGCGACGGCGGGTAGACGTAGGTGTCCTTGTAGCCGTTGTGGGTGCCCTTGAGGTAGCCGTCGATCGGCGCGCCGCCGGTGTCGAGGGTGAACTCGTAGGCGCCGACGTCGGTGGCGGCGTCCGAGGTCGTGGACCCGAGCTGCGCGTCGGCGGTGTCGGACACGGTGAGCGCGACGGCGCCGAGCGGGGTCTGGCCGTTGGTGCTGATCTCGTTGGCGTGGCCGCCGACGACGATCGACGCCGGCGCGGTGGTCGGATAGGCGTGGCCGATGCAACCGTACGGGGTCGGCTCGGCGTCGGGACCGCTGGTGTCGGCGTCGATGGGCGCGGTGTCGTCGCCGCCGCCACCGCCGCCACCGCAACCGCCGGCGAGCAACATGGACGTGGCGAGGCCACCGATCAGGTATCGGGTGGGACGGGGCATCCGCCGGTTGTACCGCGAAAGCCACCCCGTCCGGTGGCCGGACCCGGGGGGAACCGCGCCGGCGCGCGCGGCGTGCGCTGCGCCACGACCGCGACGGTGGACGCGCGTCCCGCGGTGGCTTCGTGGCATCCTCGGGAACATGAAACTCCTCGCGTTCGGATTCGGCATCGTGATCGCGGCAGCGGGCCTGACGGCGTGCGACACCACCGACCCGGTGGGCGGCGCGTGCGGCGACGGCTTCATCGCCGCCAGCGGCACCGTCGGCGACTTCGGCACCGGCGAGGCCGCGCTCAAGGTCGAGGCGTTCCTGCACGCCGCGGCCGACCTGTACGGCGCCTCGGTCGACCTCGAGGGCGACGTCCTGGGCGCGTGCACCGCGATGGCCACCGACCTCGGCATCCCGGCCAGCGAGCTCGAGCCCGGCACCGGCGAGCTCGCGGTCACGGTCGCGTGCGGCCGGGTCGCCGACGAGATCGACGCGATCGTCGCGTCCCTGCCGTCGGGGATCGCCCTCGGCATCTCGGCGACCCCGGCGTCGTGCGCGGTCGACCTCGACCTCGCGGCGACCTGCGCCGCCGACTGCGACGTCACGATCGACGGCACCGCCACGGTCGAGTGCAGCGGCGAGCTGCACGGCTCGTGCAGCGGCAGCTGCTCGGGCTCGTGCACCGTCGACGGCACGGTCAGCTGCACCGGCGCGTGCAGCGGCTCGTGCAGCGGCTCGTGCAGCGGCACCTGTCACGGCACCTGCACCGGCACCTGCTCGGCCAACGACGCCCAGGGCAACTGCGCCGGCACCTGCACCGGCACCTGCGAGGGCGCCTGCGACGCCGAGTGCAGCGGCACCTGCACCGGCAGCTGCACCGCCGACGTCACCGGCAGCTGCACCGGCGAGTGCAGCGGTGGCTGCGACGCCAGCTGGGACGCGCAGTGCACCGGCGAGGCCGACGTCACCGCCAACGCCGACTGCAAGGCGGCGTGCGACGCCCAGGCCAACGCCACCGCGACCTGCACGCTGCCCGACGTGACGATCGTCGGCGTCGAGGTCGGCGATCCCACCGCGCAGGCCAGGGTCGACGCCCTGGTCGCGACCCTCGAGACCAACTTCCCGGTGCTGCTGCAGGCCCAGGCGCGCATCCAGTACGCGCTCGCGCCGTCGCTGCAGGGCTTCGTCAGCTCGATCGGCGGCGCCGCGACCTCGCTCGCCGACGCCGGCCTGCAGGCCGCGGCCTGCCTGGGCGTCGCCGCCGACGCCGTGTCCGAGGCCGCCGCGACGATCGACGCCTCGGTCAGCGTCACCGTCGAGGTCTCGGCGTCGGTGTCGGCCGAGGGCTCGGCCGGCGCCCAGTAGCCGTCGGCCGCCCCGCGGGCACGGCGGCCGCGCCGTGCCCGCCGGCACCCGCCACGCCGGCATGGTCCCGGGCGCGCGCTTGCGGTAGCGTCCGCCCGTGAAGTCGCTTCCGCCCCTCGTCCTCGCCCTGTCGCTGGTCGCCTGCAAGAGCGATCCCAAGCCGCCCGCCGCCAGGGCGCACGACGCCGGCGCGACCGCGCCGCCGGCCGCGCCGCGCCACGACGCGCTGAACCGCGCCGACTTCAACCGGTGGGCGGTGCGCGAGAACCTGGCGCTGTTCTGGACCGCCGATCGCGACCACGACGACGCGGTCGATCCCGACGAGGTCGCGACGCTGCTGTTCTATCCGGACGCGCCGACCTGGGTCGCCAACGGCGCGTTCACGCCCGCCTTCGAGGACGCCTACCAGCGCCTGGTCGCGGCCAGCAAGGCGCCCGCGCCCACCGGCGACGACGCCGCGCGCCGCGCCCTGGTCGCCCGCGATCTCGATCAGGGGCGCGCGACCCTGGTCGACACCGACCTGTCGAAGCTGTCGGCCGGCGACAAGGCGTTCGCCGGCCACATGCTCGAGGTCGCGACGCTGATCGACCAGCTCTACGACACCCAGACCGGCGCCGCGGCGCTGGCCGCCAAGGTCCCCGCCGACGACCCCGCCAGCCAGAGCCTGTTCCGCCGCAACCGCGGGCCGGGCTGCGCCGCCCCGGCCACCGAGCACGAGGCCGGCTGCTCGGCGATCCCCGGCGCGCCCGAGCCCCGGGTCGACGTCTACCCCGAGGCGCTGCAGGCCAAGGCCACCTTCTGCAAGGACCTCGAGGAGCGCCCCGACGCCGAGAAGCTGATGGCGCCGTTCGTGGTGGTCCGCCAGACCGACGCCGGCCTGACGGCGGTGCCGTACACCGAGGCCTACGCGGCGCCGATGGCGGCGATCGCCAAGCACCTCGACGAGGCCGCCGCCGCCCTCGTCGATCCCGGCGAGGACGCGCTCCGCGCCTACCTGAAGGCCGCCGCCGCCAGCTTCGCCAGCAACGACTGGCAGCCCGCCGACGAGGCGTGGTCGCGGATGAACGCCGAGAACTCGAAGTGGTACGTGCGGGTCGGCCCCGACGAGACCTACTGGGAGCCGTGCTCGCGCAAGGCCGCGTTCCACCTGACCTTCGCGCGCATCAACCAGGACTCGCTGGCCTGGCAGACCATGCTGTCGCCGCTGCAGCAGGACCTCGAGATCGCGGTCGCCACCGCCACCGGCAATCCGTACACGGCGCGCACCGTGTCGTTCCACCTGCCCGACTTCATCGACATCATCGTCAACGCCGGCGACGACCGCGACCCGCTGAGCGCCACCGTCGGGCAGAGCCTGCCCAACTGGGGCCCGGTGGCGAGCGAGGGCCGCGGCCGCACCGTCGCGATGTCGAACCTGTACACCGACCCCGACAGCCTGGCGGCGCGCCGCGCCGGCGCCGAGAGCCTGCTCGACGCCGCCAGCGCCACGGCCTACGACGACAGCGCCGGCCCCGGCCTGCTGTCGACGGTGCTGCACGAGGCGACCCACAACCTGGGCCCGACCAACGAGTACCGGCTGAAGGGCAAGACCTCCGACCAGCTGCTCGGCGGCACCGTGGCGTCGATCTTCGAGGAGCTCAAGGCCCAGACCGGGGCGCTGTTCCTGATCGACTTCCTGCGCGGCAAGGGCGCCATCGACGACACCATGGCGGCGCGCACCTACGTCGACTCGCTGGTGTGGGCGTTCGGCCAGACCTCGCAGGGCACCCACACCGCCAGCGGCGAGCGCAAGGCGTACCCGAGCCTGGCGGTGATCCAGCTCGGCTTCCTGATGGATCACGGCGCGCTGCGCTGGGATCCCGCGGCCACCGCCGCCAACGGCAAGGACACCGGCGCCTTCACGATCGTCACCGACAAGCTGGTGCCCGCGATCGACGAGATGATGAAGGTCGTCGGCGGCATCAAGGCCCGCGGCGACCGCGAGGCCGCCGAGGCGCTGCTGACCCGCTACGTCGACGGCGACCTGGTGCCGCAGGCGGTCATCGCCGAGCGCATGCTGCGCGCGCCCAAGACCAGCTTCGTCTACGCGGTCGAGCGGTAGCGGCGCGCCGCGATGCCGCTGCTGGCGCCGACGCCGACGCCCTACGACCCGCTGGTGTGGGTGACGCGGCCGTTCTCCGAGCGGGCGCGGCAGGTGTGCGACGCGTGGGCGCTCGACGGCTACGGCGCGCCGATCGCGATCTACGGGGTCTACCTGATCAAGATCGCGCTCTACGTCGGCGGCTGGCTGCTGTGGTGCGGCTTCACCCCCGGGCTCGGCGGGATCGCCACGATCGGCGACTGGTGGCTGGCGCCGGTGGCGTTCGAGAAGGCGATCGTGTGGAGCCTCCTGTTCGAGGGGCTCGGCCTGGGCTGCGGCTCGGGGCCGCTGACTGGCCGCTACCTGCCGCCGCTGGGCGGGTTCCTCTACTTCCTGCGCCCGGGTACCACCAAGCGAGCGCGGTTCCCGTCGCTGCCGGTGGTCGGCGGCATCCGGCGCAGCCGGCTCGACGTCGCGCTGTACGCGGCGCTGATCGCGGCGTGCGTGCGCGCGCTGGTCGCCGCCGCGCCCGGCACCGGCGAGCTGCTGCCGATCGTCGTGCTGGTCGGCGCGCTCGGCGTCGTCGACCGCACGATCTTCCTGGCGCTGCGCGCCGAGCACTACGGCACCACGCTGGTCGTGCTGGTCGCCGCGACCGGCGACGACTGGATCGCCGGCGCCGAGGCGGTGCAGCTGGCGCTGTGGTGCTGGGCCGGCGTGTCCAAGCTCAACCACCACTTCCCCAGCGTCGTCGGCGTCATGGTCAGCAACAGCCCGCTGACCCGGATGCGCTGGCTGCGCACCCGCATGTACCGGGCCTACCCCGACGACCTGCGACCGTCGCGCCTCGCCGTCGCGATGGCCCACGCCGGCACCGCGCTCGAGCTCGGCGTGCCGCTGGTCCTGGCCTTCGCCGCCGGCGGCCCCGCGCTCACCGTCGGGCTGATCCTGATGCTGGTGCTGCACGGCTTCATCACCAGCAACGTGCCGATGGGCGTGCCCCTGGAGTGGAACGTCATGGTCGTCTACGGCGGCTTCGCGCTGTTCGGCGCCCACCCCGACGTCAGCGTCCTCGACCTCGGCGCCACCCCGCTCGCCGGCTTCCTCGCGATCGTCCTGGTTGGCGTGCCGCTGGTCGGCAACCTGTGGCCGCACCGGGTCTCGTTCCTGCTGGCGATGCGCTACTACGCCGGCAACTGGCCGTACTCGGTGTGGCTGTTCCGCGGCGACAGCTACCGCAAGCTCGACCGGCTCACCAAGTCGTCGCCGTGGATCTACGACCAGCTGGCGCCGCTGTACGACCGCGCCACCGCGGTCGGCCTGGTCGGCAAGGTCATGGGCTTCCGCATGATGCACCTGCAGGGCCGCGCCCTGCCGGTCTTGATCCCGCGCGCGGTCGACCGGCTCGAGGAGCACGAGTACGTCGACGGCGAGATCGTCGCGGGGCTCGCGCTGGGCTGGAACTTCGGCGACGGCCACCTCCACGACGAGGGCCTGCTCGCCGCGATCCAGGCGCAGTGTGGCTTCGAGCCCGGCGAGCTGCGCTGCGTCTTCGTCGAGGCCCAGCCCCTGGGCGGGCGCACCCTCGCGTACCGCATCCGCGACGCCGCGACCGGCGAGCTCGACGCGGGCACCGTCGACGTCGACGTCCTGCGCGAGCGCCAGCCCTGGGCCGCGTCGTAGCCCGGCGCCGCCGTCGCCTGCCAGGTCCGGCAGGTCGCTGCCGGCGGTGGCAGGTCGCCGCCGGCGAGGTCGCCGCGCCGGCGCCGCCGACGGCCGCAAGCCGGCGAAACCGCGTCGCCACCGGCCTGGCACGGGTCGTGGAATACTCGCGGCCATGTCGCGTCTGTTCCCCGCTGTCCTGTGCGCCCTGCTCGTCCCCGCCGTCGCATGCGGCAAGAAGAAGGAGGCCGCCGCGCCACCGCCGGCCCAGCCGGCGACCGGCGCGCCGATCGCCTTCGAGGTCACCGGCTCGACGCCGGGCGGTGACCACGACGGCAAGCTCGACGTCAAGGCCTACAACTTCTCGGACAAGAGCATCGCCGGCTACACGATCGCCGCGCGCTACACCGACGCCGCCGGCGCGGTGATCAAGGTCGGCGTCGGCACCGCGTTCGAGAAGGACGTCGCGTGGACGTCGTTCTCCGGGCGCGACTACCTGTGCAAGCCCAAGAGCTGGTGCACGTTCGAGATCGAGATGCTCGAGGTGCCCAAGGACGCCGCCAAGACCGAGGTGATGCTGACCTCGGCCCGCGCCCTCAAGGACGACGGCATGCACTTCGAGGAGGACGAGGCGTGGAAGAGCGGCAAGGGCATGGGCGAGTGGCCGATCGACGAGTGATCGCGCGCTGACCGCTCGGATCGGATCCGACCGGATCCGCGCGACGGACGCGCGGCTCAGACCAGCGACGCGAACAGCGCCAGCGTGCGGTCGGTCGCCAGCGCGCAGCTCGCGGCGTCGTGGTCCGAGCTGCCCTGCCGACAGAAGCCGTGGCCGGCCTCGTACAGGTGCACCGGCAGGTCCGGATAGCGCGCACGGACCTCGTCGACCGCCGCCGGCGGGATGCCGGGATCGCGCGCGCCGTAGTGCAGGATGATCGGCACCTGCGGCGCGTCGTCGAGCAGGCTGTTGATCAGGCGGCCGTAGAAGGCGCTGGCGCCGACCAGCCCGGTGCAGCGCGCGGCGGCCAGCCACGCCACCGCGCCGCCGTAGCAGAAGCCGACGATCGAGACCGGCGGGGTGAGCGCGTCGATCGTGGTCTGCACGTCGCTCATGACCTGCGGCCACGGCGAGGCCTCGACCGCGTCGCGGCCGCGCTGCACGCCGTGGACGTCGAACGGGACCAGGAAGCCGCGCTCGATGCGGTCGAACAGCGACGGCGCGAGGACGTCGTAGCCGGCGCCTGCGAAGACATCGCACCGCTCCCGGATGTGCTCGGTGACGCCGAAGATCTCCTGGATCACCACGACGCTGCCCCGTCGCGCGCCCCGTGCCGCCACCTGATGAGCTCCGAACGTGAAGCCATCGTGCGCGGAGTACAGCTCGATCATGTCCGCCCAGGTTATCACTGCGCCGGCGGGCTTGGCGATGCCGCGGATCGCGACGATACTGGGAGGGACGCCGGTGCGCGACCGGTCGTCCCTCGTCGATGTCGTACCAAACGCCCGTGCCGACGCGACCCGAACCTGCGCCGACCGGCGACCGGGGTGGCGCGCCCCGCTACGCGGCGTTCCTCGACCTGCTGCTGACGGTCGGGCACGTCGACGGCATGTTCCACCATCACGAGCAGCGGTTCGTGCGCCAGTACCTCGACTCGGTGCTGCTGGGGATCGAGCGCTCGGGCACCGGCTCCGCCGAGCAGCAGGCGCAGTACCTGACCGCGTGGCGGGTCCACTGCGACGGGCTCTACGCCCAGCTCGAGGCCGAGGTCGCGGCGCTGGCCGCCGCGGGTCCGCCGCCCGGCGACGGCAACCGCGCGCCGCCGCAGCTGCGGGCGCGCGCGCTGTCGATCTTCCGCGCGCTCGCGCCTACCGATCAGTCGGCCGCCCTCGAGCTGGTCCAGGCGCTGATCCACGCCGACGGCATGGTCACGTGGCCGGAGCAGCAGCTCTACGACGAGCTGGTCGCCGCGTTCGCCGCCGCGCCCACCGCCCCGGCGCCGGCCGCCGCGCCCGCCGGCGTCAGCGCCGCCTCGATCGCCGCCGCCGGCGAGGCCACGGTCAAGGCGACGCGCCCCGCGCCCATGCTGGTCAACCCGGCGCGCTGGCTCGATCTCACCGCGCTGGCGCACCCGCTGCTCGATCCGCTGGAGCAGACCTACTCGCCCCACCCCGTCGAGCGCCAGTCGCAGATCGCGTGGGACTACCAGCTGGTGCAGAACGCGATCGCGCAGTGGGGCCGGCAGCGGGTCGCCGGCGCCGGCCTGCTGACCGGCCTCGCCGACGTCGGCGAGGTGCCGCCGGGCGCGCGCGTCCTCGACGGCTACGTCCACGTCATGCGCCCCGACCACCCGGTCGAGCTGATCGTCCTCGGCGATCTGCACGGCTGCTACAGCTGCCTCAAGGCGGCGCTGCTGCAGTCCAACTTCATCCAGCGGGTGTGGGCGCATCAGTGGGACCCCGCCCGCTACCCCGACGTCAAGCTGGTCTTCCTCGGTGACTACATCGATCGCGGCCGCTTCAGCTTCGACGGCGTGCTGCGCGCGGTGCTGCAGCTGTTCATCTCGATGCCCGATCACGTCGTCGTGCTGCGCGGCAACCACGAGTACTTCGTCTGGCTCGAGCACCAGATCTACAGCGGCGTCCACCCCGCCGAGGCCCTGGCGTCGCTGACCCCGTACGCGCCGCCCGAGATGCTCGAGGCCTACCGGCTGCTGTTCGAGCACATGCCGACCTCGCTGCTGTTCGACCGCACGCTGTTCGTGCACGGCGGCATCCCGCGCGACGACAGCTTCGCCGAGCGCTACCGCGATCTGTCCAGCCTCAACGATCCCGAGCTGCGCTTCCAGATGCTGTGGAGCGACCCCAGCCCGTGCGACCACGTCCCGGTCGAGCAGCAGCGGAAGAACCCCCGGTTCAGCTTCGGGCGCCAGCAGTTCCGCGCGTTCATGGAGCGCACCGGTTGCGGCACGATGATCCGCGGCCACGAGCAGATCGATCGCGGCTTCGAGGTCGTCTTCGACCTCGGCGACCGCCTGCTGCTCAACCTGTTCTCCGCCGGCGGCGCCGACAACGCCGATCTCCCGGTGGGCGCGCCGTACCGCGCGGTCACGCCGATGGCGCTGACGATCGAGTACGGCCACGGCCAGCCGCGCGCGACGCCGTGGCCGATCTACTACCAGCCGTTCAACTACCCGCCGCACAACGGCCTGTACCGGCCGCAGCCGCTGGTCGAGTTCCGCTACACGTAGGCGGCGCCGGCGCCGGCGGGGCCGCTCACGGCCCGCAGTACGCGGCGAGCGAGAACCAGTCGCCGTCTTCCTCGTGGGCGACGTACCAGGGCACGAACGACGCCGCCGGCGCGGCGCCGCCGAGCTCGACCGCGGCGTACGCGCCGACGTGGCGCGCGAGCAGCACCCGGCTGCCGCCGCCGTCGATCAGGAGGCCGGACAGGGAGCCCTCGGCCTCGCCGAGCTCGGGCTCGCCGGTCTCGTAGTTCATCGTCGGCTCGGTGAGGCGGACGACGGTGAGCGGCCCGGCCTCGTCGCCGACGAGGAGCAGCTGGTGGCTGGTGCTCTCGAAGCTGCACGGATCCTCCTCCTCGCCCGGCGTGACCTGGGTGACCAGGACCTCCCACGCCTGCGGGGTGGGGGTGCCGGCGCGCCGGATCCGGTACAGCGTGTGGCAGTCGGGCTCGGCGCAGGCCGCGGCCGGCATCGCCGCCGCGAACGTGGCCGGCATCGCCACCGGGTCCGGGAACGTCATGGTCTGGCCGGCGTCCTCGGACCAGTCCTCGGTGGCGACGTGGCTGTAGGCCTCGGTCACGGGCGCGAGCGCGCAGCCGGTGGCCACCGGACCGAACGCGACCCAGTCGGACCACGAGTTGTGGTCGGCGCCGGGCGCGCAGCCCTCGACGTCGGCGGCCAGGACCCGGAACGGCTCGCCGCCCTGGTCGGTGAGCGCGACGTAGTAGCCGACGACGTGACCCTCGCAGGGCGCGCCGGCGCCGGCCCACACCGACACCGGCCCGCTGATCGGCCGATCGGAGGCACCGAGCAGGGCGCGCGCCTCGGCCTCGGTGCGGGGGCCGGCCTGGAGCTCGGGCGGCGCCTCGACAGGTGGATCGGCCCACTGCCCCTCCTCGGGCCAGATCTTCAGCGCGACCTGCCAGTGCGCCGTCGCCGGCATGCCGTAGGTGTTGCCACCGTACGCGTCGGCGTCGGCGGTCCGGTACTGCGCGCTGTAGATCGCGTCGGCCGCGGGGCAGGCGCGCGGGGTCGACGACGGTCCGTGGGCGCCGCCGCCCGACGACGAACCGCAGGCGGCGGTGCTGGCGGCGAGCAGGCCGGCGACGATGATGGAAGAGCGGGTGGTGCGCATGGTCCTCGAGACGGTTGCAGAGGAAACGTCTGACCCGGCGAGCGTATTGCTGGGGGCGCCACGCGTCACCCGGGAGCGGCCACTCGATCGAGCGCGCCCCGGCGCGCCCGGAGACGCCGGGCGCGATCAGGCGTGGGCCGGCGCCGCCGGCGCGGCGACGTAGCCGCGCAGCATCGTGACCAGCCGCGCGCTGGCCTCCGCGTCCTTGACGGCGCGATCGACCTCGCCGTGGACCCGCCCGGTGACCGCGGACCGGCCGATCCGCACCGCCGTGCGCAGGAGGACGCCGAGGCCGAGCACCGTCAGCGGGCCGTCGAAGAACCGGACCAGCGTGGCGTCGACGGTGGCGTGCAGCGCCGCGCCCAGGACCTCGGGCGGCACCGGCGCGCCGGTCGCAGCGATCTGCAGCGTCGGCGTCAGCGCGGCGGCGAGCTCGTCGTCGATCGCGAACGTGATGCGCGGCGGCGGCCCGGCCACCAGGTGCTCGTCGAAGTAGCCGACCAGGGCGGCGACCCGGGCGGCGTCGGCGCGCTTCGAGCCGCTGCCGACGATCTTGTCGGACAGGTCGCGCAGCGTCGCCGCGGTGCGACGGCCGGAGCCCGGCCCCCGCGACGCCGCCGCCAGCGCCAGGACGAAGCCCTCGAGGATGGTCTCGACCCAGGCCTCGCCGGCGACGCGTGCCAGCGCGCGCAGGCTCGCGACCGGCGCGCCGGCGGCGACCGCGACGCGAACGTCGGCCGCGGCGACCACCAGGCTGGCGGTGGCCGGGATCGCGAACCGATCGCCAGCGACGACCGCGCCGGCGGCGCCGGTGCCTGCGACGGGTGGCGACGCGGCGGTCACGACCTGGCTCACGATCCGGCGGGCTGGTCGGTCAGCCCGGTGCAGCCACCCGCGATGCAGCGACCGCAGCCGTCCCACTCGATGCCGAGCTCGCACGCGGTGCGGTAGCCGTCGCACACCGCGGCCTGCAGCGTCGCGGCGTCGGGGCGATCCGGGTGGGCCTTGAGCAGCTCCTCGGCGAACGACGCGCGGTTGACGCAGCCCTCGGCGATCTGGTTGGCGCACGCGAACCCGTAGCCCTCCATGATCGCGGTCTCGTGCAGCCCGCGCTCGGGATCGTCGTCGGCCAGGCTGGCGTACTGGACCAGCACGCACGACGACGCGAAGTAGCACGCGACCGGATCGTGCTCGGCGTTGCAGGTGTCGGACAGGCCCTGGTAGACCGCCGCGTCGAGGCAGTTGGGCGACTCGCCCGGCGTCGCCGCCCGGGTCGCCGCGATCGCGGGGTCGGTCTTGCACTTGCCCTCGACGTCCTGCTCCGGCTCGTTCGCGCCGCCGCGCGAGCCACACGCCGCCGTCATCGCGAGGACCAGCGCCAGGGCGCCGTACGTCGATTGCTTCATCGGCGCCGATGATATCGCAGACGCGAGTCGCGCGGCAGCCGCCCGCTCACCGCGCCGGCCCGATGTCGACCCGGCCGCCGACGGAGAACCGGATCACGGTGCCGGCTGGCCAGGTCCGTCCCAGCACGGTCGCGTCGTCGCGCAGGTAGGCCATCGCGCGCAGCGCCGGGGCGCGCGGCGCCGGGCGTCGCCGCCAGCACAGCGCCAGCAGCGCCAGGATCAGCAGGTGTAGCGGGGCGATCAGCACCGTGCCGACCCAGTGGGCGCGGCTGCGCGGGTGCGCCCGGTGCAGGTGCAGCGACGTCCCCGCCGGCAGGACCACGCCGTACACCTGCTGCGGCACCGCCAGCCGCGCCACGACGTAGCCGAGGTCGACGTCGCGCGCCACCGGCGTCCCCGCCGCGAGGCGCACGCCGTCGACCTCGGTCGTCACCGCCAGCACGCCCGATCCCTCGAAGCGATCGATGGGCACGTCGCGCCGGTACCAGAGGCCGCGATAGCGAACCCGGTCACGCATGCCCCTTCGATGATCGAGACGGGTCCCCGGTCGCATCGGCCGACGGCGCCCGACCTGGTGCCCCGCGGCGGCGACCGGCGCTACTCGAGCGTGAACGTCCGCCGCAAGGTCCCTCGCACCGCGCCGTCCGCGGCGAACGTCGTGATCGTGAACTGCCGCGACCCGAGCTGGTTGAACGTCGAGCGGACCGCGCCGCGCGCGCTCCGGGTCGTGCCGGCGACGGCGTCGGTGAGCAGGTAGCCGTCGGCGCGGACCTCGATCGCGGCGACCCCGGCGGGCGCGCGCTCGAGCCCGATCTCGTAGAGGCGACGCCCCATCTGCTTGATGTACACGCCGGTGCCGGCGGTGACGTCGAGCAGGCCGACGCCGTGGCCGACGCGCTGGTCGTCGGCGTCGAAGCCCACGACCTCGAAGTGACGCTCGGCCGCCTCGACCGTGAACCCGTAGTCGTCGGGGAAGTTGTCGCCGTCGGCCCGGGACGCGCCGCCGATGACGTAGCCATCGACCCGGTACTCGACGCGCGCCACCCGGGGATCGGCGAGCGCCCGCAGCGCGTAGCGACCGTCGGCGCCGCGGCTCCAGTACACCTCGATCGCGACCTCGCCACCGACCCCGGCGCCGCAGCTGGCGCCGGCGGCGAACCCGGCCGACGGCGCCTGCGCCACCGCCGCCTCGGTGCTCGGGCCCCACGCGCCGTCCTCGGCCAGCGGCGCCTCCGGGTGGTTGCGGTTCCACAGCCGCTGGAACGCCTGCACCGACAGCGAGCGCAGATCGACGCCGCCGGCGACGTAGTCGTAGTGGACAGGGTCGCCGTTGCCCAGCCACCGGAAGCCGTGCGAGGTCAGGGCCGTGTACGCGGCGTCGTAGTTGGCGACGTCGACCGCCAGCCCGGCCTCGTGGTTGGACCGCCCGGGCGCGGCGGCCAGGGTCACGACGCTGGTGCAGCGTCCGCGCACGTACCAGGTGTAGAGGACGTACTGCTGCACCACCGTGCGCAGGCCCGAGTTGATCGTGACTGCACGGGTCGCCGCGGCGCGGCGCAGGCCGTCGGCCGCCGGCCCCTGCAGGTACGGGAACGTCGACGCCGACAGCGACACGCCCGGCGTCGCGTCGATCCGGGCCATCGTGCCGGGACGGACGCACTCGACCTCGTCGATCAGCTGCTCGGCGAGCCCCGCGACCACCGCGGTCGAGCACGGGCCGGTCGTCGCCGCGACCCAGACCGACTGGCTGGGCGCGAACAGCGCGGTGACCTCCTCCTCCTCGCCGATCTCCTCGTGGACCGGCTCGTCGACGCCGGGCTGGTCATCCCAGGCCGGGCCGTCAGGCGGCAGCGAATCGTCGGCGACGCAGCCTCCTGCTGCGACCAGCACCAGCCACGCCCACGTGTACGTCCAGCTCGGCTCGCGATCGATCAAGGGGACCTTTCCCCGGGGTGGCCCAGGCCAGAGCAAGGCGTGCGCCACCTCCGCGGGCCCCGGTTTCGCGGATCCGCGCGGGACCGATGGGGCCCGACCACCCGGCTGCAACCGGCCGTACGCGGTCGACCGTCCCCACCGTCGTCGGTCGGGCGCGCCTGCGAAGGTCCCGCGATGGACAGCGGCCGGGGCCCCGGCAATGCTTCCCCGATGCGCCCGCGCGCGATCCGGCTCGCCTACCTGGCCCTCGGCTGGGCGTTCTTCGCGCTCGGCGTGATCGGCGCGGTGCTGCCGCTGCTGCCGACGACGCCGTTCATGCTGCTGGCGCTGTGGGCGTTCTCGCGGGGCTCGGCGCGGCTCGAGCGCTGGCTCTTGCACCACCGCTGGTTCGGCGCCCGGCTGCGGGCGTGGCGGCAGGCCCGGGTCATCCCGTGGTCGGTCAAGCTGACGTCGTGGGCGACGATGGCGACCAGCCTCACCATCATGATCGTGGTGTCGCGAGTGTCGACGCCGGTGCTGATCGCGGCCGCGGCCCTGATGGCGGTCGGCGCCGCCTACATCGCGCGGTGCCCGTCGTCGCCGCCGGCGCCCGCCGCGGCCGCGCGCGCTACCGATGGCGCCGACGCCGGCGACCCCGCCGGCGCTGACGCCGCGTCGGCCGGCGACGACACGCGCTAGCCCGGCGGCCGCGCGCCGGACGCGGTATGTAGTGGGGGTGGAGCCGCTGCGGTGGATCGGCGAGCACCGGGCGCTGCTGGTGGCAGCGCTAGGCGCCGTGATGTCGGTCGCGACCACGCTCCACGTGCTGCTGGTGCCGCGCTTGCCGCGCAGCGCCTCCGGCTGGCTGGCGGTGATCTGGCTGTCGCCGATCGTCGGCCCCCTGCTGTACGTCCTGCTCGGCATCAACCGCATCGTCCGCAAGGGCCAGACGCTGCGCACCGAGGCGGCGCCGGCGCGCGAGCACCCGTCGCCGGCGTCGGCCGACGACCTCGCCGCCCGGCTCGGCGACGCGCCCCACGTCGCCGCCCTCGCCCGCGCCGCCGACCGCCTGACCCACCGCCCGCTGCTCACCGGCAACCGGATCGAGCCCCTGATCGACGGCGATCAGGCGTTCCCGGCCATGCTCGAAGCCATCGACGGCGCCCGCCGCTCGGTGACGCTGATGTCGTTCATCTTCGACGGCGACGACGTCGGCGACCGCTTCGTCGCCGCGCTCGCGGCGGCGCGCCAGCGCGGCGTCGAGGTCCGGGTGCTGATCGACGCCGCCGGCGTCCGCTACCACCGGCCACGCGCCGACGGCAAGCTGCGAGCCGCCGGGCTGCGCACCGCGCTGTTCCTGCCCATCCGCAAGGCGTTCCCGCGCTACTGGAACCTGCGCAACCACCGCAAGGTGATGGTCGTCGACGGCGAGGTCGGCTTCACCGGCGGCATCAACGTGCGCCGCCACCACTGGCTAGCGCTGGACCCCACGATCCCGACCCGCGATCTGCACTTCCGCCTGACCGGGCCGATCGTCACCCAGCTCCAGCACGTCTTCGCCGACGACTGGCAGTTCACCACCGGCGAGGCGCTGCGCGGCGATCCCTGGTACGCGCCGGCGGTGGCGGACGGCGACGTCCTGGCCCGGGTCGTCACCGAGGGCCCCGACGATCCCAGCGATCCGCTGCCGTGGACGATCGTCACCGCGCTGTCGGTGGCGCGCCGGCGGGTCCGGGTCGTGACGCCGTACTTCCTCCCCGACCCCGGCCTGGTCGCCGGGCTCGAGGCGGCGTCGCTGCGCGGCGTCACCGTCGACATCGTCATCCCCGAGCGCACCAACTTCCGCTTCTTCGACGCCGCGGTGCGGGGCGGCATCGGCCAGTTCCTCGACCACGACGTCGGCATCTGGTGCACGCCGGCGCCGTTCGACCACACCAAGCTGATGACGATCGACGGCACCTGGACCCTGCTCGGCTCGGCCAACTGGGATCCACGCTCGATGCGGCTCAACTTCGAGCTCGACGTCGAGGCCTACAGCCCCGAGCTGACCGCGCGCGTCGACGCGCTGGTCGACGCCCGGATCGCCGGCGCCCGCCGGCTCGACCGCACCGAGCTCGCGGGACGGACCCGGCTGCGGCGCATCCTCGACAACGCGGCCAGCGTGCTGCAGCCGTACCTGTAGCCCCGCGGTTCACACCGCCGGGCGACCGGGGCCACGCCGGCCACGCAGCTGGCCCAGCGGCACGAAGCCGGCCGCCGTCGCCGGCGCGGCGCGGCCACCGCCGCGTGTCGCCGCGTCCCGCCACGTCACCGCGGGCGCGCGGTCGCCGCCGCGGCCCGGGCGGCTCCGGCGCGGCCCGGGGCCCCGCGCCGCGTGGCGCTCCTTGACCTCGAAGGCGAAGCGATCGAGCAGCTCGGGATCGATCGGATCACCGTTCACCGGCAGCGTGAGCGCGATCAGGCCGTGGTCCTCGGTGACGTGGGCGAGCTGGGCCTCGGCGATCTTGTTGGGCATGCACTCGTGCGGGCCGACCGCGACGACGCCGTCGATCGCGCCGTGCAGGTACTCGTGCACCGGCCCGCCGACGGTCAGCACGGCCTCGCCGAACAGCTCGGCGCTGACGTACGGCGCCGCCGCGCGGACCGTGTCGGCGACGGTGGTGCGCGGCGCCCAGCCCAGGGCGTCGGCCATCACCCGGTACAGGCGGTCGGTGAGCCGGGCCTGCAGCGCCTGGACGACGCGGCCGTGGAAGCGGCGATCGGTGGGCAGCCCGCGGCCCTCGTCGAGCCGCTGCAGCCGCAGGTGGTTCATGTACTCCAGCCACTCGTTGAACGGCGCCATCGCGGCCTTGAGACCGCGCGCCTCGAGCTTCTCGACCACGAAGTCGTTGGCGAACGGATCGAGGCGGACGTAGATCTCGCCGACCACCGACACCGTCGGCAGGTCGATCGTCGGATCCTTGACCCGGCGCAGCTCGGCAGCGGCGCGCGCCAGCAGGGCGCGGACCCCGAACGCCCCCGACGACAGCTCGGCGAGGCCGCGGGCCAGGCCGCCGGGGCCGACGCCGCGGAACAGCGCGATCAGCTCGGCGACGTGGCGATCGTAGATCCGCTGGGCGGCGCCGGGCCGGCGCTCGACCGGGCGGACGTCGTGGAGCGCCGCGAGCAGCAGATCCGAGGCCACGGCGGCGACGCTGGCGCGGATCTGGAAGTCGGCCGAGACGTCCTTGAAGTAGTCGCTGGAGTCCGGCGAGATGACGTCGACGCGGTCGCGCCAGCCGGTCTGCTCGAGCAGGATCTTGTGGAACAGGTTGTAGACGCCGAACCGGCACGGGCCGCCGGCGCTCGGCATGAAGAACGCGAAGCGCTCGTCCGGGCCGGCCTCGGCGGCGAGCTCGTCGAGGCGCGCCAGCAGGCTGCCCGCGGTCAGCGTCATCGGCACACACTCCTTGCCGGAGGTGTAGCGGCGGCCGAGCCGCAGCGTCGCGCGCGACGGCATCGGCAAGGCCTCGGCGCGCAGGCCCTCGCCGCACATGACCGCGGCGATGACGTCGGCGTTGGGCCCCATGCGCGGGATCAGCACCCGCGCCCGGGCCGCCCGGGCGGCGCCGACCGTGACGTTGCCGCCGTCGACGCGGCGGAAGTCCCGGCGCGGCAGCGCGGCGCGGGTGGCGGCGCTCAGGCGGCGGTCGCCCTCGACGCAGAACAGGAACGCCTCGAGCCGGGTCTTGGTGCCGGCGTCGCCGGAGTGGCCGTCGGTCTCGATGATCGCGAACGGCTTGTGCTCCATCGCGTAGGTGAAGAAGTGCAGCGTGAAGCTGTCGGGGCCGCACGAGTAGTTCGAGCAGTAGACCGCGTAGACCCCGTCGGCGCGGCGGATCTGGTGCGCGGCGCGGATGTTGAGCTGGCCGTAGCCCCAGTACAGGCCGTCGAAGATGGGCGCGTCGTCGTCGATCGGGTAGCAGTCGACGGGGATCGCCATCGCGCCCTGCTCGCGCAGCAGGTTGGGCACGTTGGAGTTGAGGACGTCGTTGTAGATCGTGTACGGGCGGCCCAGCACGACCACCGGGACGACCTGGCGGGCCCGCGCGAACGCCAGCGCGCGCACGCCGATCGCGCGGCGCGCGTCGTCGAACAGGCGCTGCGCCGCGGCCGCGGCCGCGAACGCGTCCTGCCAGCCGGCGCCGGCGCCGAGGTCCTCGGCGAGCCGGCGCGCGCTGTCGCGGAACCGCGTCGACGCCAGGTTGCCGGGGCCGATGTCGATCCGTGGCGTCACGATCCGGGTCTTCGGCGACGACCGCGCGGCGCGCCGCACCAGATCCGGGCTGGCCTGGACGATCGGGCACGTCACCGCGTGGGCCTCGTCGCGCTGGCGCGGCAGCTCGCGCAGCCGCGGCGCGATCAGGATGTCCGGCGCGTCGTCGAGGATCGTCTCGATCACGCCCTGGTACAGCTGCATCGGCGCGCAGAACGGCACGCTCGCGGCCTCGATGCCGCGCTTGAGGTGGCGGTGGGTGCCGTCGCCGTAGACCTTGACGTCGAAGCCGAGGCGGTGGACGAAGGTCGCGAAGAACGGCATCAGGCCCTTGAGCGCGAACTCCTCGGGCAGCGCGACCCGCGGCGCATCGGGGCGCGGCGCCGCCAGGGTCAGGAACGCGCGGGCCAGCTCGTCACGCTCGCGGAACGGATCGGGCGCCAGGTCGGGCAGCTTGCGCCGGTTGGTGCCGCGGTCGAACAGCGAGCAGTTGCCGCCCCACAGGAACTTCTGCTTGCGCCCCGCGACCCGGGTCTGGATGCGATCGATCTTGCAGCGGTTGCCGGCGCCGCCGCAGCCCTTGGTCGACTTGCAGACGAAGACGTCCTTGTCCTCGACGGTGGCGGTCAGGAACACGGCGAGGTCGAGGGGCGGCCGGGTCGCGTCGACCACCTCGCGGCGGGCCAGCAGCGCGATGCCGAGCGCGCCGATCGTCCCGGGGATCGGCGGCACGATCACGGTGCGCCCGGTCTGGCGCGCCACCGCCGCGGCCAGGGCGTCGGCGCGGAACGGCATGCCCTGGCAGAAGATGCGGTCGCCGACCGAGCGGTTGCCCTTCACCCGGTTGAGGTAGTTCTGGATGATCGAGTCGTAGATGCCGGCGATGATCCGCGGCTGCGGCACGCCGGCCGCGACCGCCTCGTCGATGACCTCGGCCATGAAGACCGAGCAGTGCTGGCCCAGCGACACCCCGCCGTCGGCGCCGAGCGCGACCTCGCCCAGGTGGGCGACGCCGTCGATGCCGGCGAACTTGCTGCCCTGCTCGGCGATGAACGAGCCGGTGCCGGCGCTGCACGCCTCGTTCATCGCGGCGTCGGAGATGCGGCCGTTGTCGAGCCGGATGTACTTGGCGTCCTGGCCGCCGATCTCGAAGATCGTGTCGACCTTCGGATCGAAGGACAGCGCGCCCTCGGCGTGGGCGGCGATCTCGTTGAGCACGAACACCGGCTCGCTGCCGAAGCAGCTGCGCATCAGCGAGCCGACGATCTCACGACCCGAGCCGGTGGCGCCGATCGCGCCCACCGCGTAGCGGCCGCCGGTGGCGTCGAGGAACTTGCCCGCGAGCTTGCGGGCGGCGCCGACCGGGTCGCCCGAGGTGTTGAGGTAGCCCTCCCAGATCGGCGCGCCGTCGCCGAGATCGACCGCGAGCGCCTTCGAGCCGGTCGAGCCGATGTCGAAGCCGAGCGCGACCGTGCGATCGCGATCGACCGGCGGGTAGACCAGCGGTGGCATGTGGACGACCTGGCCGAGCGCGGCGCGCAGCGCCGGGACCGCCTCGAAGTGCGCGGCGTCGTGATCGGCGAACAGCGCGTCGAGCGTGGGCAGCGGCCGGGCGTGCCGGGTCGCGACGACGGCGGCGCCCAGCGCCTCGAGATCGAGCCCGTCGGCGGTGTCGGCCTCGACCAGCTCCATGCCCTGGGCCGCGAGGTGGCGACGGAAGTTGTCGCTGACCCGGCGCGCGCGCATGACGCCGCCGGCGAGCAGGACCCGGGGCGGCGACAGCCGCGGCTTGACCAGGACGCGGACGTTCTCGCAGACCGCGTCGTACAGCCCGGCGACGATCGCGGCGCGATCCTCGCCCTTGTTGGCGAGGTGGGTCATGTCGGTCTTGAGGATGACCGGGCACCGGCCCGACAGCGCGGCGGGGGTCGCGACGTCGGCGCACAGCTCGCTGGCCTCCTCGACGGTGAGCTCGAAGCGCTCGACCAGCTGGCGCAGGAAGTTGCCGGTGCCCTGCGAGCAGCGCGAGTTCTCGCGGTAGACGTCGCCGCTGGGCCGCAGCTCGAGCACGCCGAAGCCGTGGGCGCCAATCGAGACCACGGTCGCCGGCTCGAGGCCGGGGAAGCGGTGGCGGACGCCGCTGGCCAGCGCCGCCTTGGTCGGCACCCGCTCGAGCTCGACGTTGCGGCTGGCGCGCCCGGTGGCGGCGGCGCCGCGCACCGTGGCCCAGTCGGCCTCGACCAGGACGCGCCGCAGCGCCGCCGACGGATCCTTGTGGTGCTCGACGCACCAGCGCCGGCCGACGGCGGGGACGTCCCCGCTCACGCACAGCTCGACCACCTTGACGGTCTCGGCGCCGACATCGATCCCGAGAAATCGCTCGACCATGGTGAGGTCCCTTCGCGCGCGGCGACGTGCCGCGATCACGGCGGCGCGGGCCACCGACTGACATGTCAGTCGCCTGTTGGTAGCGGGCGGCGACCCGGCGCGACTTGACCGGGGTCAACTCGCGGTGCGCAGACCCGAGGTCGCAGCTGCCCACCGTCGTCCGCAGCGACGCGGGCGACGAGGCGCGCCGGGCGCGCCCAGGCGCGTCCGGGCCGGGTCGCGGCCCGGCACCGGGCTTGCTACACCCGAGGTCATGCGGCTCGCGCGTCCCGCCCTGCCCCTGGTCGTCATCGGCGTCGTCGGGGTCGTCGGGGTCGCGCTGACCGGCGCGTGCGGCACGACCGGCGACGCCGACGATCCAGACGCCGGCGGCGGCGACGCCGCGCCCGACGCGGCGCCCCTGATCCCGACGCCGGCCCGCGCCCGGATCCGTGCGCCGGCGCGGCGCCAGGCCTGCCCGGTGGCCCCGGGCGGGCTCGTCGAGGACGGCGGCCTGGTGCCGATCGATCGGTGCGCGTTCCCGCTCGAGGACCGCGACGAGTGGCGCGACCGCGGCGCCATCGTCGACGATCTCGCCGCGGCGCTCGACACCGTCCCCCTCGCCGACGTCCTCGGCGATCTCAACCGGACCGCGACGCCGATCGCGACCGGCGCCCTGCCCGGCGACGCGCCCGGGGTCCGCCAGGCGTTCGGCTGGCAGTCCGGCGACAACGGCGTCGCCTACTGGATCCCGCAGGGCATCACCGGCTCGGGCGACGCCGTCACCGGCGGCCGCGTCGACGGCCGGCGCGTCCTGATGGTGAGCTGGTACTACGATCCGGCCGGCGATCCCGGCTCGACCGTCGACAAGGGCGTCCGCGTCGCCGTCGTCGACGCCACCGACCCGACCGACGTGCGCTACCGGTTCGTGCTGCTCGTCGATCCGGTGGTCGTCGACGGCCACGCCAGCTTCGCGCCGGTGCCGGTGCACGCCGGCGGCCTGGCCTGGGTCGGCCACTACCTCTACGTCGTCCACACCGGGGTCGGCTTCCGGGTCTTCGACCTCGACCACGTGATGAAGGTCGACACCTCCGTCGACGCGATCGGCTACGACGCCACCACCGACGCCTACCACGCCCACGGCTACGCCTACGTCCTGCCCCAGGTCGACACCGTCGCGCAGGTCTCGGCGTGCGCGCCTCGGTTCTCGTTCGTCTCGGTCGACCGCACGTCGACGCCGCCGAGCCTGCTGTCGGGCGAGTACGACGCCACCTCGATCACCGGGCGGCTGTACCGGTGGCCGCTCGACGCCGCGACCGGGCGGCTGCAGGTCGTCGGCGACGGCCGCGTGATCGCCGACCGCGCGTGGTGGTCGGGGCACTCGCACCTGCAGGGCGGCCTCGCCCTCGACGACAACCTGTGGCTGTCGTCGAGCAAGCCGCCCGGCGCCGGCGGCGACCTGTACCACGCCCGCGAGGGCGCCCCGAGCCAGACCTTCGGCTGGAGCGACAGCCCCGAGGATCTGTCGTACGACCCGGTCGACGCCAGCCTGTGGAGCCTCAGCGAGGCGGCCGGCGCCCGCTACGTCTTCGCGGTCGATCGCGCCGCGGTCGAGTAGCGGCGCGGCGCGCTCACAGCTCGACGAACCGCCAGTCGCAGGTCGCGCCGACCAGCTCGACGAACGCGCGCACCTTGGCCGACAGCAGGCGGGTCGAGGCGTAGACGACGCGGATCGGCAGCGGCGCCGGCTCGGCGTCGGCGAGCACGATGCGCAGGCGACCGGCGCGCACCTCGTCGGCGACCTGGTAGGCGAGCACCATCGTCGGGCCGCCGCCGCGCAGCGCGTGGTCGATGGCGGCGTCGGCGCTGTTGGTGACGTACGCCGGCCGGATCGCGACCTCGCGCTCGTGGCCAGCGGCGCCGAACCGCCACGCCGGGGCCGCCGCGCTCGGGGCGAACTGGATGACCGCGTGGTGGGCGAGATCGTCGGGGGTGCGCAGCTTGCGGTGGCGCGCCAGGTAGCGCGGCGACGCCACCACGACGCGCCGGGTGGCGCCGACGGCGCGCGCGATCAGGCTCGAGTCGTCGAGGGTGCCGATCCGGACCGCGACGTCGATGCCGTCCTCGACCAGGTTGACCACGCGATCGGCCAGGGTCAGCTCGCCGGTCACCGCCGGGTAGCGCGCCAGGTACCTGCCCATCAGCGGCGAGACGTGCCGCCGCCCGAACACGTTGGGCGCCGCGACCACGAGGCGCCCGACCGGCGCCGTCCGCTCGGCCCCGGCCGCGCGCTCGGCCTCGTCGACGTCGGCGAGGATGCGGCGGGCGCGCTCGAGGAAGCGCGCGCCGGCGTCGGTCAGCGTCACCGAGCGGGTCGTGCGCTGCAGCAGGCGGGTGCCGAGCCGGTCCTCGAGCCCGGCGATCTGGCGGGTCACCACCGACGGCGACAGGCCGAGGCGCCGCGCCGCGGGCGCGAACCCGCGGAGGTCGGCGACCGCGACGAAGACGGCCATGGCGTCGAGCCGGTCGATGCAGCATTGCACCGCGTGCAAGAGTCTGTTGTCAACTGCGCAGATTGTTGCGCCGCAAGCCACGACGCACCCTGGTCGAGCGGCGACGCCCGGTCGCCGCGCCCCCCTCACCGAGGAGCCCGACCATGACCCGCCCGCGTCCGCCCAGCGACGTCGCGTTCACCCCTTCGGTCAAGGCGGCGCAGGAGCGCATGGGCTCCCGCCGTGCCTACGCCGCCATGGAGGCCGGCGACGGCTGGGCCACGACGATCACCGACGACCTCGCGCGGTTCGTCGCGGCCCAGACCAGCGTGTTCCTGGCCACCGCCAACCTCGACGGCCAGCCCTACATCCAGCACCGCGGCGGGCCGCCGGGGTTCCTGCACGTCCTCGACGAGAGGACCCTCGGCTTCGCCGACCTGCGCGGCAACCGACAGTACATCTCGGTCGGCAACCTCGCCGACAACCCACGCGTCCACCTGTTCCTGATCGACTACGCGCACCGCCGGCGCGTCAAGATCTGGGGCCACGCCACCGTCGTCGTCGACGACGCGGCGCTGCTGGCGCGGCTCACCCCCGCGGGCGCCCGCGCCGAGCGCGCGATCCGGATCGCGGTCACGGCCTGGGACGCCAACTGTCCGCAGCACATCCCCCGGCGCCTCGACGCCGCCGACGTCGAGGCCGCGCTGGCCCGCCGCGACGCCCGGATCGCCGAGCTCGAGGCCCAGCTCGCGGCCGCGCGCGCGGCGCGGTGACGGCGTGTGGCCCGGTGGTATCGTCGGGCGATGCGGATCTGGCGCGGGGCCTCGCTGTTCGCCGCTTGCGGCGCGTCGTTGCTGGCGTGCAAGTCGGACCCACGTCCGGGCAAGGCCGGCGGCGGCGACGCCGCCGCGACCGCCGCGCCAGCGACGCCGCCGGCCGCGACCGGCGACGCCGCGGTCGCCACCACCGACGCCGGGACCGTCGCGGCCGACGCCGCGGCGGCGGCGGGGCCCGATCCGTCGGATCCCACGGCGCGGTTCATCCAGGTCGCGGTGACGTCGACCTCCGATCGCGACCGCAAGGACGACCGGCCGGCGCTGCTGGGTCGGCCGTGGTGCGAGGCGAAGTCGGGCGACGGCGTCGGCGAGGCCGTCACCGTCGAGCTGACCGCGCCGACCACGCTGTCGTGGATCCGCGTCACCGCCGGGACGCCCGGCGAGACCGCGATGCTCGACGGTCGCTACAACCGGCCGACCGCGCTGACCCTCACCGTCGACGACGAGCCGCCACGACGCGCCGAGGCCAGCGAGGACGACGGCATCGTCGAGTGGGAGCTGACGCCGCCGCGCACCGTCCACCGCCTGACCATCACGATCGACGCGGTCACCAGGGCCCCCCGCCGCGACAGCTGCGTCACCGGCCTCGAGCTCGGCGACCTCACGCCGGTGACGATCCCCGTCGACGCCGTCGCCTCGTACCCGGCCGCGGTGGCCGCCGCGACCGCCGCGCTGACGTCGTGCGATCGCGACGCGCTCGCCGCGGTCGCGACGTTCCCGTACCGGTGGCGCGCCACCGACGAGGGCTACGAGGCCGCCAAGGTCACCGTCGAGAAGGACGTCAAGGCGCTGGTCCGCAGCTGCGAGGGCATCCCGGAGTCGATCCGCAGCGAGCTGACGTCGGGCGGCTCGTCGGGCCGCGCCATGTTCTCCGGCGACGGCGTCGAGATCGGCGTGGCGTCGGACTTCATGACGCTCGAGCTGCGCTGGCGCGGCGGCGCGTGGAAGCTGGCCGGCAGCCACATCGATCTGCTCTAGGGCCTGGACGCGCCCGGCGAGACGAGGCTCCTTCCCGCGCCACCCTCGGCGCGTGGGCGCCTCGGCGTATCGACCATGTATCCTCATCGCCATGGGGTACGCATTTCGCTACTACGGTCGGCGTCCGGCGAACTGGACCGGCGGCGACCTGGGCTACGACTTCGAGCTGGCGTTCATCACCGAGCCCACCCCGGACCAGAAGGCCGACCTCGCACGCGCGTTCGTCGATGCCTTCGCTGGCGGACCAGCGCAGATCAAGGAGTCGTGGTTGTGGTCACGACACGTGGCGGCTTTTCGCGTGCACGAACGCTGGCGGCACGCTGCACAGCCGGCGTTCACGCAGGTCGCGCGGTTCTGCTCGCGCGCCCATCGCATCGCGCCGCTCGCCCAGGTGATGTCGTGGGCGGCGAGGGAGGTCGGCGACAGCGGTTGGGACGGCTGGACCATTCAGACGCAACCGGTCCCCGATCCAGGCCCACGCTACGAGCCGGACCGCACGCCGCCCTTCGGTCGGCCGGTCGATGACTCGCTGCCGCTCGCCGGGGCCGACCAGCACTTCGATGCGGCCTTCGCAGCTGCCCGCGCCGAGCTTCATCGGCGCGCCGCCGACATGGCGCGACAGGCGGCGCTGGCGGAATCCACCGATCGCGGGCTCGGCTTCAAGCCGTTCGAAGGCGAAACCGGGCCGCTCGCGCCTCGGGCCGAGGCCAGTCATCCATTATTCGGCAATGCTCCGGAGGGTCGTGGCTTCCTCGTCTGGGAGTCGGCCGATCCGCACGCGATCGTCGTCGATCTCGACCGGTTCGAGCCGCAAGGGCTCGTGCTTCTCGACGCTGCGGGACGACCAGCGAACGTGAAGGGACTCGAGCCTGGCCGATTCGTCGGGCCCGGGCTCGGTGTCGACGGCGACGTGCTCGTCGGACGTGGCGCCACCCTGTACCACGGCACGCGTCCAGGGCTCGAGCTCCGCGTGCTCTGGCAATCGGAGCGCCCCATCGTCGCCGTGGGAGTCGCCTACGATGGTGCCTGGCTGGTGCTCACCGACGAGAAGCTTCTGCTCCTCCGTCGTGATGGCGAGAAGGTCAGCGTGATCGCCGGCGCCGCGTGCAAGGGGGCGCGCCATGCCGCCGTGGTCCGCGCCGGAACGGCGATCATCGTCATCCTCAAGACGAAGGCGCTCGATGTGTTTGGCTACGCCAGGGGGAAGCTCGAGAAGCTCGGGCGCTTGAAGGCGGATGTGGGAGGGCGCATCGACGAGCGCGGTGGTCACGTGATCGTGTTCGTGAAGGGCAAGCCGCTGGCCATCACCGGCCTCGACGAGGCGTATGAAGCCTGGGCCGAACCGCTGCAACTCGAGGAGCAAGCCAAGCCCAACAGGTCGAGTGCACCGCGGAAGCCACGCGCGCCGAAGGTCTCGGCCCGCCTCCGCCCTCTAGATTTCGTGGTGACACGAAGTGGCCACACCTTCTACCCATACGAAGTCACTGCGGACGACTGCGCGCCGTTCGCCGACCTGAAAGACGGGCGGGTGTACAAGAGTCGGGTCGGGGAGCGCCTTGTCGGGGTGGATCGAGCGCCTCGTCCGGCAGTGATCTGGTGGCGGACGACCGGTGGTGAGATGGCCAGCACCAGGGCCGTTCCCGGCCCCCCGCCCAACATCGACTTCTCCGCCTCGGGTCAACTCGCCGTGGCGTGGGCCCGCGGGAACTTCGACGCGATCGTCCTCGATCTCGATACGGGAACCACCGCGACAGCTCCCCTGGGCCGGGGTGCGCTCGGTTCCCAGCTGCTTGCCGCGGTGGCGATCGACGATGCGCGGATCGTCAGCCTGCACGACAAGGGAATCACGCACTGGCGTCGAGATGGCGATGCGTGGTGCGAGGTCGCCAACGCCAAGCTGAGTCGATGCACAGCGGGGGGATACTGCCCGGAGCTCCAGACCTTCGCCGTGCTCACCGAAACGCCCAAGGCCCGCCTGGCCCTGTTCCTGGTGGAGGCCAAGGGTCTGAAGAAGATCGCGACGTTCACCGAGCCGGCATCGATCCTCTCGGTAGCCGAGGGCGCGGTTCGGGTGGCTTGCGCTGACGGTGCTCGCTACGAGGTTTCGATGGCGTAGTCGCACGCTGACCTCTGGCGCTGAAGGATCGGCGACCTCGTGGCGCCTGGTCCCGCGATCGAGCGAGACCCGGCTTGTCCTCCGACCAGAGGATGGTGATCCCGCCACGGCGGCGAGGCGCCCCAGGCGCGAGGCGCAGGGCTACTCCCCGTAACTCGAGCTCCTGCAACGAAGCGCATGGGGATGGATCGACGTCGTGGTGTGGTCAGTATCCTGGTCGGAGGACTAGGCCCGGCCGATCGCCAGCAGCGCCGCGGTCGGCTCCTGCAGCACCGACGCCATGCCGGCGTCGCCGGCGCGGCGCGCCGCCAGGGGCATGACCACGCGATCGCGCAGCCAGCGCGCCACCGGGTGGGTGAGCTCGGCGAGGCCGCCGAGCCGCGCCGCGGTGCGGGCGACCCAGGCCACCGCCGGCTGGCGCCGCCGCTGGTAGCGCGCGAACGCCTCGGACATCGTGGCGGCCGCGCGCAGCTCGTCGAGCAGGACCGCGACGTCGACCAGCGCGCTGTTGGCGCCCTGGCCGAGGTTGGGCGCCATCGCGTGGACGGCGTCGCCGACCAGGACCTGGCGGCCGTCGAACCAGCGCGCGCAGCGGACCCGGGTCACCCGGTTGATCAGCAGGTCGTCCCAGCGCGCCACCGCGCCGAGCAGCTCGGCGGCCGGCGCGTACGCGTCCGCCCACGCCGCGCGCAGGGCGTCGAGGTCGCGGGCGTCGAGGGCGCGGCGCACCGCGCGGCTACCCGCCGACGCGAACACGTAGGTCCCGCCGTCGACGGCGAAGCTGCCGAACAGCCCGGCGGCGGTCCACGCCTCCTCGCCGCGCGCGACGACGCCGGTGACCAGCGCGCGCAGGTACGCGATGCCCGGCTTGCTGACCCGCGCGCCGTGATCGCCGGCGGCGCGCAGCCGCGAGTGCACGCCGTCGGCGCCGATCACGAGGTCGCCGCGCACCCGCTCGACGCCGGCCGCGGTCTCGACGACGACCTCGCCAGCGCGATCGCTGGCGACCACCTCGGCGCCGAACCGGCACGTGATGCCCGGCTCGGCGGCGACCGCGTCGAGCAGCAGCCGCTGCAGCGCGGCGCGCCGGACCATGAGGCCGCGAGGCGGCGGCCCCGGCGGCGCCAGCAGGATCCGGCCGGCGCCGTCGACGATGCGCGGCCGGCCCACCGCGGTGCCGACCGCGGCGATCGCCGGCCCCAGCCCGACCGACTCGAGCACGGCGAGGCCGTTCTCGGCCAGCGCGATGCCGGCGCCGACCGCGCGCGGATCGGCGACCCGCTCGAGCAAGGTGACGCGCGCACCGGCGCGGGCGAGCAGCAGGGCGGCGGCGGCGCCGGCGGTGGCGCCGCCGACGACGATGGCGTGCAGGGAGGCGAGGTCCATGGCGAGGCTCCGTGGTGGGATGTCCGCGACCCAGGATGGGTCTCGGCGGACCGCGACGCGATGACCTCGTCCGCCACGGTGTCGACCTCGGCCGCCACGCGTCACCGCGGCCGCCGCTCGCGACCCCCGGGCGCCTCTGGAATACTGCGGCCATGGACGACCACACGGTGCTCGCCGCGCTGACCCAGGAGGTCCTGGCCGCGGCGACCGACCTCGGCCTCGACGCGCTCGCCATCGCGCGCGATGCCGGGCTCGACGCCGCCGTGCTCGCCGATCCCGACGGCCGGATCCCGCTGCGCGCCCACCTCCGCATGTGGGAGCTCCTGTCGCGGCAGCCGGTCGGGCTCGACCTCGGCGCCCGCCTCGGGCTCGCCGGCCTCGGCGTGATCGGCTACGCGATCCAGCACGGCGCCACCGTCGCCGACGCCCTGGCGTTCCAGCACCGCTACCGCGCCGTCGTCCACCCCGACGTCATCCCCGCGCACGAGCGGCGCCGCGACCCCGGCGGCGAGCGCCTGGTGCTCACGCGGCCGGTGCCGGCGCCGTTCGCGCAGCTCGGCGAGCCGGTGCTGGCCCAGGCGTCGGCGCTGGTCGCGATGATGCGCGCGCTCGCCGGCGCCGACGTCCGCGCCGCGTTCGTCGTGCTGCCGCTGCCGCGCCCCGTCGATCCGTCGCGCGTCGAGCGGTACTTCGCGGCGCCGGTGGCGTGGCAGGCGCCGCGCCTCGAGGTCGGCTTCGACGCCGCGGTGCTCGACCGGCCGCTGCCGCGCGCCGATCCGCAGCTGTTCGGCTACCTGGCGCGCCGCGCCGACGAGCTGCACGCCCGGCTGCCCGTCGAGGCCAGCTGGCGCGCCCGCGCCGCCCGCGAGGTCGGCGCGCTCCTGGCCGCCGGCGAGCCGCGGCTCGGCGACGTCGCCCGCCGGCTCGCGGTGTCGGAGCGAACGCTGCACCGGCGGCTCGCCGCCGAGGCCACGACGTTCGCGGCGCTGGTCGACGACGCGCGCCGCGAGCGCGCGCTGCTGCTGGTCGACGACGCGTCGCTGACCTCGGGGGAGCTGGCGTTCCTGCTCGGCTACTCCGAGCCCAGCGCGCTGATCCGCGCGTTCAAGCGCTGGACCGGGGACACCCCGTGCGGCTACCGGGCGCGCCGCGCCGCCGCAGGCGCGTGATCACAGGTCGAGGCGGGTCAGCGCGCCGTCGACGTACACCACCGCGTGGGCGCCGGCGGCGTCGATCAGCGGCGCGCCGGCGCCGGCCGGCACGACCTGGTAGTCGCTCCACCGCTCGCCGCCGGGCTCGGCGATCACCAGGCGCGGCTGCGGCGGCTCGCCGCCGGCGCCGAGGTACGTGGTCTGGACGTACGCGGTGCGACCGCCGGGCACCAGGCCGCCGATCGTGCCGTTGAAGCCGACGTCGAGGTGCTCGATCGCGGCGCCGTCGTCGGCGGGGTCGAGCGCGTCCGACCAGCGGCCGTAGCGCATGTAGCTCTGGTTCCAGTGGAAGCGGCCGTCCTCGGCGGGGCAGGCCTGGACCACGCCGCCCTCGATCGCGACGCGCCGGCGCGCGGCGCCGGTGGCGACGTCGAGCAGCACGACGCTGGCGCCGGTGGCGGGCTGGTCGACGAAGCCGAGCACGTCGGCGATGACGTGGTTGGTGCAGTCGCCGAGGACGCGCGGCCCGCCCCAGCCGTGATCCGGCGGCGCCATCAGGCCGTCCTGCCGCCACGCCACGGTGCCGTCGAGTCGGTAGGCGGTCAGCGACGTCGTGTAGCCGCCCGCCATCGCGGCGCCGGCGCCGACCACGACGATCTGGCCGTCGTCGCTGATCGCGTAGGGCTCGCCGGCGGGCAGCGTCGCGACCTCGGCGCCGCCGTCGACGTCGACGACGCGCGTGGCGTCGGCGCCGGCGCACGCGGCGATTCCCGACGGCGCCACCGTCGGCTCCGCGCACGCCACCGCGACCGGCGCGGCATCGCCGAGCCGCGCGATCTCGCCGCCGCCGATCAGGAACGCGGCGTCGCCGGCGACCGTGATCCAGCCGCGCGGCCCGGTGCGATCCCAGGCCACGGAGCCGTCGCGACGCACCGCGAGGCGGCGGACCTGCGCGGCGTCGGGCGCCCAGACCTCGGCGATCAGCACGTCGGCGGCGGCGACGAAGGTCAGCCGCTCGGCGTCGGCGGGCAGCGTGACGACGCCGCGCCACGCGCCGTCGGGCCCGTACACGGTGATCCAGCGGCGCGAGCCCGGCGCGGCGCCGGCCGGCGGATCGCTGGTCGACAGCGCGAAGACCGTGCCGTCGGGCGCGACCTCGACGTCGAGCGCGGCGGCGAACGGCGTCGACCACGCCGGCACCGGCGGCCGGGCCCGCTCGAACCGGAAGTTGCCGCCGAGGTTATTGTCCCAGGACGGCGTCGAGGTGCCGCCGAAGCTGCACGCGACCGCGTACTCGATCGCGGCGGCGCGCCCGAGCGCGACGCCCGCCGACGACGACGGCTCGACCCGGACCTGCCAGCGCTCGATGCCGGCGCGGCCGGTGGCGCCGACGTAGCGCCCGGTCGAGGCCGCGTACTGCGACCGCATCCAGTCGTCGGTCGTGAAGACGACGTCACACCGCTTGTCGTAGGCGAGGTTGTCGACGTCGAGGTCGACGACCAGCGCGTCGCCGTCGAGGTGGTGGCCGGCCCAGGCCACGGTCCGACGCGACGCGGTCCGGTAGTTGGCGCCGTCGTGGTTGTCCCAGCGCCGGTCGCCGCCGTCGGCCTCGGCCCAGACCACGTACTCGATCGTGGCGAAGCCCGCCGGCGGCGTGATCGTCGCGGCCCACACGTCGGTGGCGGCGTTGCGATCCGCGATGCGCACCGCCGCGACGTCGGCCCAGGGACCGCCGTCGATCGACGCGTGGACGCCGACCCGGCGCGGCCGCCCGGCGCCGTCGGCCATGATCGTGACCTCGAGTCCGGGCCCGGCGGCGCCGTCGACGACGCGATCGTGGACGCGTCGCACCCAGGTCAGCTCGGCGGCGCGCTCGGTGCGGACCGCGTCCGCGGTGTCCGCGGTGTCGACGCCCGGCGCGCCGCCGTCGGCGCAGGCGACCAGCGAGGCCGCCGCGACGAGCGCGGCGGTCAGCGAGCCCAGTGACGACCTCGAGTCCATGGCCGGGTCCCGAGCATCGGGCGTGCCGCCCGCGCCCCGTGCGCAAGCCTTCGATTTCACCAGGCTTCCACCCTCGACCACGTTGCGGTTGGCAACGCCCTGGCGACCGCAGCGACCGCGCGGCGAGCCGTCGCAGGGCGCGCGGCGGCCCGGCGCGACTGTCGTCGCCGACGACACCGGCGCCTGCGCTCGCCGGCGCGAGCGTCGCGGTGCCGCCGCTGCCCCTGGCGCGTCGCGTGGTTACGCGGGCTCGGCGGTGGCACGGAAGGTGAAGCAGGCGCCGCCATGCGCAGCGCCGTCGCCTTCGTCGCAACCCTGTCACTCGCCGCCGCCGCCTGCGTCGCCGGCGACGACGACGCCGCCGAGGTCACCCAGGCGGTCGCCGGGACCCCCGACGAGCTCGCGGTGCTGCGCTTCCTCGACGACGCCTCGACCACGGTCGCCGTCCTCGACGACGACGTGCCGCTCGACCGCCGCGCCGCGGTCAACCTGATCGCGCACCGCGACGGCCCCGACGGCGTCTTCGGCACCGCCGACGACGATCGCTTCGACGATCTCGCCGAGGTCGACGACGTCGCCTACGTCGGCGCCAGCGCGCTGCAGCACCTGGTCGACTTCGCCCGCGCCGGCGCCTGGGTCCGCGACGGCGAGCTGTTCGGCACCTTCGACGGCGTCCCGTTCACGGTCGCCGAGGCCCGCGCCGCGATCACGCTGGTCGACACCGCCAGCGCCGCGACGCTGCACGACGCCGTGGGCCTCGACCGTCGCGCGGTCGACAGCATCGTCGCCGCGCGCCCGGTGCTCGCGATGGCCACCCTCTCCGACCTCTACTACGTCGGCACCTCGATGCTGACCCGGATCAAGCGCTACGTCGCGCCCGCCGCGTGCAGCGACGACGCCGTGGTCGCCGACCTCACCGCCGCGTCGGCCGGCATGTGGCTGACCAGCGAGAGCGACTACCCGCTCGAGGTCGTGGCGTGGCCGGGCGACGCCGCCGCCGGCGCGTCGCCGGCCGCGATGCTGGAGCTGCTCGGCCTGCCCGCGACCACCTCGGTGCTGGTCGGCAGCCTCGACCACATGATCGAGCGCCTCGGCTACAGCAACGACGAGGCCCAGGTCGCCGCGCTGCGTGCCGCGCTGGAGCACGGCCTCACCCAGATCGTCGTCTACGAGGTCGGCCTGATCCAGGTCCACGACTACATCGTCGGTGTCACCGCCTGCGGCGGGCTGGTCGGCGTCACGTCGATCTCGATCGAGACCTGACCGCGCCGCCCGCGCCGCCCGCGCCGCCGCTCAGAGCCGGCCGGACACCGACAGCAGCGGCACCGGCGCGGTCTCGGTGTCGCCGTCCTGGATCGCGGTCAGGAAGCCGAGATCGCCGGCGAGCCGGCGGCCGGCCCAGCGCACGCCGCCGTAGGCGAGCGTGAAGCGATCGTTCTCGTCGGCGCCGACCACGCCGACGTCGAGCACCGCCTTGAGCCGGTTGCCGGCGATCAGCGAGCCGCCGACCACGCCGTGCACCGCGGTCGCGACGTTGCCGTAGCTGTCGTACGCGTCGGCCTCGATGAGGAAGCTGAGGTGCGCCGAGCCGACGACCTTGCAGGCGTCGCCATCGAGGCAGTGCGTCGCCACCAGCGACCACGTCGACAGCGCGGTGTCGTCGACGGTGAGCCACGACGCCTGCAGCGCGACCGCGGTGTGGGCCCGGCGCGCCACCTGGTACTTGGCCGACAGCGTCGCCGCGGTCGTGCGCTGCTGGTAGGTGCAGTCGAAGCAGTCGTAGCTCACGCTGTGGTCCCAGCCGACCCCGGCGGCGATCTGCAGCCGGTCGGTGACGCCGTAGCCGACGGTCGCGAACCCGACCTCCGACGGCACGCCCCAGTAGCCGAGCTGGACCTTGCCGCGGGGCGCGGTCAGCGCGGTCGGCGAGCCCCACGCCCGGCCGGAGGCGGCGTCGCGATCGCGGAACCCGGCCAGCCCGGCCTCGCCGTCGGTCGCGGCCGGCACCGGGGCCGGCGCCGGCTCGGGCTCGAAGGCGCCGGGCGGGCCCGCGTAGGCGACCTCGACGCCTCGGGAATCCGAGGCTCCCGTGGCAGCGGCGTCGTCGTTTTCCGCGGTCGCGGCCGGCTCGTCGGCGGCCGACGGCTGCGGGCTCGCCGACGCAAGCGCTGGAAACGAGAGGAGGAATGCGGTGATGGCGGGCGCGACGCGGTGGTTCATGGGGTCCCCGTGGCTGGCTGTCCTGGTCATCTCAGCACGGGCCGTGCCACGCGCGGCGCCCGGTGCGGGCGGCTGATCACCGCGGCCGCGACTGCAGCGTCGGCTTCTTGGGCAGGTGCCGCAGGCCCATCCACGCCAGGGCCCCGATGTGCTTGGCGACCTCCTCGACCGACGGCTTGCGGACGTCGGTCCACCACTTGCCGACGAACGTGACCATGCCGACCAGGGCGTGCGCGTAGATCGGCGCGGCCCGGGGATCGTAGCCGGCGTCCTTGAACGACGCCGCGAAGACGTGGCCGACCCGCTCGGCGAGGTCGTTGAGCAGGCTCGACAGCCGGCCGCGGGTCGCGGTCAGCGGCGAGTCCTGCGACAGGATCGCGAAGCCGTCGGGCTGGTCGCGGACGTAGGTCAGGAACGCCAGGCTCGCCTGCTCGACCCGCTCGCGCGGCGTCCCGGTCGCGATCGCCTCGACGATGCGGCGCACGACGTAGTCCATCTCGCGATCGACGATGACCGCGTAGAGGCCCTCCTTGCCGCCGAAGTGCTCGTAGATGACGGGCTTGGAGACCCGGGCGCTGTCGGCGACCTTCTCCATCGAGGTGCCCTCGTAGCCGTACCGGGCGAACGCGGCGCGCCCGACCTCGATCAGCTGGGCCCGGCGCTCCGACGCGGGCAGGCGGCGACTGGCCTTCATGCGGCCAATCTAGAACGGTGAAGTAAGTTACGCAACGGTAAGAACCCGGTTCGCGGTTCGAATCGGACTTCGCTGTTTCATGCAGTTACAAGATTCGCGTTGACTTCTACCTACCCAACCGTAACTTGCGGTCAAGTAGGAACCACGGAGCCGCGATGACCCCCACCCTGCCGATGTCCGCCCTGCGCCGCGCCACCCGTGCCCTGTCCCGGGGCCTGTTCCTCGACCGCCAGGCCGCCTTCTGGATCGGCCAGGTCGACCCCACCTGGTCGCCGCGCGAGGTCCGGGCCCGGGTCGTCGAGATCATCGACGAGACGCCGGACACCCGGACCTTCGTCCTGCAGCCCAACCACCACTGGCGCGGCCACCGCGCCGGCCAGCACACCACGATCGAGGTCGAGATCGACGGCGTCCGCGTCCGCCGCTGCTACTCGATCTCGTCGGCGCCGTCGCCGGCGCGCCGCCTGGCCATCACGGTCAAGCGGGTGCCGGACGGCCGGGTGTCGAGCTGGCTGCACGACGAGCTGTGCCCCGGCGACGTCGTCGGCCTCGGCGCCGCCGCCGGCGACTTCGTCCTGCCCGAGCCGCGGCCGGCCGGCGGCCTGCTGCTGCTCAGCGGCGGCAGCGGCATCACCCCGGTGATGTCGATGCTGCGCGACCTCGACGCCCGCGGCGCCGTCGACGACGTCGTCTTCGTGCACCACGCGCGCAGCCGCGACCACGTCATCTTCGGCGCCGAGCTCGAGGCCATCGCGGCCCGCCGCCCCGGCCTGCGCCTGCTGATCCGCGTCGACGACGATCCGCGCGGCGACGGCGCCTTCGACGAGGCCCGGCTCGCCGCGCAGGTGCCCGACCACGCCGCGCGCACCACGATGCTGTGCGGCCCGGCGCCGCTGATGGCGCGGGTCGAGCAGATGTGGGCGCGCGCCGGCGCGTCGGCGCGGCTGCACCGCGAGCGGTTCGCCACCCCCCGCCCGGCGACGACCGAGCCGGGCGCGCCGGTCGCGGTGCGCCTGACCCGGACCGCGCGCACGATCAGCGCCGACGGCGCCGGCACCCTGCTCGAGCAGCTCGAGCGCGGCGGCGCCCGCCCCGCCTCGGGCTGCCGCATGGGCATCTGCAAGACCTGCACGTGCCGCAAGCGCAGCGGCGTGGTCGAGAACCTGCTGACCGGCGCGCGCTCGACCGACCCCGACGAGGACATCCAGCTGTGCGTGTCGGTGGCGCGCTCCGAGCTCGAGCTCGAGCTGTAGCCGCGCCGCCGCCACCCCGATCCGACGCGACGAGAGGACCCCATGACCACCTCCAGCAAGCCCCTGACCCGTGACCAGGCCGACGCCTTCGGCCGCGAGCTCGACGCCCTCCGCCAGGAGGTCCTCGACGACCTCGGCCAGGCCGACGTCGATCATATCCGCGCGGTGATCCGCGCCGCCCACCAGGCCGAGGCTGCCGGCCGGCTGCTGCTGCACTTCGGCGTCGGCCCGGTGAGCTTCGTCGTCGGCGCCGGGGCGCTCGGCGTCGCCAAGATCCTCGACAACATGGAGATCGGCCACAACCTGATGCACGGCCAGTACGCCTGGACCGGCGATCCCGCGCTCGGCGGTGACTACGAGTGGGACAACGCGTGCGACGGCGACGACTGGCGCCACTCGCACAACTTCGAGCACCACACCTTCACCAACATCCTCGGCCAGGACCGCGACGTCGGCTACGGCTTCCTGCGCGTCAGCCCCGAGCAGCGCTGGTACCCGCGCCACCTGATCCAGCCGCTGGCCGCGACGCTGCTGGCGATGAACTTCCAGTGGGGCGTCGCGACCCACGACCTGCGCCTCGACGAGGTCAGCAGCGGCAAGCAGACCTGGGCCCAGGTGCGGGTGCGCGCCCGGCCGTTCCTGCGCAAGGCCGGCTGGCAGCTGCTCAAGGACTACGTCGTGTTCCCGGCGCTGGCGCTGGGCAACGCGCCGCGGGTCGCCGCCGGCAACCTGCTCGCCAACCTCACCCGCAACCTGTGGACCTTCACGGTCATCTTCTGCGGTCACTTCCCCGACGGCGTGCGCCTGTACCACGCCGACGAGGTCGTCGACGAGAGCCGCGGCCAGTGGTACCTGCGGCAGCTCGCCGGCTCGGCCAACCTCGAGGGCGGCAAGACGTTCCACGTCATGACCGGCCACCTCAGCCACCAGATCGAGCACCACCTGTTCCCGGACCTGCCGGCGTCGCGCTACCCGCAGATGGCGCCGCGGGTCCGCGAGATCTGCGAGCGCTACGGCCAGCGCTACAACACCGGCGGCCTGGCCCGGCAGTTCGGCAGCGTCGTCGGCAAGATCGTCCGCTACGCCCTGCCGGGCGGCCGGCGCGCGGCGCGCCCGACGACGACGACCGCCGCGACGACGACCGCCCCGACGACGACCGCCGCGACGACGACCGCCGCGACGACGACCGCCGCGACGACGACCGCCCCGACGACGACCGCCGCGACCGCCCCGACGATGCCGCCGACGACGCCGTCGACCCCGACGGCGACGATGTCGCGCGCGGCGTGACCCGGCGGCCCGTTACCAGCCGCAGCCGCGCACGAACAGATCGTCGCCCGCGGCCTCGTACGCGCGGACCCAGTAGTCCCAGAACTCGCGGGTCCGCGCGACGAAGTCGGCGAGCTCGGGATCCGCGGCGGCGGCCTCGGCCATGCCCGGCGACTCGGGATCGATCAGCCCGGTGGCGTTACCCAGGCCCGGCACCTTCGCCGACAGCCGGTGCACGCCGTCGGCCTCGGCCCAGGTGTCGGCGTCCGCCATCGGCCGCAGCCCGGGCAGATCGGACCACGCCTCGATGAACGTGATCTCGCCCTGGTCGTTGAACGTGAACTCCTCGTAGATCGGGCACGGTCCGCCGGCGTACGCGAACGACACCCGGCAGCGCGCGAACGGCTGGACGTCGAAGGCGCGGCAGTCGCGGTCGGGGATGGTCGCCGGGGTCGCGGCCTTGACGGTCTCGTCGAGCGCCGCCATGTCCTCGGCGCCGTAGCCGGTGAGGTACAGCCACGGCGGCCACTCCCAGCGCGCGACCCGCGTCGAGTAGGTCGCGACGCTCGCCGGGTCGGCGCTCTCGTCGAGGCCGTCGAAGTAGCGCTGCGCCTGGTCGACGTAGTACGCGCCCGGCCGGGTCGGCGTCAGCTCGCCGGCGAGCCGATCCTCGGGCCGCGGCCCGTCGGCGCCACACGCCGGTGCCAGCGCAAGCGCCACCGCCACCGCCACGACCCGAGCGACGGCGCGTCCCCGGTGGCGGGGCGGCAGCGTGGACGAGGCGGCGGGGGGGCGCATCCCGCCATGTTACCAGCGGTGGCCAGCGGTCACGACGGGTTGAGGACGACGTTGCTGTGGGCGCGGACCGCGTCGACGGTGTCGTCGACGTACGCGACCGAGTGGCCGGGGTGCTCCTCGGCGATCTCGAACGAGGTGTAGCGGCGGCCGTCGTCGCCGACCAGGTAGCCGCGCATGCCGGCGCGGGCGCCGTGGTTGGAGCCGAAGCCGATCATGATGCGCGTGCGGTCGTGGTCGACCGAGATGCCGACGATGCGGGCCTTCATGTCGTGGCGCACCGCCGCCTTGGGCATCGTGCCCGGGTTGACGACCACCTGGTCGTGACCGGCGAGGGCGTCGGGCGGGACCTGGATGGTGGCGTGGCAGACCCGATCGGCGACGTCCTCGATCTGGAAGTCGGCCAGCATGCCGTCGGCGCTGGCGACGTAGCCCTCCATGCCGACGTGGACGCCCTGCTTGGCGCCGAGCCCGACCGTGATGCGGGTGCCGGCGTGCGACACGCTGACCTGGATGATGCGACCGTGGGCGTCGGCGGCGACCGGCCCGGCGCCGAAGCGGTCGTCCTCGGACGGCCCGGCGGTCGGCGCCGCCGGCTTGCGCTGGACGCCGCCGTCGGCCGCGGCGTGATCGCCGCCGCCGGGCAGCAGATCGACGGCGCTCTCGCCGCGGACGACGCGCTCGGCGACGGCGTCGGCCTGCTGCTCGTAGGCGTCGCCGACCTGGCCCACCGCCGACGACAGCTGCACGCCGGCGCGCTGCTGCACCACGTGCGCCGCCTCGTGCGCGACCAGCGCCAGGCTCGGCGCCTCGGCGAACGCGACGTGGTTGCCGGTGGCGTAGGCGTGCGCGCCCATGGCCTCGCTGGCCTCGCGGGCGGCGCCGCCGACGTGCGCGGTGACGCCGCTGACGTCGTGGTGCCCGAAGGCGCGCTGGATGGCGTCGAGGTGGGGCAGCGCGCTGGCCGGCGCGCCCAGGCCGTGCGCCGCCGCGGCCTGGATCCCGTCGTCGTCGAGGCCCGAGTGGCCGTCGCGCGCCAGCTGCACGGTGTGGCCGGCCCAGGCGGCGTCGAGGCGGGCGTGATCCGCGGCGCGCTGCACCGCGCTCGGCCGCGCGACGTGGCGCTGGGTCAGCGTGCTGCGTCCGACCGCGACCAGGTGGGCCCGGGCGGGATCGAGGTCGACGTCGGGGTGCAGAGATCGCTGGAGCAGGCGCTCGCTGGGCATCCCCGGGGACATCGCAAGCGTCGCGCCATGCGGTCGCCCGGGAGTCACGGGCACTTGCGGCGGCACGGGGTGGACCAGGGGTGGACCGGGGTGGACCGTCGGGTGGACCGCCCGGGCCGCGGCGACCGTGGGCGTCGTGGTGCGGCAGCGTGCCGCGCGGATCGCGGCGCCGGCCCCGGTGATCTCCGCCACGGCGTGCTTACGGTGTCGACATGATCGCCCCCCGGGCGCGTGCTCGACGGTGGTGGCGCCGGCGCGGTGGCGCGGCGCCGGTGGTGGCGGTGCTCGTCGGGTTGGTCGGGCTGGCGGCGTGCGGGCGCGCTCGATCGGCGGCGCCGCGCGACGCGGCCGTCCCGATGGGCGCGGACGCCGCCGCGGCGGTCGAACCGCCGGTCGCCGCACCGCTCGGCGACCTCGACAACGGCGGCAACAAGCATATGACGTTCGCCGTGGATCTCGACGGCGGCACGGTGCTGGTCGAGCACAAGGAGATGCAGTGGGGTGACTATCTCGACCGACAGGGCCGACCCGCGGTCGGCTGGCACTCGCACGATCCGGCCACCGGCAACGCCCAGTAGCGGCGACGGAGGACCGGCCAACCGCGCGACGCGTGCTACACGGTACTCGCCGTGAGGTTCCTCCGCCGACCGCTGGTGTGGATCGCGGCCGCCGTCGTGATCGCCGGCGCCGTGGTGCTGCTGCTGCGCGCGCGCGGCCCGGTGGTCCGCACCTGCGTCGTGATCCGCCAGGATCTCGAGCAGCACCTGGTCGCCAGCGGCCGCGTGCGCGTGCCGACGCGCGTGCAGATCGCGGCGCAGACCGCCGGCCTGGTGGTCGCGGTCGGCGCGGTCGAGGGCCAGCACGTCGCCGCCGGCGACCTGCTGGTCCAGCTCGACGACGGCGCCGAGCGCGCCGCGGTCGCCCAGGCCGAGGCGGCGGTGAGCCAGGCCAAGGCGCGGGTCGATCAGCTGCGGCGGGTCGGCGCGATCGTCGCCAGCGAGGCGCTGCGCGAGGCCGAGTCCAACCTCGCGCGCGCCCAGGCCGATCTCGAGCGGACCCGGTCGCTGGTCGAGCAGCACGCGGCGCCCGCGGTCGACCTCGAGCACGCGCAGCGCGCCGTCGACATCGCGCAGGCGCGCAAGAACGCCGCCGACGCCCAGCAGGCGGCCGCGGCGCCCGCCGGCGCCGACTCGCGGGTCGCGCTGACCGCGCTGCTCCAGGCCCAGGCCCAGCTCGCCGGCGCCAAGGTGCGGCTCGAGCAGACCCGGATCGTCGCGCTGCACGACGGCGACGTCCTGACCCGTTCGGTCGAGCCCGGCGACGTGGTCCAGCCGTCGCGCACGCTGATGGTGCTGGCCGCCGACGCCGAGGTCCAGCTGGTGTTCCAGGCCGACGAGCGCAACCTGGCGTGGCTCGCCGTCGGCCAGGCGGCGCGAGCGTCCGCCGATGCCTACCCGCAGGAGGTCTTCGACGCCACGGTCAGCTACATCGCGCCGTCGATCGATCCGCAGCGCGGCAGCGTCGAGGTCCGGCTCGCGGTGCCGGCGCCGCCGGCGCACCTGCGCCCCGAGATGACGGTGTCGATCGATCTGACGGTCGCGACCCGCGCCGACGTGCTGACCGTGCGCAGCGCCGCGGTCCGCGACGCCGCGTCGTCGCGCCCGTACGTGCTGACCGTCGAGGACGGCCGGGTCGCCCGCCACGACGTCCAGCTCGGCATCCGCGGCGATGGCGCGACCGAGCTCGTCGGCGGCGTCGCCGAGGGCGCCGAGGTGATCATCCCCGACGGCCAGCGGCTCGAGGTCGGCGCCCGGGTCCGGCCGGAGCGTGACTGAGATGCCGTTCGAGTGGTTCGTGGCCCTGCGCTACATGCGCGACGCCCGGGGCCAGACCACGCTGGTCCTGGCGGCGGTCGCGGTGGGCGTGGCGGTCATCGTCTTCCTGTCGGCGCTGATCGGCGGGCTGCAGACCTCGCTGATCGACAAGACCCTGGGGTCGCAGCCGCACATCACGCTGCGGGCGCCGCGCGAGGCGGCGCGGCCGCTGGTCGAGCCGCGCGCCGGGGTCGCGATCGCGCGCGAGGTCGCGGAGACGTCGCAGCGGCTGCGCTCGATCGACCAGTGGCCGATGGTGGTGGCGAGCGCCGAGGCCGTCTCCGGGGTCACCGCGGTGTCGCCGTCGATCACCGGCGCCGGCTTCGCGGTCCGGGCCGACGCCCGCAGCGCGATCGTCGTGCGCGGCGTCGAGCCGGCCCGGTTCCTCGCGATCATCGACGTCCGCAAGCGGCTGGTCGCCGGACGCTTCGAGGTCGACGGCGGCGGCGTGGTCATCGGCTCGAAGCTGGCGGCCGACCTCGGGGCCGGGGTCGGCGACAAGCTGCGGCTGTCGTCGACCGAGGGCGGCGACGACGTCGTCACCGTGCGCGGCGTCTTCAGCCTCGGCATCGAGGCGATCGACGGCGCCTGGGTGCTGACCTCGCTGCGCCATGCCCAGGCGCTCTACGGCCTGCCCGGCGGCGTCACGACGATCGAGGTCAAGGTCGCGGACGTCTTCACCGCCGAGCGGATCGCCGGCGAGCTGCGCGCCCGCACCGGGCTGCGCGCCGACAGCTGGATGACGATCAACGCCGAGCTGCTCGCCGGCCTGTCCGCGCAGTCGAGCTCGAAGCTGATGATCCAGTTCTTCGTCATCGTCGCGGTCGCGCTCGGCATCGCCAGCGTGCTGATCGTGTCGGTGGTGCAGAAGGCGCGCGAGATCGGCATCCTGCGCGCGGTCGGCACGCCGGCGCGGCGGGTGTCGCGGATCTTCCTGATCCAGGGCGGCGTGCTCGGCGTCGCCGGCTCGGTCGTGGGCTCCGGCCTCGGCGCGGCGCTGGCCAAGCTGTTCGAGCACCTCACCCGCGACGCCACCGGCGCACCCCGCTTCCCGGTCCAGCTCGAGCCGTCGCTGTTCGCGCTGGCCGCCGCGATCGCGACCGGCGTCGGCCTGATCGCGGCGGTGCTCCCGGCGCGCCGCGCCGCGCGCCTCGACCCCGCGACGGCGATCCGCAATGGCTGACGCGACGCCACCGGTGCTGGCCGTCGAGGCCGTCGTCAAGGAGTACGGCGACGCGGTCAAGACCCGCGCCCTCGACGGCGTCGACCTGCGGCTCGGCCCGGGCGAGCTCACCGCGCTGATCGGCCCGTCCGGCTCCGGCAAGAGCACGCTGCTCAACATCATCGGCCTGCTCGACCGACCGACCTCCGGCCGGGTCGTGCTCGGCGGCGACGACGCCTCCGACCTCGACGACCGCGCGCTCACCACCCTGCGGGCCCGGCGGCTCGGCTTCGTGTTCCAGTTCCACCACCTGCTGCCGGCGTTCACCGCGCTCGAGAACGTCCTCTTGCCGGCGTGGGGCGATCGCGGCCGCCCCAGCCCCGCCGCGCGCGCCAGCGCCGAGGACATGCTGCGCGCGGTCGGCCTCGCCGATCGCATGCACTACCGCTCGACCGACCTGTCGGGCGGTCAGCAGCAGCGCGTCGCGATCGCCCGCGCCCTCGCCGGGCGCCCGCCCCTGGTCCTCGCCGACGAGCCGACCGGCAACCTCGACACCGCGTCGTCAGCCGAGATCCTCGAGCTCATGCGGCGCTTCAACCGCGAGCTCGGCACCACCTTCCTGATCGTCACCCACGATCCCCGCATCGCCGACGCCTGCGACCGCGTCATCGAGCTGGTCGACGGTCGCATCCTGCACGACCGCCGCGCCGCCGACCCCGCGCCGCCGTGAGCGGGGCCGCGGCCGACGCCGCCGCGCCGTCGCGCGCCGCCCGTCAGCGCGCCACCCGCGCCAGCTCGGCGATCGCGGCCTCCCCGAGCTGATCGGTCTTCATCATCGGCAGATCGCCGCGCAGCTCGCGGGCCTGGGCGCCACCCAACAAGAAGAAGCTGCCGGTGGTCTGGCTGGCCAGCCGCGGCCCGACGTTGGGGTAGCCGGCGAGCAGGTTGCGCATCTTCTCGATCGCGCGGTCCTGGGCGATCCGGCCCAGGAACCAGGTCGCGATGTTGTCGCGCGCCCGGTAGTCGAGGTCGCCCGGGTTCTGGGTCGCCAGCGCCACGCCGAGGCCGCCGGAGCGGGCGCGGCGCAGCAGGTCGAACATCGGATCCTTGGTCGCGGGCTGGCCGACCACCGGGATGTACAGATCCGCCTCGTCGAAGAAGGCCATCGCCTTGAGGCGCTTGCTCGGGTTGCGCCGGACCAGGCGCCCCAGCTCGACCAGCAGCCGCGACACCCAGAACTGCAGGACCGAGGGATCGGCGAGCGCGGCGGCGCTGATGATGGCGAGCCGTGGCCGGCCGTCGCGCGGCGTCAGCATGGCCTCGACGTCGAGCACCTCGCCGTCGCCCGCGAGCAGGCTGCCCCGGCTCAGCTCGAGCATCTGCAGGTCCTCGACCACCGCGCCGAACAAGCGCACCAGGTTGCCGACCGCGGCGAGCAGCTCGGGATCGGGGCGTTCGATCGTCGCGATCAGATCGCGTACGGTGGTGCCCTCGACGTCGGCGTGCAGCTCGATCGCCTTCTTGAGGATGGCCTCGCACTTGCGCGCCTTGTCGCTGCGCCCGTAGCCGATCATCGACGCCAGGCCGGTGGCCGCGACCTTCGCGACCTGCTCGCGCTCGTGGCTGGGCAGCTCGCGCAGGCCCGGCGGGATCACCGGCAGGCGCAGCGGCCGACCGGCCGGCTCGCCCGGCGTGTACAGCGCGACGTCGACGCGACCTCGCAGCGCCCGCTTGCGCGCGGCGAGCTGCGCGTCCGCCGGCGCCTCGTCCCACCACGCCGGGCTGGCGTAGCGGGCGAGATCGCCCTTGCGGTCGACCAGCAGGGCCGAGACGCCGCGCTCGAGCAGCTGCTCGATGACGACCAGCGCGAGGGTCGTCTTGCCGCTGCCGGTGCCGCCGAGGAACGCCATGTGCGGGTTGGCGAGCGTGTCGAGATCGAGGGACACGACGTCGGCGCGCACGGTCGGCGCGATGCCGAGGCGGAGGGCGCGCGACGCGGGGCGCGCGATCGGCGGCGCGACCGCGGCGCCGACCGCGAGCGGGGCGGGGCGGCGCCGCGGGCGCGGGCGCGGGGACGGCGACGGACCGGGCGGTGACGCCGGCGCCGAGGTCACGGTCGGCGCCGGGACGCGCGGGCGGGCCTCGACCCGCGGCACGTTGTCGAGATCCAGCAGCGTCCGCAGCGCCGACAGGCTCGCGATCGGCCGGCGCGCCGCGCGCCACGCCTCGAAGCCAGGGTGCCCGGCGTGAGCCTGGGCGAAGCCGGCGAACGCGAGCACGGTGCGCAGCTGGGCGTCGTCGATCACCAGCTTGACGCCGCCGGACTGGATCAGCGCGCCGATCTGCGCCGTGATCTGCGCGCGCGGCCCGAACGTGAACTCCGAGGTGCGCAGCGCGACCGCGACGTGCCCGGCCGGGATCCCGGTGCGCAGCGCGTCGATCTGGGCGCCGAGCCGGCCGCCCTGGGCCTGCCGGTTGCAGACCTCGATGACGCGGGGCGCGAACGGGCGCCCGGGCACGGCGACCCGCAGCCGGGGCCGCGCGCTACCGGGATCGAGCTCGGCCACCGCCGGCAGCCCGGTCTCGTCGGCGCAGGCCCGGACCGCGCGCGCCACCACCTCGAGCAGCGCCCGATCGTCGTCGGGCGGATCGATCGCCTGCACCTGCGCGTCGTTCCAGGCGCGATCGAGCTCGTCCTGACCGCCGGTGGTGACGATCGGGCGCCGGTCCTCCGGCGACCGGGCGGGCTCGACGATCGTGCCCTCCGCGATGCACCGCTCCTGGAACGCCCGGAAGAACGCCAGGCAGTCGCGGGCGCGCTGGTTGGCCAGGGCCTCGACGTCCGCGGGCGAGCACGGGAAGATCGGCTCGTCGGGACGCCACGGCGCGTCGAGCGCGTCGTAGAGGTGCTGCAGCCGTCGGACCAGCATCGCCTCGATCTCGTCCCGGCTGCGTCGCCCGGTCAGGCGGATCGGCGGCGGATCGCGCTCGAGCCGATCCACCACCGCCTGGGTCAGGCGCGGCCGGATGACGTCGTAGACGTCCTCGAGGCAGGCGATCACGACCACGCAGGACGGCAGCGCGTCGGCGAGCCGCCGCAGGACGTCGATCGCGCGCTGCACGCGCTCGAACCCGGCGTCCTCGGGCACGGCGTCCTCGACCTGATCGACCAGCAGCACCAGCGCGGCGTTCTGGAGCTCGAACGCGAGCCGCCCCAGGCTCTCCAGCATCCGCGGCGGGTCCTCCGGCCGGGTCCGCGAGCTCAGCCCGCCGAGCAGCTCCTGCTCGTAGGTCGTCAGCGCCTCGCAGCGCAGGAACTTCATGACCCGGCGCTGCAGCGCCGGATCCCGCCGCTGCAGCAGGAGCAGGGCGTGGACCAGGTCGCTGTCGACCTGCGCCAGCCGCTCGGTGCGCACCAGGCGGTCGACGAGCCGACCCACGAACCCCGGCAGCTGCGCGGCCTCGAGCTCGCCGGTGCGCAGGCGGTCGAGCTCGTCCGCCGGGATCGCGCCGTCGTGCTCGACCAGCCCCGTGCTCAGGTACATCAGCGCCGAGTCCTCGAGCTCGGGCGCGTCGTACGGTCGCTCCAGGGAGTCGATCAGCTTGGCCAGCACGTAGCGCGCGTAGTCGCCGACGTCCGACGACATCTGCAGGTAGCCGACGTAGCCGAGGCGCTCCTCGTGGACGTCGGCGCGAAACGCCCGCAGCAGGTGGGTCTTGCCGCTGCCCGCCGCGCCCAGCACCAGCAGCGTCCGACCGTGGCCCTCGCCGTGACGGACCGGCGTGATCGCGTGCTCGAGCTGCCGGCTGAAGGCAGCCCGGGCGTCGGCGTGGATGGTCTCGACGTCGAGCGGATCGCGCTCGAACAGCTGCGAGCCGTGCGCGACCGACGAGAAGATCTCCGGGCCGTCCGGTCGACAGAACGCGACGACGCGAGGATCGACGCCGCCGGTGCGGCGTTCGTCGAGCAAGTCCCGGAGCTGGCGGCGCGCCTGGTCCTCGGCGGGCGACATCCGCCCGTCGAGGATCGCGTCCATCACCTGGACCAGCATCCGCTCGTGATCTCGCACCAGCGCGTCGTTGCCGGTGTGCGCGGCGACCCGCTGGCACAGGCGCAGGCCGCGCCACGCCAGCGCGCTGGCGTTGCCGAAGGGCAGCGCGTCGCCGCGGTGCTGGGTGAGGAAGGTGCGGAGCTCGGCGGCGCTGAGGTCGGGATCGCCGAAGGCCTCGTAGCGCGGCAGCGCCGCAAAGTAGCTGCGGGCCGCCACCCGCGCCAGCGGGAAGGTGCGGACCAGCTCGTCGTCCTCGACGACGCCGTCGGCTTCGATCGCCAGGTGCGCGACGCGCAGGCAGTCGTCGAGCAGGGCCAGGCTGGCGAGGATGCGGAAGATCGAGCGCGGCGCGCCGGCCTCGCGGCGCAGGTCGGCGATGACCTCGGCGCGTCGCGGCCCGGTCAGGCTCTGCTCCAGCTGGCGGGTGGTGGCGTTGAGCCAGGCGGTGATCTGCCCCGACTCCAGGGCGCGGTCGGTGTCGGTCACGACGCCGCCTCCCGCTCGACGAAGTGATACCGCGCGCCGAGATCCGTCACCTCCGAGGCCGCGACGAGCTCGGGATCCATCGCGGCCGTGAGGTCCGCGCGTGCCAGCACGAGCCGTCCGGCGCGATGGGCGTCGACCAGCCGCCGCTTGAACGCGCCGATATCGTCACCCCGCACCGCCGGCTGGTCGCGCAGCGCGCGCCACACGCTGGCGATGAAGACCTTGCGCGGCCCGAACGTACCTTCGGTCGCCGCGCGGGCGGCGTCACGGACGGCGACCGCGAAGGCGTCGTCGCCGGCGCCCGACGGCGGCGTCGCGTCCGGCGTCACCACCCCCACCGACGACGACGCCACCGACGCCGACGACCGCGGCGCCCCGGTCAACCAGCGCCGGACCAGCGCCTGGCGCAGCGACGTCAGATCAGCGCGGCTCGCGCCCGCCTCGCGCGCCGCGATCAGGCGCAGCAGGCGGTCGGGGGGCGCCGGCGTCGTGTCGATCAGCTGGAGCAGGAAGTGCGCGCGGATCTCGGGCGCGGTGGGCTTGGGCGTACCGGCGAGCCCGAGCGCCCGCCACACGATCGCGTTGCCGAGCGCCGCCGGGCTGGGTGGGGCGCCGTCCCGCCACAGCCCGTGCGCGCGCGCCACCATCGCGGCGGCCCACCGATCGCGATCGGACAGGGCCTTGAGCGCCCGGGCGTCGCCGGTCGTGATCCCGAGCGCCATCGCCGGGACGTGGCGGTCGATCACCTGCCGCCACGGCGTCCCGGGGCGCAGGCCGACGCGGCCGAGTCCCGTTGCGTCGACCACGCGCGACCGCTCGTCGATCGCCCCCGCGGCGCGCAAGCGCGCGAGGGCGGCGTCGACCATCGCGATCCAGTCCGGCTCCGCGATCTCCTGCGGCGCGTACGATCGGAGAGACTTCGCCAGCGCCCGCGACGATCCCGGCGGTGTCCCCGAGCCGAGGCGGGCCAGCACCAGGCCGTCGAGGCGATCCTCACGGATCTCGAGGGAGGACGTCGTGGTCGTCGTCATCGAGCTCTCCTTGGCTGTCGCGCGGTGCGCAGCTGGTGACCGAGCACCTCGAGCACCATCCGGACCGCGTCACGCGGGTCGGCCAGCACGTCGTCGGCCAGCACGCGCAGCACGGTCAAGCCGTGCGTCTGCAGCAGGGCGTCCTTGCGTCGATCGCGCCGGTACGCCGCGGCGTCCGTGAAGTGGTGGAAGCCGTCGACCTCGATCGCGATGGCGAGCTCGCGTGACAGCAGGTCGACCTCGGCGTCGTCGGGACCGAACCGCACCGCGAGCCGCTGGTTGAGCGCGAACCGGCCCGCGGTCGCCGGCGTCGCCTCCAGCGCCTCGAACAGGGTCCACTCGGCGAGGCTGCGCGCGCGATCGCGCCGCGACGGCGCCCGCGCCGACGCCGGCCGCGGGGCCGGCGTCGCGGTCACCGCGGCGCCGACCTCGATCAGCCCCTCGCGGACCCACGCGCGCAGTCGATCGTCGCCGGACGCCAGCCACGTGGCGGCGAGCGACGGATCGGCCAGCACCGCGATCGCCTGTCGCGGCCGGGCCGTCGCCTCGTCGTAGGCCTGGCGCACCAGCCGCTCCAGGCCCCGCGGCCCCGCGGAGGTCCGGGCCCGGTGCGTCGACGCCTCCGGGTCGCCGCGGAGCCGCAGCCAGTCCCGCCACAGCCGCTGTCCGCGGGGGCCCGCGTCGAGGATCGTCGACAGGCGCGGCGTGCCGTGCTCGCGGACCCACTGGTGACGTGCGAGCACGCGCATCTCGCGAGGCAGGATGCTGGGTTCGGCGAGACTCATCGACACACGACGCCGGGCACCCCCGGTGCCACGAGCTGCGACTCTACTCGATCCGGGGGATCGGCTGATCACCCTGCGCGGGTGGCCGCGGCGTCTGCCGGACGTCACTCCCGCCGATCCGACGTGGCTGCGACGGTACGCCGCGCGCCGCGACGTGCCGGCGCGACGTGGCGCGAAGCGCGCTACCCTGACGGCCGTGCGCACCGCCAGCGTCTTCATCGAACGGTCGCCGGACGCTTGCTGGCGCGAGTTCACCAACGCCGCCCTCCTCGCCGCGTGGGTGCCCGGGCTGCGCCGCGCCCGCGTCGTGGCCACCGGCGACGACGGCCTCGCTCGCGAGGTCGCCTTCGAGTTCGCGGCGTCGCTGACCTACTCGCTGGTCTACAGCTACGAGGCCGCCGCCCGCGAGGTGCGGTGGGAGCCGCGGGTCGGGCGCCGCGACGCCGTCAGCGGCCGCGCCCGCTTCGAGCCCGAGGACGCCGGCACCCGGGTCTACTACACCGCCGACGAGCGCGCCGACGGCGACCACGACGCGCTGCTCGCGGCGTTCCAGCGGTGGATGGAGCGCGTCCGCACGCCGTGACCGGCGGCGCGTCCCCGCGGGCGCGTCACGGCGCCGCCGCGACCTCCGCCCAGACCAGCCCGCGCAGCTCGCCGACCCGGTACCCGGTCGCCTGGTCGTCGGGATAGCGCGCCGCCAGGGCGGCCTGGACGTCGCGGGCGATCGCGTCGCCGTGGCAGACCGTGCACACCGGCTGGATCACCAGCGGCTCGGCGTAGCGCGTGGTGCCGCCGGGGCCGGCCGCGCTCCAGCTCGCGCCGTCGAGCCCGTCGCCGGCGGCGACCCGCGCCTCGAAGCTCGCCAGCGCCTCGGCCTGCCAGCCGTCGGCGAGGTTGGCCGGGTTGCGCGGCTTGCGCGTCGCGCGCCCGACGGTGACGCCGCCCGTCGACACCGCGGCCGCGATCTCCGGCGCCTGGGTGTTGCACACCTCGATCGCCTCCGGCGTGCCCACCTGCATGGCCTCGGTCAGCCGGGTGATCAGGCGTCGCTTCAGCTCGCCGGTCGCTTGCTTGCCCCGCGCCACCGCCGCGGCGTCGGGCGCCGACGACGGCGCGGGCGCCACCGGCGCGGCCGGCGCGTCGCTCGCCGGTTGCGCGCGCCCGCCGGGAGCGGGCGCGTCGCCCTTGCACGCCGCGAGCGCGACGGAGACGGCGACCACGGAACCGACGACGACGAGGCCCGAGCGGCGCGACATGCCTTCGGCTACCACATCTGCCCGGCGCGCGCTCGCCGGTCTCGCGCGCTGGACCCCGGCGCGGCGCCGTCGGACAGTAGCGCCATGGCCCCGTTCGATCCGCCCGGCCCGCTCGTCACGTCGATCCTGAACGGACGCTGCGTGGCCTTCGTGGGCGCCGGCTTCGCCGCCGGCGTGATGCCGGGCTGGGGCGAGCTGCTGCAGCGCCTCGCCGCCGAGCTGCGCTTCGAGCTGCCGCCCACCGAGCACGGCAACGCGTTCCACTACGAGGCCGTCGGCCAGAAGCTGCGCGACCGCGCCGGCGACCGGTGGGAGCCCCTGGTCCAGGGCGTGCTCGCCGAGTACCTGGCGCGGGCGTCGCCCGAGCGCCGCGCCACCCTCGAGCGTCGCCGCGAGCTGCTGCTGCAGATCCCGTTCAAGGCGATCCTGACCACCAACTTCGATCCGTCGCTCGAGACCGCCCACACCCAGCTCGGCCCGCCCGCCTACGCCGAGGTCCTGCGCGAGGAGCGCGGCCGGTGGTGGAACGCGCCGCGCCACGACCGGGCCGCGGCCCGCGCCCGCGTCATCAAGCTGCACGGCGACGCCAACGGCGACCAGGCGACCCTGCCCCTGGTGCTCGGCCGCGCCGACTACCGCCGGCGCATCTACGAGGATCGCAACTACGCCAACTTCGTGCGCTCGGTGTTCGCCCAGTACACCGTCCTGTTCCTCGGCGTGTCGTTCACCGACGCCTACCTCAACGAGCTCCGCTCCGAGGTCCTGCACCTCGTCTACGAGCGCGGCGCCGCGACCCCGTGGGGCTACGCCGTCGTCTACCGACCGTCGCCGCTGTTCGAGGAGTTCCTGCGCACCGACGAGGGCATCCAGCCCCTGCGCACCGACGACCACGCCGAGTTCGACCGCTGGCTCGAGGCGATCGCGGACCGGACCTCGGTGGAGGGTCGCCTGCGCCGGCTCCTCGCCGGCCACCGCATCGTCTGGGTCGATCGCAACCACGCCGCCAACAACCAGCGGGGCCTGACCCTGCTGCGCCAGGCCGCCGAGGTCGAGCCCCTCGACGACCCGCAGCAGCTCGATCCATCCCGCCACGCCGACGCCTCGCTGATCCTGACCAGCTTCGGCCACGCCGAGGGCCTGGCGTTCTCGCTCCTCGACCGGGTCCGGACCTGGCCGACCCGACCGCCGGTGATCGTCTTCGCGTCGCCGCACACCACGCCCGCCCAGCGCCAGGACAACCGCACCGCCTGCCTGCGCCGCGGCGCCTGGGAGTACACCAGCCAGTGGAGCGAGCTGTACCGCGCGATCGAGCTCGCCGTCGGCCGCGTCCCCGGCCTGGTCGACGCGTACTGAGCGCGCGGCGCGCGACGTCGCGCCCCGGGCGGTGCAAACCCGCGACGCTGGAGCTCCGGCCCCGCTGCCGCAGCCATGCGCGTGCGCGGTCGCCCTCGAGCGTCTCTCCGTTCAGGCGGATGCCGATCCCCTACCCGTCGGCGGCCGCGTCCGCCGGCGCCGGGCGGGGCGTGCGGACGGTGGCTTCGAGGGCGGCGAGGGCGAGCGCGGCGAAGGCGACCTGGATCGCGGCGAGGACGAGGGCGGCCTTCCAGACGGTGGGCGCGCCGGGATGATCGCCGAGGGCGGTGGTGAGGCGGTCGGCGATCCCCAGCGGCGGGTGCGCGACGACGGCGAGCACGAGCAAGGGCACGGTCAGGTTGCGCACGCGCTCGACGTGCTCGCCGAGGAAGATCAGCCCGGCGGCGAAGGCGACGGCGCCGGTGGTGTCGAGGCGGCCGAGCCAGCGCCGGCCCGAGACGACGGTGAGGTAGTCGGGAGCGCGCTCGAAGATGAAGTGCTCGCACACCGGGCGCGCGACGGCGGCGACGAGCATGACGCCGGCGCCGCACAGCAGCAGGCCGATCGACGTGCGCGGGTCGCGCCGCCGCAGCCCGACGACGCCCGCGGCCAGCAACGCGGCGACCGCGATCGCGAGGCCGTGGCCGGCGGTCGTGACCAGGACCGTGAGCGTCGACTCGTCGACCTCGGCGCGGCGACGCGCCCACGCGCGCAGCAGCGCGAGGACGCACGCGACCGCGGCGCCCCCGGCGAGCGCGACGACGAACGGCAAGGGTGCCCGGAGGCGCATCCGCGAACGATACCGTGCCCGGGCCGATGCGCACGCGCGGACGCCGGCCCCGCGACCGGCGCTCACCGCGCCCGGTCAGGCGTCGTCGCGCTCGGTGAGGACGGCGCGGGGGCCCTCCTCGATCTGGCGGGCGTCCTCGACGTCGGCCGCGATGCCGCGGGGGGCACGTGACGGATCGTCCCCGGTGGGCGGAGCGATCGCGTACGATCGCGACATGTACCGCACGGCGCCGCTCGGCCTCGCGATCGTCGCGGCCGCCGGCGTCAGCGCCGCCGCCCGGGAGGCGCGCGCCGATCGCTGCGGCGACGCCGCCGCGGCCTGGACCGTGCACGGGGGCGCGCTGGCCGTCGACGCCGACTGCGACGGCGTCCTGCTGTCCGCGGACGGTGACGGGCGCACCAGCGCCGCCGCGGCGCTGGTCCAGCCGATCGACGGGGACGTCGCGCTCCGGTTCCGCTGGCAGCGCCTGTCACCGGACAGCGGCGGCCTGGAGGCCGCGTTCGGGAGCGGCGTGCTGGTGTTTCACGACGGCCGCGCCGGCGTCTACGTCGACGAGGCGAGCTGGCAGCGGCACGGGTTCGACGACCTGCCGGCGCCCGTCGCCGACCTGCGCGAGACCGATGACGTCGCCGTCGAGATCGCGCTCGTCGGCGACGACGTCACGGTCCGGTTCGACGGTGTCGTCGTGACCCACCGGCGCGTCGGCCACCGCCCCACGGGCGAGTACTTGACGATCTCGGTCCGCGGGCAGGTGGGCGCGCGGAGCCGCGCGCGCGTGGTCGGCGCGCAGGTCGTCCCGCTCAAGGGCACAGGCCGGACGGCGGCGACCGGCCGTGATCGCGCAGCGTCGAGCACGCGCGGGCGCGCGTCGCGCTGAGCGTCGCCGGGACCACGCGCACGCTGCCGTCGGCGAGGCCGATGATCAGCCACGCGCCGTCGCCGGTGATGGTCAGCGCGGTGATCGCGTGGTCGCCGGGGGTGAGCGCGACCCAGGGGCGCCGCGTCGTCAGATCCCAGCCCCGCAGCGCGCCGCCATCGTCGGCGGTCCACAGCATGGCGCCGTCGGGGGCGAAGACCGCGTGGCTGACCGGGAGGTCGTGGCGGCCGACCAGGACCGTGGCGCCGCCGCCACGCTCGACGTAGACCTCGCCCCCGGGTCCGCCCATGGCGATCACGCCCGGCGCGGCCGCGAGCGGCGCGCCCGGCAGCGCCTCGACCGAGACGCCGTCGAGCCCCATCCGCTGACCGGCGCCCGCCACCGTCGCGATCGCGATCTGGCCGGCGCCGTCGTCGATCAGCCGGGCGATCGAGGCCTCGAGCTGCAGGGCGCCCTCGGGGCTGCCGTCCGTGCGGCGAACGCGGACCACGCCGCTGCGCCGGCCCTCGACCAGCCGACCACCGACGAACACGAGCGCCGCCACCGCGTCACGATCGGAGGCGACCCGCGCCCGCTCGACGCCGTCGGGCAACGACCACACCGCGATCGAGCCGTCGAGGGAGCCCGTCGCCGCGAGCGAACCATCGGCGGTCACCGCGACCGCGGTCACGGCGGCGCCGCCATGGGCCAGCTCGCGCACCGGCGCGCCGTCGGCGGCGAGCACGAGGACACGACCATCGCGGAGCCCGGCGAGGCGCGCGCGCGGCGCCCACGCCAGGATCTCGGCACCCGCGTTCTGGTGACCGACGATCTCGCCGGCGCGCGTGGTCACGGTGACGCCGCCGTCGAGGCTCGCGGTCACGACGCGCCCGTCGTCCTCCGCGATCCCGACGATCTCGGCGCGGTGATCGGGCAGGACCCCGGCGTCCACGCCGAGCCGGCTGTCCCACAACCAGCTCTCGCCGCTGTCGGTGGTGAGCAAGGTGCGCGTGCCGCCCAGCGCGACCGCCCCCGACGCCCGCCCGAACGTGCGGTGGCCGCGCAGGACCAGCGCGACGTCGCGCCACCGCGGCGCCAGGCGCACCGCGGCGCGCTGGCCGTACCAGGCCGCGGCCCATTCGGCGGTCCTCGGCATCGAGTACGGCTCGAAGCGCGTCGCGGTCGTGACGCCGGCGCCGACGTCGAGGAAGTGATGGCCACCGTCGTTGATCGAGACCGCGCCGCCGTCGGGCGTCGGATCGGCGCGGTGGATGCGGGCCGTCGGCTCGTCGACCAGCGCCTCGGCGACGGCGCCGACGTGCGCCCGCGCCAGATCCCAGCGGACGACGGCGTGCCCGTCGAGCACGGCGTAGAGCCAACCGTGCGGGGCGTCGACGTCCACATGATCGGCGCGGCGCCCGGCGGCGAGCCGCGTCACCTCGCCGGTGGCCGGGCGCCACAGCGTGACGCCGCCGTCGCACGCGAGGGCCACGTCCCCCGCGGCCGCGTCGAGCCAGCGCGGCGTGCAGCTGGCGTCGGCCGCCTCGCCGCCGACGCCGGTCACGCCCCAGCGGCGCAGCCCACCACCGGCCGCGGCGGTGATGACGGCGCCACCGTCGACCGCGACCAGCGCGCCGGGGCCGACCGCCAGGTCGACGCGCGTGCCGTCGAGGCCGAGCAGCGACACGTCCGTGCCCGGGCCCCAGACCGCGAGGTGGTCGGCGTCGACGAACCGCGCCCACACCGCGCCGGACACGCCGCGCGCGCTGCCGAGCCGCGCACCATCACGTGCGGCGCGCACCTGCACCGCGCCGTCGCTGGCGACCAGCGCGACGCGCGTCCCGTCTGGCGACACCGCGACGCCACCGGGGTGATCGCCGGCGTCGAGCGCCTCCGCGATCGGTCCGGCGATCAGCGCGTCGTCGAGGCCCTGCGCCAGCTCCACCGGCAGCGACGCCCCGGCCCGCAGCGTCGGCGCGACCGCCTCGGCGGCGAGCAAGAGGGCGTCGAGGCGGCGGGTCGGCGTGCGCGCCAGCATGCTGGCCTGGGCCGCCCGCGATCGGGCGAGCGCAGCCTCCGCGGTGCGGCGCCGGTGCTCGGCCGCGCGCTGGGCCGCTTCCGCGCGATCGCGTGCCCGCAGCACGTCGGCCAGGCTCCAGCCGGCGACGGCGACGACCGCGACCAGCGCGACCGCGGCCACGCGCAGCACGGTGCGGTGACGGCGCAACCAGTGTCGCATCAGCTCGCCGGGGCGGTAGCGATGGGTCTCGGTGAGCTGACCGGCCAGGTACCGCTGCAGCTCGTCCGCCAGCGGCAGCGCGGTGGGAAAGCGCGCCGCAGGGTCGCGAGCCATCGCCTTGTCGACGATCGCGCGCAGGTCGGCCGGCGCCGTCGGCGCCACCGTGGCGATCGGTGGCGGCGGGCCGGCGAGCAGGCGACGGCGCTCGTCGCCGCCGGCGTAGGGCGGCGCGCCGGCGAGCAGGTGGTAGAGCGTCGCGCCGAGCGCGTAGACGTCGGCGCGCGGGTCGGGCGCGGCGCCGCGCGCCTGCTCGGGCGGCATGTACGCCGGCGTGCCCACGCCCAGCGCGGTCAGCTCGAGCGCCCGCGCATCACCCGGCCCTCGGCCGTCGGCCTCGGCGCCGGCGTCGGACGGCTCGGCGAGATCCCGCGCCAGCCCCCAGTCGATCACGACCGTCTCGCCGAATCGACCGAGCACGACGTTCGCCGGCTTGAGGTCGCGGTGGACGACGCCGCGATCGTGCGCGTAGGCGATCGCCGACGCCACGGCGGCGACACGAGGTAGCAGCGCCAGCCGCTCGGCGAAGCTCGGGCACGCGCTGATCGCGTGGTCGAGGGGCTCGCCGCGGACCAGCGGCATCGTGTAGAAGGAGTCGCCGTCGGGCCAGCGTCCCAGCTCGTGCACGGTGACGATGCCGGGGTGATCGAGCCGCGCGGTGACCCGGGCCTCGTGCTCGAGCCGGCGCTGCAGCCGTGCCCGCGCCGCGGCGTCGTCGAGCGGGCCGACCTGCTTGATCACGATCTCACGCCCGAGTCGCCGATCCCAGGCACGGAGTGCCTGCCCCATGCCGCCGCCGAGCAGCGGCTCGCGCCCGTGATAGAGCGCGGGGTCGACGGTGATCACGTCGACCTGGACGCGCGCGGTCACCGGATCGCCGAGCCCGGCGAGCCGGCGACACGACGCGCACGCCGAAGCGTGCCCGCGCACCTCGTCAGAGACCGGGTCGCCCGCCACGAGCGCCATCAACTCGGCGACGCTGGGATGGATCATCGCGCGCCCGCGCCGATGGTACGATGACGGCGATGGGGACGCCATGGACGGCGACGTTCGAGGACGCCTGCCGCCTGCTCGTCGAACGGGTCTGCGATCGCGCGGCCGACCGTGGCGATCGCGATCGCGCGTGGCGCGACCTGTTGACCCGGATCGGCCCGCGCATCGAGGGATGGGCCGCGACGAGTCCGTTGTTGCGCCAGGTCGGCCTGGCCGGGGAGGACGAGGGCCGCGCCGTGCTGGTCGCCGTGATCGAGCGGCTGGCCGCCGACGACTTCGCCAACCTGCGCCGCTTCCTCGAGCACCGCCCGGCGGTAGCCGCGGCCACCGTCGACGATCTCGATCGGCTGGCCCGCGCCGCGGAGCCCGACACCGCCGAAGACACCCGGCGCACGCCGTTGCGCGCCTGGCTGATCACGCTGGTCAAGTTCGCCGAACGCGACCACGTGCGCGCACGCCTGGGCTGGGGCGAGGGCGACAAGCGCTCGGTGGGCACCGGAGCCGACCGGCTGCCCACCGACGGCGGCGATCTGGGGGCGCGCCCGCCCGTCACCGATGCGCTGACCCTGGCGCGGATCGCCGCCGAGCTCCGCGCCGCGATGGCCACGTTCCCCGCGCCGATGCACGACGCCATCGAGCTGTGGATGACCGACGTACCGTTCGACGAGATCGCCACCCGGCTCGGGCTTGCCGACGCCGCCACCGCGCGTGGCCTGGTCCGGGCCGGTCAGGCTCGCCTGCGCGAGCGCTTCCGCGAGCAGGTCCCCCTGCTGTTCGGCGCCTGACGCCATCGTCGATCCACACGAGATCGCGCGCCTCGCCGTCAGGATGACGATCGTCCTGACGGTCGTCAGGACGGACTCGTCTGGGTGAGCGAGGAGGTCCGATGCGCTCACGGTGGCTCTGGAGTCTGTCGCTGGCGGCCGCGGTCGCGGGGTGGAGCCCCCGCGCCGCGCGCGCCAATCCCTGCCTGGACGCGATCCAGGCGCCCGCACCCGACCGCGGTCAGCTCGAGGCGTGCCTGCCGTCGCGGCCGACGGTGATCGTCGCCGGCGGCGCCAGCGTGACGCTGCCCGGCGGCTGGTCGGCGTTCGGCGCGGTCGACGCGCCGCTGCCGGCGCACCTGTGGGCGAGCGGCCGGGTCCGCTGGCTCGGCGACGGCACCGGCCTGGTCGACGCCATGATCGGGCTCCGGCTCGGCGGTCACTACGGCACCGCGATGGTGTGGTGGACCGATCACCAGATCGACGCGACCACGACCCTCGATCTGGGGAAGGCCAGCGTGGTGCGCACCGACTGGGTCCTCGCCGCCGGCGCCAAGGCGGTGTTCGACGGCGGCGCCGACCTGGGCAAGACGTTCCAGGTCGGCATCCAGCGCCACGCCGCGTCGGGCTTCGGCACGCACAAGCGGATCGAGCTGTACGGGGTCCTGCGCGGGTCGCGGATCGGCGCCACCGCGGTCTGGCACAACGCGATCCCGCCGATCCCGTGGCTCGTCTTCGGCATGGAGGCCGGTTTCGTGCCGTACCGCACGAGCGGCGACATGGCCAGCGACGAGCAGGCGATCTACTGGGGACTGATCGACCTCGGCGTCTCGCACGAGGTTGGAGGTGGACGATGACGACGACGACCACGACCACGACCACGACCACGACCACGACCACGACCACGGCGCGCGCGACCGCGATCCCGCGTCGCCTCGCGGCGATCGCCGCAGTCGCGACGATCGCGGCGACCACCGGGGGATGCTTCTCGCTGTTCCCGATGCCAGGCGGGCACAAGGACAGCGGCCCGAAGAAGCCGATGCACATCGGCGGCAAGATCTTCGGCACCGGGACCACCCAGATCGCCAGCTGGGACATCGCGCTCGACATCGCACCCGAGATCGCCGTGGTCTCGGACAACCAGTACTCGCTGAAGGTCACCAACTTTCGCGACGACGGCGACACCGTCGGCCACGGCACGTACGCGTTCTACGTCCGGGTCAAGAAGCCATCGGACGACCAGAACGAGTACCTGCGGCCGCAGACCTGGATCGTGAGCGACGCCGAGTACCGGCTCGGTCAGACGATCGTCGACGAGGGCCCATCGACCCTGTTCGGGTTCCCCGCCCAGCGCTACGCGCTGATCGACGGCGACAAGGGCGCGTTCAGCCGCGTCGTGGTCGCCGGGACGCACGGCAACTGCATCTACCAGCTGATCGTGGGGCACACCAACCGCGCGATGATGGACGCGCTCACCGACGAGGGCCTGGCCGCCCTGCACGGCATCGCCGGCGCGACCCCGGCACCGGCCCAGTGCGGCCCCTGACCGCGGCGGGCGCCACGGCATCGCGGTCGCCGCCGCGCCCGAGGTCCAGCGGAGGCGGCGGCGCCCGGCATGGGCCACCACCGGTCAACCCAGGGGCAGCCGGCGCAGGCCTTCGCGGATCACGTCGGCGGTGGCCACCCGCTCGGCGACGTCCTTGGCGAGGCAGGCCAGGATCAGCGCGTCGAGCTCCGCGGGCAGCCCCGGGCGGAACGACGACGGCGCCGGCGGCGGCGTGTGGAGGTGGTGGTACATGACATCGCCGTCGACGAATGGCGGGCGGCCGGTGAGGAGCTCGAAGAACGTGCAGCCGACCGCGTAGAGGTCGACGCGGTGGTTGACGTTGGTCCCGGTGATCTGCTCGGGCGCCATGTACAGCGGCGTGCCGCGGATCTCGGTCTTGCGGATCGCGATCTCGCGCATGACCCGGGCCAGCCCGAAGTCGCCGAGCTTCACGACCCCGTCGTCACCCAGGAAGATGTTCGCGGGCTTGATGTCGCGGTGGATGACCTTGCGGGCGTGGGCGTAGGCCAGGCCCGCGCACAGCTGATCGATCAGGCGGGCCACCGAGCGCAAGGTCAGGCGACCGCTCTCGGCGAGGACGCGCTCCAGCGTCCGTCCCTCGACCAGCTCCATGATCATGTAGGTCTCGTCGCCCTGCTGGGTCTGGTCGTAGACCGACACGATGTTCGGGTGGTTGAGCTGGGCCAGCGCCTTCGCCTCCTGGCGGAAGAACGCGAGCGCGTCCTCGTAGCGGCGCACCTCGGCGCCCAGCGCCTTGATCGCGACGGCCCGCTCGAGGTTGTGATCCCACGCGCGGTACACCACGCCCATCGCACCCTCGCCCAGGACGTCGTCGATGCGATAGCGATCGAGCAGCATCGTGCCGCGGGTGGGCGGCGCGGTCGCCGAGGCCGCCGCGACCGCGTTCGCCGAGGCCGCCGAGGCCGGGCTCGCCGACGCCACCGGCAGCGCGTCGCTGCCACCGCCGGCGCCGACGACAGCGGCAGCGTCGCCGCCGGCGCGGCGCCAGCGGGCGCCGAGGCGGAGAGATCGACGTCGATGGCGCCGTCGGTGCCGCCGGCGCCGCCACCGGCGCGCGGCTCGGGCGTGGCGTCGGCGCCGGCGAACACCCGTGGCGGCGGCGTCGCGAGCTCCACCTCGGTGCCCTCGAGCGAGGTCCGCTGCAGGCTCAGCCCGCCCGAGACCTCGGCGAGTCGACGCTCGCGGATCAGGTTGATCGACAGCCGCTCGAGCCGCGGCGTCGCGATCGAGAGCGGGCGCTGCAGGGTCAAGCCCCGGGCCTCGATGTGCAGCGTGTGCTGGCCGAGCGGGACGAACAGCACCGCCTCGCCGGCGGCGTTGGTGTAGACCTTGTCGTGCGCCTCGTCGATCCACAGCCCGACCCCGCCGCGCGACTCGTCGTGCACCGAGATCCGGAGCTCGGCGGCGGCCGGCACCAGGTCGAACGTCGCGATCGCGGTCTGGCCGCGCTTGACCAGGACCGTCTGGCTGGGGGCGTCGAGCACGCGGAGCTCGCCGGCGCGCGAGAACACGCCGTACAGGTGGACGACCCAGCGACCGGCGCCGATGCGGTAGCGGCTGGTGCGCGGCACCAGGGTCGCGGAGCGCCGGGTCACGACCTGGCCGGTCCGCCGGGTCGCGTCACGCCACGCCGCGGGGTCGCCGATCGTCGGGCACGTGCCGCCGCGCGCGATCTGCACGCACATGACCTCGTCGGTGGCCGCGGGATCGAGCTCGGCGTGGACCTCGATGACGCCGCGACCACGCAACGCCCAGAGCAGCCCGAACGCGACCAGCGCCGCGACCACGGCGCCGAGCACCGCGAACAGCCGCAGGTTCCAGCTCACGAGCTGGTAGCGGGCGCCGTCGATGGTCTGCGCCATGGTGTGGGCCTCGCCCGTGCGGGTCACCCAGGCCCCCACGGTGATCCGCGCCCGGGAGCCGTCGGCGACGACCCGGTACAGGACCACGGCGTCGGCGTCGTAGCGGCTCGTCACCTCCGACAGCTTGCTCCGCGACAGCGGCTCCTGCTGCGCGCCGGGGCGGGCCGGCACCACGTCGCACAGCCAGGGCGAGGCCTCGAGGATCGCGCCGAGGGCGCGGCGCACCGGCGCCGCGTCGGCCTCGCGGATCGACAGCCAGCCGCCGCCGCCGGCGAGGGGCACCAGCACGACCTTGCGATGGCGCAACCGGTCGGCCTCGGGCAGCGCGGCGAGCATCGGCTCCAGCACGCCGGCGAGCGCGGCGACGTCGTCCACCGCGGTCGCGCGCGCGGTGACCGCGGCGGCCGTCGCGCCGTCGTTCGAGGTCGCCAGGACGACGGTCGTCGGGCGCTTGCCCGACGGATCCAGGACGAGCGCGCGGGCCTCGGCGGCGCCGCGCGCCGCGTCGTCGCCGGTCAGCGCCAGGGCCCGGGCCAGGCGGCGCTGGATCTCCGCCGATCCCGGCGACAGCAGGGCGGCCGCGCGCAGCTCGGCGACCGCGTCGGCGGGGCGATCGGCATCGAGCGCGACCTCGGCCGCGACGACGTGCGCGACCACCGAGTCGGTGGTGCCGTGCAGCCCGGCGAGCGCCGCGGTCGGATCTCCAGCGGCGAGCAGCGCCAGCGCCCGCTCGATCGGATCCCCGGCGCGCTCGAACGCCGCGGCCGCGGCCCGCGCGTCGCCGTCGGCGAGGGCGAGGCGGCCGCGGATCAGCGCGGCGCGGGCGTCGGGGCCCGCACGATCCCAGGCGTCCAGCGCGGCGCGCCCGGTCGCGAGATCGCCGGCACGCAGCGCCAGCTCGACGCGTAGCCGCTGAGCTTCGGGGACGCCGTCGGCGAGCGCGCGCTCGACCACCGGAGCCAAGCGCACGGCCTCGGCGTCGTCGAGCTCGCGCACCGAGATCAGCGCCAGCGCGCGCGCGAGGTCGATGCCGGCGTCGGCGGCGCGCAGGCCGATCGCGGCGGCGATGCGCGGATCGGCGGCGGCGACGCGCGACGCGGCGTCGAGCGCGGCGCGCTCGAGGTCGAGGTGCGGCCCGGCGGGCAGCCGTGACCACAGCAGCAGCGTCGCGGCGTCGGGCGGCAGCAGCTGTCGCAGCAGGGCGTCGCGACCGCTGGCGTCGCGGCGCATCGCGGCGAGCGCGGCGCGGGCACGCAGGACGCGGGGATCGCGGGCGTCGCCGCGCGGCACGCCGGCGAGCTCCTTCTCGGCGGCGCCCGCGTCGGAGAGCGCCATCCGGGCCATCGCCCGGGCCGCGCGGTCGCGCCCGCTCGAGCCGGTCGCCAGCTCGACGACGTCCCGCGGGGTGCCGGCCGCCAGCACGGCGATCAGGCGGGCGTCGGCGCCCAGCGAGGGATCCTGCCACAGGGCGTGCGCCACCTCCTCGGTGGCGGGCACCTTGAGCGCGACCGTCGGATCGGCGCCGTCGAGCGCCGCGGCGGCGTCGGCGTCACGGTGACCGCGCCAGGCCCGGATCGCGCGCACGAAGCGCCGGAGCTGGCCCACCGAGACCGTGGCGGTGCGGTTGGCGGGCAGCCCGCCGGTGGCCTGCGCGATGCCCTCCACCAGCGGCGTGACCAGCTCGACGAGCGCGCCGTCGGGCGCGCGGGCCTCGACGCGGGCGGTGACGTCGCCGGCGCGGTCGAGCACGATCAGCGCGGCCCGGACGCCGGCGCCGTCCCGCACCAGCTCGCCGACCACCACCCAGCGCGCGCCCAGCGCGGTCGCGACCTCGGGGATCCGATCGAGGTCGACCACCACCCGCTCGCCGTCGCTGCCAGCGGCGGTCGCCAGCTCCGCCAGCGGGACGACCGCGCGCTCCGGGCGATCGAGCGCGGCACGGACCAGCAGCGTGACCGCGCCGGCGTCGTCGCCGAGCCCGGGCTCGGCGTAGACGTCGGTGACCGCGATGCGATCGGGCGACGCGACGGCGCCCCGCGGTGCCAGCCCGATCGCGAGCAACGACAAGACCGCGATCGCGACCGCGGTCGCGCGCCCCGGGAGGCGGAGGCCTACCACGCGTCGATCGTGCCTGATCCGCCGGCTCGAGGCCAGTCAGCGGGGCCGGCAGATCGGCCTCGCGGACCGGGGGTCCGACAGGGGCCCACCCGCGGCCTTGCCGTCACGGCAGGCCGCCGCAGCAGGTGGTCAAGACGTCGCGGAGCTCCGCGACGTCTTCGGCGAGCGACGGCTCGTCGGGGTGCGCGGCCGCCAGCGTCTGGGCGGCGGCCAGCGCCGCGCGGAGCTCGCGGGTGGCGCCGGCGACGTCGCCGCGCGCGTGCAGGGCAGTCCCGACCTTGTACCGCGCGATGAAGGCGTTCTCGGCGCGCGCGAGGTCGTCGGGATCGCGCGCGACCAGGCCGTCGCGCAGCGCCAGGCAGCGGCGGAAGCCCGCCAGGGCGGCGGCGGTGTCGCCGTGCTCGAGCTGCAGGTCGGCGAGGCGCTCGATCACGATCGACAGATCGCTGGTCCACTCCGCGTTGCTGGGGTCGAGCGCGGCCAGGCGCTCGCGGATCGCGCGCGCGGCCTCGTAGGAGGCGGTCGCGCCGGCGACGTCGCCGACCTCGCGCAGCTCGTCGGCGACCGCGACGTGGCCGATCGACAGGTCGCGCTGCCAGCCGAGGTTGCTGGGGTCGCGCTCGGCGAGGCGCTGCGCCACCGCGAGGCTGGCGCGGTACGCGGTCAGCGCGCCGGCGTGGTCCCCCTGGGCGGCCCGCGCCTCGCCGACCCGATCCTGGATCAACGTGACCAGGCGCTGGCGCGACGCGTCGTCGGGGAAGCGCGCCGCCAGCGCCTCGGCGGCGGTCAGCGCGGCCTCGTAGGTCGCGATCGCGCCGCGGGCGTCGCCGCGCCTCGCCGCGAGATCGCCGAGGCGCGCCAGGGCCTGCACCTTCATCGTCGCCGCGCTGGCGTCCTCGGGCGCGTGGCTCAGGACGCCGTCGACCAGCGCCTGCATCGCGAGGTACGCGGCGCGCGCGCCGTCGAGGTCGCCTCGCCCCTCGAGGAGCTCGCCGATCCGCGCCTGGCTCCCCGCGCGCTCGAGCTGCAGGGCCGCGTCGCCGTCGGCGTCCGCGGCCAGGGCGTCGCGCAGGGCCGGCGCCTCGCGATACGCGGCCAGGGCGCCGTCGCGATCGCCCTGGGCGGCGCGCGCCTCGCCGATCGCCTGCTGGACCCGCGCGCGTTCGCGGCGCGCGCCGAGGCGCGCGAAGAGCGCGTCGGCGTCGAGGTAGGCGCGCAGCGCGGCCTCGAGATCGCCGCGCGCCGCCAGGACGCCGCCGAGGTGGGTGTCGACCAGGCCACGCCGGCGGACGTCGTCGGGCGCCGCCCAGTCGACGGGGCGCGCCGCGTAGTAGGCGGCGGCCTTGCCCGCGACCATGTCGAGCAGGTCGAGCTTGCCGAGCGGCCGGAGCGTGTCGCCGAGGTCGACGAGCATGAAGTCGAGCAGCTCCTCGACCTCGGCGCGGTGGGCGTCGGCGAGGGCGCGCTGGGCGGCCGCCGCGTCCCGCTGGGCGCGCACGCGATGGACCGCGACGCCGCCGGTGACGGCGACCGCGACCAGCGCCGCCGCGGCGATCGTGACGACGACGCGGTGGCGGCGCAGCCAGCGTCGCACCAGCTGCCACGACGTGTAGGCGTGGGCGCCGACCAGCTGGCCGGTGGCGAAACGCCGCAGGTCGGCGGCGAGCTCGGCGGCGGTGGGGTAGCGATCGCCGGGGGCGCGCGCCATCGCCTTGGCGACCACCGCGCGTAGCTCGGCGGGCACCGTGTCGTCGAGGGGCGCCGGCGGGCCCGCGACCACGGCGTCGACGACGTCGACGGGGCGCGCCGCCGAGGCGTAGGGCCGGCGCCCGCCCAGCACGTGGTAGAGGATCGCGCCGAGGGCGTAGACGTCGGCGCGGGCGTCGGCGCGGTCGCCCCGGGCCTGCTCCGGCGGCATGTACGCCGGCGTGCCCAGCGCGTCGCCCATCATCGTGAGCTGCGGATCGGCGGCGGTCGCCGCGTCCCGGCTGATCAGCGTGTCGTCGTCGTCGAGGCGCTTGGCCAGGCCCCAGTCGATGACGATCGTCTCGCCGAAGCGTCCGACCAGGACGTTGCCCGGCTTGAGGTCGCGGTGGATGATGCGCTCGCCGTGGGCGTAGGCCATGGCGTCGGCGACGGCGATCACGTGCGGCAGCAGCGCCAGGCGCGCCGTCGGCGTCTTCGCCTCGGCGATCGCGACGTCGAGCGAGCGGCCCTTGACCCGCGGCATCGTGTAGAAGGGCGTGCCGTCGGGCCAGCGCCCCGCCTCCTGGACCGCGATCACGCTGGGATGGTGGAGCCGGGCCGTGATGTGGATCTCGCGGACGAAGCGGGCCTCGAGCGCGGCGCCAGCGCCCAGCAGCTCCTTGATCGCGAGCTCGCGGCCGAGCTCGCGATCGACGGCGGTGACGATCCGCCCCATGCCGCCGCGCGCCAGCTCGGCGCCCAGCGCGTACCGCTCGCGCGCACGCGTCGGCAGCCCGGCGCGCGCCGCCGCGCTGGCATCGGCTGAGGCCGGCAGCGTGTCGCCGCCGGGGTTCGCCGTGGCCCCCGTGACGCCGGCGTCCAGCGTCGGATCGGTCGCCACGGCGCCGCCCGGCGTGGCCGGTGGCGACGACGACGGCGACGGCGGATCCCGGTCGGCCTCCATCGGCGCCGATGATACGCCCGACGCCGACGACCGTGCGCAGGTTCGGCGGGGTGCCGCCGGGGCGCCGGCTCACAAGAGCGGCGACAGCAGCCGCGCGGTGGCCTCGCCGAGGCGGCGCGGGAAGCGCTTGCGGGCGATCGCGGCGTCGTCGATGGGGCGGCTGTCGCGGAGGTCGTCCTCGAAGGCGCGCGCCAGGCGGGTCGTGACGTCGGCGTCGTAGACCAGCGCGGTGACCTCGAAGTTGAGCTGGAAGCTGCGGTTGTCGAGGTTGGCGGTGCCGACGATCGTGAGGTCCTCGTCGATGACGAAGGTCTTGGCGTGGATGAAGCGCGGCAGGTACTCGTGGACGCGCACGCCCGCGGCGACCAGCTCGGGCACGTAGCTGCGCGCCGCCAGATCGATCAGGCGGCTGTCGCCGCGCGCCGGGATCAGCAGCTGGACGTCGACGCCGCGCAGCGCCGCGGTGATCAGCGCGGTGAGGATGGCGTCGTCGGGGACGAAGTACGGGGTCGTGATCCACAGCCGGTGCGAGGCCCGCGTGATGGCCGTGAAGTAGGTGCGGTGGATCGCGAGCCGGTCGTGGTCGGGCCCGGACGCCACGATCTGGACCGGATAGCGGCGCTCGCCCGGGTGCAGCGGGAAGTAGGTGTCGTCGGTCGCGACCTGGGCGCCGGCCGCGAAGTACCAGTCCTCGAGGAAGACCCGCTGCAGGGCCCACACCGCGGTGCCGTCGACGCGCAGGTGGGTGTCGCGCCAGTACCCGGGCCCGAACTCGTCGCTGTGCGCGTCGGTGATGTTCATGCCGCCGGTGAACGCGACGTGGCCGTCGCAGATGACGATCTTGCGGTGGGTCCGGAAGTCGACCCGGCGGGTCCGGATGAAGCGCAACGACACGGGGTTGAACCACGCGACCTCGACGCCGGCGTCGCGCAGCGGCCGCAGCCAGCGCCGGCGCAGCGCCGCCGACCCGGTGCCGTCGACGAGCATCCGCACCTTGACGCCGGCGCGGGCCCGCGCGACCAGCGCGTCGCGCAGCCGGGTGCCGATGCCGTCGGGCTCCCAGATGTAGTACTCGAGGTGGACGTGGTGGGTCGCCGCCTCGATCGCCTCGACGATCGAGGCGTAGGCGGCGCGGCCGTCGAGGAACAGCGCGACGTCGGTCGCGGGCAGCGGCGGCGCGCCGTCGAGCGCGAGCGGCACCGCCGCGACCTGTGCCTCCTCGGCGGCCTCGGCGCGGATCCGCGCCATCGCGCCGGTCGCCTCCTCGACGACGACGCGGCCGCCGCGGCGACGCAGCCGCTTGCGCTCGAGGCGCAGCGGCCCGATCAGCCGGTAGATCAGGAGCCCGATGACCGGCAGCAGCACCAGCACCAGCAGCCACGCGATCGTCGCCGCCGCCGAGCGCCGCTGCAGCAGGATGGTCACCGCCGCCGTCGACACCCAGACGATGCCGAGCAGCAGCCAGATCCACCACGCGATGCTCATGCGCGCAGCCTACCGCCCGCTCCGCCGGATCGCGCGATCGCGGCCGCCCGAATCCCGCGGGGCGCGCCGCGGCGCGCCCCCGCGGCCACGATGGCGGTATCGTCGTCGCGTCCCGGGGCGTCCCGGGGCGTCCCGGACGGAGCCGCCCATGCCGATGACCCTCGACGCCGTCGCCGCCTTCGCCAGCGCCCTGCCCGGGGTCACCGTCGGGACCAAGTGGGGCAACCGGACCTGGATGGTGGGCGACCGGGGCTTCGCGTGGCAGCGGCCGTTCAGCAAGGCCGACCTGGGACGCTTCGGCGACGACCCGCCGCCCGCCGGCGACATCCTCGCCGTGCGCGTCGAGAACCTCGACGCCAAGGACGCGATCCTCGCGATCGCGCCGCCGGGGTTCTTCACGATCCCGCACCTCGTCGGCTACCCGGCGGTGCTGATCGCGCTGCGCGCGGCGCGGGTCCGGGACGTCCGCCGCGCCATCGCGGACGCCCACGCGACGGTCGCGGCCGCGCCACCCGCGGCGCGGCGCCGGCCCACGGCCGCGCGGCGAGCGCGCCCCCGCAAGCCCGGCCGCTGATCACGGGTCGACGGCGGCGACGCGGCCGCCTTCCCGTATGATGGGGCATGGTCGATCCTACCGATGCTCCGGCGACCGCGCCCAGGACGCCGCCCGCCACCCCGCTGACCCTCGCCATCGACATCGGCGGCACCGGGCTCAAGGCCCTCGTCCTCGACGCCGAGGGCAACGCCATCACCGATCGCGCGCGCGTCGAGACGCCGCGGCCCGCGACGCCCGACGCGATGCTGCCCTTGATCTGGGACCTGGTCGCGCCGCTCGGCGACTTCGATCGCGTCAGCATCGGCTTCCCCGGCGTCGTCGTCGACGGCGTCATCATGACCGCGCCCAACCTGCACAAGAAGTGGCGCGGCTTCGAGCTCGCGCGCGTCGCCGCGGAGCGGCTCGAGCGCCCGACCCGCGTCCTCAACGACGCCGGCATCCAGGGCTACGGCGTGATCGAGGGCATCGGCGTCGAGCTGGTCCTCACCCTCGGCACCGGCATGGGCTGCGCGCTCTACCACGACGGTCGCTACGTGCCGAACCTCGAGCTCGCGCACCTGCCGTACGGCAACGGCAAGAGCTACGAGGACTACGTCGACAACCACGCGCTCGACAAGATCGGCAAGAAGCGCTGGAACAAGCGGGTCCGCAAGGTCGTCGAGCGGATCCTGCCGGTGTGGAACCCGCGCCGCCTCTACCTCGGCGGCGGCAACGCCAAGCACATCTCGTTCGAGCTGCCGCCCAACGTGTCGATCACGTCCAACGTCGCCGGCCTGCTCGGCGGCATCGCGCTGTGGCGCTGACCGGGCGGCGCGCGCGCCGCCCGGCGCGCTGACGCCCGCGCCGTCGAGCCGGCCGGGAGCGTCGGGTCCCGGGCGCGGCTGCGGTCAGAACACCTGGGTGTCGACCGCGATGCCGGAGTCGCCGAGGCCCGAGCCAGCGCCGCCGCCCGCGCCCGGCGTGCCGTGCATGAACGTCACCGTCGCGGCGGGCGGCGCCACGCCGACGTAGGCGATCCCGATCGAGTGGCCGCCGGTGCCGCCACCGCCGGTGCCGCCGGTGCCGCCGGTGCCGCCGGTGCCGCCGGTGCACGCGGCGAACGGCGCGCCGCCACCGCCGGCCCCCAGGGCCACCCGCGCCGCCAGGCTGGCCGGCGCCGCCGTCAGCGCCGTCGCCACCGTTGCCGGTCTTGATGGTCACCTCGTCGAAGATGATGCTGGCGTTCAGGCTGACGATCCCGATGCTCGAGCCGCCCGGGTTGCCACCGATGCCGCCGAGGCCGCCACATCCGCCGGTGCCACCCGAGCCGCCGCTCGCGCCCCCGTACGTGTTGACCGCGCAGACGCCGTAGCTGGCGGCGCCGCCGCCGCCACCGCCGCCCTGGCCGGGCGCGCCGACGCCGCCGGTGCCGCCCGGCACGCCGGCGTAGCCTTGCCCGCTGAGGGTCCCCAGCCCGGTGCCGGGCGCGCCGGCCTCACCGGGGGCGCCGGGAGCGCCCGGCTGACCGCCGGTGCACCCGGTGTTGGCGGTGGCGCCGGCGCCGTGGTTGGCGTTCCCGGGGGTGCCGTTGCCGCCGTCGTAGCCGTAGTACGCGCCGATCCCGCCGACGCCGCCCGTGGTGGTGACGGTGCCGCACGTCAGCGAGGTCATCGGGCCGCCGGCGATGTTGAGGGCCGTGCACCCGGAGCTGCCGCCGTTGCCCATCACGCCCACGGTCCCGGTGCCCGACGGCGGCGACGCGTCGGCGCGATCGGCGCCGTCGCCCGCCTCGATCAGCACGCGGCTCAGCTTCACCGTGGCGCCGTCGACGATCATCGCGATCGAGGAGCCGCCGTCGCCGGTGGCCGGCGTGGCCTGGATGTAGAGATCGTGGAGGACCGTGGTGCCGGCGCCGCTCGCCAGCGTGAACGGGACGACGTTGGGCGGCGCCGAGACGATCGTCGGGGTGCTGGCGTCGTACGCCCAGGTGCCGCACGCGAGGCCGCCGTAGATCTTCACGCCGGCGGGGATCGTCACGTTGCCGTCGAGCGGCGCGTCCGAGCACGCGTACACGGCGCCGCCTGACGGCACCTGCGCGAGCGCCGCCGCGAGGGTCTTGAGCGGCGCGGCCGAGGTGGCGGCGTTGCCGTCGTCGCCGCTGGTCGCGTCGACGAAGACGCCGCAGCTGTCGTCGACGACGGCCTGCACCGCGGGATCGCACGACGGGCCGGCGTCGATCGATTCGCCGGCATCGATCATCGGCGGCACGGCGCTGTCGATGCGGGCGTCGCTGACGGTGGAGTCGACCGAGCCGCAGGCCGGCAGGAGCGTCAGCGCGCAGAACAGGGGCGCGGAGCGGACAGGACGCATGGCGGGCACCTCGACGAGGAAGGGGACCGGCAGGGCGTACCTTCGCCTCCGGTCGGGACACTGGCGGCACAGTACCACGCGCCCTGCTGCCCGGCGGGGGACGCGAGCGGCGCCCGCGACCTCAGGTGCCGAGGTGCTCGCCGTTGGGCAGCAGCGTCGGCGGCACCGCCTCGCCGGCGTTCGAGCGGATGTAACGCTCGCACCGCTGGTGCTGGGTGGGACTGTTGCAGTACCGGTCCTGCCAGATCTGCAGCGCGCCCTTCAGGCTGAAACGTGGGTACAGCGGACACTTCGAGACCTTCGGGCACCGCGCGCCGTCGCTCGTCGGGTCGCTCGTCGGGTCGCTCGTCGGGTCGCTCATCGACGACGAGCGTAGCACGGCCCCTGCGCGCTCTGGCACGGTTCCCGACCGACGGCGTGTTACAGTCGAGGCCTTGGGGGCAGGCTCCGATACCGCCATCGTTCCTGGCGAGCACACCCTGCTGGTCGTCGACGACGTCGAGGACAACCGCGATCTGCTGTCGCGCTGGCTCCGCAAGCGTGGCTTCCAGGTGATCACCGCCGCCGACGGCCCGGCCGCGCTGGCGGCGCTCGTGGATCAGGCCGTCGATCTCGTGCTGCTCGACGTCACCATGCCGGGCATGTCAGGGCTCGACGTCCTCCGCGAGATCCGGCAGCGGGCGCAGGACGCCGAGCTGCCGGTGATCATGGTGACCGCGCGCGGCCGCAGCGAGCACGTCGTCGAGGCCCTCGACCTGGGCGCCAACGACTACGTGACCAAGCCGCTCGACTTCGCGGTCCTGTACGCGCGCGTCCTCGCCGCGTTGCGCTCGTCGCGGGCGGGGCGCCGCCGCGCCGCGCGCCCGACCGGACCACTCGGGCCCGGGACCGTCCTCGCCGGTCGCTACGAGCTGGCGCGCAAGATCGGCGAGGGCGGCTTCGGCGCCGTGTTCGAGGCGCGCCACCGCGACCTCCAGCGATCCGTGGCGGTCAAGATCCTCCGCACCCCCAGCGTCGACGCCGACGCGATCGCGCGGTTCCGGCGCGAGGGCATCAACGCGTGCCGGGTCCAGCACCCCAACGCGCTCGCCGTCCTGGACTCGGGCGTCACCGACGACGGCGTCGCGTTCCTGGTCATGGAGCTGCTCGACGGCCACCCGCTCGAGCAGGAGCTCGAGCGCAGCTGGCTGTCGTTCCAGCGCTGCGCCGACATCATCGCGCCGGTGTGCGAGGCGCTCGCCGCCGCCCACGCCGCCGACATCGTCCACCGCGACATCAAGCCCGGCAACATCTTCCTGCACCGCGGCCCCGACGGCGAGGTCCCCAAGGTGCTCGACTTCGGGATCGCCAAGCTGGTCGGCGCCTCGGTCCTCGAGCAGAAGATCACCGTCGAGGGATGGATCGTCGGCACGCCCGCGTACATGGCGCCCGAGCGGTTCGGCATCACCGGCTACGACGGCAAGTCGGACGTCTACTCGATCGGCGTCCTGCTCTACCAGATGTTCACCGGCGCCCTGCCGTTCCAGGCCACGGCGGCGGGCACCGCCGACGATCCGCTCGTGCTCGCGATGCTGCATCGCACCGAGCAGGCGGTGCCGCTGCGCGCGATCGAGCCCGACGCCCCCGCCGGACTCGAGGCCCTGGTCCACCGCACGCTGGCCAAGCGCCCCGAGGATCGCCCCACCGCCAGCGAGCTCGCCGACGAGCTGCGCGCCGCGGTCGCCGGCCTGCCCGAGCTCCGCACCCTCATGCGCACCCCGACGCCCGCGTCGGTGCGCAAGGCGGCCACCTCCGACACCCAGCAGGCCGCGGTCGCGATGCCGACGATGCCGATGCGCGTCGGCGGCAACAACGACGGCGGCGAGTGACGCCGATGCGCTCCGTCCACGTCTTGCTCTCCACGTCCGACGCCGACAGCGCCGCCGCGATCACCGCCGAGCTCGAGGCCGCCGGGCACACCGTCACGATCTGGGAGCCGGGCACGCCGGTCCCCGCCGAGGCGCGCCTGGCGATCGTCGACGGGCTCGAGCAGGCCGTGCTCGCCCACGACGCGCCGTGCGATCTCGTCGTCCTGGTCGAGCTCGCCGAGGTGCCGCTGTTCCCCGAGCTGCCCCGCCAGCTGACCGACTTCGTCATCACGCCGGTGCGTGCCGGCGAGCTGCTGGCGCGGGTCGGGCACCTCGCGACCCAGCCGACCCTGGCCGAGCGCGCCCGCCAGGCCGTCTTCGCCCTCGCGGTCGAGGCGTCGAGCGACGTCGTCGAGCTGACCAGGCCCGACGCCGTCATCGAGTACGTCAACCTCGCCTACGAGCGGACCCTCGGGTTCACCGCCGCCGAGGCGGTCGGCAAGACCCCGGCGCAGCTGGTGCGCAGCGACGCCCACACCCCCGAGTTCTTCCGCGAGCTCGACGCCACGCTGAAGCGCGGCGACGTCTGGCGCGGCACGTTGATCTCCCGGGCCCGCGACGGCCGCTACGTCCACCTCGACTCGTCGGTGACGCCGGTCGCCAACCGCAAGGGCCAGATCACCCACCACCTGGGCATCAAGCGCGACATCACCGAGCAGATCGAGCGCCAGGAGGCGCTGCTCGAGGCCAACCGGGCGCTCGAGCAGGCCCGCGACGCCGCGGTGTCGGCGAGCCGCGCCAAGAGCGAGTTCCTGGCCAACATGAGCCACGAGCTGCGCACGCCGCTCAACGCGATCATCGGCTACAGCGAGATGCTGATGGAGGACTTCGACGCCGCCGACCAGGTCCACAAGGATCTGGTCCGGATCCGCGCGGCCGGCGCCCACCTGTTGACCCTGATCAACGACGTCCTCGACATCTCCAAGATCGAGGCCGACAAGATCGAGCTCGCCCCCCACCGGTTCCCGCTGCGCGACCTGGTCGACGACGTCGCCGCGACGATCGTGCCGATGGCCCGCACCAGCAACGACCGGTTCGAGATCGAGGTCTCACCGGAGGTCGGCGAGATCTTCTGCGACCGGACCCGGCTGCGCCAGATCCTCCTCAACCTCCTCAGCAACGCCTGCAAGTTCACGCGCGACGGTCAGGTCACGCTGGCCGCGAGCCGCGCCCAGCGCCACGGCGAGGGCTGGATCGATCTGCAGGTGCGCGACACCGGCATCGGCATCTCCGCGGAGCAGCAGCGCCGGCTGTTCCAGCCCTTCGTCCAGGCCGACTCGTCGACGACCCGCGAGTTCGGCGGCACCGGCCTGGGCCTGGTGATCTCGCGGCGGCTGGCCGAGATGATGGGCGGCGAGATCACGATGGCGAGCGTGCCGGGCCAGGGCTCGACGTTCACCGTGAGCCTGCCCGCCGATCGCGATCACTCGCGCCCCGAGATCCGGCTCGGCATGGGCGAGGGGCCGCGGGTGCTGCTGATCGACGACGATCCCGAGGTCCGCGACCTGTTCGGCCGGCTCCTCGCCCGGCGCGGCTTCGACGTCGCCGTCGCCGACAGCGGCGCGGCCGGGCTCGAGCTGGCCAGCCGGCTGGTGCCCGACGCGATCGTGCTCGACGTCAAGATGCCGGGCATGAGCGGCTGGGAGGTGCTGTCGACGCTGAAGATCTCCCAGACCACCGCCGACATCCCGGTGATCATGATGACCGTGATGCACCAGCGCGAGGTCGGCCACACCCTGGGCGCCGCCGACTACCTGATCAAGCCGATCGAGCCCGACCGCCTGGTCGCCCTGCTCCGCCGCTACACCAGCCCCGGGGCCAGCGTCCTGGTCGTCGAGGACGACGAGCCGACCCGCGAGCTGATCCGGCGCACCCTCGAGCGGAGCGGCAACAAGGTCACCGAGGCCGAGAACGGCCAGGTCGCGCTCGCGCAGGTCGCCGCCGCGCCGCCCGACGTGATCGTCCTCGACCTGATGATGCCGGTCATGGACGGCTTCAGCTTCCTCCACGCCCTGCGCGGCGACCCGCGCTACGCCGACCTGCCGGTGATCGTGGCGACCGCGCGCACGCTCGACGAGCAGGAGCGTCGCGACCTGACCGCGACCGTCCAGGACGTGATCGAGAAGGGCGCCCACACCCGCCACGAGCTGATCGACCTGATCAGCGATCAGATCGTGCGCCTCGTCGATCGACGCGACGCCGCCACCAAGCCGTGACCGTGCCGCGGATCCTGCTCGTCGAGGACAACGCGATGAACCGGGACATGCTGTCCCGGCGCCTCCAGCGCAAGGGCTTCGAGGTCGCGACCGCGGTCGACGGCGTCGACGGCCTGACCCGGGCTCGCGCCGACCTCCCCGCGCTGATCCTGATGGACCTGAGCCTGCCGCGGATGGACGGCTGGGAAGCGATCCGCCAGCTCAAGGCCGACGCCACGACCCGCGCGATCCCGGTGATCGCGCTGACCGCGCACGCGATGAGCACCGACCGCGATCGCGCGTTCGCCGCCGGCTGCGACGACTTCGACACCAAGCCGGTCGAGCTCGAGCGCCTGCTCGGCAAGATCGCCGCGCTGCTCGGCGGCGGCGGCGCTCCCGTCACGGATCGCGGTGCGCCGACGTAGCCGGCGCACCTCCGCGCCGAGGCACGGCCCGCTCGGGTGCGGGGCAGTTTCTGGACCCTCGCGCCGGGCTGCGTACGATGACGGATGCGAACGATCCAGACGATCCTGGTCCTGGCGATGGCGGCGGGGGCCTGCGGCGGGGATGACAGCGGCGGCAGCGCCGATGCGCGCGTGCCCGATGCGGCCGTGCCGGACGGCGGCATGCCGGACGCGGATCCCGTGGGCATGACCTGTGACCCGATCGCGCAGGACTGCCCGGCGGAGCTGCGGTGCTCGGTGACCTTCGATCTCGGCGGCCCGACGTGCCAGGCGCCGGGCGGCACCGACGGGGTCGACGACGCGTGCACCCGTCCCACCAACATGGCCGGCATCGACACGTGCGAGGGCAGCCTGTACTGCGCGAACTTCGGCGTCACGAGCGGCCGCGTCTGTCGTGACCTCTGCACCGCGGCGGCGCCGTGCGCGGACAGCGGCCGCGCCTGCTTCGAGATGGTCTCGTCGGGGATCGGCGTCTGCCTGCCCGCGTGCACGCCGCTGTCGACCGGTGAGTGTGCGACCGGCACCGAGTGCTTCATGGGGCACGATCCGGCGGGCCCAGCCATCGGCTACTGCGAGGCCCCGGGGGCGGGCGTCCGGGGCGACACGTGCGCCTCGAACCAGGACTGCGTCGCCGGGCTGACCTGCGTCAACAGGATCACCGGCGAGACGACGTGCGAGGTGTCGTGCGAGACCACCGGGAACACCCCCTGCGCGACCGGCGTCACCTGTCTCCCGCTCACCAACGAGCCCGGCTACGGCTACTGCGACCCGGCGTAGCCGGCTACGCGCGCAGGATCTTGTCCATGGCCTTCCCCTTGGCGAGCTCGTCGATGAGCTTGTCGAGGTAGCGCAGCCTGCGCATCGTCGTGTCCTCGATGTCCTCGACGCGGACACCGCAGACGACGCCCGTGATCAGGGCGGCCTTGCGCTGGAACCGGGGAGCCTTGCCGTAGAAGGTCTCGATGTCGAGGTTCGCCGCGAGGGCCTTCTTCAGGCTGGCGGCCGTGTGCCCGGTGAGCCAGCAGATGATCTCGTCGACCTCGGCCTTCGTCCGCCCCTTCGCCTCGGCCTTCTTGATGTACATCGGATACACGGAGGCGAAGCTCACCGAGTAGATCCGGGGCTTCGTCGGCTTCGTCGGCTTCGTCGGCTTCGTCGGCTTCGTCGGCTTTGTCGGCTTTGTCGGCTTCGACTTCGACTTCGTCGACTTCGTCGGCTCTGGCTTCGGCTTCGCGGCCTTCATCGGATCTTCATGCCACATCTCGGGGCACCCGGTGCGTCCCGAGCGCCCCCGATGATCGGCGGGCCGGCCCGAGCCCGCGATGGCCGAGCACACGCGCGTGCTACGTTGCGTCGATGGCGCCGCGCAACGTCGACCCGCCGCCCGACCTGGACAAGGCGAACGAGCTGCACGAAGGCTCGCCGCTGCGGGGGTTCGCCACGGTCCGGCAGTGGCGCACCTGGCTGGGACGCAACCACGACCGGACCCGGGCGCTGTGGGTCAAGCTCGCGAAGCGGGATAGCGGCGTGCGGTCGATCTCCTACGAGGAGGCGCGCGATCACGCGATCGCGTTCGGATGGATCGATGGGCTCAGGCACGCGCTCGACGATCGCTTCTATGCGATCCGGTTCACGCCAAGGAGCAAGCGCAGCAAGTGGTCGAAGATCAACCGCGACGTCGCGGAGCAGCTCATCGCTGCGGGGGAGATGACCGCGTCGGGCCTCGACCAGGTCACGGCGGCGCGACGCGATGGACGCTGGGACGCGGCGTATGCCAGCGCCGCGACGATCGAGATGCACCCCGATCTCGAGCGCGCCCTGAAGGCGAACCCGGCGGCCCGGAGGTTCTTCGCCACGGTGAGCGGCGCGAATCGCTTCGCGATCCTCTACCGCGTGCAGGACGCCAAGCGCCCCGAGACGCGCGCACGGCGCGTCGAGAAGCTCGTCACGATGCTGGCGCGAGGGGAAGTCCCACACCCCGACCGCTAGGGACCTGTGCTCAGCTCCCGAGCAGCTGATCGCAGAGGACGTCCCGCATCCAGGCGTGAGCCTCGGCGGCCCGCCAGCCGCGGTCGCGCAGCATCTGGTAGACCTCACCGCTCGCGACCGTCAGCAGCACGTCGGTCGCGCGCTTGACGGTCAGCCCCGCGCGCAGCCCCCGCGGCTTGCGGCCGATCGCCTTGAGCACGGCCCGGTACGCCCCGGCGCGGCGGACCTCGCCGCGCTCGTACACCGCCTTGGCGTCGGGCTCGCCGGCGGCGCGCATCACCGAGGTGAGCGGTGCGGCGCGTTCGAGGATCTCGACCGTCGCGGCGAGGAAGACCTCGAGCGCGGCCCGCGCGGTGGACGCCGACTCTGACCGCCCCGTCGACGCCCACACGGACCGCTGCACGGACTCGCCGTGCTCACTCGACCAGCAGCTGCATCAACTCGTCGCGTCGTGGCTCGAGCGCGTTCGCGGCGATCCATCGGGATAGCTCGTCGCGGGCCGCCTCGGGCCTCCCCGTGCGCGCCAGCAGGAACGCGTATGCCAGCGGCTGCTGGACGTAGGCCTCGAACGCGAAGCGATTCCCCGGGCGCGCGGTCGTACGCAGCCATTCTGCGAGCTCCATCACCGACGACAGGTCGCGAGCGCCATCGAACCAGGGCAGCGCGCTTGCGATCGCGACCGGCAATCGCTGCTCGACTGCCCGACGAACGACGACCTCCTCGCCCAGCGTGTCGATGCCGCAACGAGCTCGCCACTCGGGGTCGAAGTCGACGGGATCGAAGACCAGATCGGGCGTCGCGCTCTTCTCGGTGCGGTGCCACGCGAGTCCCTTCCCGCGAACGTGGGGTACGAAGTCGAGCGAGATCCCCCACCGCGGGACGAGCATTCGCCCCTTGAGGAGCGCGATCTCGAAGACGTGCCGGATCGGAGCGAAGGAACGCACCCACCGACGCCGCGAGACTCCGTGAAAGCCAGCCGCCACCAGCAGCGGATCGGCGACCACCGCCACGATGGCGTCGACCTCAGCAGCTGGCAGCATGTTCTGACGGCTCATCGTTGAATGCTGCAAGCGAGACGGAGCGCCTCATCCCGCGCATACCGGCGGGGTTGCAGCTTCTCCCAACGCACGCGTCGAGGACGTTTTCTCGGCGTGCATGAACTCGTGCCCGGCCTTCCGGAGCACGAAGCCCACCATCCCGCCCCGGGCACCAACAGACGAGCTCTTCGCGTAGTGGCGCACGAGCAGGAGGTGCCAGATCCACGCCGGTAGCGGCAGCCAGATGACCACGGTGACCGTCACGATCCAGATCCCTGGCGACACGCCAAGCGGGTGCCCGACCGCGCCACGAAGCGCCTCCCGGAAGTCGGGGTCGGAGTGCGTCGCGACGAGCAGCATCGCCAGAATGGCGCCGGAGACCACCGTGGTGCCGATGCCGAGCTCTCTTCGATCGATCTCCATCTCGCCGCACCTCGCCACGTACAATAGAGTGCGATCTCCCGAACTTCCATAGATTCTGCATCCTCAGATAGCCATCTTCGTTCCGCACGGAAGCGACCGGCCTCCTCGATCACGCGAGGCGTTCGCAGCCCAAGCCGGAATGCAGGTACTCCCACCGCCCTCGAGCGGCACGCGGGTGACCTCGAACCCCATCTGGATCCAGGACAGCACCTGTCTGCTTCGGGAGCCACGATCACGGCGAGCGCTGCGCCTTGCCCGAGTAGCTCTGCGCCGTCGGCGTCGAGCACGTCGGCATCGCCTCCTTCCGGCGCGCACCACCGTCGGAGTGGCTGACGTTCGCCCTTCCCGACAGCTGCTGCTACTCGCTCTGCTCCTCTTCCTCCGCGTTCAGCATGTACTCGAAGAAGCCGGCATAGGTGTCCCAACTGGTCACATCCGAGGTGGGCGGCTCACCCCGGACGACACGCTCGATGTCGTGGGCGTGACACCACACGACCGATGGGCGGTCGCGGCGCCAGACGATCGCGGCTTCCACCGGCTCCGCGAGGACCACGAAGATCGCTGGAAGATCGAGCGCCCTGCGCAGGGCCGCGGTCCTCTCGACCACGCTGTAAGAACCCGTCGTCGCCCACGTCAAGTGACTGATCCCGCCGAGCATGCCCCCTCGGTAGAAGCGGATGATCGCGCGGGCATCGTCCGGCAAGTCGACGCCGAGCGCCGCCTCCATCGCGTCGACGTCGTCTCCGGGTGGAGTCCGGCCCGCTACGCGCTCGTATCGCGCCTCTAGCACAGCAGGTGAAGCTTGCGGGGTGATGCCGCGCAGCGGTCGACGTGGTCCCGTCATGGTCGGTCCTTCGTGCTCGTCGGGGCGGACCTCCGGCGCTCAGTGCAACCCTGCCAGGCAGGTCCGTGAGGCCTTGCAGGCACGCTCGAGCTCCTGCCGTGCTGCCGCGGCTTCTCCGCCATCGACGTCTTCGAGCACCGCTCGCAGCTCCGATGCGACCTCGGCGGCGATCTCGAGCTCCTCTGCATCTTCCTCGGCACCTGACGAGAACAGGTCCTCCAGGCGGCTGCAGAGCTCTTCCTCGCAGGTCTCCCACGCCTCGCGGTCCGCACCGATCGCCGGCAGCGAGCTCAGGTCACGAGCTGCGCCTGGCTCGGGAGCGCGGACCAGTGCCAGCGCCTCGTCAACGACCGCCTCGGCGGCGAGCTCGGGCGCAAGCCGCGCGACGACTTCGGTCGCCACCCGTATCGCCGCGCGAAGCTCGCGCAGCGTACCCGCGACGCCCCGGCGATCACTCTCGAGCATGCGCACCGTGCCCGCGAGGCTGTGGCATCGACGACGCAACCGGAGGAGCGACGCCGCACGTTCCGCCCCGGCGTCCCGCGGAGCTGGCATGGGGAGCCGGACCGAGGAACGTGGCGACGTCCCGCGAGCCGAGACCCGCGTGGCACTACCGTTGTTCGTGTCGTCGCTGCGATGGAACGCGATCGAGGCGTCGCCCACGCGTACGACGCGATCGCCGTGCAGGAGCACGCCCACGCCGTGCTCGGGATCCCAGCTACAGCTCAACTCGAGCCCCACGGGCACAATCCCGTTTCGATCTACGACGTGAACATGCACCTCGTTCAAGCACACGAGGTCCCGAAGCCCGTCCGGACCCTCGATGGGAGGAACGATGTGCGCGAGGCTGGATCCCTGATCACGCAGGAACGCGTCTCGCTGCCGGGCGTAGCTCACGAAGATGGCCGCCAAGGTCGCGGTGACGATCGCCCCCTCATCGGCGAGCAGCACCTCGTACGCCGCAAACTGTTCGCGTGACGGCGGCGCCCCTGGGGCCCCGGGCGCGACCATCCGGACGCCGATCGGCCGGGCTGCGCACGGCGTCTGGCGGCGCGCGTCATCCTCGCTGACGCAGACGTCAATCCCGGCCCAGGCCGGCAGCTTGCCGACGCCGACCCAGGCGCCCCCTTCCCACGTGAGCTCGCCGATGACGGCTGTCATGACCTCCTCCTGCTGCTCTTCATCTTGCCTCCGCCCGTGGTCTCCAGGTCAGGCGCCCTTCTCCTCGGCTTTCCGCAGTCTGCGCACCCACTCCGGTGGGGTCGGGCTGGGATCGTAAGTGTCGTCGATCCGGATCTCCTTGCCGTTGGACGTGAAGGTCCACACCTCGAGGTCACGGAGCCACATCTCGTGCAGGTGCCGCTGTGCATCGTCCGGATCGATGAAGGCGTACCGCACGACGCGAATCGGCTTCTCGGCGTTGTAGCGACCGACGAGTCGCTCTGCGCAGGCGTCGAGCATCTCGCGCTCGCTGATCACCCGTCCCGGCGCGACGACGATCCGGAGCGTCTGGTCACTGGCGACGTAGAGCCCCTTGGTCTCGTACTTGGGTGTGTACCTGCTGCGCAGCCAACCTCCCGTGTCGTTGTCACCCAGCCGACAGTGACCAGGGAGCGCCTGTGCGAGTGCGGTCGCGGGATCCGCGTCGAGATCGTGAAACTGGATCAGCGAGATGTCATCGGCGAATCGATGAAGGAGCCACGGTCCATGGTCCAGCCAGCGGCGCGAGACCAGCTGCGCATGGCCACGATCGCCAACGAACATGCATCCCCAGCCAGGTGCAACGGTCTGTGCAAACCCGAATAGCTCCCGCCCGCCGTCCCCAGGCCGCTTGTGTGGTTTCCAGCAGTCACGGCTCTCGAACAAGTCGCCGAACACAGCGAGCCACGCACCCACCGATCGCACGTACTTCGCGACACACGAGATCGACCATTCCGTACGCAATTGGAGCCCTGCAGCTCCTGCTCGCGGATCAGCCGTCAGAAGCGCTGGTGACGGATGAACATCAGGAAACCAGTTCGCCTGAACGTGGCGCCCGCTGGCCACTCCCTCCTCAAGCCAGCCCCCAGTCGTTGGCACGGTCTCCCAGTTGATGGACAATCGCTTGGGCGGCGTTGAGAGCTCGGGGCGACTCGCGACAATCTGCTGCAACAAACAGACTCCGTCCTCCGCCAAAAAGGATGCCATGCCCAGACTTGTTCGGATCTTCATAAGAGTTCCTTGATCGCGTTCAGGTCGTCAAGGCTCGGCTGCCCGTAGTCTGCGCACCCACTCCGGTGGGGTCGGGCTGGGATCGTAAGTATCGTCGATCCTGATCTCCTTGCCGTCGGTCGTGAAGGTCCAGACCTCCAGCTCGCGGAGCCACATCTCGTGCAGGTGGCGCTGTGCATCGTCCGGATCGATGAAGATGTACCGCACGGCGCGGATCGGTTCTTCCGAGTTGTGGCGCCCGACCAGGCGCTTCGCACAGGCGTCGAGCATCTCGCGCTCGCTGATCGCCCGTCCCGGCGCAACGACGATCCGGAGCGTCTGGTCACTCGCGACGTAGAGCGCCTTGGTCTCGTGCTTGGGCGTGTAGCTGCTGCGTGACCGATCAGCGACGCCGGGATGACGCGTGGGCCGAGCTGTGCGGCGTCCGGGGCGGCCGGCCGCGCGCTCAGCGTCGGGCGCGCTTGAACGCGGCGGGCGTGAGCTGCTCGACGGGGAGCGCGAAGGCGTCGCGATGGGTGCCAAGGCGCTCGAAGGCCCAGGTCAGGTAGGCCTGGATCGGCACGCCGACGGCGCGGCAGGTGGCGACGATGCCGAGCAGGACGCACGCGCGGTGCGCGCCCTCGGTGCTGCCGGCGAACAGCACGTTGAGGCGGAGCTTGGCGACGTGCTGGAACTCGCGCTCGGTCGGCGAGTTGTCGATCGGGACGTCGGGATCGTCGAGGAACCGGAACAGCGCGTCGCCGTGGCGCTGGTAGTAGCCGACGGCGGTCGCGAGGCGGCTCCGACGGCAACAGCGTCGGCTCGACGGCGGCGCGCCAGCGCCGGAAGTCGGCGGCGATCGGGCGGATCTTCTTGCGGCGATGCGCGAGGAGCTTGGCGCCGAGGAGGCCGCGGGCCTGGGCGTCCTGCTCGGCGACGTACATCGCGGCGATGAAAGCGCCGCCCTCGGCGGCGAGGTCGGGGCGCGTGGCCTCGGCGTCGCGGAACTTGCGGCGCCCGTGGGCATTGCACCCGGCCTCGACGACGCGGCCGGTGGCGTAGACGGCGTTGAACCGATGCTCGGCGTCGGCGGTGAGCGTGCCGCGGAACGGCTGGAGCTTGGCGACGACGCCCTCGGCCGCCTTGTCGGGCTCGTACTGGAACACGGCGACGTCGCGGTTCCGGTAGAGCTCGACGTAGCCGTTGTGCGCGGCCGGCAGCTGGGCACGAGCACCTTGAGGCCGGTGCCGTCGGTGGCCATCCAGCGCCCGGCGAGCAGCGTGCGCCAGTGGTGGCCGTCGACGGGCGCGAGCAGATCCGCGGCGCGCTCGATGAACGCGACGAGCGAGCCCATCGCGAGCGGGATGCCGCGCGACGCGAGGTCGCGGCGGATCCGGTCGAGCGGCGTGAGCAGCCCGAACTTCTGGTCGACGAACCACGCGAGCCAGTCGCACGTGACCTTGGAGCGCTCGTACGGCGCGGGTAGCGAGCGCGGCGTCGTGCGCTGGCCGCAGTCGCGGCAGCGGCAAGTCGTGCGGCGGACGACGCGTCGGCGTTGGTGCTCCTGACGACGTGGAGCTTCTCCTCGACGACGACGTCCGCCGCGTCGAGGGCGTGGCTGCCGCAGTGGGCGCAGGCGTCGGCGCGCAGCTCGTGGGTCTCGGCCTCGAGATGCGCCGGCAGCGGCTTGCGCCCCGTGGGCCGGCGGCTTCGCCGCCCGCTTGGGCTTGTCAGGCAGCGGCGGCGGCGCGGGGCGATCGGCGAACGCGCGCGCGGTGGGAGCGTCGACGCTCGGCGACGGCGTCGGCGCGGGCGGTGGCGCCGGTGGTCGCTGGCGTCGGCGCGCGACCGCGACCAACTCGCTCACGCGGTCGTTGAGCCGGGCGACCTCCGCGATGAGCTGACTCAGCTGCGCGCGCAGCTGCTCGTTCTCGCGCCGCAGCTCCGCGACGGTGGCCACGTCGCCACCAGATCACAACGCGCGCGTGCTGTCGATCCCCGCGCGCGCTTCCGTGCGTGGTCGTCGGTACCAGCCGCGTCGAGCGGCCGTGAAGTCGATCCCGGCGAGTAGCGCGGCGAAGGTCGTGCCGTCGATCTGGACCTGCGCGACTCGCCGGTGATGGGCGGCAGCTGGAAGCTGCCGTTCTCGAGTCGCTTGGCCAGCAGGCACCAGCCCGACCCGTCGAACCACAGCGCCTTCGCCAGCCGGCGCCGCCGGTTCAAGAACAGGTAGAGGTGCCCGTCGACCGGATCGAGCCCGAGCCGGCGAACCGCGCCGGCCAGCGCGTCGAACGAGCCGCGCATGTCGACCGGATCGACCGCCACGAACACCCGCACCGTCGGCGGCAGGCTCAGCATGCGCGCAGCACCTCGACGATCCGCCGCAACGCCTCCGGCGCGAAGTCGTCGCCGACCTCGACGCGGAGCTCGCCCACGTGCACGACGTACCGCGCCATGACGCCGGGCCGCGACACGGGGACCAACTCGACCAGCGCCGCGCGCGGACGCACGACCAGCGCGGTCGGCGATCGTGACGTCGTCCGTGGTCGCGTCGCGTTCCCGCTCGCGCTGCGACGCGCGAGGTTCACCCGCCACGCGTTCAGCGACCGGCCGTCGATCCCGTTCGCCCTGGCCCAAGCTCCTGCGCTCTCGCCCGTTCGGCGGGCCGCCGCCAGGCAGCGCCGCGCTTCCTGCTCATCCGTGATCTTCCGCTGCTCTCTCATCGATTCCTCCTCGGAATCGACGAGGCTCTCGGCCGCCCGCCGCGGTGTCACCCCGGCGTCGCTGATGGCTCACGCTGCTGCGAAGCCCCCCCCTGTGTCGTTGTCACCCAGCCGGCGATGACCTGGGAGCGCCTGTGCGAGTGCGGTCGCGGGATCCGCGTCGAGATCGTGGAACTGGATCAGCGAGACGTCGTCGGCGAAACGGTCAAGAAGCCACGGTCCGTATTCTAGCCAGCGGCGTGAGACCAACTGCGCGTGGCCGCGTTCGCCGACGAACATGCAGCCCCAACCAGGCGCGCGCGTTTGCGCGAACCCGAACAACTCGCGCCCGCCATCCCCGGCGACCTTGTTCGCCTGCCAGCCATGCGCATTGTCATGCAGGTCATCAAAGACCGACAACCAGGCACCGATCGACCGGACATAGTTGACCAGGCAGGCGATTGACCAGTCGCAACGAAGTTGCCAACCGACGGCGCCATCTTTCGGCCGCGCGGTCAGAAGAGATGGCGAAGGGTGCACATCTGGCCGCCAGTTTGCCTGGATGCGGCGCCCTCGCGCGAGCGAGTCCTCGAGCCAGGTCGCGGTAGCCTCGACGCGGTCCAGGTTGATCGACAGCCGCACAGGGACCGACGAGAACTCTGGCCTGCTCGACACGACTCGGCGAAGGAGGGAAGCGCCGTCCTCGGCGACAAACGAGGCCATGAGGAGGCCGTTTCGCACTTTCATAGAACTGCCTTGATCGCGGCCAGATCATCGAGGTTGTTGATCGGAACGCGCACGCCGCTGTGCCTCCTCAAGTACCCGTCTCCAGCCGACGCAGCTCGTGCTGCACGTCTTCGTAGATGTGATCGCAGACCGTGCCCAGCGGCTCGCCGCCGATGTGGTGATATACGAGCCGCGCGGCCCCGAGGATTGTCGAATCGTCGGCGAGATCGGTGTCGAAGAGCGCAGGGTAGCAGGCGATGAAGTCGCGCCATGCCGGCTCGACGGCCGCGAACCCGGGCCGCGCCTCCAGAGCGGCCACTCGGCAATCGAGGGCGCCGCGATCGGCGCCAGCGGCGCCCACGCCTGCCGAAGCTCCTCCACCCCACCCAGCAACACCGCCTCCATCCCGTTCCCTACGATTCCCCAGAGCGGATTCCACAGGGTGCCGCGCACCTCCGGCCCCTCCTCGTAACGCACGAGCATCAGGTCCCGTGTCTTGACGAGGCCTCCCTTGTCGAACAGGCTGCCGCGAAACCGCTCGAGACTGGTCAAGATCCTCGGCCACGACGAGCTCACTTCGCGTCTCCTTCCGGTTCGGCGCCGTAGCGCTCATTGATGACATCACGAATGTCCCAGGCGTCAACGTTCGACGTTCGCGGCGAGCCTCTTGACCTTGCGCTCGCGGACGCTCCCGGGCTCGGGCGGCCGGAACGCATCGCGCTTCCGCCCCTCGACGACCTCGCGCCCTCCACGGTGAAACGGGTACGGAGCCTCGGCCAGAAGGTCGGAGGATCACCAACCAGCGCGAACGTCCGTACACCGTCCTGGCAGCAAGCTACGAAGCCACGCTTTCGTCAGACTTCTGCCGGCTGGTAGAGACAGGGGGGCTTCACGAACGATTGCCAGTCGTACGAGGCCCGATCGAGCCTTGCTGGCCTGGCGGTGACGTCCAGCCCGGTAGAGACAGGGGGGCTTCACGAACGATTGCCCGTCGTACGAGGTCCGATCGAGCCTTGCTGGCCTGGCGGTGACGTCCAGCCCGGTGCAGAGCGCCGCGCAAAGCTCGAGCACCGTGACAAGTCCCTCCGAAGCCATGCGTTTCTCGACAATCGCCCCAAACACAGCGTGGAGTGATGCGTGGCTCAGGTTCGTGGCGCTCCTGACGTGTCGGGCAGGAGACCGAGAGGAAGTGTTCGGGCTGCCCCTGGAGTGGCCCTGACGATCCCTTCGTCCTCAGCTCTCGCCTCGTTCTGTCGGCAGTGCGAGTTCGTTCACGTCTATCTGATCGGGGCAACGGAATCCGAGGCCGCGGATGTGTGCCTCGAACTGTGCAGGGACCTCTACTCCATGGATCTGCACATAGTAGGCCAACGCTTGATGCCATGCGAATGTGCCGTCCGTAAGGATGTGGAGGGGTCCTGCATTCTTGCTTCGATCGAACACGTCGCGATGGAGTCCGAACCCAATCGCAATGGGCTGTCCACGCCGCAAATAGTTCGCAATGGCTTCTGCCTCGGCCGCGGGCCGCTTGCCAAGTGCCGCCTTGATGGAAGGCCCTTCAGCATGACCGAACTCTTGGAAGGCCCCGATGAACCGTAGCGCTCGACGTGGCCTCTCCACCTGCTCGCTCTTGCCGGTGCTCACGGGGTCAGCGGGGTCGTCCTTGTTCGGAACCCAGGCGAAGCCTTTGGGCGCAGGGAGTTGCGCACCGCGGTCCATGAAGCAGCTGACCACACACCAGGCGACCTCCTTGGGCACGAAGGCACGCAGCGGCACCTCAAACGGCTCTCCCCCCACACTTAGCCTCACGGTGCCTTCGCCCTCGTCGATCCTCTGCAACTGATCTTCGTCCGACATGCCGTCGCGCTCGTAGGTGACGTAGAAGCCATGCGCTGCGTCGAACACGAAGATCACCTGCGCACGGCCCTCAGGTCCACGATAGTGAAGTCCGGCGTCGCCAGGAAACGCGGCCCAGTAAGCCTCCACGTCATCAAGGAAGATCTCTCTCAGCATGTCCTCTGGGGGATCTTCGGTGTGATCGCCGGGTGTGTGGAGCAGGATCGTCATGTCCGTTCTCTCAGGGAATGGTAACCGAACGACCGGAAGTCACGATCGATGGCCGAACCCTCGGACGGTGGAGCCCATCCTTCGCCTCCATCACGCTAGCAGCCTCGGAGCTGATCTCCCAGCACGGCGGCACCGGCGATGACGACTGGCTTCGGCTCCCCGACGCCTGGGAGCCGCTCGTGACCAAGGTCGACGCCTTCGACGACAGCTCCCCGGCCGCCCAGGTCCAGCTGGCCGGCGCCTTCGGCGACGCGGAGATCGCCGCGCACGGCGGTGCAGACCAGGCCCGAACGCTCCGAGCACAGCACCATCGGTGGGTCGACGGCTGGATCGAGCGCGGCGACGAGGCATGCCTCGAGCTCGCAGCGCAGCTCCTCACGGGTGCGGATCTCGTGGCGGCATGCGAGCACGCCCTCGATCGGCACTTCAAGCTCGCGGTCTCTGCGATCGCCACGCTGGCACGGCACCCCGATGCGCCGGTCTCGGGCCGGGTCCGCGCGCGCGCGACTCGGCTGCGGACCGACGCCCTTCGCCCTCGCGCGATGCCGCCAATCCACGGACACCGGCACCGCCGATCCTCCGAGCGACTGGCTAAACCGCGCCGGCGAAGCGTGGCGCGCGACCGCGACACGCTGCCGGACAGGCTAAACTGACAGCGTCGCGTCCATTGGGACCGGGTCTGACGCTCACGATCGGGAGGAAGCGCACCATGGACGCAACGCCATCAACGCGAGCAACGGACCACGCCGGTCGGGTGACCGTCACCACCATCTCGGCAGACGGTCGCGTGGGAGTCACCGCTGCGCGAGGCGGCGAGGTCGCCCTGTGGGACCTTGCGAGCGGAGTGTGCATCGCGCGCGGCGGCGACGTTCACGAGAAGTGGGTCCACGAAGCGGTGGTACTGCGCGACGGTCGGATCGCCACCGTCGGCAACGAGCTCGCGGTCTGGCGCGTCGTGGGGCGTCGCCTCGTCGGCGAGGCAATCGGTGACCGCGGCGGATACCAGATGCTCGGCCTGATCGTCGATCCCGCCGACCCGACGGCGGTCATCACGACGTGTGTCGACGGTTCGCTGATGCGGTGGCGCCTCGACGACCGTTCCGGCGAGGTGCTCACCCGCGTCAGCGGGCGACTCAGCCTGCTCGCGGCGGGGCGCGACGGCACGATCGTCGCGAGAGTGGGCGCGAAGCTCAACGAGACGGGTCTCATCGCCTGGAGGAATCAGGAATGCGCCTGGTCTCTCGCCCCCGCGCCCCTCGGGGCGCACGCGTGCATGGCGATCGCGGGCGATCGCGTGATCGTGCCACTTCCCGCGGCAACCGCGTTCGACCTCTCGACGGGGCGCCAGGTCACGATGTGCAAGTCGATCGCGATGACCATGGCAGGCCACCGCGAAGCGAGTTGGGTTGTGATGGGCACAGATCTTGGCCGGCTCTACGCGTGGGATCTCGTCGGTGATCCGGTCGTGATCGACGCGCACCGTGGCGAGGTCTACGGACTCGCGATCGCACCCGAGGCGCGGCTCGTGATGTCGGTGGGGCGCGATGGCTCAGCACGGCTCTGGACGCCGCGCCTCGACTCTGTTGCACGCTTTGAACCCGGGTGCGGGCGCGAGTCAGGGGTCGAGCCGTGGCTCGACGACCCTTGGGCACTCGGTTCATGTGCTGGAAGTCCGGACGGGACTCGTTGGCTCGTCGGCGGCTTCGGTGGACAGGTCCACGTTCTCGGGTGGGACGGCGAACGCCTTGTCGCCCTCGGGTGAGGTACTCACAGCTGATCCGGCCGCCTTCCAGCGGTGTCCCCCCCTGCCGGCCGGTGACAGAGCTGCCTTCGACTCTCGGTCAAGGGCGTACCGCGAGGTCACGCTGCGGCTGTGGCGGGCCGGCGGCAAGAAGAAGCGATCGCCACCCAGCGAACGCTGGACGTGAAGCCGTCCCACCGGGATACCCTGCGCGTGTGAGAGCAGAGATCGCGACGCAGTGCCGAGCGGGAATCGCCATCGCCTGTACGCCAAGCCCGGAAGCCGCGTTCGAGGTAGGTGTGTCGCGGTTCGGCGGGCGGCCTGATTTGACCGACGGCGTCGCGTGGCCTGTCGCGACCTGTCGCCAGGATGGAACCGCGAGTCAAACCGGCGACGAGGTCGTCACCCAGATGCCGCTCGCGTTCGTCGCGCAGATCGCGCTCGACGAGCTGCCGCCAATGAGTGATCTCCCCGGGAAGGGACTCCTCTCGTTCTTCCTGCTCGACGCGCTCCGCTACTACTCGCAGGTCGGCTACACGCACGTTGACGATGCCGAACTCGCGCGCGTGCTCTACACGCCACCCGAGACGCGGCTGGCACGCCGCGAGTGGCCGCCGGCTCTTCCGGCGTCTCGTCGCGGTGATACCTCGCGGCCCGTGTTCACCAGCGTGACCACGTGGCCGCAGATCGAGAGCAACGTCGTCCGTGCGGCCGGAGAGCCGGCCGATGATCGCCTGCTTCTCGATGCAGTGGCGTGGCAGGCGTGGGCGGAGGATGCCCCAGAGAACCCCAGGCTGCAGATGCTCGGGCATCCTTGCGGCTGCGAATACCCGATCGGTGGCGAGCGCGAGAATCGCCTGCTCCTGTCGATCGATGCTCAGTCGTGCGGCTTGCCGTGGGACTTGTGCGGTCGCAACGGGTTCGTGTTCTTCCGCATCACGGAGACGGCGCTCCGGGCTCGGCGGTGGGACGAGGTGCGGCACAAGGAGTGGTGACCCGATCGGTCTGAAGGCTGTGCCTGCGCCGCTCATCGCTCGTCGTCGATCGACTCCGTGGCCAACCGCTGGTCGACAAGCTGGTAAACGAAGATGCCCGGCCCGTACCCTCTCGCGCTGACTGCCCGCAACTGCTCGCATCGTGCAAGGAGCCCCTCGCGGTTCCGCTCCACGGCGGGCGCGGCCGCATGGGAGCTCGCTACGGCGCCGCGGGGAGGCGACAGTCTCCGTCGTTGAGGTCACTGCACTCGCGTCCCTCCGCGCAGACCGTCGACGAGCAGGTCTCCCCTATGAACGCAGTGCTACGGAGCGGCAGCCAGCGCTCCAGCTCGAGTGCAACCGCTCGCGTTGCGGCATCTCGGCCGACGCCGACGAGTTCGGCTCCGCTGTCCGTGCCGCTGCGGCCGATGGCCGGCACGTGGTCCCAGAGCGTGATCAACTCGTCGTCGTCGATCCGACGGTCGTTGTCGATGTCCATCCACGTGGTGCCGTCGGAAAAAGCGTCGCCTGGATGCTGACGGCCAGGTTGTGCCAGCCATAGCCGATGCGCATCGGCCCCACTCGAATTTCGGGTGAATGTTGAGCCAGCTCTGCCTGACCACAACTCCCTCAAGGGGCTGACGCTCTCGCAGCGCGCCACGTGGATCGAGGACATCATGGGAGGTACCTTCTCCATCGTCCGTCTTCGAGGACGAGGAGGAGCGCATCATGCAGATCTTCGAGACGTGTCCAGCCTCCGATCGCCCGCTGCTCTACCAAATGATCGAAGGCCACGAGTGGGAAGGTGACTTCCGCAACGGCCTGCTGGTCTGGGACGACGAGCTGTACAACAGCCTGTCCGGCTACGAGCTGCGGCGCGTCCGTGAGCTCATCAACGAGGGCATGTGAACATCAACCTGCTGTGGGGGCTCAGCGTGGCCTCGGTGCTGACCTCCTGTGCAAGCTGCCGCTCGAACCGCAACGAGGACCACATGACGACGAGAGCGCCAGCGTCCATCGTCAGGGAGACGACGATCACGATCACGAACGACCGAGCCGGCCACGGCGCGGACGGAACATGGGGATTCTCCGCGAGCCAGAGACAGGTGCTCGAGCGTAGCGAATGGCTGGCGCTCCACCTGCCGCCAGCGGAGTCGTCCGGGCCGCACCGCGTCGCCATCGCGAAGCTCGATGGCGCCACGGTAGAGGCCACGATCCTCGCCGACGCGTCGCTCGCGAACGGAGGGGGGCCTGTCATCATCGCGGGCGACGGAAGTCAGCGGCTGGTCAGCGGCCCCCCCCTCGTCGTGCCCCTATCGCCAGCCGAACCCAACCGCGAAACAACCTGGGCCGGCCCGCTCACGGCCGTGTCACCTCAGGTCCGGCTGGCCTCGTTCCGGAACCACGGCCAGTGGACCATCGAGGCCTACGGCGAAGAACAGACCACGATCTGGCGCGCGGACGCAGGGACCTACCCCGGCGAACCGGGGAAGATTGCGGTGTCGCCAAGCGGTGACCTCGTCGTGCTTGCGCTTCGCAAGGCGTTCGACCAGTTCGGCGACGACCTCCTGGCTTTCGACGGCCGGACCGGTGCGCTGCGCTGGCGGTACGCGCTTGGCAAGACCGCTCAGACTCTCGTCTTCTCCAACGACGGCGCACAACTGGCCGCCATCGTCAACGACACGCAGCAGTGCCAGTCTTGCCGGCGCGTCGTCCTGCTCGCCGCAGTCGACGGAAGCGTGTCTCGCGAAGTCTCCTTGCCGGCGGGCATGCTCACCTGGGAGGACCAGTACGTCGGCCTTTCGGGCAACGACCTCTGGTTCTACGGCTACGTCGCGCCACACGAGACGTCCGAGTTCCTCCCTGCCGGCCGCCATCCCGTCGACGCATCCTGCTACTACGAGCGCTATGAGCTGACGAACCATCCAGGTGCGCCGGCCACGCTCAAGGACGCGACCGGCGCCTGGGCAGACCTCGCTCGGGGGTGCAAGGTCCGCGCGGTGTGGTCCGCCCCTGGGGGCCATGTCGTCGCCTTCGCGGTCACAAGTGAAGTCAGCGCCTCGGTCGTAGAGCTGGCTTCCGTGCCGTAGGCTGCGACCACTCAGGCGCCCCCGAAACACTGCTATCGGCGCCGAAACCGCCTGGAAGAGCCAACAGACGAGCTCCAGGCGTCGACAAACACCGCCGTCGCCGCCTGCGTCGTCGCGCTGGTCGACCGCCTTGCGCAGCACTGCCACGTCGTCGAGATCGTGCCGCTCGCGCGTCCACCGCTCCGAGCCCCGCAGCCCAGCGCTATCGCGGCGGCATCTCGTTCTCACTCACCGCAATTTCAAGCGGCGCAGGACTGACGGACGGGACGCTGTCGCGCGTGCCTTTGAGGACATGGATGCGAAGTCCCCCAAGCGCATGACTGGACTCATCGTCGCGGAGCACTGGCAAGTGCCATCGGGGAACCGGAAACGACAGGACGTGCTCGAGTGGTGGCGCGAGGGTACTGGAACCGTTTCGGCGGAGCTCTCATGCGGTTGCGCAGCATCAGGGCGTGCCGGCCGGCCGAAAGCGCGAAGGCCTGAAACCTCTTCGGTTCCCGGCCTTTGCAGTGGAGCGGTGGGGGATCGAAGCCCAGACCTCTAGAGTGCGATTTGGCCTTCGAGAATCGGCAGACGTGAACAATGCGCCGTCCCATCCAACTGCTCGTGACTGTTCAGAATCGCGAGGGAGTGCAGTGTCTCCGCAGGCATGCACGCGGCGACGGATGCCGCCGATGGAGAGCCCAACGCGTCGATCGCCCTACACCTGCGCGCGGCGATGCCGGTCGCATCCCTTACAGCGCGGAGTTCGACGGAAGTCATGCGCCAATGTCGACAAGCTCCAGCACGCCACTCTCGCCAAGCCGAGCAGCCCGAAGTGCGCCGTCGCGGTCTAGCCCCACGGCACGACCGTTGATCGTCTCGATTGGCACGCCACGTCGGTCGAAGATGTCGATCTGGCCCGGTCGCTCGACGGCGATCACGGATGGTGTAGCGAGCAATGGTGCGGCGGCGGGAACCGCTGCTCGACACGGGACCCGCGCGAGCAGTTCACCAGAACCGAGGTCGCGCACGTAGAAGCCGTGGAAGCCCCAGACATCCGGCAGTTCTTCGGCGTCGTCGTCGGGACCGAGAGGTTCTTCGATTTCCGGATCGCGCCATACAACCGCGCAGTCCCCAGGGGCCGGGCCGATGGCAAGGCGAGGTGCGCGATCCCCTACCGGACGCCGAGTCGCTAGCGCCGTCTGCACCGCGGATGGATCCTGAGCCAGTTCGTCGATCATCACGGTAGCGATCGAGTCCAGCGAATCGCTGTCCTCACGGCCAACGATAGCGAGACGCCGTCCTGGCAATGGCACGAACCTGTACGCAAGAAACGCGAGCGGTGACCGTAGGTCGACGTCGAAGGCCTCGGTACCGTCCAGCGCAAGGCCCCTCAACGCGCGGTTCTGCTCGATCAGGACCCACGCCGATACTCCACCAGAGAATCCCACGGCAAAGCGGTCCCGTGATCCTGTACGAACAGCCAGCGCCCGAAGGCCGCTGGCACCGCTCCAGATGCACGCTCGTCCGCGATTCCGGGCGATCACGACGGGGCCCTCGACACCGATCGCTACGTCAAGATACGTGATGTTCACGTCGACGTCGAATCGCGCCACGCACCGCGCGCTGCGGCCTTCGAGGTCGATTACCGCGACAGACGTGCGACTAGCGTAGGCGGCGAGCGGCCCGCGCAGTGCAAGGCATCGGTCAGCCACAGCCCCACTCCTTGTTTTTTTTGACTTCACGATCGGCTCAAGGCGTTCCAACGCGTCCTTGACCTGCTGCATCTCGGCGTCCGTGAGTTCTACGCTGGGATCCGGGTTGGCGGCGGGGCGGATGCCAAAGTGCTTCGGCCCGAGAGCGGTGGCTCCGCCGCGGGGCAGATCGTGGGGGCGTTCATGTCGCCTCGGAGAATTTTCCTGACTGGCACGGAATCCCGCGCTATTGGGCCGGCATGAGGCACCGGACCCGCACTATCCCCATCCTCGGCTCGGGCGACAGGTTATCCCAGCGGCACACCCACGTCTGGCTGCCCTGGTAGGCCATCGTCAGGTTCACTCGCTCCGCGGCAAGTTCATCGAGGAGACAGCTACCGCCTAGCGGAATCGCGTCGCTCGGACAATCGACGCCGATCGCGCGTGACGTCTGCACCGCGATCTCGGCGGTCTCCTCGAATTCCTGGACCCGACCCGCTAGCGGAGCTTCGGCTGCCGGGCAGTCGCAGACCGCGGCGTCAGCGTCGCCCGGGGAGTCGTCGCCACACGACAGTACGAGCGCGATTCCGACGCCGACCCCAGCGGCGAGCGTCATCAGTCCCTTGGTTCGTTCCACGTTGTCTCCCATCGTAGTTGGTGGATGCCTAGGGCAGCGTCGCGCTCTCGGTGCTTGTCCAGATTGCTGGCAGTGGGCCGAGGTCTTTCAGGCCGCCGAGTCCCGGCAGAGGATTGCCGGTCGACGTCGTCGGTGAGACTGCCGGCAGTTGCGCGGCCGCTGCGGGTTGCAGTAGTAGCCCGACCGTAGGGTTATTGCCATTGTCGAAGGTCACCTTCACGGACTTCAGTGCGCGGTACCGCTTGTAGGTTCGGCGCTCGAAGCACTTGTCGGCGTTCGGATCGTAGTTGCTGCAGCCAGAGTAGGTCAGATCGGTCTTGCCCGTCAGCCTGACGGAGTGGGACTGGTCGCTTCCATCCAGGTAGCTAAGGATGAAGTCGGCGAACGGCACGCTCGCGGTGTCAGACCCGAGACCGGCCGGGGCGACCCCGGTGATCTGCTTGACGACCGCCATCACCCGGAACCTACGGACGTTCGTCGTACGTCCTGGGATCCGGAACGTCGCCACGGTCGGAGTGTTGACGCAGCCCGCCTCCACACATGGAGGCTGCTCGGCGGCCAGGCCACCCGACGCATCGAGCTCGAAGACGCGGATCCCGTAGCCAGTTGGCGCCGCAGCGCCGTTCAGCGTGCCCGAGTTGATCGGAGCCGAGTGTTGTGCGACGTCGCAGAGCGCACTGCCACCGCTGCAGTCGATGTTCACCGCCTGCCGCGCCGTGTTCGCGTTGTGCACCACGTACTGCTTCTCGTACACCGCCGACGTCGGTGCCGTCAGGGTGATGGTGAAGTACGAGTCTTCGGCCGTTCCGTTCCTCACGACGACATCCATGAGCGATGTCCCTGCCACGTTCGCGTTCAAGACCTTCGTGGCGATGTCATCCCAGGTCGTGCTGCCATTCGGATCCTGGAGCGTCAGCGCCTGCAACGCGTAGGGTTGATCGGTCGCAACGGCCGCGTTCTCGACCTTCACCGGCGGGGCGAGAGGGTGATGCGTCCAGCATCGCGCGACGATGGACGCCCGACCGAACCGATCGAGCGCGCGGAGCTCGAGCTGCAGTGGGCCCTCGGTCGTGCCGAGCGCCGCAATCCCGTTAGTGCCGTTGCGGAACAGATCGAAGGTGTACTCGTAGGCACCTCCCCCGAGGTTGTCGGCGGTGCCCGCGGAGGTCCAGTCGCGCAAGATGGTGCCTCCCTGGTTCAGGACGCGGTACGAGGCCGGCCCAGCAGAGGCGAGGCCGACACCATCGTCGGCGATACGGACCTTCCACCGCAGAGGGTTCCGGTTCGGATCACTGCCGAACGTGGGTACCGTCTCGTCGAGCAAGTACGCGAACTTGTAGACGTCCGGACATCCTGCACCGCCGAGTGTGGTCTGGTCCGTCGTTGTGTGGGTGTGAACGGGCGTTCCGTAGGTCGACTGGTCGCTGCTATTGCCCCAGGTGATGGTGTCGTTCCGCTCGTCCTGGACCGTGGTGGTCTGCGGCGTCACGACTGGAGCGAGGGTGTCTGCCCGCAGCGACTTCGCGATCGTCGTCTGGTTACCAGCGCCGTCGGTGGCGCGAACTGTGACGACGGTGGCGTTGGCGGCGACCGCGCCCGCTGCGAGGTCGATATTCCACGCCCCTGTGGTTACCGTGGCCGGGTAGCTGTTCGCCCCGATCGTGACGGAGACCGTCACGCCGCTGGCATCCGCGGTGTTGCCGGTCAGCACGGGCCCGGAGTCGGGGGTCCACCAGATCTCGCTGGGGCCGTTGTCGACGACGAAGGCCGCGCTCGACCAGGTCAGCGTGGGCGGGGTGTTGTCGACCGTGAAGGTGCGCGAGGCCGTGGCCTGGTTGCCGGCGTTGTCGACGGCCCGCGCGGTGAAGGTCACGTTCCCGTCCGCGGCCGTGACATAGATCGTCTCGGCGATCGCGTCGCTGGCGTTGCTATCGACCAGGCCGGTGGGCGCGGTGAACGTGACCATCGGCGTGGCGTCGAGGTTGTCGGAGGCGGTGGCGCGCAGACTGATCGTGCCGCGCACGAGGCTCGCGTTGGCCGGGGTCGGCGCCTCGAAGGCCACGACCGGCGGAGTGGTGTCGATGGTGAAGCTGCGCGTCACCGCGGTCTCGTTGCCGGCCAGGTCGGTCGCGGTCACGACCAGCGTGTGCGCGCCCTGCGTCGAGACCGACTGGCCCGACAGGAAGGCGACGCCGTCGAGCGTCGCGACCAGCGTGCCGGGATGCGCCTCGGTCTGGGTGAAGGTGATCGTGACCGCCGAGGCGTACCAGGCATTGGCGGCGACGCCGTTGATGGTCACGGCCGGGGCGGTCGTGTCGATCGTGAAGGTCCTGGACGCCACGGTCTGGTTGCCGGCGAGGTCGGTCGCGGTCACGACCAGGGTGTGCGCGCCCTCAGCGGCGACGGCGGTGCCTGACGCGAACGCGACGCCGTCCAGGGTGCCGGTGAGGCTGCCGGGGTTGGCGTCGTTCTGCGCGAAGGTGATGGTCTTCCCGGTGTTGTAGTACGCGCCCTGGGTGACGCCGCTGATCGTCACCTGCGGGGCGACCGTATCGATCGTGAAGCTGCGCGACAGGGTGGACGTGTTGCCGGCGAGGTCGGTCGCGGTCACGACCAGGGTGTGGGCGCCCTCGCCGAAGACCGACTGGCCCGATGCGAACGCGCCGCCGTCGAGCTTCGCGCTCAGGGTGCCGGGATTGGCGTCGTTCTGCGCGTAGGTGATCGTGACCGACTGGTTGTAGTAGCCGTTCGCGGCGATGCCGCCGATCGAGAGCACCGGCGAGATGGTGTCGATCGTGAAGCTGCGCGACGCCACGGTCTGGTTGCCCGCCCGGTCGACGGCGGTGACCGTGACGGTGTGCGGTCCCTCGACCGAGACGGTGCTGCCCGAGACGAACGGGAGGCCGTCCAGCGTGGCGGAGAGGGCGTCAGGGTTGGCGTCGGCCTGCGTGAACGTGATCGTCTTGCCGACGTTGTAATAGGCGCCCTGGGTGACGCCGTTGATGGTGACCACCGGCGCGGTGGTGTCGACCGTGAAGGTCCGGTTGACGGTCGACGTGTTGCCGGCGCGATCGGTCGCGGTCACGACGAGGGTGTGCGCGCCCTCGGAGAAGACCGACTGGCCGGAGGTGAACGCCGCCGCGTCCAGGGTCGCGGTGAGGGTGTCGGGGTTGGTGTCCGCCTGGCTGAAGGTGATCGTGACCGAGGCGCCGTAGAAGCCGTTGGGGGTGACGCCGTTGACCGTGATCACCGGCGCCGTCTTGTCGATGGTGAACGTCCGCGACGCCGAGGCCTGGTTGCCGGCGAGGTCAGTCGCGGTGACAACCAGGGTGTGGACGCCCTCCGCGCCGACGCTGGCGCCCGAGGCGAAGGCGCTGCCGTCGAGCTCGGCGGTGAGCGCGCCGGGGTTGGCGTCGGTCTGGCTGAACGTGATGGTGCGGTTGTTGTTGTAGTACGCCCCCTGGGTCACGCCGACGATCGTGATCTGCGGCGCCGCGGTGTCGATCGTGAACGTCCGGGTGAGGCTCGCGGTGTTGCCGGCGAGGTCCAGCGCGGTCACGATCAGCGTGTGAGCTCCGCTCGCCAGCACCGACTGGCCCGACGCGAACGGATTGCCATCGAGCTTCGCGGTCAGGGTGCTGGGATTGGTCTCGGTCTGGGTGAAGGTGATCGTGACCGAGGCGTCGTAGAAGCCGTTGGCGTCGACGCCGCTGATGGCGATCACCGGCGCCGTGGTGTCGATCGTGAAGGTCCGCGTCACCACCGTCTCGTTGCCGCTCAGATCGGTCGCGGTGACCCGCAGCGTGTGGACGCCCTCCGCGGAGACGGCGCCACCTGACGTGAACGACGCCCCGTCCAGGGTCGCGGTGACGGTGCCCCCGTTGGTGTCGGTCAGCGCGTAGGTGATCGTGCGGCTGCTGTTGTAGTAGGCGCCCTGGGTGACGCCGTTGATCGTGACCACCGGCGCCGTGGTGTCGATCGTGAACGCCCGCGTCAGCGTCGCCGTGTTGCCGGCGAGATCGATGGCGGTCACGACCAGCGTGTGCGCCCCCTCGCCGAAGACCGACTGCCCTGACGCGAACGCCGCGCCGTCGAGGGTCGCGGTCAGGGTGCCCGGGTTGGCCTCGGTCTGGCTGAACGAGAGCGTGACGGCGCCGGGGTAGTAGCCATCGGCGGTGACGCCGTCGATCGCGATCACCGGCTGGGTGTTGTCGATCGTGAACGTCCGCGTCCCGGTGCCGACGTTGCCGCTGTCGTCGGTGCCGGTCGCGGTGATGGTCAGCGGGCCGTCGGGACGGCTGGCCGTGTCGATCGTGATCGTCGCGTCGCGATCCGTGCCGTCCCCGTCGGCGTCGAGGTCCGCGAGATCCGCCGGCGCCGTGAACACCGTCGCCGGGCGCAGGTCCAGATCGTCGGTGGCCAGCGCCGCCACCGTGATCGACTGCCGCACGTACGCATCGGCGCCCGGCGTCGGCGCCTCGAAGGTCATGACCGGCGGAGTCTGGTCGTAGGTGTCGCCCGGGGTCGGGAACAGCTCACCGGCGGCGCACGTCGTGCCATCGCCCGCCGCGGGACCCGCCAGCGACAGCGTGTCGAGCAGCGGCAGGATGTCGGCCGCACCGTCGAACGGGGTCTGGTTCTGCGCGCTGCCCAGGTACGCGACGATGGCGTCGGCGAGCCGCTTGCGCGCCGAGTCGTCGGCGACCGACTGGGTGCCGCCGAAGACCAGCGGAGTCGACCCCGCCATGCCGTTCCAGCAACCGTCGGCCAGGTCCTGGTCCAGGACCTTCCACACGCGCAGCGCGTTCATCGACGTCCCGAAGCTACCGCCATCGCCGCCGCCCTGGTTGGACGCCTGCCACGCCATCCGCGACAGCCCGACCAGGACCAGGCCATACTTGGCCGGCGACGAGAACGTCGTCATCTGCGCCGGGCGCAGCGGCTGCAGCCCCAGCAGGTCGGGCACGCCGAAGTGCTCCTGCATCGTCGTGCGCGCCGCGCCCCAGACCTCGGCGAACGTGCCGGTCTGCTGGGTGCGCAGGAACTCGTAGTACGTCACCACGAACGAGGTCAGCGGCGTGACCGCGCGACCACTCACGGCGTCGCCGTCGGTGTAGACCGGCACCACCGTGCGCAGCTGGTCGGTGACGTCGAAGGTCACCGTCGTGGCCGGCGCCGCCTCCTCGCCGTAGGTCCCCGCGCCGCCGGCCTCGATCAGCAACGGCCCCGAGTAGCCATTGCCGAGCACGATGTTGGTGAAGCCGCCATCGTCGGCGGTCACGCCCTCGCCGAGGAGGTCGCCCTTCACGCCATCGGGGAACCGGTAGATCTTGACGGTGGCCCCACCGACCGGGCCCTTGAACACGACACCGCTCACCGAGCCGCCGTCGAGGTTGTCGACCACGACCACCCGATCGGCGGTCGCCACGTTGCCGTCCTCGTCGACCGCGGTGGCCCGCAGGGTCAGCTCGCCCTCGGGACGCCCGGTGGTGTCCACCGTGCCCGCGAAGTGCTCCGCGGCCGGGTCGCTGTCGGTCACCGGCGTCGACGTCGCGCCCACGACCTCCACCGTCAGCGAGGCCACGCCGCCGGGATCCTCGGCGGTCACGTCGACGGCGAGCGCGCCGGTGACCGTCGCGCCGTCGGCGGGCGCGACCCACGTGATCATCGGCGCGCCGGTGTCGAGCGGCTCGGTCGCGCCGTCGAACAGCTCGGGGCTGCCGTCGCCCGCGACCGGGTCGTTCTGGGTCAGGTGCTCGAGCCAGCTCAGCACGTCGGCGCGGCCGAGCCCGGTGCCGTTCTCCTCGCGCTGCAGGAAGCCCGCGATGCGCAGCGCCAGCCGCGCCCGCAGCGTGTTGGCGTAGACCATGCACTCGGCGCGGCAGCCGTCGCCGCGCCCCGAGCAGCCGGCGGGCAGCTCGCACGAGCTCGGCGACACCGCCAGCGTGTCGTTGGCGCCGTCGAACAGCGCGTCCGCGCCGCCGACGTCCGCCGCCAGCACCTCGAGCAGGTCCGCGGTGTTGATGTCGCGGAACGTCAGGCCGGCGTCGGCGCCGATCGTCGCCGCCATCTCGGACAGGCCGGCCAGCGACAGCGCGTGCTTGACCGGCTCGGTCACGCTGACCGCCGCGCTGCTCAGCGGCGCGATCGGCGTGTGCGTCGGCGAGAACCCCAGGTGCTCGGCCATGAGCTGGTGCGCCGTCGCCAGCGCTTCATTGAACGACGGCTCGCGGTCCCCACGCGCCAGGCGGGCCCGCGCCAGCGCCAGCGTCACGTCGCTCCACGGCGTGATCGTGACGTCGGTGCGATGCTCGGCCGGCGCCACGTCCATCGCGAAGCCGTGCAGCGCCTGGCTGGCGTCGAGCGTCACCACGCCCGCGCCCGCGGGCTCGGCGTAGCTGCCGCCGCGCGCCTCGAGCTCGATGGTCTCGTACGCCAGCCCCAGCGACAGCGACCACGAACCATCCTCGCCGGTGGTCGTCGACACCGACGCGTTGCGCTCACCATCGACCAGCTGCCACGCGGTGACCGTCGCGCCCGCGAGCGGACCGCTGTAGTACGCCACGCCCGACAGCGTCGTATCGGTCGTCGCGGTGTCGTCACCGCCGCCGCCGCCGCACGACAGGCCGATCGCCAGCCCGACCAACACGAGACCACGCCGTAGAACTCGACTCGTCCGGTACCTCTCCCGTCCCGGGGACGCCGCACCCTGGGAGTTACGGCCGGCACGCTCGTTCACCCGTGGGCACGCGGTCAAGCCACTTGCCCGACCTGCGACAACCTCGTCCGGCGACGACGCAACGGGCGTGAGCGTCCCGACACTGGGTGGCATCGAGTCACCCCTGTGGTGTGACCCAGAAGCCTGGAGACTCGGGCGATGGCGATGGGTGGGCATGGCACTGAGTGCATCGGCCAGCGCCCACGGCGGTTGCGCACGAACGACAGGGCGCGTGCTCGGCCGAAGGAGGCCCCGTTCGCGACGACCTCAATCGCGGGAAGCCGCTTGCCAGGCATGAACCTCGCGGAACCTCGCCCGACTGACGGTCAGCCTGGTCATGGCTAACCGGCACGGCCGGCGAGCGCGTCCTCGCTCGAGATGCGGCATCGCCACCTGCCAGCCTCGAGTTGGTTCCGCTGCTCGCGGAGGCGGCGGCGTGCTAGGGCCTCCTGGGCCTTCTCTGCCCGAGCAGGTCGTCCGCACAGAGGGCCACCAACACCAACGTGCGTCGTGCTCGGAAGTGGCCCCAGGCGGACCTCCCCGCTGCGGTAGATTGCCGACCATGCGCCTCGCGCTTCGACACGTCGCGGTGGCCCTCGCCGTCGCTGGCTGCAGCTCGTCGCCGCGACCCACCGGGCGAGACGGACGCACGGCCGAAGACCCGCCAGTCGCCTCGGACGGCGCGACGCGCGAGCCTGGGGATCCACCGCTGGTGCTGGCCTGCGAGAACGCCTTCTTCGCTGGCACCCAGCCCTTGCAGATCGCACACGTGGGCGGGGGCCTGATCGTGGCATCGAGTCGCAATGAGCGCCTCTACGTGACGATGGTAGACGACCACGGCCGGGTCCAGACCGTGCGCCCCTCGCTGGTCACCGACAGACTCATAGTGCCGCACGGAGGCGACGCCTTGCCGCGGCTCGACAAGCAAGGCCACGTCCACTTCACGGTGGTGAATCCAGAATCGCAGCTGGTCGATGTGGACGTCGGGCCAGAGGAAGGAACCGTTCGCAGCGCGCTCTACGCCGACGGGTTGGTGGGCCCCGGTGGCCTTGGCGCGTGGAGGGGCGACCAGCTCCTGGGCATGACGATCGAGGATCATGGCAGCACGAACATCCGCGACTGGCAGGAGGTGCTCGACCTCTTCGAGCTGTCCAGCCGCCGTCGGCTGTCCCGCGTGGATCCCGGCTGCACGGGCATCGCGGCGATCATTGCCACCGACTGGGGCTTTGCCTTCGAATGCACGGCATGGGACGGAGCGGCGGCGACCTCGAGGGGTAACGGCCCATCGGGCGACACCTCCATCGTCGGCGTCGTCGATGGTCAAGTGGCCTGGCGGGTGCCGGTCGAGCGTGACGTGTGGTGGACAGCCCTGGGTAGCGATGGGGAACACGTCCTCGTCGTCGAGAACGTGTCCAGACAGAGCCCGGACCGCGACGACGGTCGACCGTATCCGGTTCGGACCCTGCAACTCGACGCCACTGGCAACACGGTAGGTGATCCGCTCGAGGACGTCGGCCGGGTACCATCACAAGGGTCGCGGCGGCTCGTCTGGACCGGCAAGGAGTACGCCGGTATCGAGTGGCACGCCATCACGCGCTACGACTCCGATGGCCACGTGATCGGGACCTGGCGCTTCGAGCCGGATTGTTCCCGCGAGCTCGCGGACGTCCAGCTGACCTGGACGGGAAGCACGTACGCCGTGTGCGGCTGGCACCGGACGCTCTTCGACGCCGATAACCCGAGCAACGCCGCATCCTGCGAGGCAAACAAGCACGGGCTCACCGCGTACCCGGCGTTGGTCTACGATCCCGAGGAGTCCGGTCGCCGAGCACCGGTTGGTGACGAGTAGGTACGCCACGGCATCCTCCCCCGCAGGGGTGACTCGCCGACCGCGCCCCGGGGATCGATCCTGCCTGCCCGGGCCTATCGACGCGCGCGGCGTGCGCACCACGGCGATGGACCGAGCCACGTGCGGCGACGTGCTCCACCGCGGTTGTACCCGTTCGCGACGGCGGCGTCATATGGTGCGTGAGCAATGGAGCGCTGCGGTAGTCGCTGGCGGCGTTGTCGGCGCTCGTCGCCGAAGTTGGGGCGGCCGAACCGCGAAGACCTCGCGTTGCTGCACGGTGGCTCGTTGGCGGCCGCCGGGTCGGCAGTCGGTTGTGGCAGGCGTGCGCCGAAGGGCCGTCAGGACGCGACGACCAGCCCGGCGCGTGGGGGCTCTCGCCGCTGCGCGCAACCTAGAAGTGAAGCGGCCGATGACTCGCGCATGACCACGGACCCGCCGCTGAACGCGTCATGTGCGGGCGTGTTGCCCGCGTCGGACTCCCCCTGGTATCCGGATGGCGAACCGCACGCCCGCACCGAGCGTGCCGCTCCTTGCCGGGTGGTGCACCTGGGCGAGTTTGACCGGCGCTATGTCGCGCCAGATAGTGGAGCGCTCCGATGAACTTCGACTGGGCGTCTCTGTTGTTCCGCCAGGTCCGCGAGGTTGCAGAGGAGCGTGCGCGCTCCTACGAAGCGGTCATCGGAATCGTGACCGACAACAAGGACCCGCAGAAGCTGTGCCGGGTGAAGGTTCGCATGCCGACGATCAGCGGCGTCGATACCACCTCGTGGGTACCGATCGTGATGCCCGGCGCTGGCAAGGACCGTGGCTGGTTCTTCCTGCCCGAGGTCAACGACGAGGTGCTCGTGGTATTCGAGCACGGCGATGTCAACCATCCGGTCGTCATCGGTGCGATGTGGAACGGCAAGGATCGCCCACCGCACGACAACTCGAGCGGCACAAACTCGGTGCGCGCACTCGTTTCACGCAGCGGTTCTCGCGTCGAGTTCGACGATGAGAAAGGGACCGTCGTGATCGAGGATGGCGGGACTACGGGCCGTATCACGTTCGATGCCGAGGGAAACAAGATCTCCCTGGAAGCCACCTCGGGCGACGTCTGTATTCAGGCACCGAATGGTGGTGTCGGTATTCACGCAGGGGAGATCGAGCTGACCGCAACCATGAACCTCGAGATCAGAGGGTCCACGGTGAACCTCGGGGGCGCAGACGTCGCCCTCAAGGCGAGCGGACCGCTCACGATCTTCGGCGGCACCACCGACATCAATCCGGGCGGAACCCAGGGACCGGCCGACTATCAAGGGAGCGTTACCGAGTATCCGGATCCGGTGGGTGGAAACAGCGGCACGGGTGGCGGTGGCCGTGGCGGGGCGGCCGCCAGCGCGGGGGCCGGCTCGGGCACAGGCGGCACCGGATCGTTCATGGCCATGCCGCCACTGGCGAGTCGCGGTCTGCGGATGCTTCACAGCGACGATGACTTCGGCGCCGCCGCGTTGCTGCCAGCGCCAGCATCCTCGTCGACGACCAGCCCGCTGATCACCGCCGTGACTTGGTCGCGAGCGGATGAGGAGATTCCGTTCGAGGACAAGACCGTCCTGTCTGCCAAGGTCGACAACATCCCCGACGGCAGCTCCATGTCGATCGAGATCGCCGCAGATGCGGATGACGCGCCGGCTCCGGTGACACGAGCGGTCACGGTGACCAAGCAGCGTGTCGAGCTCGAGGTGACGACGAAGCAACTCTTCCCGGATCTCCGCGGTCGTTTTGGGCTGAACGCGAAGGTCTCCGGCGGCGGCGCTCCCAGCGCGCAGACGGCCCAGGTCCAGATCGTCCGCATGCGCTACTGGGAGGATCCTGGACTCAAGCTCGAGTACTCGCTCGAGTACCACTACGCGTGGTCGACGTCGAAGAAGGTGCCGGGCCAGAAAGTCCCAGAAAAGGAATGGCACGACCAATGGGGGACGAGCCCGCCGAGCGGGCAGAAGAAGGCGAAGATCGTCGACTCACGTTCCACCGGAACCCCGGTGGACGATAGCGGGGAGACACTGCTCGCAGCCGCCTCGCTCACCGATCTGATGGATCGCCACGTCAAGGACCGGTCGCGGAACACCGAGCCGGGCTACATCGTCGATTTGCAGGCTGACCTGCTCGCGCTTGGCCTGGCGGTCGACACCGAGGATACGCTCACGACCATTCCGACCGCGTGGGACGAAGGTGTCACGTATCCGGTGGCGGCGGCGATGCCAGACAGCCTCGCCGCCGTGACAGGGCTGCACAAGGTCCATGTCGACCTGGCCAAGAGCCACACACCCAGCGGCGTCTTCGGGCCCGTGACGGCTTTCTCGATCGCGGTGCTGGCGCACTACGGCGGCGAAGGCCTCGCGGTCGATGCCAGCGGAGTGCCCACGACTGCACCCGTCAAGGTCAAGGCGAAGCCGAAGTCGCAGTCGATCGTGGTTGACCACAACTTCGCCAAGGCGATCCGGGCGTGGCTGGGCGCCGGCGTCCTGGCGCCCACCGCGGCGCAGCAACCGGTGGTGGGGATGGTGTTCGGCAAGAAGTACTCTCCCGCGTCGTACACCATGTCGAGGCGCTTCCGCGCCTGGTTCGAGGCCGTCGAGAAGGCGGGAGGAATCCTGTGGAGCGGCTACTCGCCACGCGCCATCGTCGAGGCACCCGGCAAGCGAACGTCGGCAGGGCGCAGCGAGAAGAGCCTGCACTACGTGGCCAAGGCGCTCGATCTCACCAACGATCTCGGGGCGACGCTGCCCGGCGATCTATTCGTCGTGGCAGATGACCCGGTTGAGAAGCGGCAGTGGATTCTGTTCTGTAACCAGGACGTCGCGGGGCGCCTGCGCCGTAGCAAGGAACGCAAGACCACCAAGTTCGATCCGGCGGTCAGGGAGCCCGACCCGGTAGGGGCAACTCCGGAGATCCGGAAGTGGGTCGAAGGCGTTCTGTACCACCGCGAGCGAGTCGCCTCGGTCGCTCGTTCAGCGCTCAAGAAGACGCAGGCTGCGCTGGCCAAGATCTCCAAGACGCTTGCCGCAGAGGCGGCAACGCTGCGCGACCTCGAAGCGAAGGCCTCTTCGGGGACCGCCAAGCAGAAGCAGCTCGATGCGCTGCAGAAGAAGGCACGAACGCTCGAGGCCACGTTGGTCAGCGCCTACGCGATCGGTGGCGAGGCCGACATCTGGATGGACTTGCTCGAGCTCGTGGGCCAGAAGGTGTCGCGGAAGCCGCGTGGCGCCTCGAAGGCTCGAGACGCTGCCACGAGCCTCTCCGATCGTGAGGACCGCTGGCGACATCTCAAGGATGAGGCCGCGGCGGACATCACCGACCACTGGAACGCCTACGCCGTGGCCCGCGAGCGGGTCCTCGACGCGATTACGGCAGACGACGACCGCAAGCGTGTCGAGCACGCGTTCGGCGTTCTGGAGCGCGCGATCGACGGCAATCCGATTGAGCTTGGAGCGGCGCAGCAGCGACTTGCCGTGCATACCTACCAAGACGCCATCGATACCCTCCCGCTGGAGGAACGCCTGATCGTTCGCGACATGCGGCTTCAGATCGCCGAGCTGTCGGCACAGCTCCGCCGCAAGGCGTATTTGGACTACCCGTGGACCCTGGTCGCCGAAGGGCTCAGGGCCCGCTACGAGGGCAACGTGGTCCGACTTGACGATCTGGCCAGCGCGGCGGGCCTGTACAAGATCAATCGCCACGATGACTGGGAGCGCAGCCACCAGAGCTGCGAGTGGTGGCACTACCAAGTCTATGATCCGAAGGCGCGCTGGATGAACGACAAGGACGCCTCGACCTGGTTTGGTGCCGAGGCACTCTCGATCCATGGTCCGTTCGCCGCGCACACGCTGCTCGGCGTTCACGACAGCGATGGGACCTGGGTCGGTTGGCGGTGGAGCAATCTGTTCGAGAAGGGGGCTTGAGTGGAGAACAGCGAACCACCGACTCTGTCATGGCATGGCTGCACGCCCCCCCGCACACAGGTCGCGCCTGGCGTCGACGTGCTGGGTGCAGGAGACGATTTCCCGGCAGAGCTCGGGGCTGATGGGGCCGACTACGCCGTCTCGACCTTGCTGCGTCAGCGCGTGCACACCGCGATGGAGCGCCTCGACGTATTGCTCTCGATCTCGGCGGAAGAGATCGTCGATCCGGGCGACGAGGAGGGCGACGAGCGCGAAGAGTCCACGCACGCACCCCAGGAACCTGCGCCGAGACCTCTCTTCGCCCCGGATACCTCACTCGACGGCGTGCGAGAGCGACTCGCCTACCTTGGCTACCTCGACGCCAGCCCCGTCGGACCGATCGATCGTGACACCGTGAACGCTCTGATCGCGTTCCAGCAGCGACACAACCTTCCAACCAGTGGCGAGCCCGATCCAGCGACGCGCGCGGTCCTGGGGCGTCTGATCTTCTAGGCCCGCCAGCTGCCTAGAACATCGGATCGCGCTCGTCGGGGCTGAGCCAGCCGACGTCCAGCGGCGAGCTGGGGTGCAAGATGAGCTTCGGGTACCGCCGGGCGACGACCTCGTCGTGAAGGCCGCGCCGCTCAAGGCAGCGCATGTCTGCGTCGCAGGTGGCGTCAGGCGGGCATCGCAACGTGGGGACCTCGACCCCGCCGTCGGCAAGGCGTCTGGTCTCGAGTCCGCCGTTCTCGCGGTCGGCGAAGCTCGACCAGATACACACCCCGTAGGACTCGCCGTTCCAGGCCAGATCTGACACGTAGGAGCCTTGGCGCGGCACGCACTCCTCGACCAGCCACTCCCCCTTCGATAGCGGGGTCCCGTCGGCCGCGTACCGGCGGAAGGTCCCGCCGGTAGTGGCGATCCCGATCTCGGACCCGGTCCAGACCACCGAAGACTCCCGGTCGAAGAGCATGCCCGGAACCACTGTCGGGTCCTCTATGGGTCGACCGGTCTCCAGCGACCGTCGACGGAGCGCGCGACGCAGCGCGCTCGCATCGTCGTTGATCCAGATGTCTTCGACGATTTCTCGGTCGGTCACCACGACCCGCTTCGGCCACCACGACTCGTCCAGTACCTCGGGAGATGCGAGGGGTCCCGCGTAGGTCTCGTCACGCCGCCACAGGAGCCCTGCACTCGGGCTCCACCGTAGGATCGTGATGAGCTCGTGCAGGTCGTCGTCGTGCTGCGAGTGATCGCACAGCACGACGAAGCTGTCCGTCCCTTGCGCCACCGACGGGTAGCAGATGTCCGTCCCGGTGACCACACTCTCGGTGTGCAACAGCGTGCCGCCGGGCGCGTAGAAGGACACCACGATCTCGTCGTCATCCTCGCGCGGTTCCTCGTGGAGATCGCGCTGCACCTCGGCGAAGCCCAGCGGCCCCATCGCGGCCCCCACCGTCCCCACCAGCGAGGTCTGCGCATCCTCGTGGCCCTCGAGCGGTCGCCACGGCTCGAGCACCTTGCCGTCAAGGTCGACCCGCATGATCCCCAGCGTCATCCGGTACGGCCAGCGGGCGCCAGGGCGGTACGCGGTCGATCGCGTCCACAACACGTCGAACGCACCGTCCCGCCACGCCACATCGAGGATCCCGCGGTGCTCGCCGCAATCCGCCGTCGCGAGCCAGACCGGCTCGTCCATCTCCTTGCGACCCTCGGCGTCCACGCGGAGGTACGCGGGGCAGTCGCCGAGGCCGCCGTGCAGGAAGACGCCCCACTCCGAACCGGTCCACGCGATGCGCGCGTATGCCGGGCCCTGGAGGACGTCATCCTGGCACACCGACACCACTGCCGGCATCTCGGTCGCCGTCGGGGGCGCCGCCACCGCGCTGGTCGAAGAGCCGTCGCGCGCGGGCCGCCCCGAACAGGCCGCAAGCCACGCCGTCATCGCGATCCCAACGAGGCGACCGAACGGCGGTGTCGGCATCGCCGCCAACGCTAGCACGAGGGGACACGGCCGAGCGCGCAGCGCTTCGGCGGCCCCCGGGGCATTGGTGCCACCTGCCCGCACCGCTACCAGCGCGGGTAGAAGTAGTACGACCAGAAGGCGTAGCCCTCGAGGGTCTGCAGCGCGGGGCCGCCGAGCGGGACGGCCTGGGTGCCGCCCACGGCGACGCCGACGATGGTGCGGCGGTTGACCCGGTAGTCGAGGCCGACCGCGGCGCCTCCAACGAGGTCGAAGGTCAGCTCGGCATCGCGGCCGGTGGTCGAGAGGCCCATCAGGTCGACGGTCGCGGCGCCACGGTGGCGGCCCTGCGCGCCCGCGAAGACACGAAGGGTCGGGATGAGCCGAACGCCGAAGCGGACGCTGACGCCGAGCTCGAGGCGCGTCATCTGGGTCGACAGGGAGAACGGGCCCGTCGCTGGCGGCCGACCGGGAGGGGTGAACGTGCCCATGCCGTAGGACGCGGCCGCCGTGCCCGCGAAGGTCAGGGCCGCCTCGTACTGTAGCCAGTCGCGGGTGGCGTAGCTGACCCGGCCGGTCAGGCCGGCGAGCGGCGCGCTGGCGACCTCGTCGCCGGCAGCGTCGGCGTCGGCGGCGCGGGCGAGGCCGCCGACGAGATGGACGTCGATCGAGGCCTCGTCGGCGTCGGCGCGGGCGGCGCGGGGCGCGGCGACGCCGACCGCGAGGCCGACGAGCGGCAGCAGGGCGACGCCGCGCATCACTTGAGGACGATCCGGTCGACGACGATCTTGCCGCGACCGTCGGGCTGGGTGACGACGAGCGTGAGCGACTTGCCCAGCAGGGCGTCGATCTGGCGCAGCACGATGACGCCGGTGCCGCGGCCGCGCGGCGGCACGACGCCGATCACGCCCTCGCCCGCGGTCTCGGCCGCCGAGCTGGTCAGCCGGACCAGCCCGGCCTTGTCCTTGCCGGCGAGCAGCACCTGCGCCGACGCCAGACGGTACGGGGTCTTGTCGCGGTTCTGGATCTCGAACACCAGGTAGCCGTCCTCGCCCAGGTACAGGGCATCGGTGACGCGAACGATGACGTTGTCGTCGTTGCGCTCGATCGCGTTCAGGGTCCGCCGCTCGCGGCGCTGCAGGACGCGGTCGGCGACCACGCCCTCGACGACCTTTGGCAGTTCGGCGTCCATCGAGCGCTTGAGCTCGGCGACCTTGGCCTCGAGCTCCGCGGTGCGCCGCGCGACCTCGTCGTCGATGCGGCGCTGCAGCTCGGCCTCGAGGTCGGCGCGCTTGAAGGTGACCTGGGTCAGCGCCTTGCCGCGGTCCTTGGCGATCGACAGCACCACCGAGACCTTGATGCTCTCGGTCGCGATCGCCAGGTTGGCCGGCTTGGCGTCCGGCTTGAGCGGCCGGATCGCCAGGCTGGTCGCGCCGATCGCCTTGACCTCGTAGCTCGCCGGGTCCGACGCCAGCGCCTTGGTGATCTTGTCGGGGAAGTAGAAGACCGTGACGTAGTCCGGGTGGACCGCGACCTCGTACGAGCCACCCTCGTCGACCAGGATCGTCCGCGACTGCGCGGCCTCGTCCGCCGACGCGGTCGGCGCCAGGGCACACAGGCCGAGGACCAGGAGCATCATCACCACGCGCTGCATCTCAGGTACCTCCGATGTCCACTTCGTGGATCGTCGTGCCCGTGTCCTCGTCGCTGCCGCGATCGGGGCGCTTGGGCCGGTTCTTGGGCGGGTGGACGCCACCCTTGGCGCCGGCGTCGGGCGCGACGTCGACGACGGGCGCTGCGTCCACCGGTTCGGCGACGGCCGCGTCCACGACGGCCGGAGGCACCGCCACGGCGACGCCCGCGTCGGCGGTCGAGCCAGCCGGTGCCGCGTCGGCCGTGATGGCCGGATTCGTCGACTGGCTCGACGTCCCCCGGCCTCGCCCGATCACCAGGACGGTCACCAGCACCGCCGCCGCGACCAGCAGCACGCCGCCGATCACGATCGGCGCCCGCGAGCGACGCGTCACCGCCGTGCTCACGCTGGACTGCAGGGTCGCGGCCGCTGGCGCGGTCAGCGGTACGGTCGCCGCGGGCGCCACCGCCGCCGCCTCGGCGACCACCAGCGGCGGCGTCACCGTCCGCGTCGGCGCGGCCTGCACCTCCGCGGGCGTCGGCGTGCCCGCCGCGAGCCCCGGCTGCCCCGCCGGCGTGACCACCCAGGTGCCACCGTCGGGCCCCGTGACGACACCCGGCGCGCCACTGCGACGCAGGATCCGAACCGGCGCCTCGCCGGGGAACCGCTCGGCGAGCAACTGCGCCAGCATCTCACCGGCGCGCGGCGACGCGCTGGAGGTCGCGAGCAGCGCGTCGATCGCGTCGTGCGCGCTGGCGAACCGGTGGTGCCGGTCGGGCGCAAGCAGCATCAGCGTCACCTGCGACACGTCCCACGGCAGATCCGGCCGCAGCACCGTCGGCGCCGTCAGCTGCCGCCAGCCCTTCGCCACCTGGATGACGTCGGTCAGCACCTCTTCGTGGGTGTTGCCCTTGTACAGCCGCTGCCCGGTCAGCATCTCGTACAGCATCACGCCCACCGCGAACAGATCCGCGCGGTGGTCGAGCGTCTCCGGCGCCGTGACCTGTTCGGGCGCCATGTACAGCGGCTTGCCCTTGATCATCCCCGACTGTCCCGCGCCCGACGCCAGCATCGCCTTGGCGATCCCGAAGTCCGACACCTTGACCGCGCCGTCCCACGACAGCAGCACGTTGTGCGGCGACACGTCGCGGTGGACGATGCCCAGCGGCCGGCCCTCCTGCGTCGTCATCTCGTGCGCGTGGCCCAGCCCCCTGAGCGCCTCGATCGCGACGTGGACGATCACCGGCATCGGCAGCGGCCCGCGCTCGAGCACGTCCGACAGGTCCTTGCCCTCGATCAGCTCCATCACCAGGTACAGCCGACCCTCGCCGTCGCGATCGAAGTCGAGCACCTGCACGATGTTGGGGTGACGCAGCAGCGCCGAGATGCGCGCCTCGCCGACGAACATCGACGAGAACGTCGCGTCCTCGGAGAACGACGGCAGCACTCGCTTGATGGCGACCGGCCGCGAGAACCCCTCGGCGCCGACCGTGCTGGCCAGGAACACCTCGGCCATCCCGCCACCACCGAGTCGGCGCTGAAACTGGTACTTCGTCCCCACCTGCGTCATGGCGTGCCTCGCGCCGACGCAATCGGGCGCGCCTCCCCCTGCCGCCGGTGGTGCAGGCGCCGGGCGAGCAACTCGATGACGTCCGCGCGCGGGCGCGTCGACCGCACCTGGCTCGCCATCGCGCCCCTCGGCTTCGCGACGATGACGACGGGGTCAGGGGTCATGCCTGCGGTTTCGACCGCACCCGCGACCGGTTGCGCAATAACCGCGGGGCGCCCGGGTTTCGTGCTCAACCCGGCTTGATCACGAGCATCGTCGCCGCCTTCCCCCGATCTTCCTGGGCGCCACGCTCGGCCTCGTGGACGAGCTGCTGCACCCCCGCTCGCACGGCGTCGACACAGTGGCGCACCTGCTGGAGCGCCCGGATGCGTTCATCCCGGAGCTCGGCCGCGTCCGGCAAAGGGGCGCTGGCCAGCAAGACGATCGCCTGGCGAAGAAGTCGCTTCAACTCCGATTCATCCACAGGACCACCCCCGACACGCACACACGGCATTCCGTTCATCTCTTTTCGTCGTACGCGGTTGCTGCGTGGATCTGCCTTGGCAACAAGCGGCACGTGCTTCGACGACGATCGGATCAGCGCGTGCGACGTCGCGACCACGAGCATCGCCACGACCGCGTCGGGGATCACCGAGTGCGGCAGGCGCTGGGATGCTTCCGCTGCCAGGCCGAGCACGATCATCCGGCGTGACTCGTCGATGATGACCGCGTCCAGCTCGGGATGACGCCGAACCCGAAGCCCTGGGTCGCGACAGATTCCAGTCCTCCGCGGCCGCGACCAGCCACGCCGGTCTATCCCGCGCTCTCGATGGTGGCGATCAGCTGGCGCAGCCACACCCCATGGCGGCGTCGTTCGTCTCGATGAACAGATCCCGCAAGCGCACGCGGCTGATGCCCATGACCTGCTCCGGGCGTGGAAGGAACGTCGGTCCGAAAATGTGGAGGGCCGGAAACCTGCGTGATTTCCGGCCCTTCATCGTGGAGCTGTGGGGGATCGAACCCCAGACCTCTAGAGTGCGATCTGGACTAATTCCTGAACGATCCTGAATAGTTTCGAGAATCGGCAGACGCGAACAATGCGCCGTCCCATCCAACTGCCGGTGACTGTTCAGGATCGCGAGGGAGTTCAGTGTTTCCGCAGGTATGCACGCGGCGACGGATGCCGCCGATGGAGAGCCCGACGCGTCGCGATTTCCGAGAACGGTTTCGTGCGTCGCACGGCTGC
>JACKDR010000014.1 GCA_020633495.1 Kofleriaceae bacterium | reverse complement strand
GGTCTGACTCCGCCCCGCTCCGCCCCGCCTCAGTCCGCCCGCAGCTGGACCAGCCGCGCGTGGTCCTCGCCGACCGCGAACCGCACGAGGTCCCGGATGACCGGATCCTGCAGCGCCGCGGCGGCGTCGGCGGCGCCCAGCTCGGCGCCGAGGATGCTGAGCCCGGCGCCGATGCCGCCGGCGGCGCGGACGCCGGCGCGCAGACCGCCGACGCGCAGGCCCCGGCGCAGCGCCCGGTGATCGAAGCCGTGCGAGTTGACCGCGAACGCGAACGGCTTGAGCTCGTTCATCAGGCCCGACGGGATCAGCCGGCGCAGCTTCTGGTTCTGCGCCGCCGCGGCGTCGGCGTCGACGGCGAGGTACGGGAAGTCGTTCTGGAACAGGCGCAGGAGCCCGACCACCAGCGCGGCCAGATCGTCCTCGGACAGCCGGACCAGGATCGCCAGGTGGGTCTGGGCCAGCTTGAGCGCGCTGCCGGCGGCGAAGCGCAGCGCGTCCTGGCGGCCGCTCGACGCGATCTGCGCGCCCACCACCAGCGACACCGGGCTGGTCGGCTCGGCCTGCATCGCCAGCGGCTGACGCTCGGACACGAAGACGTCGATCTCGCCGAGGCCGAGCTGGTCGGCGACCTCCTGGGCCACCGCCGCCACCGGGTTGTCGCGGGCGCGCAGGCGATCGCCGCGGGTCACGCCGTACGGGCGCAGGTCGACGCCGACGTGCTTGGCGACGCGCTCGCCGAGCAGCGCGAACACCTGGCGCAGCTCCGGCGACACCGTGCGCGGGAACAAGAGGTCGTCGGCCTCGGGGCGGACCAGCGGCCGCAGATCGCCGGGCACCAGCGAGCCGGCGAGCGCCACCTCGGTGGCCTCGCCGCTGCCGGTCAGCACCGCCAGCTCGGCGGCGCAGCGCGCGACCTCGAGGCTGCCGACCACGCCCGCGCCCTGGCGCGCCGCCATGACCCGCGACACGACCCGGTAGGCGACCGCGTCGGCGGGATCGTGATCGAGCCGCGACCGCATCGCGGCGGCGACCCGGTCGAGGTGGACGCGCACCGAGCGGAGGTCGCCGGCGTTCTGGTAGAACTCGACCAGCCGGGTCAGCGCCAGGTCGCTCTCGGGCGCGCCGTCGAGCGCCATCCGGTAGGCCCGCTCGGCCTTGGCGCGATCGCCGAGGCCGTCGAGGAAGATCGTGCCGACGCGGTGCAGGTGCGCGACCCGCCGCGCCGGATCCTCCTCGCCCTTGACCAGCCGCTCGCAGGCGCCGAGCGCCAATTTCCACTCGCCCGCGGCGATCGCGAGGTCGGCGAGCTTGCCGAGCGCGTCGGCGTCGTCGGGATCGTAGGCGAGGACCCGCTGGAACGCCTTGAGCGCCAGCTCCGGCTGCGGCAGGCGCTCGGCGTAGATGAGGCCGAGCCGGTAGTAGATGTTGCGGAGGATCCGCGGCTCGCGCTCGAGGCGGGCCCGCGCCACCAGGGCCTCGGCCGCCTCGCCCCACGCGCCCTGCTCCCAGCAGATGTCCGACAGCGCCGCGACCGCGCCGCCGTCGTCGGGCGACAGCTCGAGGATCGCGCGGTAGTTGTACTTGGCCGACTCGCGGTCGTCGAGGAAGTTGCGGTACAGCTCGGCGACGGCGCGGTGCAGGACGATCTTGGTGGCGACGTCGTCCTCGTGGACCAGCCGCTCCTCGACCAGGCGCGCCAGCTCGTCGTGCTCGCCCTGCTCCTCGAGCAGGATGCGGAGGCGGACGAAGGCGTCGACGTGGCGCGGATCGGCGGCGAGGCACTTGCGCAGGACCGGCACCGCGCGCTCGCCGACCAGCGCGCGATCCATGAGCGCGACGCCGGCGAGGTGGTACAGCGCGCCGCGCTGGGTGTCGTCGGTGGTGGCGGCCGCCTCGCGGGCCGCGGCCTCGGCGAAGTCGAGCCACAGGCCGCCGCGCAGCGCCGCCAGCCGCCAGCCCTGCAGCGCCGGCACGTACCCGGGCTGCAGCTCCTCGGCGGCGCGGAAGCGCTCGATCGCGCTCTCGAGCTGGCCGAGCTCGGCGAAGGTCTCGCCGGCGCGGGTCAGGAAGGCCGCGCGCGACCGGGCGTCGTCGCCGAACAGCGTCGCGATCGCCTCCTCGAGCGCCGCCAGCTCGACCGAGCTGCCGCCGCGGCGGACGATCGCCTCGAGGTGGAACAGGGCCAGGCGCTGCCGCGGGTCGAGCTCGACGACGCGCTGGTAGCTGGCGCGGACCTCGTCGTCGCCGACGCCGTCGCGATCGCCGAGCCCGGCGCGATCGAGGGCCAGCGCGACCGCGTCGGCGGCGTCGTCGCCGGTGACGCCGGGCGCGGCGAGGGCGTCGACCTGGCGGGCGCGCAGCGCGTAGAGATCGCCGTCGCGGCCGCCCGCGAGGTAGGCGCGCTCGAGCTGGCGCAGCACCGCCAGCCGGGTCGGCGCCGCCGCCGCCGCCGACTCCCAGGCGACCAGCGCGGAGCCGGCGTCGTCGCGGATCTCGCCGTCGACCATCGCCATCATCTCGTAGGCGTCGGCGCGCAGCCGATCGTCGCCGGCGTCCTCGGCGTGGCGCAGCTCCTCGAGCGCGATCCGCACCAGCGGCGCGGGATCCGTGGCGGCGCGAGCCGCACGCTGCAGCGGCAGCGCGGCCAGGGGATCGCCGGGGCGGAGCTCGAGGGCGCGGCCGAACATGGCCAGCGCGCCGGGCGCGTCGCCCTGCCCGACCAGCACCTCGCCGTCGCGGATCAGCCGGGCGAAGGCGTCGGCGCCGGTGCCGAGCTCGACCGCGGCGGCGCGCAGCCCGGCGGCCGGGCGCGGCGTCATCGCCACCGGCGCGGCGTCGCCGAGGCGGCGCCGCACCGCGCCGAGGGCGTCGGCGGCGGCGGTCAGCTGCGGCCGATCCTCGAGGACGCGGGCCAGCAGCTGGGCCGCGCGCGACGGATCGTCGGCCTGATCGAGCAGCAGCTGGGCGGCGCGGTAGCGCAGCGTGACCGCCTCGAGCCCGGCGCCGGCCTCGACCGCGGCGTCGGCCCGCTCCTCGAGCACGAGCGCGGCGTCGGCCCAGCGGCCAGCGCGCGCCGCGACCAGCAGCGCGACCGCGACGCGCCGCGGATCCTCGGGCGCCGAGGTCACGAGCTCGTCGAGGACGTCCTCGGCGCGGCCGAGATCGGGCTCGTCGTCGGCGCCCGGCGCCATCGCGGCGCGGGCGCGCTCGAGGCCCAGCGTCGCCGACGCGGCGCCGGTCCGCGACGCCTGGGCCCGGGCCAGCACGTCGGCCAGGACGTCGCGATCGCCGAGCCGGCGCGCCAGCGCGATGGCCGCGCCGTGGGCGCGGACGTTGTCGGGATCGTGGTCGAGGACCTTGCCCCAGACCTCGAGCGCCGCGGTGATCGTGCGCAGCGCGTCGTCGATCGGCGTCTCGGGCGCCATCGCGGCCACGGCCTCCTCGGCGGCGGCGGCGGCGCGCAGCATCGCCAGCTCGGGGTCGAGCTGCTCGGAGTCGATGCCGGCCGCCTCGGTCCACAGCGCGACGCGGTCGCCCCACCGGCCGGCGACCGCGAGGGCGTCGGCGGCGACGTCGACCAGCGTCGACGAGCCCGGGGTCAGGCGGCGGCCCTCGGCCAGCAGCTCGACCGCCTCCTCGACCGGCGTCGGATCCTCGGCGGTGCCCAGCGCCGCCAGCGCGCGGGCGGCGGTCACCCGGTCGCGCTCGGCGCCGGGGTCGGCGGCGACCCGGGCCCGGGCCAGCACGGCGATCGCGGCCCAGTCGCCGCGGGCCGCCAGCTGCGCCTCGTGCGCCGCGGTGACGTGATCGTGCGACGGATCGGTCGCCGACGCCCGGGCCAGCAGCTCGAGCGCGGCGTCGTGATCGGCGTCGCCGCCGCGGGCCAGTCGCAGCGACGCCTGGCGGGCCAGGGCCCACGCCCGCATCGCGTCGCCCGGCGCCACCGCGACGATGCCGTCGAGGGCGGCCAGCTGCTCGTCGACGGTGGTCGCGACCGCCAGCGCCTCGGCGGCGACCAGCGGATCGTGCGGCGCGACCGCGACGGCGCGGGCGATCGCGGCGGCCTCGGCCGGGCGATCGCCGGCGATCCGCGCGACCAGCGCGGCCCGCCTCAACAGGCCGGCGGCGCACCCGACGTCGCCGGCGTCGACCGCCAGCTCGGCGAGCGCGACGGTGGCGTCGGCGATGCCGGCGCGGCGGGCCCCCAGCATCGCCGGCGCCGACGCCGGGTTGGCCTCGCGGGCCGACGCGAACGCGGCGCGGGCGCGGTCCGGCTCGGGCGCCCCCTCGAGGCCGCGCTCGTGGAGGTGGCCGAGGGCGACGCCGATGGCGCCGCGCAGCTCGGCGTCGGCGAGCGGCCCGGCCAGCCGGGCCAGCGCCTCCGACAGCTCGACGACGCGGCCGTCGAGGAAGGTCAGCTCGAGCTGGGCCAGCAGCGCCCGGACGTCGCCGGAGGCCTCGTCGAGCAGCTCGCCGACGGCGACCCGCGCCAGATCCTGCTCGCCGGCGGCGCGCAGCAGATCGACCCGGTGCAGGGCCAGCGCCCGGCGCTCGAGCGCGCCGGCGATGCCGATCTCGGCGTCGAGGTAGCGGGTCGCCTCGTCGAGGTCGCCCATCGCGCGCGACAACCGGCGCAGGCCGCGCAGCGCGGTGAACGAGCGCGGGTCGGCCAGCAGCGCGGCCTCGTAGTGGTGGTGCGCACGATCGACGTCGCCGATGCGCTCGTACAGGCGCGCGGCCTCGCAGCGCAGCGCCGCCGCGACCTCGGCCTCGTCGACGGTCTCGAGCTCGCGCTCGTAGATGAGGATCGAGCGCGCCGCCTCCTCCGCCGGATCCTCGCCGGCGATGGGCGCGACGCTCTCCGGCAGCCGGATGGCGTCGAGGTCGAGCTCGGGCTCGGCGCCGGCGAAGCGCGGCGGCGGCAGCTCGGGGGCGACGTCGGGCTCGGCGGCGGCCGCTGCGGCGGCGACCGGCGCGACCGCCTCGGCCGCCGCGACGACGGCGGCGGTCGGCGTCGGCTCGGCCAGCAGCTCGGGCACCGGCTCGGAGATGCGCTCAGGCACCGCCTCGGGCACTGCGCGACCTCGACCGCCGGCGGCGCGGCGACCACGGGCGGCGCCGGCGGCGCCGGCGGCGCGACCACGGGCGGCGCCGACGGCACGATCGCGGGCGGCGCCGTCGCCTCGGTGGCGGCCAGCTCGGCCTCGACCTCGTCGGCGAGCCCGGCGAGGGCGTCGTCGACCGACGACTCGGCACGCGCGGGCGGCGGCGCGGGCTCGGCCACCGCGGCGGCGACGTCCGCGAAGTCGTGCTCCGCCGCGCCCGCGGCGGAGGCGGCGACGGCGGCGGCCGCCGCCTCGCGCAGCTCCGACGACCGCCGCGACGGCGGCGGCAGGGGCTCGGACATCGCGGCGGCGACGTCGGAGAAGTCGTCCTCGGCGGCGACCTCCTCGGGGGTGCCCGGCTCCGGCAGGCGCGCCACCTGCACCGCGTCGAACTCGTCGGAGGGCTCGGCCTCCATCTCGACGACGACGGCGGCGCTGTCGTCCTCGCGCGTGACCTTGCCGCGGCGGACCACGTGGGCGGTGGCGCGCCGGGTCCCGGTCGACACGTCGGCGGCCGCGGCCTCGCCCGAGACCTCGCCGGCGCTGTCACCGATCTCGAAGTCGGCGTAGAAGTCCTCGTCGATGCTGAGCTCGACGGAGGGCGCGTCGTCGAACAGCGCCGCGGCCGCGGCCGCGGCCTCGGCCTCGCGCGCGACCCGGTTCTCCTGGGCCAGCTTCTCCAGCTGACCGAGATCGGCGATCCGCGTCGACTCGCCGCTGCCGAAGTCGCCGCCGCCGAAGCCGCCATCGTCGTCGGAGGTGCCGGGCCGGCGCGGGATGATGGCCGGCCCCGACGAGCGCGCGATCGGCCCCGAGCCCCGTCGCGCCGGTCCCGCGGCGGCGTCGCCGCTGGCCAGGCGTTCGAGCTCGGCGAGATCGGCGACCCGCGTCGACTCGCCGCCGCCGAAGTCGCCGCCGGCGGCCCCGGCGTCGCCGGCGCCTCCGGTCTGGCGGCGCGCGCGGCGCTCGCCGGCCAGTCGCTCCATCTCGGCCAGATCGGCGACCCGCGTCGAGTCGGCGCCGCCGAACGGCGAGTCGTCCTCGGAGCCGGCGCGGCGCCGGCGCTCGAGATCCTCGCGGCGGACCACCGCCGGACCGACCCGGTCGAGGCTGCGCTCGCCGGTGCGCGCGGCGTCCTCGACGTCGGCCGCGGCGCCGCCGGCGACCACGCCCGGCACCACCGGCTCGCCGATCTCGTCGGGCAGATCGCCGAACAGCTCGTCGTCGGTCGGGCCCTGCGGCAACAACGGCGCGCTGTCGCGGCTCGCCGACGTGAAGACCTCGTCGTCGTCGGGCTGCGCCAGCGTGATCCGCCGCGTCGACGGCCGGACCGGCGGCTCGGTCGCGGCGGCGGCGGCGGCGGCCTCGTCCTCCTCGACCGGCTGCAGCGGCGGCGGCATGCCGAGCAGCGAGCCCAGCGCGGTGGGCGGACCGTCGACGCCGAGGTCCGAGAAGTCGACGTCGCGGCGCAGCGCCGGCGGCGGCTCGTCGAGCGCGGTCGAGAACGGATCGTCGTCGAGGAAGCCAGGGCCGTGATCGACCGCGCGCTCGGCGAGCAGCTCGTCGCCGTCGGCGCCCGCGGCGGCCGGGGCTCGGCCGCCGCGCTCGGGTCGACGCGGTCGCCGCCGCCGGCGCGACCGCGAGCCCGGGGCGCTCGCCGACCGGCGTGACCTCGCGGACCCCGGTGGGCTCGTCGGCGTCGTGGACGCCGGTCGGCTCCTCGACCGCGTGGATCCCGGTCGGCTCCTCGACCGCGTGGATCCCGGTCGGCTCCTCGGCCGCGTGGATCCCGGTCGCCTCCTCGGCCGCGTGGATCCCGGTCGCCTCCTCGGCCGCGTGGATCCCGGTCGCCTCCTCGGCGCCGAGGGCTTCGGTGGCGTCGTCGCCGCCCGGCTCGTGCAGGGCGTCGAACATGTCGCCCCAGGCGTCGATCTCGGACAGGAGATCGTCGTCGCCGTCGAGCGGACCGTCGCCCTTGCCGCCCTGGCTCATCGTGCGCCTCCGAGGCCGTAGCCGAGCTGCTTGCGCAGCTCGAGGTGATCCACCGACAGCGACCACGCGATCAGCTCGGCCGCCGCCGGCGCGTCGGCGATCGCGCGCGCGCCCTTGACGTCGAGCGCGTCGAGCGCCGGCGCCAGATCGCCGGCGGCCAGCAGGCCGGCGCGGTTGCCGCCGGCCAGCGCGGCGCGGCGCCACTGCGCCACCTCGGCGGCGCTGGCGATCCGCCCCAGCTGCGGCGCCAGCTGCGCGAGCGCCTTCTTGTCGCGCCGCGACAGCTGCTTGCCGAGCAGCTTGGCGCGATCCGCGATCGAGCCGCCGCCGTCGACGACGGCGTCGGCCAGGCCGGCGGGCGGCGGCGCGTCGACGACGCGGGCCGCGGCGACCAGGTACCACACGACCTCGGCGTCCTTGAGCTCGGCGAGCGAGCCGGTGCCCTCGGCGGCGAGCATCGCGGTCCGGCCGACCCAGAAGCGGGCCAGCGGCGTGGCGCCGGCGGCGACGTCGGCGCCCAGGCACAGCACCGGGGTCTCGCCCGACAGCACCCGGGCCATGCCCTTGCGCTGATCGCTGATGTAGAGGTCGGCGTGCTCGACGCCGAAGCTGGCGAGCGCGCCGGCGAGCGCGTCGAGCCGCTTCTTGGCCAGGTCCTTGACCGCCGCGCGATCGCCGCGCACGAAGCCGAGCTTGGCCGCGTCGAGCCCCTGCGCCGCGGTCACCGCCGGCGCGATCGTCTTCCACACCTCGGCGAGCGCGCCGCCGGCCAGCCCCTGGAACCCGGGGTGACGCAGGCGCTGCCGGGCCGCGGCGTCGAGCAGGTGCCGGGACAGCTCCGGGACCGCGCGGCGGCCGTCGGCGATCGCCGTGCGCAGCTCCGGGGTCGCGGTGCCGAGGGCGTCGACCGCCAGGGCCGCGAGGTACTCGGTGTCGCGGTCGCGCTGCCACCCCGCCACCGTGGCCATGCGCTCGTACAGGGCGGCGCGGGTCGGCGCCTGGGTGATCGCCGCCCGCAGCTCCGCGGTGATCTCGCCGAGCAGCTGGGCCCGGGCGCCGGCCTCGTCGGTCAGCGCGACCAGCTGGCCGAGGATCTCGAGGTTGAGCGGATCGTAGCCGCGGGCCCGGCGCAGCGTGGTGCGGGCCTCGGCGCGGTCGCCGAGCTGGTCGCGCTGGACCGCGGCCAGCCGCAGCTCCTCGCGGGCCTTGTCGCCGGGGCTCTGGCGCAGGCGCGCCAGCTCGCGCAGCTCGCGCGCGACCCGGTCCCAGTCGGCGACGCGGGTCGCCAGGCCGATCACCCGCTCGCGCAGCGACGCGTCGCCGGGCGTCTGCGCGATGACGTGCTCGAGCTGGCGGATCGCGGCGCCGGCGTCGCCGACGTCCTCGGCGAGGACCCGGGCCAGCGCCAGCTCGGCGGCGGAGCGCCGCTCGCCGGCGGGCTCGACCTCGAGGAAGCGGCGGTACAGCTCGACCGCGCGGGGGCCGTCGCCCAGCGCCGCGGCCAGCTCGCCGGCCAGGCGCAGGGCCTCGGCGTGGCGCGGATCGCGGGCCAGGATGGCGTCGAGATCGGCCAGCGCGCCGCGCCGGTTGTCGAGCGCCTGCTTGAGCCGCGCCCGCTCGAGCAACAGCGGCACCGCGGCGAAGGTGACGTCGTCGGCGTCGCCGCCGTCGCGCTCGAGCCAGGCCAGCCGGTCGTCGATCGCGAGGTGGACGCCGCGGATGTCGCCGGCCTGGCGGTACAGCGCGAGCAGGCGCTCGAGCTCGGGGGCGCCCGGGTCGTCGGCGAGGATCCGCCGGTAGACGCCGACCGCGGCGTCGGCGTCGGCGCCCGGCCCCGGCGCCCGCTCGGCGCCGTCGCCGGTGACGTTGACGTTGGGATCGAAGATCGCGACCGCCTCGCGCAGCAGCTCGCCGCGGCTCGCCGGATCGCTCATGCGCCGGGCCAGCGCCAGGGTCGCGCGCGCCAGCGTCGGCAGGTCGCCGCCGCGGCGGGTCAGCCGGCGCAGGGTCTCGAGGGCGCGGAAGTCGCCGGGCGCGGCGCGCAGCACCGACGCGACGACGTCGCCGGCCTCCTTGAGCCGGCCCGCCGCCTCGAGCGCCTCGGCGCGGTCGAGCTCCCACGACGCCCGCGACATCGGATCGTCGGTCAGCGAGCTGCGCAGCGCGAACACCTCGGCGCGCGCCAGCAGCTGATCGATCGCCGCGGCGGCGTCGGCGCCGTCGGCGGTCGCCGACGACGCGGTCGGCGCCCGCTCGGCGGCGACCACGAGCGCGCCGACGTCGTCGGGCGCGACCGCCCGAGCCCGCTGGACCGCGCGGATCGCGCCGGCGGCGTCGCCGGCCAGCTCGGCGAGGGCGGCGCCGCGCAGGTGCAGCGCCGCCGCCGCCTCGGGCATCGTCGCGGAGTCGGCCAGCGCCAGGACCGCGGCGCGCTGGGCGTCGGCGTCGTCGCGGCGCCCGGCGACCAGCAGGGCGCCCAGCTGCGGGCCGCGACGCGCCGGATCGGCGACCGCGGCGGCGGCGAACGCCTCGGCGGCGCGCTCGAAGTCCTCGAGCACCAGCGCGTACAGCCAGCCCAGATCCTCGTGCAGCGCCGCCTTGATGCGCGGCGCGGTGGTGGCGTCGATCAGCGCCTCGTAGGCCTCGACCCGCGCCACGGTGTCGCCGCGGGCCTGCGCGACGTCGGCCAGCGCGAGCCCCGACAGCGACGCCGCGGCGCCGGCGGCGACGCCGACGTCGGGCACCGCCAGGGCGCGGCGGTAGGCGTCGACCGCGTCGTCGACGCGGCCGGCCTGCTCGTGGGCCATCGCCAGCGCGACCGCGGCGCCGGCCAGCGTCGCCGGCGCGACGTCGTCGGCGCTGGCCAGGGTCTCGAGGCGGGCCTCGAGCGCGCCGACCAGGCCGATCGCGTCGCCGGCGGCGGCGCGGCACCGGATCAGGCCGTCGAGCGCGGCCGCCTCGGTGGGCTCGCGATCGAGCAGCTCGCGGTAGACGCCGGCGGCGTCGGCGGGGCGACCGAGGCGCTCCTCGAGCACCCACGCGGCCTCGCGCAGGGCGCGGACCATGCCGGGGCCGTCGGCGAGCTCGAGGGCCTCGGCGCGGCGCTGCGCCACCAGGTCCTCCCAGTGCTCCTGCGCCCGCAGCAGCTCGACCAGCGCGGCCCGGGCGTAGCGGTCCGCCGGCCACACCGCCAGGACCTGGCGGTAGAGGTCGATCGCGCGGTCGCGATCGCCGACGTCCTCGGCCAGGCGCGCCGCGGTCGACAGCGCGATGCCCTTGCGCGCCGGATCCGGATCGCGGCCGGCGATCGCCTGCAGGTTGGGGATGCGCTCCTCGGGGCGGCCCAGCTGCGACAGCGTGACGTCGACCTGCCACATCAGGCGGATGTCGTCGGGGAGCAGCCGGCGCAGCCGCAGCTCGGCGCCGAGCGCCTGCTCGAGCAGGCCGTGGTCGCGGTACAGCCGGGCCAGCCGGGCCAGGATCTGGACCCGGTGATCGACGTCGCCGGACTCCGCCTGCAGCTCCAGCACCGCGGCGGCGTCGTCGACGCGGCCGAGCCGCTCGTGCAGATCGACGAGCGCCTCGATCGCGGGCGGGTAGCCGCGCACGACCTCGAGGGCCTGCCCGAGGCACGCCCGGGCCTCGGCGTCGCCGCGCTCGGGGTCGATCGCGGTGACCTCGTGGGCCCAGACCTCGGCGGCCGCGACGTACATCGACGCGGCCAGCGCGGCGTCGCCGGGGCCGCGGTCGCCGTCGCCGGGGGCCGCGGCGTCGCCGGGCCCGAGCAGGTTGCCCAGGCGCGCGGCGTCGGCGGCGCGGGTCCACGCCCCGGCCAGCGCGAGCCAGTCACCGTGGGCCAGGGCGTCGCGCTCGACCAGCGCGGTCAGCGGCAGGAAGCCGGGCGCGCTGGCCTCGAGCGAGGCCAGCAGGGCGCGCGCCTCGTCGCGCTGGCCGCCGCGCAGCAGCGCGTCGGCGCGGCGCAGCGACAGGGTCAGGGCGCGTGACGGATCGCCCTCGAGGGCCTGCCAGCTCTGGACCAGCTCGGCGAGCTCGTCGAAGCGGCCCAGCTCCTCGGCCAGATCGGCGAGATCGGCGATCAGCAGCGGCCGCCCGGGCACGACCGCGAGCCCCTGCTGCAGGTAGTCCCAGGCCTTCTCGGCCCGGCCGGCGGCGCGCGCGACCTGGGCCTGGCGGCGGCGCAGCGCCGCGACCCGCAGCCGCAGCGTCGCGGCGCGATCGAGCGCCTCGCCGGTGCCGGCGGCCAGCGCCGGGGTCTCGGGCGGGCCGCTGGGGCCGCCCTGGGCCCAGGTCAGCGCGACCTGGGCCTCGAGCGCCGCGAGCAGCTCGTCCGGCTCACCGGACAGCTCGGCGACGCGCAGCCGCTCGGCCGCGACCCGGTCGGCGTCGGCGCCGACCGCGACCGCCTCGGCGACCAGCTCGCGCGCCCGCTCCAGCCCCTCGGGGCTGAGGTCGGTGGCGTGGAAGCGGATCAGGTCGAGCAGGAACGTGACCTTGCGCTCGGGGTTGCGCGACGCCGCGGCGAGCGCCACCCACAGCTCGGCAGCCCACGCCAGATCGCCGCCGGCCAGCGCCATGCGCTCGAGCGCGACCAGCGGCGGCAGCGCGCGCTCGTCGAGGCGATGCGCCTCCTCGAACGCGGCGCGCGCCTCGGCCGGCTGGTCGAGGCGATCGCGGAGCAGGACGCCCTTCTCGTAGAGGACGTCGGCGCGCTCGGGGTCGGTGCGGGCGAACCGGATCTCGGCGTCGACCAGCTTGAGCAGGTTGGGCCACAGGCCGCGCCGGTAGAAGATGCGGCGGATCGCCCACAGGTTGGGACGCAGCGACGGATCGGACGCCAGCGCCCGCCCGAACGCCTTGACCGCGCGGGCCTCGTCGGCGAGGCGGCGCTCGTACAGCTCGCCGAGCTCGTAGGCGAGCGCCGCGACCTGGGCCTTGTCGGTCGCGGCCTCGACGTCGCGCGCCAGCTCCTCGGCGCGACGCTCGTGCGCGGCCTCGCCCACCACGGTCAGCGCCTGCTCGAGCGCGGTCGGGGTGGCCAGCTGGTGCTCGAGGGGCAGCTCGGCCGCGGCGACGGCGGCGGCGGCCGGCGCGGCGTCGTCGAGCGCGACCTCGACCGAGTCGACCGACTCCACCGCCTCGACGTCGACCGACTCGACGTCCATCGAGTCGACGGCGTCGAGCTCGATCGGGATCGCGGCGTCGCTGCCGACGCCCATCGCCGGCGCGGCGTCGGCCTCGACCGACGGCGGCGGCGGCGCGATCGGCGGCGGCGCGACCGGGCTCAGGGGCGGGACCCGGACCACCGGGCGCGCCCCGGCGGGCGGGGCCGGGATCGACGGCACGCGGATCGGCGGCACCGGCGGCATGCCGCGCGGCAGCGGCGGCGGCGGCGGCATCGGCGGCCGCGGCCGGGCGGCGATCGGCGGCATCACCGGGCGCGGCGGCTCGGGGACCACCGCGAGGTCGTCCGCGCTGAGCTCCTCGACGGCGTCGAGCTCGACGATCTCCTCGCCGACCTCGCTGACCTCCTCGACCTCGTCGGGCTCGTCGGGCTCGTCGGGCTCCTCGGGCTCGCCGCGCTCGGGCGCGGCCGCCTCCGAAGGCTTCGTAGCCGCCGAGCCGGTCCCGGCGTCGCCGGGATCGTCACTGTCGTCAGCCGGATCGTCGTCCTCGAACGAGCCGGCCGCCATCATCGCGTCGATGCGCGACGCCAGCGAGCCGCCGCCGGCCTCGCCGTCGCCGGACGGCGGACCACCTCCGGCCGTCTCCACGGCCCCTGCGCTGGACGCAGCGGTGCCCGTGGACCCGTTCGTCCCGTCTGGCGCATCTGGGGCCCCCTCCCCCGCAGTTGCGTCGCGGTCGATCGTATCTGGCGGCATCGCCAACCTTCCGAAAGCAGACCATCCGGCGCCCCGTGCTGTCAACCGACGCGGAGCGGCAAACTCGACGGAGTTTCGCGCTTCTTCGTCGCTTGACCGGGCTTCGCAAGGGCGTCTACACCTGCCGCCGTGAAGGCCATCGTTCTGGGCGAGACACCGTTGACTCTGGAGGCCATCGCGGCCGTGGCGCGCGACCGCGTGCCGGTCCACATCGGCGCCGCCGCCCGCGTCGCGATGGACCGCGCCCGCGGCGTCATCGATCGCGTGGTCGAGGGCGGCGACCGGGCCCCCGCGGTCTACGGCGTCAACACCGGCTTCGGCGCCCTCGCCGAGGTCCGCATCTCGGCCGGCGAGGTCGTCCAGCTGCAGAAGAACCTGGTGCGCTCGCACTGCGCCGGCGTCGGCGACCCGCTGCCCCGCGACGCCACCCGCGCGATGATGCTGCTGCGCGCCGGCGTCCTCGCCACCGGACGCTCGGGCGCCCGCACCGTCGCGTGCGAGCGGCTGTGCGAGCTGCTCGCCGCCGGCGTCCACCCGGTGGTGCCGCGGCGCGGCTCGGTCGGCGCCTCGGGCGACCTGGCGCCGCTGGCCCACCTGGCCCTGGGCCTGATCGGCGAGGGCGACGCCGAGTACGAGGGCGTCGTCATGCCCGCCGCCGAGGCGCTGCGCCGCGCCGGCGTCGCGCCGCTCGAGCTGGCCGCCAAGGAGGGCCTGACCCTGCTCAACGGCACCCAGCTGATGACCGCGGTCGGCGGCCTGACCGTGCTCGACGCCGAGGACACCTGCCGGATCGCCGACCTCGCCGGCGCGCTGTCGCTCGAGGCGCTCAAGGGCACGGCCCGCGCCTTCGACGCCCGCGTCGTCGGCGCCCGCCCCCACCCCGGCCAGCAGGCGTCGGCGGCGCTGCTGCGCGCGCTGCTCACCGGGCCCGGCGGCTCGGCGCTGGCCGAGTCGCACCGCGACTGCGGCAAGGTCCAGGATCCGTACTCGCTGCGCTGCATGCCGCAGGTCCACGGCGCCAGCCGCGACGTCCTCGACTTCGCCCGCACCGTGCTCGAGCGCGAGGCCGGCGCGTCGACCGACAACCCGCTGGTCTTCGTCGACGACGGCGGCGACGCCCACGACCACGGCGGCGAGATGATCTCGGGCGGCAACTTCCACGGCCAGCCGGTGGCGCTGGCGCTCGACGCCGCGGCCATGGCGATCGCCGAGCTCGCCAACATCAGCGAGCGCCGGGTCGAGCAGCTGGTCAACCCGCACCTGTCGAGCGGGCTGCCGCCGTTCCTGGCGCCGTCGAGCGGCCTCAACTCCGGCTTCATGATCGCGCAGGTGTCGGCGGCGGCGCTGGTCAGCGAGAACAAGGTGCTGTGCCACCCGGCGTCGGTCGACTCGATCCCGTCGTCGGCGGGCCGCGAGGACCACGTCTCGATGGGCACGACCGCGGCGCTCAAGCTCGAGACCATCCACGACCACGTCCGCAACGTGCTGGCGATCGAGCTGCTGTGCGCGGCCCAGGGCCTCGACCTGCGCCGGCCGCTGACCACGACCGCGCCGCTCGAGGCGCTGCACGCGGCGATCCGCGCCCGCGTGCCCGCGATGATGACCGACCGCCCGCTCGCGCCCGACATCGCCGCGGTGCGGGCGCTGATCGACGATGGCTCGCTGCTGGCCGCGGTGCGCGCGACCGGCGTCGTCGCCTGACCGCCGGGACGCCAAGGAGAACGACATGGAGATCATCCGCGCGCCGCGAGGCGCCGAGCGCACGTGCCGGGGCTGGCCGCAGGAGGCCGCCCTGCGCATGCTGATGAACAACCTCGATCCCGACGTCGCCGAGCGGCCCGAGGATCTGGTGGTCTACGGCGGCACCGGCAAGGCGGCGCGGTCGTGGGACGACTTCCACGTCATCCAGCGCGAGCTGCGCCGGCTCGGCGACGACGAGACCCTGCTGGTCCAGTCCGGGCGCGCGGTCGGCGTCTTCCGCACCCACGACGAGGCGCCGCGGGTGCTGATCGCGAACTCGAACCTGGTGCCGAAGTGGGCCGACTGGGACACCTTCCGCAAGCTCGAGGCCCAGGGCCTGACCATGTACGGCCAGATGACGGCCGGGTCGTGGATCTACATCGGCACCCAGGGCATCCTGCAGGGCACCTACGAGACCTTCGTCGCCGCGGCGCGCACCCACTACGGGCCCGACGCCGACCTCGCCGGCAAGTGGGTGCTGTCGGGCGGCCTCGGCGGCATGGGCGGCGCCCAGCCGCTGGCGGTGACGATGGCGGGCGGCGCCTACCTCGGCGTCGACGTCGACCCGTCGCGGGTCGAGCGCCGCATCCAGACCCGCTACCTCGACGAGGTGGCGCCCGATCTCGACAGCGCGCTGCGCCGCATCGAGGAGTGGACCGCCAAGAAGCTCGCGCGCTCGGTGGCGATCGTCGCCAACGCCGCCGACGTCTACCGCGAGCTGGTGGCGCGCGGCATCACGCCCGACCTGGTCACCGACCAGACCTCGGCGCACGACCCGCTGGTCGGCTACGTCCCGACCGACCTGACCCTGGCCGACGCCGCCGAGCTGCGGCGGCGCGCCCCCGACGAGTACGTCACCCGGTCGCGGGCGTCGATGGCGACCCAGGTCGAGGCGATGCTGGCGATGAAGGCCCGCGGCGCCCACGTCTTCGACTACGGCAACAACCTGCGCGCCCAGGCCGAGCTCGCCGGCGTCACCGACGCGTTCAGCTACCCGGGCTTCGTGCCGGCGTACATCCGGCCGCTGTTCTGCGAGGGCAAGGGGCCGTTCCGCTGGGTCGCGCTGTCCGGCGACCCGGCCGACATCCGCGCCACCGACGAGGCCGTCCTCGCCGAGGTCCCCGACGATCCGGCGCTGGCGCGGTGGATCCAGATGGCCCAGGACCGGGTCGCGTTCCAGGGCCTGCCGGCGCGCATCTGCTGGCTCGGCTACGGCCAGCGCCACCGGGTCGGGCTGCGCTTCAACGAGCTGGTCCGCACCGGCAAGGTCAAGGGGCCGATCGTGATCGGCCGCGACCACCTCGACTCCGGCTCGGTGGCGTCGCCCAACCGCGAGACCGAGGCGATGAAGGACGGCTCCGACGCGATCGCCGACTGGGCGATCCTCAACGCCCTGGTCAACACCGCGGCGGGCGCGACCTGGGTGTCGTTCCACCACGGCGGCGGCGTCGGCATCGGCTACTCGCTGCACGCCGGCATGGTCGTGGTCGCCGACGGCACCGCCCGCGCCGATCGCTGCCTCGAGCGCGTCCTGACCTGCGACCCGGGGATGGGCGTCATCCGCCACGCCGACGCCGGCTACGACGAGGCGATCACCGCGGCGCACGAGCGCGGCGTCCGCATCCCGCGGCGGGAGCCGACGTGAGCCACGCCGCCGGGCTGATCGTCACCGGCGGCCGCGTCCTGACCGCGGTGGCGACGCCCGACGATCCGCTCGGCGTCCGCGACGACGCCGCGGTGGTGTGCCGCGGCGGCCGCGTCGTCTGGGTCGGCGCCAGCGCCGACGCCGAGGCCGCGGCGCGCGCCGCCGGGATCGATCCGCGCGATCCGACGCTGGTCCGGCTCGACGCCGGCGGCCGCCTGGTCAGCCCGGGGCTGGTCGACTGCCACACCCACCTGGTCTTCGCCGGCAACCGCGCCGCCGAGTTCGCGCTGCGCGCCCGCGGCGCCGGCTACCAGGAGATCGCCGCGGCCGGCGGCGGCATCGCCGCGACGCTGGGGCCGACCCGGGCGACCCCGGTCGATCAGCTGGCGGCGCTGGCCGCGGGCCGGGCGCGCCGCGCGCTGGCCGCGGGCACGACCACGCTCGAGGCCAAGAGCGGCTACGACCTCACCCTCGACGGCGAGGTCGCGCTGCTCGAGGCCATCCACGCCGCCGGCCACGTCGATCTCGGCGGCAAGCTGCGCGGCGCCGGGCCGCCGCCGCGGCTGGTGCCGACGCTGCTCGCCCACCTGGTGCCGCCCGAGGCCCGCGGCTCGGCCGCGGCGCGCGCCGCCTACGTCGCCGGCTTCGCCGACGACCTGATCCCGCGGGTCGCGGCGGCGCGGCTGGCCAGCTCGGTCGACGTCTACTGCGACGACGGCGCGTTCACCCTCGACGAGACCCGGCGCCTGTTGACCGCGGCGCGCGGCGCCGGCCTGGCGGTGCGCGCCCACGTCGGCCAGTTCGCCGACCTCGGCGGCGCCGAGCTGCTGGCCGAGCTCGGCGCCTGGTCCGCCGATCACCTCGAGCAGGTCTCCGACGCCGGCATCGCCGCGCTCGCCGCCGCCGGCGTGGTCGCGGTCATGCTGCCCGCCGCCTGCGTCCAGCTCCGCATGACGCCGCCGCCGGTCGCCAAGCTGCGCGCTGCCGGCGTCGCGATGGCGGTCGCCACCGATCTCAACCCGGGCACGTCCTGGTGCGAGACCCTCGAGGTCCCGATGTGGCTCGCGACCACCCACTACGGCATGACCGTCGAGGAGACCTGGCTCGGCGTCACCCGTGTCGCCGCCCGCGCCCTCGGCCGCGACGACCTCGGCGTCCTGTCCCCGGGCAGCGCCGCCGACCTCGTCGTCTGGGACACCGACCAGCCCGCCGACCTGCCCTACCGCATCGGCGTCCCCCTCGCCCACACCGTCGTCGTCGCCGGCGCCGTCGTCGCCTGACCACGCCGCGCGCGTGCGGGTGCGCCTCGCGGGTTTGGGCCTGACGGCACTCACCCCGAGCGGAGGGGGAGGTGCGCAGCACCGACCCCGGAGTCGAGGGGGCGGGCACCAGTGCGCCGCCGAGACCGCACCGATCCACGCCCTCTCGACTACCCCCTCGCGGCTGCGCCGCTCGGGCTCCGCTCGAGGTGAGCGAACCATGTCGACCAGGCGACCTCAGCCCGGTTCGTTTTGCGGCACATCTCCGACGGCCGTCGGTCGCGCTCTCCCCACCGCTGGTCTTGGATCTCTCCTTGGGCTCCGCCTCACTCGCCGACCGCGCTTATCCGCACGATTCCAGCCACCTGGCCGATCGTACCGGGCCCCTGTCGATCGCCCTTGCGCGGCTTGCAAAGTGATATCACCTTGCTTGCACCGCTGCTTGCCAGGAGGACCCCATGACCAAGACCGCTCCCGTCGTCTCCGCCACCGCCACCGTCTCCGCCACCCCGGCGTCCCAGATCCGCGAGTCCCCGAAGCCCGGCATCTCCGGCTTCGTGATCCTGCTCGCCGTCCTGATCCTCGCCGGCCTGTCGATCCCGATGTACGCGTCGGTCGCCGGCACCCGGCCGCCGCCGCCCGGCCCGATCCTCGCCGGCGTCGGCCTCGACGTCGTCGCGTTCTTCCTGCTGCTGGGGCTGTTCGTCGTCAACCCCAACGAGGGCCGCGTCCTGCAGCTGTTCGGGCGCTACGTCGGCACCTGCAAGACCGAGGGCCTGCGCTGGGCCAACCCGTTCTACACCAAGAAGCGCGTCAGCCTGCGCGTGCGCAACTTCGAGACCGCGCAGATCAAGGTGAACGACGTCGAGGGCAACCCGATCGAGATCGCCGCGATCGTCGTGTGGCGGGTCGAGGACACCGCCGAGGCCAGCTTCGCCGTCGACGACTACATCGGCTTCGTCCACACCCAGGCCGAGGCCGCGGTCCGCAACCTCGCCACCCACCACCCGTACGACGCCCACGACGACGCCCAGGTGTCGCTGCGTGGCCACACCGACGCGGTCGCCGCGTCGCTCAAGGAGGAGATCCATGCGCGCGTGAAGGGCGCCGGCGTCGACATCGTCGAGGCCCGCATCGCCCACCTCGCCTACGCCCCCGAGATCGCCCAGGCCATGCTGCAGCGCCAGCAGGCCGGCGCGATCATCGCGGCCCGGCAGCGCATCGTCGAGGGCGCGGTCGGCATGGTCGAGATGGCGCTCGCGATGCTGGCGCGCAGCAACGTGGTCGAGCTCGACGAGGAGCGCAAGGCCGCGATGGTCTCGAACCTGCTGGTCGTCCTGTGCGGCGAGCGCGGCACCCAGCCGGTGGTCAACACCGGGACCATCTACCAGTGAGGTGAGGCATGGCCGCGCGCAAGGCGTTCCTGCTGCGCATCGACCCCGCCGTGCTCGACGCCGTGCAGCGGTGGGCCGGCGACGACCTGCGCTCGATGAACGCCCAGATCGAGTTCCTGCTCCGCGACGCGCTCCGCCGCGCCGGCCGCACCCCGCGGCCGGCGCGCGCCGGTTCCGGACCCGAGGACGCCGCCGCCGACCACGGCGACGGCGACGGCGAGCCCGCCGGGTAGCCCCGAAACGCGGCGAAGGCGCCGGGGCTCCCCGGCGCCTTCGTGGAACCGACCGCGCGGCGCGGGTCAGTTCTTCTCGTTGCCGATCCGCATGCCGTAGAACGACTGGTACGCGAAGACCATGCTGGCCACGAAGAACGCGGCGGCCAGGCCGAGGCGGACGTTGGTGTCGAGCTTGAGCGCGAGGCCGACGGCGAGGACGCCGAACAGGGTGGTGAACTTGATCACCGGGTTGAGCGCCACCGACGAGGTGTCCTTGAACGGGTCGCCGACGGTGTCACCGACGACGCACGCCGAGTGCAGCTCGGTGCCCTTCTCCTTGAGCTCGGTCTCGACGATCTTCTTGGCGTTGTCCCAGGCGCCGCCGGCGTTGGCCATGAAGAAGGCCTGGTACAGGCCGAACAGCGCGATCGAGATCAGGTAGCCGATGAAGAAGTACGGCTCGACGCAGGCGAACGCCAGGGTCGAGAAGAAGACCATCAGGAAGATGTTGAACATGCCCTTCTGCGCGTACTCCGTGCAGATCTGGACCACCTTCTTCGAGTCCTCGACGTTGGCCTTGGTCTCGCCACTGTCGAGGTTGATGTTCTCCTTGATGAACTCGACCGCGCGGTAGGCGCCGGTCGAGACCGCCTGGGTCGAGGCCCCGGTGAACCAGTAGATGACCGCGCCGCCGGTGATCAGGCCGAGCAGGAACGGCGGGTGGAGCATCGACAGGTTCGACACCAGGGCCGGCTTGAGGCCCTCGGTGAGCAGCATGATGATCGCGAAGATCATCGTGGTCGCGCCGACCACGGCGGTGCCGATGAGGACCGGCTTGGCGGTGGCCTTGAAGGTGTTGCCGGCGCCGTCGTTCTCCTCGAGGTAGTCCTTGGCCTTGGAGAAGTCGGGGGTGAAGCCGAAGTCCTTCTTGATCTCCTCGGAGATGCCCTCGCGGGACTCGATGACCGACAGCTCGTAGACCGACTGCGCGTTGTCTGTGACCGGGCCGTAGGAGTCGACCGCGATCGTCACCGGGCCCATGCCCAGGAAGCCGAAGGCGACCAGGCCGAACGAGAAGACCGTCGCCGCCGCGTTGGCCGCGAACGGGCTCAGCACGGTGCTCTGGTCCATCGCGTTGATGTTGAGGAGCAGGTCGGCGAGGCCGTGCATGCTCGACACGCCGTAGCCGATGCCCATCAGCGCGACGATGGTCAGGCCCATCCAGTAGCCCGAGAAGTTGCCGGCGGTGAGGCCGGCCAGGATGTTGAGCGACGCCCCGCCCTGCCGCGACGCGGTCACGGTCTCGCGGACGTGGCGCGAGTTGGTCGAGGTGAAGACCTTGACCAGCTCGGGGATGACCGCGCCGGCCAGCGTGCCGCACGAGATGATCGACGCCAGCTTCCACCACAGGCCGTGGCTGGAGCCGCCGAGGATCGCCGAGATGAACTTCTCGGAGTCACCCTGGCCGAGCAGCAGGTACGACATCGCGAAGGTGATCGCGATCGAGACGAACGAGGTCAGCCACACCAGCACGGTCAGCGGCTTCTCGAAGTCCATCTTGTCGGCGTTGGCGTACTTGGCCTTGGCCAGCGCCTCGTTGATCAGGTAGCTGACGATCGACGCGATGATCATCGTGATGCGCATCGCGAACAGCCACACCAGCAGGACCGACTGCAGGGCCTCGCCGGCGTCCATCTTGTCGGGGACGAAGTTGGGGATCGCGACCAGGATGAAGGTGATCAGCGCGACGCCGGTGACGCCGTAGGTCTCGAAGCCGTCGGCGGTGGGGCCGACCGAGTCGCCGGCGTTGTCGCCGGTGCAGTCGGCGATGACGCCGGGGTTGCGGGCGTCGTCTTCCTTGATGTTGAAGACGATCTTCATCAGGTCCGAGCCGATGTCGGCGATCTTGGTGAAGATGCCGCCGGCGATGCGCAGCGCCGCGGCGCCGAGCGACTCGCCGACCGCGAAGCCGATGAAGCACGGGCCCGCGTAGTCGGGCGGCATGAACAGCATGATGCAGAGCATCAGGAACAGCTCGGTCGAGATCAGCAGGGTGCCGATGCTCATGCCGGCCTGCAGCGGGATGGCGTAGGTCGGGTACGGCTTGCCGCGCAGCGACGCGAACGCGGTCCGCGAGTTGGCGAAGGTGTTGATGCGGATGCCGAAGAACGCGACCATCACCGAGCCGAGGATGCCGATGACGCTGAACAGCGCGATCGCCGCGACCTTGGCCACCGGCACCTTCTCGAGGACGCCGAAGTAGATCACGATGACCGTGGCGATGAACGCCCACAGGATCGCGATGAACCGGGCCTGGGTGCGCAGGTAGGTCTTGCACGTCGCGTAGATGAGTTCGGAGATCTCGAGCATCGACGAGTGCACCGGCATCTTGCGCAGGCGCGAGTAGATGATCATGCCGAAGGCCATGCCGATGAGGCAGACCACCAGGCCGAGCGCGAGCAGCGTCCAGCCGCTCATGCCCAGGAACGACAGTTCCTTGATGGAGAACTCGGGCAGGCGGAGGCCGGCCTCGCTGTGCGGCCGCAGGCTCTCGGCCGCCGACGCGACGTCGCCTGCCGGGCCAGCGGCTCCGGCCATGGCCGTCGCCAGGGCTTGCATCACGGGAATCATTTGGGCACCTCGTACGGGACTTTAGGGAGCCGGGTCATAGTGCAGATGGCCCGGGCCTGTAAAGCCCCCGGGGACCCTTGGGTCCCGCGAAGCCGGCTTTTTTCAGGGATCTGCGAGGTTCGGGCGCCGCAGCCACCCTCCCCGCCACGCTCCCGTCACCGCCGAACCCGCTACACGTCGCCGAGGTTGCCGAGCTTGCGGCCGAAGCCCAGGGCCCGCTTGGCGCCGTCGGCGACCACGTAGAACGCCGGGACCACGAACAGGCTGAGCACGGTCGACACGGCCAGCCCGCCGATCACCGCGACCGCCATCGGGGTCCGGGTCTCCGAGCCCTGGCCCAGCCCGAGCGCCGCGGGCAGCGCCGCCATCGCGGTCGCCACCGAGGTCATCAGGATCGGCCGCAGCCGGGTCGGCCCCGCGGTCATCATCGCGGCGCGGGCGTCGGCGCCCTGCTCGCGCGCGACCTGGGCGTAGTCGACCAGGATGATCGAGTTCTTCTTGACGATGCCGGCCAGCAGCAAGAGGCCGATCATCGAGAAGATGTTGAGCGTGAAGCCGCCGACGTAGAGGGCGCCGAGCGCGCCCGCCAGCGACAGCGGGATGATCGTGAGCACCGTGATCGGCTGGAGGAACGAGTTGAACTGCGACGCCAGGATCATGTAGGCGACGCCGAGGCCGAGGAAGAACGCGAAGACCAGGCCGCCCATCGACTCCTGGAACGCGACGCTCTGGCCGCCCGGGACGATCCGGTAGCCGGGCGGCATGCTCTTGCGCAGGCCGAGGACGAAGTCGATCGCCTCCTTCTGGGAGTGGCCGGGCGCCGGGTTGGCGAAGATCGTGATGGCGCGCTCGCGATCGCGGCGGGTCACCGACTGCAGCGCCGGCCGCTCCTGCTGCTGGGTCACCCGCGACAGCGGCACCAGCACCCCCGACGCGGTGCGCACCCGCAGCCGGGCGACGTCCTCGGGGCTGGTGCGCTGGCTGCGCTCGACCTTGACCCGGACGTCGACCCGCCGCCCCTTCGACGTGTACTTGCCGATGCGGACGCCGCCGACCAGCGCGCCCACCGTGGTCGCGATGTCCTGGGCGGCGACGCCGACGTCGGAGGCCTGGGCGCGGTCCGGCACGACCCGCAGCTCGGGCATGCCGAGCTGGTAGTCGCTGTCGACGTCGACCGCCAGGCCGCTCTCCTCGAGCTCCTGCTTGATCCGCTGCGACTCGGCGACCAGGGTGTCCCAGTCGGGGCCGCGCACGCTGACCTCGATGGGGAAGCCGCGCTGGGCGGTGAAGCCCTGCTGCGACAGGTCCTGGACCACCGCGCGCAGCCCGGGGATGGCGTTGAGCTGGCGCCGCAGCTCGCCGGCGATCTGGGCCTGACTCTTGGAGCGCTGGTCCTTGGGCACCAGGGTCACGAAGTAGACGCCGGTGTTGACGCCGCTGCCGCCGAAGCCGCCGATGATCGCCATCGCGCGGGCGACGTCGGGCCGGCCGTTGACGGCGGCCTCGACCTGCTGCATCAGGCCGTCCATCTCCTCGAGGTCGGCCGACACCGCGGTCTGCAGCCGGATCATCAGCCGGCTCTGGTCCTGCGACGGCACCATCTCCTGCGGCACGCGCTGGAAGATCATGACGGTCGCGACCAGCAGCCCGACGGCGACGACCAGCACCGCGGCCGGCCAGCGCAGCGCGCGGGCCAGCGCCCACCGGTAGCCGGCGGCCAGGGCGTCGAACGCGCGATCGACGAGGCGGCCCAGGCCGCTGCGCTCCTGGCGGCCGCTGCGCAAGAGCTGCGCGCACCGCGCCGGCGCCAGCGTGATCGCCTCGAGGTACGACAGCAGCACCGCGATCGACAGCGTCACGCCGAACTGCATGAAGTACTTGCCGATCACGCCCTCCATGAAGACGACCGGGATGAAGATCGCGATCAGCGCGACGGTCGCGGCCAGGGCCGCGAACGCGATCTCGGCGGTGCCCTTGCGCGCGGCCTCGAGCCGGTGCGCGCCCTGCTCGGCGTGGCGATAGATGTTCTCCATCACCATGATCGCGTCGTCGACGACGATGCCGACCGCGAGCGACAGCGCCAGCAGCGTGAACGTGTTGAGCGTGTAGCCGAGGAAGTAGATCGCCGCGATCGTGCCGAGCAGCGACATCGGGATCGCCGCGATGACGTTGACCGTCGACGACAGCGAGCCCAGGAACATCCAGCACACCAGCGCGGTCAGGAGCACCGCCATGACCAGCTCGAGCTCGATGTCGTGGACCGACTCCTCGATGAACTTGGCCGAGTCGAAGTTGACCCCGGCCTCCATGCCCTCGGGCAGCTCCTTGTTGATCTCGACCAGCGCCTCGCGGACCGCCTTGGCCACCGCGACCGCGTTGGAGCCACGCAGCTTCTTGATGCCGAGGCCCTGCACCGGGTTGCCGAAGACCCGGGCCCGGCGCCGCTCGTCCTCGAAGCCGTCCTCGATGCGGGCGACGTCGCGGACCCGCACCGGCGCGCCCAGCTGGTCGCGGGTGATGACGACGTCGCGCAGGGTGTCGAGGTCGAAGGCCTCGCCCATGACGCGGACGTTGATCTCGTGGCCGTCGCCGGAGATCTGACCGGCCGGCTGCTCGACGTGCTCCTTCTGCAGCGCCGTGATGACGTCGGTGACGGTCAGGTGGTAGGCGGCCAGCGCGTCGGCGTCGACCCAGACCCGGACGTTGCGCTCGAGGTAGCCGCCCATGAAGATCTCGCCGACGCCCTCGATGCGCTGCAGGCGCTCCTTGACGACGTAGCGGGCGTAGTCGGTCAGCACCGAGCGCGAGTACGGCCCGGCCAGGCCGATCCACATGATCGGCTGGTCCTCGGGGTTGGACTTCGACGCCGTGATCTCGACGTCGACCGGCAGGCGGCGCTGGGCCTGGGCGATCTTGGTCTGGATGTCCTGCATCGCGACGTCGACGTCGCGATCGATGCCGAGCTCGACGGTGCAGCTGGCGGTGCCCTGGCGCGACACCGAGGTCAGCGCGCGCACGCCCTCGACCTGGATCACCGCCTCCTCGATCGGCTCGACGATCTCCTGCTCCATGACGTCGGGGGCGGCGCCCTCCCACGTCATCGACACGCTGATGGTCGGGAAGTCGACGTCGGGGTACTGGCTGATGCCGACCCGCTGGATCGCGACCGCGCCGAACAGGATCGTCGCGGCCATCAGCATCCAGGCCAGGACCGGCCGGCGGATGCAGACCTCGGTGAGGGTCACCGCGCCCCCTGCGCCGGTCCGGCGGCGCTGCCCGCCGCGCCGCCCGCGCCCGGCGGGGTCGCGGGGGCCGGCGCCGCGGTCACGACCTTGACCTTGGCGCCGTCGCGCAGCGCCTCGGCGCCGCGGACCACCAGCTGGTCGCCGACCGCGACGCCGCTGCGGACCTCGACCAGGCCGTCGTGGGTCCGCATGCCGATCTCGACGATGCGCTCGTGGGCGACGCCGTCGATCACGACGAAGACCAGGAAGCCGCGCTCGCTGGGCCGGATCGACAGCTCCGGGATCACCGGGGCGGCGCCGCGCGAGCCGACCGGCACGACGACCTGGGCGAAGCCGCCGGCGCGCAGCGCGTCGCGGCCGTCCGAGGTGACGTCGGCGCTGACCCGGACCATGCGCGACCGCGGGTCGGCGACCTCGGCGACGTGGGTGACCTTGGCCGCCCAGTCGCGCTCGTCGCCGTCGACGGTGAACCGCACCTCGGCGCCGACCGGGATGCGCGCGGCGTCGGTCTCGGCGACGTCGAAGCGCACCTGCAGGGGCTCGCGCTGGACCAGCGTGGCCAGCAGCGTGCCGGGCTGGGCGTACGAGCCGGTGACGACGTCGCGGCTCTGGATGACCCCGGCCGACGGCGCCCGGACGTAGGCGTCGCGGCGATCGAGCCGGGCCCGCTCGAGCATGACCTGCTTCTCGGTGACGTCGGCGCGCGCGGTGTCGACCTTGGTCTGGTAGGCCTCCATCTCCTCGGGCGGCACCACGCCGGGGCTGTCGGCCTCGACGGCGCGGCGCCGCGCCAGCGACGACTCGGCGTCGGCGAGCGCGGCCTTGGCGCGCGCCACCACCGCCGCGGCCTGGCGTGCCGCCAGCTCGTAGCGGTCGGCGTCGATCGTGACCAGCAGGTCGCCGGCGGCGACGTGCTGGCCCTCGCGGAAGGCGATCTTCTCGACGACGCCGGCGACCCGCGCGGTGATCTGCACCCGCTCGAAGACGTCGATCGAGCCGTCGGCCCGGACCTCGTACTCGACCGCGCGCGCCGCCACCGGCTCGACCTCGACCGGGAACTCGAGGGCGCGGCGGTTGCCGCCCTTGCCGGACGGCGCCGGGCCCTTGCACGCGGCCGCGACCAGGGCGACCGCCGAGACGACCGCGAGCAGGCACCAGCGAGGTCGACGCACCAGCATGGCCCTCGTTGGTAGCACGGGCGCCGACGCTGTCACCTCGCCGGCGGCCCGGTTCGCGCGCGCGGCTGCTGCGGAACCTGCAGGACGCTGCGGGGTCTGCAGATCGCCGCGGCGCGCCGCGGCCCGCCTACGCCGCGACCTCGCCGTCGGCGTCGGCGCCGTAGTCGACGCCGGCGCGGCGCACGACGCGGGCCTCGACCGGCAACAGCGCCTGGATGCGATCGGCGTAGCGGCCGCACACGTCGAAGCCGGCCATCCCGGGCAGCGTGCCCATGCGCCGGTCGATCGTGCCCAGGACCTCGTAGATGCGCTCGCCGGGGAAGATCCGCGCGATCTGCGCCGCGACCTGCGCCGGCGACTTGACCCCCGAGCCGACCGGCGTCCAGTTGAGCTCGAAGACCTTGCGCACGACCCGCTGGGCGAAGCGCTCGCCGGCGAGCCGCTCGCGCGACGCCTCGAGGTACCAGGCGAAGTGGCGCCGCTCCTGGCGGGCGATGCGCCGACACAGCTCGCGCAGCACCGGGTTGGCGGTGGTCCGCATGATCTGCTCGTAGGCCTGCGTGGTCAGCAGCTCGGCGGCCGCGCCCCAGCACTGCCACAGCGCCACGAACGTGCGGGGCAGCGCGCGGGCCAGCGTGACCTGCACCCAGTCCTCGACGGTGGCGCGCAGCTGCGCGGCGCGGCGGACGTCGTGGCTGCGCGCCGCGGCGTCGGGCGCGACGACGCCGACCTCGGTCAGGAAGCGGGTCAGCGCCTGGGCGTGGAAGAACTCCTCGTAGTTCCAGATCGTGAGGAACGCGAGCAGCTCGGGGTCGCGCGCGACCTCGAGCTTGGCGACCTCGAGCATGTAGAAGACGGTCTGGCTCTCGATGTCGGCGAAGTACTGCAGGCAGTCGGCCTCGGTGGCCGAGATGCCGTGGGCGCGGGCCAGGTCCCAGTCGAGATCGTCGTACTGGAGCTTCTGGGACAGCGCGAGGTGCTGGGCGACGTCAGGCAACGGAGGACCTCCCTCAGACTGGACCTACGCAGGACCACCTCGGACGGATCGATCGCGATCGATCGCGGCGGAGCCCAGCTGGTCCGACCGCTCCATCCCCTGCGTGGTGCCCAGGGTAGCCGCGAACCGGGGCCGATCGCTACCGGTGCGCGAACGCCTTGCGGATGCGTGCGATCGCCTCCTCGACGTTCGCCCGCGAGTTGAACGCCGACAGCCGGAAGAAGCCCTCGCCGGCCGGCCCGAAGCCGGAGCCGGGGGTGCCGACCAGGTGGGCCTCGGCGAGCAGGCGATCGAAGAAGTCCCACGACGTCACCCCCGCCGGGGCCTCGATCCACAGGTACGGCGCGTGCTGGCCGCCGTGGACCCGGAAGCCGGCGTCGGTCAGGCCGTCGCGCAAGAGCCGCGCGTTCTCCATGTAGAACGCGACCTGGGCGCCGGTCTGGGCCAGGCCGTCGGCGGTGTAGACCGCGGCGGCGCCGCGCTGCACCACGTAGGACGCGCCGTTGAACTTGGTGGTGTGCCGGCGCGACCACATCGCGTTGATCGACACCCGCTCGCCGGTCGCGGTGCGCCCGGTCAGCGCCTTGGGCACGACCATGAAGGCGCAGCGCACGCCGGTGAAGCCCGCCCGCTTGGAGAAGCTGCGGACCTCGATCGCGCACTCGCGGGCGCCGTCGATCTCGTAGATCGAGCGCGGCAGCGCCGGGTCGGTGATGTAGGCCTCGTAGGCGGCGTCGAAGATGATCACGGCGTCGCGCTCGCGCGCCCACGCGACCCAGCGGGTCAGCGCCGCGCGATCCATGACCGCGCCGGTGGGGTTGTTGGGCGAGCACAGGTAGACGACGTCGACCGCGGCGTCGGGCGGGGTCGGCGAGAACCCGTTGGCCGGCGTCGTCGGCAGGTAGACCAGCCCCGGGTAGCGGCCGTCGGCGTCGACCGCGCCGGTGCGGCCGGCCATGACGTTGGAGTCGACGTAGACCGGATACACCGGATCGGTCACCGCCATCGTCGCGCCGGCGTCGAACAGCTCCTGGATGTTGCCGCTGTCGCACTTGCTGCCGTCGCTGACGAAGATCTCGTCGCGGCCGAGCTCGACGCCGCGGGCGCGGTAGTCGTGCTCGCGGATCGCGTCGAGCAGGAAGTCGTAGCCCTGCTCGGGGCCGTAGCCCTTGAAGGTCTCGCGGCGCGCCAGCTCGTCGACCGCCTCGTGCATCGCCGCGGTGATCGCCGGGGCCAGCGGCTCGGTGACGTCGCCGATGCCCAGCCGGATGATGCGGGCGTCGGGGTGGGACTCGGCGAACGCGCGCACCCGCCGCCCGATCTCGGGGAAGAGGTAGCCTGCGCGCAGCTTCTGGTAGTGGTCGTTGATGCGTGCCATCGCGGCGCGAACATATACTCGTTCCATGCCGGGCTTGCGCACGGAGCGCCTCGAGCTGTCGCCGGTGTCGCTGGAGCTGGTCGAGGCCATCTTCGCGGGCGACCGCGGCGCCGCCGAGCGCGCCTGCGGCGCCGCGCTGCCCGAGGCGTGGCCGGGCGAGGAGCTGATCGCGCGGGCGTTCCACCCGTCGCTGGCGGCGATCCGCGCCGACCCGGCGCGGCGGCTGTGGGGCGACACGCTGCTGATCCTGCCGGGGCCGGCGCGGCGGGTGGTCGGCAGCGTCATCTTCCACGGCCGCCCCGATCACGACGGCGTCGCCGAGGTCGGCTACGGGGTCGAAGACGCTTCACAGGGCCTGGGCTACGCCACCGAGGGCACCGCGGCGTGCGTGCGGTGGGCGCTGGCCCAGCCCGGCGTCGACGCGGTGACCGCGACCACGTTCCCGTGGCACCACCAGTCGCTGCGGGTGATCGAGAAGCTCGGCATGAGCCGCGTCGGGGTCCGCGAGCACGACACCCTCGGCGAACTCTGGATCTACGAGCTGCGCCGGGGCCGCTGACGTCGAAAGTCAAACGTTCTACTTTTGTCGCGAGCCTGCTACCGTCGGGGCATGCGTCGGTCACTCTCGCGTCTTCGCGTGCTCTGGTTCGTGGGCCTGTCGATCGCCGGCTGCGGCGGCGGTGGCGGCGACGACACCGCGGCCCCCGACGCCGGCCCGCCCGCCGCGGTCGCCGTCGCTGCGTTCGCGCCGCCCGCGCCCGGCGGCGGCGGCGCCGGGGGCGCCATCCCCTACCCCAGCGATCTCTTCCTCGACAGCGACGGCCTGCTGGCGTTGACCACGCTGCCGACCGGGCCGTCGCCGGTCGACGACAACGTGACGATGCTGCGCGACGGCCTGCACACGCTCGACGGCGCCGGGCTGCGCAGCAACGCCTACTTCCCGATCACGCTGGCGGCCGGCGCCGACGTCGACGCCGACACGATCGGCGACGCCGCGGTGCTGCTCGACCTCGACGCCTCGACGTCGACCGCGCTGGCCACGATCGCCGCCGACGTCTACTGGCGCGCCGACGTCGGCGCGATCGCCGTGGTCCCGGTCCGCGGCACCGTGTTGGCGCCCGGCCACCGCTACGCCGCGTACCTGACCGACGACGCCCACGCCACCGACGGCAGCCCGCTGGGCGCCACCGCCGCGTTCCGCGCCGCCGTCGAGCTGGCGACGACGCCGGCCGACGGCGCGGTGGCGGCGGCCCAGGCCAGCCTGCGGCCGTTGCTCGAGGTCCTGCCGGCGGCGACGCGGGACCACCTGGTGGCCGCGACCGTCTTCCGCACCGCGACCTATCCCGACCAGACCCGCCGCATGCGCGACGTCCTGGCCGCCAGCCCGCCGACGATCACGATCCTCGACGTCGTCGGGCCCGACGAGGCCGACCTGGCCGCGATCATGGGCACCCAGCCGGCCGACGCCATCCCCGGCACCTGCGAGGACAACACCCGCGCCCAGCCCCACGACCACGTCGCGCTGCTGGTGCAGGGCACGATCGACCTGCCCAGCTTCCAGTCGGCGACCGCCAACGTCGACGGCTTCCCGACCTTCGAGGCCGACGGCACGCCGATCATCAAGGGCACCCACCCGGTCAAGTTCACGCTGACCCTGCCGGTCGCGGCGTCGTGGGACGCGCTGCCGGTGGCGATCTACGTCCACGGCATCGGCCGGTCGCGGCACGACATGCTGACCCAGGTGAACACGGCCGCGCGCGCCGGCATGGCGCTGCTGGCGATCGACCTGCCCTACCACGGCGATCGCGCCAACCGCGCCGCCAACCAGATGGACACCCGCAACGAGCTGCTCGGCACCGACGTCCCCGACGGCTTCGGCGACGACTACGGCCTGTTCCCGTCGACCGCGCTGTTCCACCTCGGCAGCTCCGGCGGCATCCCCGGCTACCACCCCGAGGCGATGGGCGAGAACCTGCGCGCCGCCGCGCTCGAGGTGTCGTCGCTGGTCGCGTTCGTGCGCGACGGCGATCTGACGCCGCTGGTCGCCGCGGTCGCGCCGATCGCCGGGCTGCCCGACACGATCAGCTTCCGCGACGACGTCGCGCTCTTGACCGAGTCGCTGGGCGTCATGATCACCGGCGTGACCCTGGCGGTCGAGCCCGGCCTCGGCGTCGCCTACCTGTCGTCGCCGGCCGCCGGCTTCCCCGAGCCGTCGATGATGCACAGCCCCAACTACGCCGGGCTGTTCCTGTCCGGCATCACCGAGCCCTACGGCGTCGGCGACCGCGTCGACGTCGCGGTGCCCGCGCGCGACGCCCGGGTCGAGCCCATCGTCATGCTGTTCGACAACGTCGTCGAGCGCGGCGACGCCCTGGCCTACGCGCCGCTGGTCACCAGCGGCGCGCTGCGCGGCGGCACGTCCCCGGACGTCGTCGTCGCGATGGGCTGGGGTGACGTCTGGGTCTCGAACGACACCGAGGAGCAGTACGCCAAGGCGCTCGACCTGCCGGTGGCGACGCTGGCCCAGCCGCCGCCGCCCGCCGACGATCCCGTGACCGGCGGCCTGGTCCGGTTCGTCACGCTCGACCCGACGAGCTGGCCGGTGTCCGGCAACCGGACCGGCGGCGCGTCGGGCGTGTTCGTCGTGCTGCACCCGGCCGGCCACGCGATGATCCGCAAGTACGTCGAGCAGCGGAACTTCGAGCCGCTGTTCCCGCCGTACGTCGCGCTGTCGCCGCCCAAGCCGATCTTCCCGACCGGCACGCCCCAGGTCCACCGCCTGTGGTCGGAGCTGTTCGTCGACCACTTCGACGGCGGCGGCGCGGTGACGATCCGCGACCCCTACCGCGACGCGATCACCTGGCCGAGCGGCGTGGGCTGTCCGTAGCGGCGGCGGCCGCCGCCGCGGCGCCGGCGACCGCGTCCGGCGCGCCCAGCCACGCCGCCGGATCCTCGACCCGCCGCTGGATCAGCTCGAGGCCGCGCGCGCAGTACAGGCCGTCCTCGATGCGCTCGTCGTAGGTGTAGCGGATCGCCAGCGTCGGCCGGACCACGACCGCGCCCGCGCCGTCGATCAGCGGCCGCGGCTGGATCCGGCCGACCGCGACGAACAGCGGGCAGGTGCCGTGCTCGTAGAGGTGGTGGTAGGCGGCGTCGATGCCGATGCTGCCGAGGTTGGCGACGAACGCCGACGCGTACATCGGATCGGTGTCGGTCAGCGCCCGCGGCGCCAGGCCCCAGGCGTCGAGCCGGTGCAAGAGGCCGACCGCGGCGTCGAGCAGCGGCCCGGGCAGGCGCAACAGGACGTCGAGCTCGCGATCGACCGACGACGGCCGGTCCGAGCGGGCGTCGTCGACCGCGCCGCCGAGCGCCGCGATCATGTCGGCGAAGCGCTCGCCGGCCGGGAACTCGCGCTTGACCGTGGCCAGCGGCGCGTCGTCGGCCATCCGCTTCTTGGCGGCGAACGACAGGTGGACGCCACGGCGGTCGTAGAGCCGGCGCCCGACCGCGAACCGGTTGAGCCGCGGTCGCTCGTGGAGGACGCCGGCGAGGGCGTGGAGGACGACGTGGAAGACGGTGGCGTGGCCGCCACCGGCGGCGGCGTGGGCGTCGAGCCAGGCCTGGGTCCGGGTGACGTCGAGGATCTGCTCGAAGTAGACCGCGGCCTCGTTCCGGCCGCGCATCAGGAACGGCATCATCCGGCGGTACGGCGGGACCTGGGCGAGGCGACCATCGTGGCGGCGAGGCATGGCCGGATGGTACGCCGGCGGCGCACCGGCCGGCGCGCCGCGGGGTGCGGCGCGGCGCCGCCGGGGTCAGGTCAGGCCGAGCAGGGCCAGCGCGACCGCCGCCGGCGCCGCCTGGGCCAGCAGGATCGTCGGCTTGGCGGTGACGGCGCCGACCACGCCCATCGCGATCACGAAGATCAGGAGCGCGGCGGTGGCGTCGACGTGGCCGGTCAGCGCCGCCCAGCCCAGCAGGCCGGCGACGCCGCCGTTGTAGCAGCCCTGGTTGAGCGCGAGCACCCGGGTCGCCTCGGCGCCCTCGACGGTCTGGGCGAAGATCCGGCGCCCGGTCGGGGTCGTCCACAGCACGCTCTCGAGCACCATGAAGCCGAGGTGAGCGGCGGCGACGAACAGGACCACGGCGACGGTGACGGTCGACATGGACCTTTCTTAAACGAACGTTCAAGAAAAGACAAGCGCGACATCGCGGCCGGACCGCGCTACCTTCGCCGGCCGTGGCGCGCACGCGCGACTTCGACATCGACCAGGCCACCGACCGCGCGGTCCGCGTGTTCTGGACCCGCGGCTACGCCGCCACCACCGTGCGCCAGCTGTGCACGGCGATGAAGATCAACATCGGCAGCTTCTACGCCGCGTTCGGCAGCAAGCAGGCCTGCTTCCGCCGCGCCCTCGCCCGCTACGCCGCGACCCAGGCGGTGCCCCGCGAGCCGTCGCCCGCCGCGATCCGGGCCTGGTTCGACGTCGTCGTCGATCCGGCGCGGACCCCGCGCGGCTGCCTGCTGGTCGGCTCGGCGGTCGAGGCGCCGCTGCTCGACCGGCGGTCGCGGGCCGCGGTCCAGGCGACCCTGGCCGCGGTCGAGGACTTCTTCCGGCGCAGCCTCGCCGCCGGCGGCCACGACCCCGACGGCGCGCCGCTGCTGGCGTCGACGGTGACGTCGATCCACGTCATGGCGCGGGCCGGGGTCCCGGCGCCGGCGCTGCGGGCGCTCGCCGATCGCGCCCTGGCCGCCGCCGGCCTGGCGTAGCGCGGCGACGGGCGGCTCGGTGGCGCGGCCGCGTTCCGGGCGCCGGGACCGCCGTGGTAAGCCTTCGGCCATGCGCTGGTGCGTCCGCCCGGTGAACCCGCCCTCGCGGCGTCGTCGTCGATGAGCCTCGAGGAGCGTGCCCCCGGCTTCGCCGACCGGCTGTGCGCCCGGTGCGGCCGCACCCGCGACGACGGCGAGCCGACCTGCCGGGTCTGCGGCGCCAGCCCGGTGCGCCTGCGCTGGCTCGGCGGCCCGGCCCGCGACAACGTCGTCGACGCCGCGCTGCGCGCCGGCATGGGCGCGTCGGTGTGGCCGCTGGTCGGCGCGTCGACGGCGATGTCGGTCGGCCTGCTGGTCGGCGGCGCGATCCCCGCGGCGATCGCGTTCGCGGTGCCCGGCGTGGTCGCGACCGCGACCCGACGCCGGGTCCAGGGCTACGTCACCGAGCAGCTGGCGCGCTCGCTGGGCCAGTTCTGGGCCTACGCCTCGCTCGACGGCGCCGGCCACGGCGTCCTCTTGACGCTGCGCGACCGCCGCGTCGGCGGCGCCGGGGCCTGGCTCGATCTGGTCGAGGCGCTCGACGTCGAGCCGGCGCCGCCGTCGGCGGCCGAGGTGGTCGCGGCCGGGCCGCACGAGGTCGCCTACCACCTGCGCGAGCGCGGCCGCGCCCTGCTCGGGCTGCGCCTCGAGGGCGCCCACGTCCTGCTGCTGGCCGCGTTCGCCGGCGAGGTCGCGCGCCGCGGCATCGCGGCGTGGCGCGCCGAGCGGTGGCGCTGGATCCAGCGCGCCGGCGCGCCGATCGATCTGGTCACCGGCTCGGCGGCGCCGCCGATCCTGGCGTGGGCCGCGGGCGACGCCGCGCCGCCGCCGCCCGACAGCCTCGAGGCGGCGCTGCAGGCCGCGCTGCGCGAGCAGATCGGCCGCCGCCGCCGCGGCGTCGTGGTCGGCGGCGCGCCCGCCGCGCTGCCCGCCGGCCTCGGCGACCCGTACCGCGCCGCGCGCGCCGGCCACGCCCTCGACACCCCGCCGCCGGCCGAGGCCGTCCACCTGCGGACCCCGGCCATCGGCGAGTGGCTGACCCGCCACCGCCTGGCGCCCGCGGCGCCCGCCGCCGCCGCGGTCGCGGCCCGGCTCGGCGACCTCGTCGATCGCGACCCGTTCCTGGCCGCCCACGTCGTTTCCGAGGCCGAGAACGTGCGCATCGCGTGGTTCGAGGGATGATCGCCGCCGTGCTCCACGAGGACGACGAGCTGATCGCGGTGGCCAAGCCCGCGGGCGTCGCGGTGATCCCGGCGCGCGGCGAGCCACCCGAGGCATCGCTGGTCGAGCAGCTGCGCGCCGCCCGCGGCGAGCGGCTGTGGATCGTCCACCGCATCGACCGCGAGACCTCGGGGGTCGTCGTGTTCGCGCGCACCGCCGCCGCCCACCGCGAGCTGAGCATGGCGTTCGAGCACCGCCGCGTCGACAAGCGCTACCTGGCGTGGGCCGCCGGCGCGGTCCCCGACGTCGCCACCGTCGAGGTCGCGCTGCACGACGCCCGGCGCGGCAAGTCGCGGCCGGCCCTGCCCGGCGAGCCCGGCAGCCGGGCCGCGCGCACCGACCTCGCCGTCGAGCGGCGCTGGCGCCGCGGCGACGACCAGGTGTGCCGGATCCGCTGCCACCCGATCACCGGGCGCCACCACCAGATCCGGGTCCACCTGCGCTCGCTCGACGCGCCGATCGTCGGCGACAAGCAGTACGGCAAGGCGACCCGGCGCGGCGGGCTGGCCGCGGCGCCGTGCCCGCGGCTGGCGCTGCACGCGGCGTCGCTCGTGGTCCCCGGCGCCGCGGGGCCGCGCCGCTTCGAGGCCCCGGTGCCCGACGACCTGCGCGCGCTCGAGGCCTGGCTCGACGCCTGGGACGCCGGCGCCGGCGAGGCGTCGTCGTGACCCGCGCGATCCCGCTGGCCGGGGACGCCGCCGCGGCGCTGCGCGACGGCGTCCGCGATCTCGACGCCACCCGGGTGCCGCTGCCCGACGGCGCCGCGCCGCCCGGGCCCGGCGAGCCGGTGCTGCTGGTCGACGCCGGCGGCAACGAGCTCGGCTGCGGCCTCGCCGATCCCGAGAACGGGCTGTACCGGGTCTACGCGATCGCCGCCGATCGCTTCGTCGGCGTCGACGCCGCGCTGATCGGCTGGCGGGTCGAGCGCGCGGTGGCGCTGCGCCGCTGGCTCGGCCTGCCCGGCGAGCGCGCCGCCTACCGCCTGATCCACGGCGCCGGCGACGGCCTGCCCGGCCTGACCTGCGACGTCCTCGGCGACTGGGCGGTGATCTGGGCCTACGGCCACGGCCTGGTGCCGGTGGCGCGCACCCTCGCCGAGGCGGTGCGCGGCTTCGCCCGGGTCCGCGGCGTCGTCATCAAGGTCCGGGCCCGCGGCGGCGCCGGCGCCGGCGGCGCGCTGACCCAGGAGGTCGTCGGCGACGCCCCGCCCGACGCCCACGTCGCCGAGGAGCACGGCGTGCCGTTCGAGATCCACGCGCTCGGCGGCCTCAACACCGGCCTGTTCACCGACATGCGCGAGCAGCGCCGCGGCCTCGGCCGCTTCGTCGACGGCCGCGGCGTGCTCAACCTGTTCTCGTACACCGGCGCGCTGTCGGTGGCGGCGGCGCGCGCCGGCGCCAGCCGCGTCACCTCGGTCGACACCTCGGCGGGCGTGCAGCAGTGGGCGCGCGGCAACTTCGGCCGCGCCGGGCTCGACCCCGGCGACCGACGCTGGCGGTTCGAGGTCGGCGACGCGGTGCGGTTCCTGACCCGGGCCGCCAAGGAGCGCGAGCGCTACGACGTCGTGCTGATCGATCCGCCGACGTTCTCGCCGGCGCGCGGCACGCCGTGGGCGCTCGACAAGGACTACCCGGACCTGATCGCCCGCGCCGCCGCGGTGATCCCCGACGGCGGCGTCCTGTGGCTGGCCGCCAACACCCACGAGCTGGGCTCGCTGGGCAAGCTCGCGGCCAAGGGCCTGCGCAAGGCCGGCCGCACCTCCGCGGTGCTCGAGCAGGCCGGGCTGCCGCCGTGCCACCCGACCGCGGCGGCGCAGCCGCGCGACCGTTACCTGCAGATCGTCGTGCTGCGGCTGACCTAGCCGCGCCGGCGCGCCCGCGCGACGCCGCGCCGACCGTACGTAAGGGTTGTGTCAGGCGCGGCGGCCGCGCGCAAATATCCCGGCGACCGCCACGGTCCAACGACCATGCGGCTCTCCCCCCTGGTCGGCGCCCTCGCGCTGGCGTTCGCCCTCGCTCCCCTGCCCGCCGGCGCGCCCGCGACGGTCCACGCCGACACCGCGACCGCGCGCGACCTGGCCGCCGCCACCGCGGCGTTCGAGGCCCGCACCGGCGCGCGCCTGGTGTTCGGCCGCGACGACCTGCCCGGCGACGGCTGGTTCGAGATCGTACGGCCGCTGCCGGCGGCGCGCCGCCTCGACGCCGCCCGCATCGCGCTGGCCGAGGCCGAGAAGTACCCGCCCGGCTGGCTGGGCGCGCTCGGCCTGACCACGGTGGGCGTCTTCGACGGCCTGGCGTCGTCCGACGGCGACGGCTTCCGCCCCTGGGTCGAGTGGCTCGGCGGCTACCGCTACTTCGGCATGTGGAACGGCGCCGACGCGATCGCGTGCGCCTACTACACCGACGGCCAGCTGCCGCTGACCTTCCACCACGAGGTCTTCCACCACGTCGACGCCTCGGGCGCCGGCGAGGTCAGCCACGCCCGGTCGATCGCCGACGACGCCCGGTTCGCCGACGCGCTCGCCGGTGACGCGCCCTACCCGGCGCTGGCGATCGACGACGCCGACCAGGCGGCGCTGGCCCGGATCGCCGACGGCGACGTCCTCGCCGACGCGGTCTCGGACTACACCGCCAAGAGCCCCGGCGAGGATCAGGCCGAGACCGCGCGCTACCTGATGAGCGCCCTGCCCGACGCGCTGCTGCAGGCGGCGCGGCGGCCCGAGCTGGCCGGCTCGCAGCGCATCCTCCACGTCCTCGCCGCGTACGCCGCGGCCGGCCCCGACGGCGCCCCCGGGCCCGACGCCGCCTGGCTGGTCGACGTCGCGCTGGGCCGCGATCCGGCCGCCGGGCGCGCCGCGCGCGCGTTCACCGGCCGCGCCGCCGCCGAGGAGCAGGCCCTGCGCGACCGCCTGGCGCCGCGCGACGACGACCGCCGGTTCACCGTGTGGGGCCAGGAGGACGCCGCCGGCGTCAACCACACGCTGCGCGCCGACGTCGCCCGGTTCGGCAAGGCAGCGCGGACCCTGACCGCGCTGGCCGCGGCGGCGCCCGGCCACGACGCCGCGCTGGTCGCGACGCTGGCACGCGACCTGCGGCTGCTCGCCCGCTACCGGCGCTACATCGGCTCGCGGTGGACGATCAGCGCCGGCACCGAGCGCAGCTTCGCCCGCGCCCGCGACGCCCTGATCGACGGCATCGCCGCCGGCGCGCCCGACGTCGCCGCGGCGCGCCGCCGCGCCGGCTGGGACGACCTCGCCGACGGCGACCCGGCCGCGGTCGGCGCGCCGGCGACCGCGACCTCGCTCGACGAGCCCCGCGAGCGCGCCAACCCGTACCTGCACGAGGTCGACGACGCCATCGACGACGCGGCGCTGGCCGCGGCGATCCGCCGGGTCCAGCCCGCGACGGTCAAGCTCGGCGGCGGCAGCGGCGTCAACCTCGACCCCCGCGGCGTCATCCTCACCGCCGGCCACGTCGTCGACGCGCCGGGCACGCGCCTGACCGTGCGCTTCCCCGACGGCACCGAGGTCTCGGCGGTGACGACCGCGTACGACGAGGTCCTCGACCTCGCGGTGCTCGAGGTCGACGGCGCCGACGCCGACGCCGCCGACCTGCCGTGGGCGCCGCTGGCCGCCGCGGCGCCGGCGATCGGCGACACCGTCGTCGTGATCGGCCAGCCCGGCACCCGTACCCCCGACGGCGAGCCGACCCACTACCAGCCCTGGCACGTCTCGGTCGGCCAGATCCGCGGCTTCAAGGGCAAGCCGCTCGACGACCAGGGCCTGGGCGGCACCAAGCACGACGCCTGGACCTACTGGGGCCACTCGGGCAGCCCGCTGTTCGACGACCACGGCCGGATCGTGGCGCTGCACAACAGCTGGGACTCGTCGACCGCGATGCGGCACGCGGTCCGCCACGAGGCGATCGTCCACTTCCTCGCCGAGCACGACGTCCCGCACCAGGTGCGGTAGCCTGCCGCCGTGGTCCCCGGCCCGCGCCTGTTGTACCTGCACGGCTTCGCCTCCGGCCCGCGCTCGAAGAAGGGCCTGGCGGTCGAGGCCCACCTCGCCGCGCGCGGCGCCGCGGTCGAGCGCCTCGACCTGCGGGTGCCGTCGCTCGAGCGCCTCAGCTTCACCGCGATGCTGGCGCGCACCCGCGCCGCCATCGGCGGCGCCCGCGATCGCGCGATCGTCATCGGCTCGAGCCTCGGCGGCCTGACCGCGGCCCGGCTCGCCGAGGACGAGCCGCGGATCTGCGCGCTGGTCCTGCTGGCGCCCGCGCTCGGCTTCGGCCGGCGCTGGCGCGAGCGCCTCGGCGACGACGGCTGGCAGGCGTGGATGGACACCGGCTGGCTCGAGGTCCACGACCACGCCACCGGCGGCGCCACCCGGGTCCACGCCGACTTCGCCCGCGAGGTCGACGCGATCGACGTCGGCTGGCCCGACGTCCGGGTGCCGACGCTGATCCTGCACGGCGTCGACGACGACGTCGTGCCGATCGACCGCTCGCGCCAGTTCGCCGCCGACCGTCGCCACGTCCGCCTGGTCGAGCTGCCCGACGGCCACGACCTGCTGGCGACGCTGCCGCGGATCCTCGACGAGCTCGACCGCTTCCTGGCGCCGGTCCTCGGGGCCTGAGGCGCGCCGCGGTCCGGACGTGGCGACGCCCGCGCAGCGGTCGCTGGCGCGGGCGTCTGGCTGACGGCGGCGCGGGCGGCCCCGCGCCGGCGCTCGGGTCATCCCTCGACCAGCGTCGCCTTGGGCGGCTTGCGCCCGCCGATCCGCTCGCGCAGGCCCTCGATCAGCGAGTAGACGACGGGTACGACCACCAGGGTCAGCACGGTCGAGGTGATCAGGCCGCCGATGACGACGACCGCCATCGGGGCCCGGGTCTCGCCGCCCTCGCCGAGCGCCAGCGCGACCGGCAGCATGCCGAGGATCATCGCCATCGTGGTCATCAGGATCGGGCGCAGGCGGATCGGGCCGGCGACGAGCAGCGCGTCGCGGGTCGACAGACCCTCGGCCTTCTTGTGGTTGGTGAAGTCGACCAGGAGGATCGCGTTCTTGGTGACCAGGCCCATCAGCATGATCAGGCCGATCATCGAGAAGATGCTCAGGGTCTGGCCCGCGAGGTACAGGCCGCCGAAGGCGCCGACCACCGCGAACGGCAGCGACAGCATGATCGTGAACGGGTGCAAGAGGCTCTCGAACTGCGCCGCCAGGATCATGTAGACCAGGATGATCGCGAGGATCAGGGCGACGAACATGTAGCCGAACGACTCGGCCATGATCTGGCCCATGCCCGAGGTCTCGGTGGTGATGTTCGACGGCACGACCTTCTTGGCGGCGGCCTCCAGCTTGGTGCTGGCCTCGCCGAGCGCGATGCCGTCGAGGCTGGCCAGGATCGTGATCTGCCGCATGCGGGCCTGGCGATCGATCTCGCTCGGGCCCAGGCCGGGCTCGACCTTGACCACCGAGTCGAGCGGGACCAGCGACTGGTCGCCGGCCCGGACCTGCATGTTCGACAGCGTCGCGAACCCGCTCTCGACGCGCTCGGGCAGGGTCAGCTTGACCTCGTAGATGTCGACGCCCTCCTTGTACTCGGTCACCTTGTCGCGGGCGACCAGCGCGCGCAGCGTGGTCGCGATGTTCGCCACCGGGACGTTGGCGCTGGACGCGGCCAGGCGGTCGGGCTCGATCTCGAGCTGCGGCTTGCCGGCGCGGTAGGTCGAGTCGATGTCGACGAAGCCGGGGATCGTCGCCAGCTCGGCCTTGAGGGCGTCGGCGGCCGCGATCAGCTCGTCCATGTCCTTGCCGCGCAGGTTGAACTGCACCGGCGCGCTGCGGAACCCGGAGTCGCCGCCCATCGGGTCGATCTGGTTGACCTTGATCTTGAGGCCGTTGCCGTTGAGCGGGCTGTAGCGCTCGCGGGCCCACGCCATCGCGTCCTGCTGGGTGAAGCCGCGCTGCTTGGGGCCGACCAGGTCGACCTGGACCTTGCCGATGTTGACCTGGCCCTGGGCGCCGCCGCCGATCGTCACGAACGTGTCGACGACCTTGGGCGCGGTGGCGCGGACGTCGGTGGCGATGGTCTCGAGGACCGCGGTCGTGGTCTCCAGCGACGTGCCGGTGGGCAGCTCGACGTCGATCGAGAACTGCGACCGGTCCTCGGCGGGCAGGAACTCGGTCTTGACCTTGCCGGCCAGGACGCACGAGCCGACCAGGGTCAGCGCGGCGACCACCAGGGTCAGCGCGCGCTGCCGCAGCGCCAGCCGCAGGGTCGCCTTGTAGGCCCGCTCGATCGTCGTCAGCACCCACTCGATGCCGCGCGACAGGACGTTCTTGGGGCCGCCGTGCGTGGCCCGCAGGAACTTCGACGACATCATCGGCGTCAACGTGAACGACACGAACAGCGACACCAGCACCGCGATCGACACGGTCAGGCCGAACTGGAAGAAGAACCGCCCGACGATGCCCTGCATCGTCGCCACCGGCGCGAACACCGCGACGATCGACAGCGTCGTCGCCAGCACCGCGAGGCCGATCTCGGAGGTCGCCTCGGCGGCGGCGCGCAGCGGCGTCTTGCCCATCTCGAGGTGGCGGTGGATGTTCTCGATCACGACGATCGCGTCGTCGATCAGGAGGCCGATCGACAGGCTCAGCGCCAGCATCGTCATCTGGTTGAACGTGAAGTCCATCAAGTTCAGGAACCAGAACGTCGCGATCACCGAGGTCGGCAGCGCCAGCGCGGCGATGAACGTCGCCCGCCAGTCGCGCAGGAAGCCCAGGACGATCACCACCGCGAGGATGCCGCCGAGCAGCAGATCGAACTGGACCTCGTGGAACGAGCGCTCGATGAACGGCGCGCTGTTGCTGACGACCGTCAGCGTCGCCCCCTGCTCCGCGAGCTGGGGCTCGAGGGCGGCGAGCTCGGCCTGGATCTGCTTGGCGACCTCGACGGTGTTGGCGCCCGACTCCTTCTGCACCACCAGCGCGACCGCCGGCTTGCCGTCGACCGAGGCGTGCGACCGCTTCTCGGCCATGTCGTCGACGATCCGGGCGACGTCGCCGACCCGGACCGCGAACCCGGGGCCCGACATGATCGGCGTGTTGGCCAGCTCTTGCAGGTCGTCGAACGCGCCCTTGGTCGTGACCACCAGCTCGCGGGTGCCCTCGGTGATGAGCCCGGCCGGCAGCTCGAGGTTGCCGCCCCGCAGCGCCATCGCGACGTCGCCGGCGGTCAGCCCGCGCGCCGCCAGCTTGGCCGGATCGATCTCGACGTGGATCTCGCGGTCGCGGCCGCCGACGAGATCGACGTTGCCGACGCCCTTGATGCGCTGGATGCGCTCCTTGACGACGTCGTCGGCGAGCCGGGTCAGCTCGCGCGGCGGCAGGTCGCCGGACAGCGCCACCGACATGATCGGCACCGCGCCGACGTCGAACTTCTGGATCTTGGGCGCCTCGATCGCGTCGGGTAGCTGGTTCTCGATCGCCGAGATCCGGTCGCGGACGTCCTGGGTGGCCTGATCGCGGTCGACGTCGAGGTCGAACTGGATCAGCACCTGGGTCGCGCTCTCGAGGTTGATCGACTGCAGCACCTTGATGCCGCTCATCGACGACAGCGCGTCCTCGATCGGCTTGGCGACCTTGGTCTCCATCGACTGCGGGTCGGCGCCCGGGTAGATCACGGTGACCGTGACGAACGGAAACTCGACGTTGGGGAACAGGTCGACGCCGATCTTCGGGTAGCTGAACAGGCCGAAGACCACCAGGCCCACGGTCAGCATCAGCGCGAAGATCGGGCGCCGGATGAACAGCTCGATGAAGGACTTCACGGGTTCTTGGCCTCCGGCGCGCCGGCCTTGGCCGGGTCGGTGGCGGCCGGCGCCGGCGGGGTCTCGGCCGGCGCCGGCGCCGGCGCCGGCGGGGTCGCCGCCGCCGCGGGCGCGCCGAGATCGATCTCCGCCATGACGCCGGGCCGCAGCGAGCCGTCGCTGTTGTCGATGGTCGCGATGACCTCGATCGTGCGGGTCCTGGGGTCGACCACCGGCGACAGCCGCTCGACGGTGGCGACCCGGGTGACGCCGAGCGCCGGGATCTGGACCGTGAGCTTGCGGGCGTCGCCGGTCCCGACCGCGCCGAGGGCGCGCTCGGGCAGCGTGAAGTGCAGCTCGAGGGTCGACTGATCCTGGAGGATCAACACCGGCGACGGCGGCATCATCGTCGCGTAGGACCCGACCTCCATCAGCTTCTTGATCACGATGCCGGCCATCGGCGCCCGCACGGTGGCGTCGCCGATCATCTTCTGGGCCACGGCGGCGGAGTTCTGCGCCGCGGCGACGCCGATCTTGGCGCCGTCGAGCGCGGTCTGGACCTGGTCCCACTGCTGCCGCGGCATCGCGCCCTGGTCGAACAGCGACTTGGCGCGGTCGTACTCGCGCTGCGCGGCGGCCAGGTGCAGCTTGGCCTGCGACACCCCGGTCTGGGCCGACTTGTACATCAGCTGGGCGTCGCGCGAGTCGAGGCGGAACAGGACGTCGCCCTTCTTGACCACGCTGCCCTCGTCGACCTTGATCTCGACGATGGTCCCGGAGGCCTTGGCCGCCACCGCGACCTCCGAGCGCGCGACCAGCGTGCCGGTGGTGCGGGTGTCGGGCGCGGTCGCGCCGGCCCCGGCGTCGGACGGCGCGAACGCCGGCAGCGTCGGCAGCGGCGCGGCGCCGGGACCGGACGCGGGCGGCAGATCGGCGCGGCCGCCCTCCGACTTGTTGCAGGCGGCGGTGGCCGCGAGCGCGGCGAACATCAGGACGGAGGCGAGACGAGCGAGACGACGGTGCATGTGAGGAACCTCGATCGGGACGTGGGATCGACGGGGATCGCGAACGGGGAGCGGGTGACCGCTACGGCTGCGGCATCTCGCCGACCGCGCGGACCAGGGCCATCCACTTCACCAGGTACTGGTAGCGCGAGATGGTCTCCTGGGAGCGGGCGCGCGACACCTCGGCCTCGGCGTCGAGGACGTCGGTGGTGGTGGCGGCGCCCTGATCGAAGAGGACCTGCTGGAGGCGGTGCGCCTCCTCGGCGGCGCGCAGGCCGCTGGCGGCGACCTCGCGGCTCCGGCGCGCGGCGTCGGCGGCGAGCCACTTGGCGCGGACGTCGAGGGCGATCTGGTCCTCGGTGAACGCCTGGTAGGCCTTGGCCTGGCGCACGCCGGAGCGGGCCTGCTCGACGTCCTTGCCGCGCTTGCCCCAGTCCCAGAGGTTCCAGGACAGGCTGAGGCCGACGAACGCGGCGTCCTTCTGGGCGAACGCGCCCTGGCCCTCCGTGTGGGTGTAGTTGGCGACCGCCGCGATGTCGGGCAGGTACTCGCCCTTGGTGACGATGACGTTGGCGTCGGCCTGGTCGACACGGCTGGCGGCGACCCGCAGCTCGGGCCGCGCCGCGTGCGCGGCGGCCACCGCGTCGTCCTCGGTCCAGCCCATCGGCGGCGGCGTCGGATCGACGTCGACCAGCTCGAGGCGGGTGCCGTCGGGCAGGCCGAGCAGCAGGCCGAGGCCGCGGGTCGCGGTCTCGGCGGCGACCTCGGCCTCGAGCACCTGCTGCTGGACGGCGTCGCGCGACGCCTGCAGCCGCAGGATGTCGATGTCGTCGAGGATGCCGCCCTGCTTGAGGATCTGGGCGCGCGCGATGTTGGCGTCGAACTGCGCCACCGAGGTCTCGGCGATGGTCTTGAGCGTGCGCGCCTGCAGCGCGCCGATGTACGCCTCGGCGACCTGGTAGGCGACGTCGAGCTTGGTGACGTCGAGCTGGGCGCGCTCGGCGGCGAGCCCGGCCTCCTTGAGATCGAGCAGGTAGCCGAGCAGGAACGTCGCGGTGATCGGCTGCGCGACCTGGACCGCGACCGAGCCGGTGACCTGGTTGCGGCCGACGATCGCGGGCGCCCCGGGCGCGATCTCGAAGGTCAGCTCGTTGTTCCAGACCTGGATGCCGCCGGACACGCTCAGCCCCGGCAGCCGGTAGGTCTTGGTGCCGGCGAGGTCGAGCTCCGAGGCGCGCAGCTGCTCCTTGGCGACCGTGATCTGGATGTTGCCGTCGGTGGCGAGCGCGATCGCCTCGGGCAGCGTGATGCGACGCGCGCCGGCGGCGGCCGGCGATCCGGCGGCGGGCGGCGCGGCGGCGGCCGCGGCGGTCGCCGGCTCCTCGGCGGGCGGCGGCGCGCCCTCGGGCTGGGCGATGGCGGGGGTGACGAGGGTGACCGGAACGGCCGCGAACAGCGCGGTGGCGAGGACGAAGCGAAGGCGATTCAAGACACTCCTCCGAGGGCACGCAGGGTGAGACGGGCGACCAGCGGCGCCTTGACGGACAGGGCTCCGACGGCGCCGGACACGATCCAGCTCTCGATGAAGCCGTGGATGGCTCCGTGGAAGAACGCGAGCTGGTCGTCGAGGGGGATCGTGGCGTCGAGCTGACCGGCGGCGATGCCGTCGGCCAGCGCCTGGCGGTAGCTGGCGTCGACGCGATCGTGGACGCTGCAGATGCGCCCGGAGATCTCGTCGCAGGCCGCGATGCCGTCGTCGCGCAGCTGGGTGAAGACCTGGAACATCGAGCGGTTGTCCTCGATGAAGGCCAGCGAGGTCGCGATCAGCGCGGTGATGCGCTCGCGCGGCGACGGGGTCTCGGCGGCGCGCTCGAGGCTGGCGACGAAGCCGTTGCCGGCCCGCTCGACCATGGAGGCGAAGATGGCCTCCTTGCTGGCGAAGTGCCGGTACAGGGCGCCGACGCTCATCTCGGCGCGGCGCGCGATGTCCGCCATCCGGGTGGCGGCGTAGCCGCGGCCCGTGAACTCCTGCTCCGCGGCGGCGAGGATGTGGTCGCGGTACAGCTCCGAGGCGCTCTCGCGGACCGCGCTGCGGACCTGGTTGAGGGCGTGACGACGCGGCGCCGGCCGGCGGGTGGTCGGCCGGGCCCCGCTCGCCGCCCCGGCGCGGCGAGGCGACTTCTTCTTGTCGGCGGGGGGCGGCATGGGCGACGGTCCGTGAATCGAAGTTCAACGCGATGAATGACCGTTCACGTAGATAGAACCAAGCTTCGACCTTGGCAAGCGACGATTCGATGTTCCTCGGGTACGGATCGGTTACCCGCGGCGACCCCGAAAAAGCCGAGGGCGTCTCGCTGGTTACGAGACGCCCTGGAAGTTCGCGACCATCTGCCGCGCCCCGCGGGCGCGACCGTCGCTGCACGCGACGTGAGCTGGCCTACGCGGTCGCGGCGGCGGGACGGTGCTCGCCGACCCGCGACAGGTTCACCGTCACCAGCTTCGACACGCCCGGCTCCTGCATCGTGACGCCGTAGAGGTTGTCGGCCGACTCCATCGTCCGCTTGTTGTGCGTGATGATCACGAACTGCGAGCGGTCGGTCATCTCGCGGACGATCTCGTTGTAGCGATCGACGTTGGCCTCGTCGAGCGGGGCGTCGACCTCGTCGAGGATGCAGAACGGCGACGGCTTGATCAGGAAGATCGAGAAGATCAGCGCCACCGCGGTCAGCGCCTTCTCGCCGCCCGACAGCTGATCGACCGTCGAGTTCTTCTTGCCCGGGGGCTGCGCCATGATCTCGACGCCGGCCTCGAGCAGGTCGACGTCGTCGCCGCCGGTCAGCGACAGGTGGGCCTGGCCGCCGCGGAACAGCCGCGGGAAGACCTCCTTGAACTTGGCGTTGACCGCCGCGAAGGTGTCGCGGAACAGCTTGCGCGAGGTCTTGTTGATCTTGTCGATCGCGCGCTGCAGCTGATCGACGGCGTCCTCGAGGTCGACCTTCTGCGACGACAGGAACTCGAAGCGCTTCGAGACCTCGGCGTACTCCTCGATCGCGGTGAGGTTGATGTCGGTGCCCATCCGCTCGACCAGGTCCTTGAGCTCGTGCAGGCGAGCGTCCTCGGGCTCGCCGGCGACCGGGCGCAGGTGGTGGTCGTAGATGATCTCGGGGACGTTGACCTGGTAGCGGTCCCAGATGGTCTCGAGCAGGACCTGGCGCGACGAGTCGAGCCCGGCCAGCTTGACCTCGAGGTGCGCGACCTCCTGGGCCAGGCGATCGGCGCGGCCGCGCAGCTCGCGCACCGCCATCTCCGAGGTCGTGAGCTCGGCGAGCCGGCGCTCGTAGGCGTCGCGGCCCTCGTCGAGCTCGGTCGCCGCGACGTGGCGGCGCTCGCGCTGACCGGCGAGCTCGCCCTCGAGCTCGGCGCAGTCGGCGCGCAGCGTGCCGGCGCGCTCGGCGCCCTCGACGATGCCGGTGCGCAGGCGCTCGACCCGGGCCGCGAGGTCGCGCTCGGTGGCCTCGGCGCGCAGCCGGCCGGCGTCGGCGGCGGCGCGCTTCTCGCCGAGCTGGGCGGCGCGGACGCGGGCCTCGGTCAGGCTCGCGGCCAGGACGTCGACCCGCTCGCGCCCGGTGGTGACGCCCTCGATCTCGCCGAGCTGCGCCTTCTCGAACCGATCGATCCGGTCGGCGGCGTCGACGGTCCGCGCCGCCAGCGCGGCGTCCTCGGCGTCGAGGCCGCTGAGCCGCTCGTCGAGCTCGCCCTGCTCGCCGCCGAGCTGGTTGAGCCGCTCGCGCAGCCGATCGAGCTCGTGGCGGTGCCGGGTCGCGTCCTTCTCGTGACCCATGATGGCGATGTCGCCCTCGTGGGCCTGGCCGCGCAGGCCTTCGAGCGCCTTCTGGACCTGCTTGAGCTCGCCCTTGGCGGCGACCAGCCGGGCCGTGGCCTCGGTCAGGTCGCTGTCGAGGCTGGCGACGATCTCCTCGAGGTCGCGGATCTCGCGCTTCTGCGCCAGCACGCCGGAGCCCTGGGCGTCGCGCGAGCCGCCGGCGACGACGCCGCGGCCATCGACGACGTCGCCGTCGAGGGTGACCAGCGTGTCGGTGACGCCCTGGCGGTGCAGCGCGACCGCGCGCTCGAGGCTGTCGACCACCAGGCAGTCGCCGAACAGCCGCGGCGCCAGCGCCCGGTAGCGATCGTCGAGCTGGACCAGATCGACCATCCGGCCCAGCACGCCCTCGCCGCCCAGCGCCGCCGAGGCCGCGACCACCTGGGTGCGGTCCTCGACCTGGATGCCGGTGCCGTCGCTCCAGCCGGTGTCGACGGTGGCGCCCCACGGCAGCGGGCTGGCGACGTCGGTGCCGGTGTCGGGCTCGGCGTCGCCGGGGGCGGCGCCCTCGGCCACCACCGCGGCGTCGGCGACCGCCGGCCCGACGACCGGATCGACCGCCTCGTCGGGCGCGGCGCCCTCGGCCGCCGGCGCCAGGTCGACGGCCACGAAGGTCGGCGACGGCGCCGCCGTCGCGGCCTCGAGCCCGCCGCCGGCCGACGCCGACATCCGGGTCGGCGGGTCGCAGGGCACGAACGCGCTGCGGCCGGCGTTGGTGCGCTTGAGGTAGCCGATCGCCGCGACGCCGACCTGGGCGTCCTCGACCAGCACGCCGCCCAGGCGATCGCCCAGCGCGGCCTCGACCGCGACCTCGAGCTGCTCGGGGGCGCGCACGACGTCGGCGACCAGGCCGCGGATCGCGCCCTCGATCTCCGACGACCGCTGCATGACGGTCCGGGTGCCGCGGGCGAAGCCCTCGTAGCGCTCCTGGATCTCGATCAGCGACTGCAGGCGCGACCGGCGCCGGTGCGCCTCGGTGCGCAGGGTCTCGACCTCGGTCTCGCCGCGCGACACCTCCTCGGCGAGGTGGGCCTGGCGGGCCTCGAAGTGCTCGGCCTGGCTGCCGAGATCGAGCCGGGTCTGGCGCAGCTCGGCGAGCGCGGCGTCGACCCGCTTGCCCTCGCGCTCGTGCTCGCGCAGGCGGTCGTGCGCGACCTCGGTCTCCTCGCGGACGCGCTCGAGCCGGCGCTGCGCCTCTTCGCGCCGCCGCACCAGCGCCTCGCGCTGGGCCTCGCCGCGCGACACGTCGGCGCGCGCCACCGACAGCTGGGCGCGGGCCTCGTCGAGGCGGCGCTGGGCGCCGGCCATGACCTCGCGGGCCTCGGCCAGCTCGGCCTCGCGCGCCGCGACCTCGCCGTCGCCGACCGCGGCCTCGGCCTCGAGCTCGGCGAGCTCCGCGGCCTGGCGGGCGTGCTGCGCCGCCGCCTCCTCGCGGCGTCGCTCGAGCTCGGCGATCTCGGCCTCGCCGGCGGTGATGCGCTGCTCGAGCTCGTCGGCCTCGCGGCTCTGGAAGCCGATCTTGCTCTCGGCCAGGCGGATCCGGTTGTCGAGCTCGTAGACCTGCTCCTGCAGGCCGGCGAGCCGCCGCTCCTCGACCGCCATGTCGGCGCGCTCGGCGACGACCTTGCCGTCGCGGGCCTCGAGCTCGGCGCGATCGTCCTCGAGCTCGACCCGGGCGACGCCGAGCCGGCCGCGCACCAGCCCGTCCTCGGCGCGCAGCTCGAGGAAGCGGTGGGTTGCCTTCCACAGCTCGATGTCCTTCATCTCCGCCTTGTACTTGCGGTAGCGCTCGGCCTTCTGGGCCTGGCGCCGCAGCGTGCCCATGCGCTTGTCGAGCTCGACGACGATGTCGGAGACGCGCAGCAGGTTCTGGCGGGTCTGGTCGAGCTTGCGCTCGGCGGCCTTCTTCTTGGCCTTGAACTTGGTGATGCCGGCGGCCTCCTCGATGATCGCGCGGCGATCCTGCGGCCGCGACGACACGATCTGGCCGATGCGGCCCTGCTCGATGATCGAGTAGGCCTTGGTGCCGGCGCCGGTGCCGAGGAAGAAGTCGGTGATGTCGCGCAGCCGGCACGGCGTCTTGTTGATGAAGTACTGCGAGGTGCCGTCGCGGTACAGGCGCCGCGAGATCGTGACCTCGGTGTAGCGCGCGAAGTCGAGCGCGGGCGGCCGGTCGGTCAGGAAGTCGCGGACCTCCTCCGACGCCGACGCCACCGGCTGGCCGTGCTCGTCGAGCATCGGCTCGGGCGCGGCGCGCGACTGCGCCCTCGCCGGCCGTGCCGTCGGCGGCCGCGCCCTCGGCGGCCGCGCTGTCGGCGACCGCGCCTCGGCGGCCGCGCGTCGGCGGGCCGCGCCCTCGGCGACCGCGCCCTCGGCCGCGCCGTCGGCGACCGCATCGGCGCCGGCGTCGGCCTCGGCCTCGCCCTCGCCCGCGATCCGGTCGAGGACCTCGGCGGCGGCGGCCTCGTCGGAGTGCAGCGCCATCTCGAGGGTCTCGTGCGAGAACCCGACGTCGTCGAAGGTCAGCGACACCTCGGCCATGGGCGCCGGGCCGCGGCTCTCCGAGCCGGAGAAGATGACGTCCTCCATGGCCTTGCCGCGCAGGTGCTTGGCCGACTGCTCGCCCATGCACCACCGGATGGCGTCGACGATGTTGGACTTGCCGCAGCCGTTGGGGCCCACCACGCCGGTGACCGACGTATCGATGTGGATCACGGCGCGGTCGCAGAACGACTTGAACCCGATGATTTCGACCCGCTTGATGCGCATTGGTGCTGGCAGCTCTCCGTTGAGGCCCCGAAAGTCTGCACGGAGGCAAGCTCCGGAGCGGCGCCAGGGTCGATCCCCCCTCTGACAATCGACGATCCCGCGCTCCCGCAACAACCTCGGCGCCTTGCGCGGATCGGCCCGGAGCGCCCGGCAGACCGCGCCGGCGGGCGATCCGGCGCCGCCGCCGTGCTATCACCGGGACATGCGCAGCCTGCGGATCCCGGCGCGTGCGGCCGTGCTCGCCGCCGCCGTCGTCGCCGCCCTGGCCGCGCTGGCGCTGCGGCCCACGGCCCCCGCCGCGGCGCCCGCGATCACCATCAAGGCCCGCACCGAGCTGCGCCTGGGGCCGATCCGCAAGGACTACGGCGGCCGCTACGTGGTCAGCGGCCAGCTGGTCGACCGCTTCAGCGGGGTCGGCCTGGGCCACGAGCAGATCACGCTGCAGCTGGCTGGCCGCCCGGTCACCACCACGACCCGCGCCGACGGCACCTTCGAGGTCTCGGTGGTCGCGCCCGGCGGCAAGCAGGACGTCGCGGTGTCGTTCGCCGGCTCCGACAGCCTCGACCCCAGCGACGTCCGCCTCGATCAGGTCGACATCGACAAGATGGGCGTCGACCTGCAGCTCACCACCGAGGCGGTGCCCGGCGGGGTCCGCATCCAGGTCGCCGCCGCCAGCGCCGGGGTCGCGGTCGATCTGCCGATCACCCTGTCGGTGGGCGCGCCCGACGTCGCCCCCGAGGAGCTCGAGAAGGTCGCGGACGTGGTCGGCAACAGCTCGTTCGTGCTGACCCGGGTCGCCGCCCACGGGCCGGGCCGGCGCCGGGTCCACGCCACGTTCGCCGGCGACTCGGTCTACGCCCCGGCCACCGCCGACGCCACCGTCGAGCTGTCGTCGGCGACCACGACCACGCTGACGCTGTCGTCGGGCGACGTCGCCTACGAGGACGACGTCGTCGCCACCGGCCGCGTCGTCGACGAGGACGGCCACGGCCTGGCCCGGGTCCCGGTGGCGCTGATCGCCGACGAGCACCGGCTCGCCCAGGTGGTCACCGGGGCCGACGGCGCCTTCCGCATCCGGGTCGAGGCCGGCGCGGTCGGCCAGGGCCGGCGCGCCGTCCAGGCCGCCGCCGAGCCCACCGAGGCCTGGCTGCGGACCAGCCGCTCCCAGGTCGCGTTCGTCGAGGTCGCCGCGCCCCAGCCGGTGCCGGTCGCCTACACGATCGCCGCGTTCGCGATCACCGCGCTGTGCGCGCTGGGCTTCCTGGCGGCGCGGACCCGGCCGTGGCAGAAGCTGCGGCGGCCGCCGCCGGACGAGCGGGCCGCCGCCGACCCGGCGGTCGAGCCCCAGGGCGGCCTGATCCCGTCGCGCTCGAGCCTGGTGTCGACCCTGCGCCGCCCCGGCGATCACGGCTTCGGCGGCGTCGTCCGCGACGCCATCCGGCACCGCCCGCTGCCCGGCGCCCACGTCAAGCTGCGGCTGTCGGGCCGCGGCCTCGAGGCCGACGGCGGCGACGACGGTACCTTCGTGGTCGAGGCGCTCGGCGCCGGCGAGTGGCAGGTCGAGGTGTCGCGCCACGGCCACTGCACCGAGCGCTTCACCGTCACGATCCCGCACCGCGGCGAGCTACGCGGCGCCCGCGTCGACCTGATGCCGGTGCGCGAGCGCATCTTCTCGCTGTACAAGCGGGCCGCGGTGCCGCTGTTGCCCGACCCGGCGCTGTGGGGCGTGTGGTCGCCGCGTCAGGTCTTCGACCACGTGCGCGCCGCCCGCCCGGCCCCGGCGCTGGCCGACCTCACCGACTTCGTCGAGGAGCGCTACTTCTCGCTGCGGCTGCCCGACGAGGACCAGCTCGGCGAGGCCGAGCGCCGGGTCGCCCTCGCGGTGCGCGAGCGCGCCTGACTTGGTATAAGGGCCGCCACCTCATGGTCCAGGAATTCGTCACCCTCGGCGTCGTCCTCGTGGTCGTCGCCGTGATCATCCTGGTTCTGCGCCGGGCCTCGGCGAAGAGCCAGCAGGAGAACAAGGGCGTCCAGGAGCGCCTGCGCGACCTCGGGGTCGACGCCGGCACCCCCGTGGTCAAGGAGCGGGTCCGCCGCCGCGACCGGCCGCGGCCCGCCGCCCACCGGACCAAGGCCGAGCGCGAGGCCGACGCCCGCGCCGAGGCCGACGGCCACGGCGAGGCCCGGGCCGAGGCCCGCGAGCCCGGAACCCGTGACCGCAAGCCCGGCAAGGGCAAGGGCAAGGGCAAGGCGGCCCGGCCCCGCACCCCGGAGCCCGAGGAGCGCGACGAGGACGAGGTCGAGGACGAGGGCGACGACCAGGTCGAGGCCGCGGCGCCCGACGACGACGCCCGCGCCGCCTACAAGGCCGGCCTGGCCAAGACCCGCGGCGGCTTCGTCGCCAAGCTCGGCAAGCTGTTCGGCAAGAAGAAGATCGACGCCGACGTCCTCGAGGGCCTCGAGGAGGTCCTGTTCACCGCCGACATCGGGCCCCGCGCCGCCGACCGCATCTTCCAGGACGTCAAGGGCAACCTGTCCAAGGACGACCTCGAGGACGCCAGCAAGATCTGGCGACAGATCCGCAAGACCTCGGCCACGATCCTGGACGTCGGCGCGCCCGCGGTGGACGTCGACGCCCACCACCCCTTCGTCCTGCTCACCATCGGCGTCAATGGCGTCGGCAAGACCACCACGATCGGCAAGCTCGCGGCGCTGCTGTCCCGGCAGGGCAAGAAGGTGCTGCTCGCCGCCGGCGACACCTTCCGGGCCGCCGCGACCGAGCAGCTCGAGATCTGGGGCCAGCGCGCCGGCTGCCCGGTGGTCAAGGGCAAGTCGGGCGGCGATCCGTCCTCGGTCATCTTCGAGGCCATCAAGCGCGGGGTCGACGAGGACTACGACGTCGTCATCTGCGACACCGCCGGCCGGCTGCACACCAAGGTCGAGCTCATGGACGAGCTCAAGAAGGTGCGCCGGGTCTGCGAGAAGGCCATGCCGGGCAGCCCGCACGAGACCTGGCTGGTGCTCGACGCCACCACCGGCCAGAACGCGATCCAGCAGGCCAAGACCTTCAAGGAGACCATGGAGATCACCGGCCTGGTGCTCACCAAGCTCGACGGCTCGGCCAAGGGCGGCGTGGTCCTGGGGATCTGCGACGAGCTCAAGGTCCCGGTCCGGTACATCGGCGTCGGCGAGAAGGTCGACGACCTGCGGCCGTTCGATCCCGCCGCCTTCGTCGCGGCGCTCTACGACGACGCCGAGCACGCCGACGCCGCCTGAACCGGGCGGAATGTGAGAGGTTACCGCGGTCGATCACACCCGCGGCGCCGCTGTGATCCAGAAGGCAGCGCGCGGGCTTGATGATTGAAAAAATCACGTGTTATAGTGCGCCACGCCCTCGGGAGGAGGGATAACCCCGCGAAATCGAAGAGGAAATCGGCCTTCGCGGGCTATCCCCTCACCACCCCGGTCCCAGAAGCGGCTGGCCAGCCCAGCCGAGGAGAACGCTCCAGACATGCGTCGCAACAGGAACGCCCTTCTGATCGCGATTGCCGCGGCCGCGGCGACGTACTGGCCGACCTCCTCCGCGGTCGCTCAGCCGGATGACGAGATCGAAGTCGATCCCGATGACACCGGCGACACCGGCGACACCGGGGACGACACCGGCGACACGCCGGAGATCGAGATCGACGAGCCACCGGAGGGCGACCTCGCGGCCGACACCGCCGCGCTCGAGGCCGAGAGCTCCAAGGCCGACGCCGCGGTGTCGACCAAGAAGGAGACCGGCGAGTACCGCGTGTCCTGGAAGGACATCGTCGTCGTCATCCGCAAGCCGTTCCTGAAGGTCGGCCGGTGGGAGGTGATGCCGATGCTCGCCACCACCATGAACGACAACATGGTCCGGCACGTCGCCGCCGGCGCCGAGTTCAACTACTACCTCACGGACGTCCTCTCGGTCGGCCTCGAGGGGCAGTACTACTCGAAGAACTTCCGCGAGCCGTTCGACCTGGTGGCCCGCCAGGCGCGCCGCCTGCCGACGATCAACAAGTACAACTTCTCGGGCGCGCTGAACTTCCACTACGTGCCGGTCTACGGAAAGTTCGCCGTCCTCGACAAGCACATCATCACCTGGGAGACGTTCTTCACCGCCGGGCTGGGCATGACCCAGAGCGAGGTGGTGCCGCGCGATCCGCGGTTCCCCGGGTTCACCAACCTGCTGATCACGCCCAACGTCGGCGCGTCGCTGCGGTTCTTCCTGTTCAAGTGGCTGACCGTCAACGTCGGCATCCGCGACTACCTGTTCGTCGACAAGTTCGAGCCGGTCAACCGTGACTCGATGACCAACGCGACCGCGGAGCAGGCCAAGGAGAACGCCGACTCGGCGTTCATCAACAACGTGATGTTCCAGCTCGGCGTCAGCTTCTGGCTGCCCCCGACGTTCGAGTACACCACCTTCCGCTGACCCCCACGCGCGAGGACACGATGAACCGCATGCACGTCATCACGCTCGCCGTCGGAGTCGCGGCGACCGCCCTGCTCGCGACCGCCGGCGAGGCCCACGCCCAGCGCCGCAAGAGCACGCTCGAGGATCAGCCCGCTGTCCGCAACCGGATGCTGCTGGTCGCCAAGCGCTTCGAGGTCACGCCAGCCTTCGAGTCGACGATCAACGCCGACTTCCGCCACTTCGTGGGCGGAGGCCTCAAGCTCGAGTTCCACGCCTCCGACATGCTGTCGTTCGGCGCGGTCGGCATGTTCTCGACGGCGATCGACACCGGCCTGGTCGGCAAGATCATGCCGACCCTCGAGACCACGGTCGACGACCAGACCCGCGAGCCGTCGCAGACCGAGTTCGAGCAGCACCTCAACAAGATGCCGCTGCACGGCGCGGCCTACGCGAGCCTGACCCCCTGGTACGGCAAGCTGGCCGCGTTCGGCAAGGCGTTCGTCAACTTCGACTTCTACTTCCAGGCCGGCGTCTCGTTCGCCAGCCTGCAGTCGAAGTGCGACGCGTCGATCTGCGACGACAGCCACCCCGGCCTCGTCGACATGAGCGACCCGGACAACCCCATCCTGCCCGACGACAACCCCAACAACGACGATCCGCTCAACAACGGGGCCCGGGTCGGCCTGTACCTCGCCGGCGGCATCCACGTGTTCCTGAACGAGTTCGTCGCGCTCGACCTCACGGTCCGCGACTACGCCTTCAGCGACAACCCGTCGGGCGCCGACTTCAACGCCGACCTGTTCGTCAGCGACGCCGACAACCGGTTCCTGCACCACCTGTTCATGGGCGCCGGCGTGTCGATCATGCTGCCCACCAAGGTCAAGCGGACGCCCTGACCGTGGCACCGATGTTGGCAGCCGTGTCGCGGTTGCCAACTCGGTTGACAGGGCAAGGCCGCCAGCTGGCAGCCAACCCCCTGGAATCGCACGAAGCCCGCGCGCCCTGACCCGGCGCGCGGCTTGCTTTTCGGATGCCCAGGGGTCCTCCCCGGATCGCCATGCTCCCCACCACCCTGCTCCATCGCGGCCTGCTGATCCTGATGCTCGTCACCGGGCTGGGGAGCTGCGTCACGCCGTCGATCCCGATCCCGCCGCCGGCTCCGGAGCGGATGGAGTTCCAGCTCGACCTCGATCTCGGGACCGCCACCTTCGCCTACCCGGCGACCGCCAACTACAGCAACGCGATCGTCTACGTCTACAACCGGACCGCGGGGCGCGGCGTCATCGACACCGCGCGCGCCGACGGCAGCGTCGGCCCGACCGACCCGTTCCCGGCCGCCGACTTCGACGAGATCTCGATCAGCTTCGAGACCGACGCCCAGGTGGTGTCGACCTGCATCGTGCTGCGCGACGGCGCCCCCGGCGCCATCTGCAACTAGCGGCGCCGGTGGACGCCCGCCCGCCCCGGCCGGCGAGGAGTCCGGTGGGCGCGGCCGCGGACCGCCATCGGCCGCCGGGCGACGCTAGCGGTGGTGGTAGCCGCGGTGGTGATGAGCGTCGGCCGGCGGGAACACCCGCGAGCGCACGACGTCGGGCATCACGCCCAGGGTCGGGTGCAGCGCGACCTCGGTCGAGCCGCGGGTCACGACGATCTCCGGCTGGGCGCCCACCGACGACGCGCGGACCACGCTGATCAGGGCGTCGTCGCTGGCGACGTGATCCCCCGCGAAGCGGACCACGACGTCGCCGGTGTGGAAGCCCGCCGCCTGGGCCGGCGAGTCGGGCCACACCCGGGCCACCGCGGCGCCGTCGGCGCACTGGCGAGGGCCGCAGTCCTGCAGCTGCAGGCCGAGCCAGGTCACCGGATCGGCGCTGGTGCGCACCTGGTCACCGTCGAGGTAGAGCCGCGGCTGCGGCGGCGGCATCGAGGCCGCGGCGCGCTGCGCGCCGGCCACCATCGACAGCGCCAGGCCGCCGGCCAGGCCAGCCAGCGAGCAGGTCGCGAGGATCGCGGCCAGGCGGGCGCGATCGGAGGACGGCACCACCGCCTCGCGGCGCAGCACCGGCAGCAGGCGATCACGGTGTGGGGCGGGTGTGGGCGTGTCGGTAGGCTCGTGGTCGGTCGACATGAATTCCTCGGGGTTCGCGTCGTACTTTTAGTATATGGGCCGCAGCCCTCCGATGAGCAAGCACGACCTGCGCGCGAGCGCGCAGGCGCCGCGCTCGTCGGCGCGATCGTCGACGAGATCCGGCGCACGATCCGGCGGCCCCACGGGTGGACAGGCCGCCTGGCGCCGTCGTGACCGGGGCTGGACCCCGTGGTAGTTTGAGGGCTGCCCGCGTGTCCCCGCGCCGTCGCATCTCGAGACGTCGCTGGCTGGTGCTGATCGCGCTGGCCACGATGCTGGCCGTCGGCGGCGGCCTGATCTTCCTGCGCGTCCGCTACAGCGGCGCGGGAGCGGCCGACGCCCTGGCGTCGATGTTCAACCGCGAGATGCGCGGCCGCATCGAGATCGACTCGATCGACTGGCCGACCGAGGGGCTGTCGAAGGTGGTCACGGGTGGGTGGGTTCCCTTCCACATCCGCGGCGTGCGGATCTGGGACGCCGAGGGCCAGCAGATCGCGCGGCTCGACTCGATCGACACCGAGATCGACGTCCACGCGTTCCTGTTCGGCCGCCACGACCTGGTGTTCCGGCACCTGGTGGTCGACGGCGGCTGGGTCCTGCTCGAGGAGATCGAGGAGCCCTACCCGCTCCACGACGCCGACACCACGATCGTCAGCCTGATCGCGGCGTTCTACACCGAGCGCAAGCCGGGCTTCCACATCGGCGCCTACGCGTCGTCGCCGCCGATCTTCGACATCCGCGACTTCACGATCAAGAACCTCGACCTCGACGCCAAGTTCGGCGTCACCGAGACCCGCGACCCCGAGACCAAGAAGATCTCGCGCAGCCACGTCGTCGTCACCCACGCCACCCACGTCGACGCCACCGGCTTCCTGTTCATGGATCCTTCGGATCCCCTGGTCCCCAAGTTCTACTTCTCGACCACGCCCCACGCCGAGACCGCCGAGGTGTCGATCTTCGAGGGCGAGTACAAGTTCCAGCTCCGCGACCTCGAGGTCACCCAGCTGGCGCAGCTGCCGACCCACTGGCCCGACGATCCGGTCGCCAACACCCTCGAGCTGGCGATGACGGCGACGTCGTCCGACGGCGCCCGCATCCACCTCGGCGGCGCCATGCTCGACTACTGGGACAGCCCGTTCGGCGGCACCTACGACATCCGCGCCACCGTCGAGAACGCCGGGCCGCTGCTGCACGACTCGGTCGACTCGTCGATGCACGGCGACGACGTCACGGTCACGGCGCTGGTGTCGGGCCCGATCCTGTACCCCAAGCTGTCGGCGACGCTCGAGCGGCTCGGCTACGACGTCCCGATCTACGAGGACGAGGAGCCGCTGCACCTGTTCCTCGACCGCGCCACGGTGTCGCTCGACATGGCCACCGAGCAGGGCGCGCTCGACAAGGCGGTGGCGCGCGCCGATCAGGACGGCGCCCGCGGCGAGATCGAGGTCTCGGCCAACTTCGGCCTGTCGCCCTACTACCTCGACGCCCAGCTCGACATCACCGAGCCGCTCGAGTTCCGCGGCTACGTGCCGCCGTCGATCGCCGACCTGGTCGGGACCCGGGTCACCGGCCACCTCCACGCCCGCGGCGACAGCGACTACCGCCTCGAGGTCAACGACCTCGACCTCCACGTCGGCCTGCTCCACATCGCCCGCGGCACGATCCTCGCCGAGAACGAGTTCGAGGAGATCCACTTCACCGACCTCGGTGCGCGCCTCGGCGACACGACGCTGACCGTCGACGGCGGCGTCGACACCGAGGACGAGACCCTCGATCTCACGATCGACGTCGACAGCGGCGACCTCGACCGCTGGCTGCGCCGCGCCGGCATGACCGCGTTCGCGCGCCGCGCCCGCGGCCACGGCCTGACCGCGGTCGGCAGCTACGACGACCCCACGATCGACGGCACGCTGCAGCTCGGCGGCATCCCGGTGATCGACGACCTCGACACCACGTTCAGCTACGGCGGCGGCGTCGTCGACATCCGCCGCAGCCGCTCGACCCGGATCGGCGACGTCCGGGCCAGCGGCAAGGTCGTGGTCACCGGCGCGCCGCGCGCCGAGCGCATCGTCGTGACCGCGCGCGGCCTCGACCTCGGCAAGGTCCCGGGCGCCGCCGGCCTGGTCACCGGCCGCGCCGACGCCGACCTGCGGGTATCGGGCCCGCTCGACCCCGATCGCATCCACCTCGACGGCACGCTGCGCAGCGACGACCTGACCGTGCTCGGCGAGCCCGCCGGCAAGGTCCGCGCCTGCCTCGACCACGACCCGAACGATCCGGTGTGCCGCGAGGCCGCCGCCGCGGCCACCGATCGCCTGGCCGCGTGCGCCGACGTCGCACGCCAGCCCGGCGGCCACTGCCTGGTCGCCGGCGCGATCCGGCCCAGCGGCCTGTCGGCGCAGGTCATCGCGTCCACCGATCGCGGGGGCAACCTCGACGGTCGGGTCCAGATCGACCAGCTCGCGATCGACGAGCTGGCCCGGCTCGCCGGCTCCGAGGACGTCCCCGCCGGCGGTCGCGCCGCGGTCCAGCTCGACCTCGCCGGCACCCTCGGCGCGCCCACCGCCGACGGCGCGCTGTCGCTGCTGCGGACCTGGCTGCTCGGCGCCTACTTCGGCGACGAGCGCCTCGAGGTCCGGGTCGCGACCACCGACGACCCGGCCACCGAGTGCGCCGACGGCCGGCCGCCGCCGGCGCGCACCGACACCGGCAAGGTCGCGCTGTGCGGCCAGCTCAACGACGGCCGCATCGTGGTCGCGGCGGTGCTCGGCACGACGGCCCCGTTCCCCGCCCACGTCAAGGTCGACCTGCGACGCGTCGAGGTCGACCCGTTCGTCGATCTCACCGCGATGCTGGGCGCGCCGGCGCCGGTGCGGGCGTGGACCTCGGGCACGATCACGGTCGCGACCGAGCTGGGCGCGGCCCACCCCGCGCTCGACGTCCAGCTCGAGCTGCCCGAGCTGGCGCTGATCCTGGCGCGCCGCGACCGCGACGGCCGGCCCGCCCCGCTGGTGGTGTCGGCGGCGTCGCCGCTGTCGCTGCACTGGGACGGCGTGACCGCGACCCTGGGCCGCCCGGTCCGGTTCACCACCCCGGCCGGCGACCTCGACGTCTCGGGCCGCGCCACCGTCGACGACGTCGACCTGCGGGTCGCGGGCACGCTCGAGGTCGCGCGCCTCCTGCCGCTGCTCGGCGACTACTTCGACGACGCCTCGGGCCGGGTCGCGATCGACGCCCACGTGGTCGGCGCCACCGCGTCACCCGACATCACCGCCGCGCTCGACGTCGAGGCCCTGTCGCTGCGACCGACCCGCCAGGACACCGTCGTCAGCGTGGCCAGCGCACGGATCACCCTCGACCCCAAGGGCGGCCTCAACCTGCTGCCGTTCACGCTCGCCGTCGACGACAGCTCGTCCGGCGAGCACGCCGAGCTGTCCGCGCACGGCGGCATCAAGCTCGACGGCATCACGCCGGTGCGGTGGGGCGTGTCCGTCGAAGGCGAGCTCGCCGGCAAGATGCTGCTGGCGTTCGCGCCCGAGGCGCTGAGCCAGGCCTCGGGCGTCGCCAACCTCGACCTGACGATCATCGGCGAGGGGCCGACGGTGCCGATCCAGGCCGATCTCACGTTCGATCCCAAGCACCCGTTCTCGCTGATGCCGCGCGGCCTGCGCCGCGAGATCGTCCTCACCGGCGGCCAGATCAGCCTCAGCGCCGACAAGATCTCCCTGGACAAGCTCGCCGGCACGATCGACGACGAAGGCCGGCTGACCGGCATCACCGGCGCGATCGATCTGCGTGACTGGCAGCCGATCAGCCTCGACGTCACGATCGCGGAGGCCAACTCGCTGCCGTTCCGGATCCCGCGCGAGCTCGATCTGGTGCTGTCGGCGAGCGAGCTCAACGTCAAGTGGCCCGAGGACGAGCCGCTGCAGTTCACCGGCGACGTCGAGATCGTCCAGGGCCGTTACATCCGCAACTTCCAGCTGACGCTGTCGGACCTGTTGCCGACGCCGTCGACGGGGGCCCCGGCCAAGCCGTTCTGGGACGAGTACCCGATGATCGGCGACGCCAAGCTGGACGTGAACCTGCGCGCCAGCTCGCTGCAGGTCGCCAACAACATCGCCAACATCGACCTCAGCGGCCAGCTGACGCTGACCGGCACGCCCAAGGACCCGCGCCTCGAGGGCACGATCAACGTCGACCGCGGCACGTTCAAGCCGCAGCTGATCGGCGCGCGCTTCACCCGCACCACCGGCAAGCTGTCGTTCGCTCACCTCGCCGAGTTCCCGTCCGACACCCCGACCCTCGACATCACCAGCGAGGCCGACTACCGCGACTCGACCGGCCGTGATCACCTGATCACGCTGACCCTCGGCGGCACGCTGAGCCACCCGGATCTCGATCTGTCGACGTCGAGCGGCCTCAACAAGGGCCAGACCCTGACCCTGCTGCTCGGCGGCAAGGCGCCGAGCGACACCCAGCGGGTCGCCACCGATCCGACCGCCACCGACCCCGACAAGATCGAGACCTCGACCAACCCGACCGCGAGCTACACCGATCAGCTGGTCAAGGGCCTCGCCGGCGACTTCGTGTCGCTGCTGGTGGCCGACCCGCTGCGCGACGTGTCCCGCCTCGACGTCGCGCGCATCGAGGTCGGCACCGGCTCGATCGGGTTCCACGGCGAGAAGAAGGTCTTCGACAACCTCAACGTCATCGGCGACCTCGAGCAGACGGTCCGGGGCCGTACCATCCACGTCCGCGTCGAGGGCCAGACCGTCGGCGGCTTCTCGGTCGAGATCGGCCACCTGCGCAAGAACTACGACGATCCTGCGGAGGAGGACATCAAGGACACCGAGGCCAAGTTGGTGTATCGATGGTTCCCGTGACGCGTGCCCTGGCCCTCGCCACCGTCGTCGTCACCGCGCTGATCGTCTCCGGCCCGCCCCGGGCGGCGCGCGGCCAGCCGGTCGACGCCGGCGCCGCGCCCGCGCCCGCGCCCGCGACGCCGCCGGATGCCGGCCCCGTCGACGCCGGCGCCGGGCCCGACGCGCCGACGCCCGACGCGCCCGCGGGCAAGCCCGCGGCGCCCCGCCCCCGGCCCCGGCCGGCGCAGACCCCGACGCCGCCCGCGCCGGTGCCCCGAGCGCCGCGCGCCCGCCGACGCCGGCCCGGCCCCCGGCACCGGCGACGGCGCGCCCGCCGACGGCGCCGACGGCGCCGCGCCCGCCGGTGGCGACCAGCTCGGCACCGACGTCGAGCCGCCGCCCGACAAGGACACCGGGCCGATCCAGCGGCTGGTGCTGTGGAACGACTGGGAGGTCCGGCCCGCCGCCGGCGCCCAGCTGCTCGAGGACGCGTCGGTGGTCGAGGCCCTGCTCGAGCCCGACATGGCGACCCGCCAGGCCCTGACCAACGACGCCCGCGACGAGCTGGTCGAGGCCTGCGCCAACCTCGGCTACCACCTCGAGAACATCGAGGTCGAGACCGAGGCCGACGGCCGGGTCCGCGCGGTGCTGTACCTCGAGCCGCTGCTGGTGGTGCGCCGGGTCGAGGTCGAGGTGTCGCAGTCGTGGTTCGTGACCCTGTACAAGGAGCCGCTGCTGCGCCGCATGCGGCTGCGCCAGGGCGAGCGCCTCGAGCCCCCCGGCGACGGCCGCGCCAAGCAGCTGCGCGACGAGGTCGAGCACCTGCGCCAGTTCCTCCAGGACGAGGGCTTCTTCGAGGCCACCGTCACGATCGACGTCCAGAAGACCAAGGTCTACGGCGCGATCATCGAGGTCCACGCCGTGCTCGGCCCGGCCTACTCGGTCGGCCGCATCACGATCGCGCACGAGGATCGCCTGGCCATCTCGGGCGCCGAGATCCGCGCGATCTTCCGCCACCACAAGCTCGACAGCGACGCCCTCGGCATCCACTGGCTGCCCAAGCGGTTCTCGCTGAGCCAGCACAAGGCCGACATCGACCGCCTCACCGAGCTGTACCAGAAGCGCGGCTACCCGGGCGTGAGGGTGTCGACCAACTACGACCCGGCGACGTCGTGGGACCGGACCACCCGCCAGGTCGACTTCAAGGTGACGATCGACGAGCGGCGCCGGGTCGACGTCGCCTACGAGGGCAACGACCCCGACCGCTTCCCCGACGACGATCTCGACAAGCAGCTCACCTTCAACGCCGCGTCGATCGCCGACGACTTCGAGGTCGAGGCCTCGGCGACCGCGATCCAGCGGCACTACCAGAAGCTCGGCTGGTTCGACGCCGTCGTCAGCTGGGAGCGCGAGCGGCTGCGCGTCGACGACGGCCGCCGCGGCGAGCGGTTGATCGACCGGGTCAAGTTCCGCATCGATCCCGGCAGCCGCCGCGAGCTGCGCCGGGTCGACGTCGTCGGCGCCGACCAGGTGCCCGAGGCGGTGGTCCGCGGCGCGCTGACCGTCGCGGCCAAGAAGACCACGTTCAGCCTGCTCGGCGGCACCACCGCGCTGACCGCCGAGCAGCTCGCCGGCGACGTCGAGCGGATCCTCGCGCTCTATCACGCGCGCGGCTTCGGCGCGACCGAGGTCACGGCCAGCGCGGCGCCGGCGCCGGAGGCGCTCGGCGACGCCGCGACCACCGCGGCGCTGCTGGCCTCGGAGCGGGCGCCGCGCGACCTCTACGTCCGGTTCGACATCGACGAGGGCCCGCGCACCGAGGTCGCGCGCATCGAGGTCGAGTTCGTCGGCGACCACAAGGCCAGCCGCGACCAGGTCCTGGCCCAGCTCGCGGTCGAGCCCCACACGCCGTACATCGTCGGCAACCTCGAGCGCGCGGGCAAGCGCCTCGGCGACTGGTTCTGGGGCATCGGCCGGCCCCGCGCCCGCATCACCCTGGCGGTGACCCCGGCCGACGAGCCGCACCAGGTGGTCGCGACCTACAAGATCGACGAGGGCGGCGACGTCCGCATCGGCAAGGTCGTCATCCGCGGCAACTTCAACACCGACGCCTGGGTGATCCGCCGCGAGCTGCGGTTCCGCGAGGGCGCGCTCCTGACCGAGGCGCTGTACACCGGCGGCCGCAGCCGCCTGCAGGCCACCGGCCTGTTCTCGGCGGTGTCGATCGAGCTGCTCGACTTCGAGGAGGGGCGCGGGGACACCGTCAACGTCGTCGTCAAGGTCGAGGAGCGCGACGACCACCGCGCCTACGTCGACTTCGAGCTGGGCCGGTCGAGCCAGAAGGGCACGTTCTTCAAGATCAACCCGGTCTTCCCCAACCCGTTCGGCAACGGCATCAACGGCGAGCTGTCGATCACCCGCAGCTTCGGCTTCCCCGACGTCCTGGCCGCCAAGTACCAGAGCTACGAGGCCACCGCGCGGCTGCCGCGGTGGTGGACCCGCCGCACCATCGGCTTCGCCGCCGACACCGAGCTCACCGCGTTCTGGCGCCGCCAGGAGACCGAGCGGTTCGGCTTCCTCACCAGCTGGGGCGGCTCGGTCGGCGTGTCGCGCTCGTGGCAGCGCGCCGGCGCCCCCGACAGGGACGCCCGCTCGATCGCGGCGACGCTGCACTACGACTTCCGCAAGTTCGGCCGCACCGAGGAGGCGGTCCGGCTGGCGGGCAACAACGGCAGCCTGTCGACGTCGCCGGTCGACAACCGCACCGGCGCGATCGGCCTCACCCTCACGCTCGATCAGCGGGTCGACGCCCGCGGCAACCTGTCGCCGCTGACCCCCGACCACGGCTACAAGCTCGAGGGCGGGGTCAGCTTCGCCAGCCGCTACCTGCTCGGCCAGGACACCTTCATCAAGGTCCACGGCGGCGCGCAGTGGATCCACCAGCTCACCGGGCGGCTGCAGCTGCGCCTCGACAGCCGCTACGACCAGGGCATCCCGCTGGGCAACGCGGTGCTGCTGCCCGAGGTCGAGCGCTTCTTCGCCGGCGGCGACGACACCGTGCGTGGCTTCGACGAGGACCGGCTCGCGATCGAGCTGGTCGAGCAGCCGGTGCCGCCGTTCGACGGCCTGACCCAGATCAAGACCCTGCCCGCCGGCGGCAACATCCGGCTGCTCGGCGGCGTCGACACCCAGGTGCGGCTGTGGCAGGTCAAGGGCATCAACCTGGCCTCGGCGGTGTTCGTCGACGCCGGCTCGATCGTCAACACCTTCAGCAGCTTCGCCCTCGACGACATCCGCCCGGCGGTGGGCATCGCGCTGATCCGGGCCCTGACCCCGTTCGGGCCGCTGTCGCTGGAGTACGCGCTGCCGGTGTTCCCGCGCGAGGGCGACCCGACCCAGGGCCGCTGGCACTTCTCGGTGGCGCTGCGCTACTGAGCCGAGCGTCTGCGCGAGGCGGTGAGCCCGGCTGCGGGCGAGCGAGCCGATCGACAGCCGGCGCGGGCGGCCCCGGCCGGCTCCAGGCCCCGTGGCCGGCCGGCCGGATTGACAGCCCGGGGAGGCTCGGCCAGTATCCCCTTCCCTCAACGCAGCGAGCCTCCTCGAGGCCGCAGGATCAAGGAGCGCCCCATGGGACGTGGAGACACCCGCCGTACGCCGAAGACCCGCCGCCGCCGCAGCCAGCGCGCCCTCAAGGCCCGCATCAAGCGGAAGATCGAGACCGCCAAGGCGGCCAAGAAGCCGGCGACCTCCAAGAAGAAGTGAGCCGCGGCCGCCGATGGCCGCCCTCCGCCTGACGCCCGAGGCGTCGCGCTGCGTGATGACCCAGATCGTCATGCCCGAGCACACCAACGGGCCCTCGGGGATGATGTTCGGCGGCATCATGATGCAGTGGATCGACGTGTGCGCCGGCGTCGCCGCCATGCGCCACGCCGGCGGCGCCGCGGTCACCGCGTCGATCGACCGGCTCGACTTCATCACGCCGGTCCACGTCGGCGAGGTCGTGATCCTGCAGGCCCAGGTCAACTACGTCAGCCGCTCCTCCATGGAGGTAGGCTGCCGGGTGGAGACCGAAGACATGCAGCACCGGACCCGCCGCTACACCACCAAGGCGTACCTGACCTTCGTCGCGATCGACGACGACGGCCGGCCCCGCGCGGTGCCGCCGCTCGAGCGCGTCACCGACGACGACCGGCGGCGCTGGGCCGACGGCGACCGCCGCCGCCTCGAGCGCCTGCGCGCCGCCGGGAGGGCGTCGTGAACGTCGCCCTGACCGGCTGGCACCACCTGCGGGTCGCCGGCGCCGATCACGTGCGGTTCCTGCAGGGCATCTGCACGATCAACGTCGAGGCGATGGCGCCTGGCGCCCACGCCTGGGGCGCCCTGCTCAACCCCAAGGGCCGGGTCCTCGCCGTGATCGAGGCCACCCGCGGCGACGATCACGTCGTCGTCCACAGCGAGCCGTCGCTGGGCGCCAAGGTCGCCGCCCTGCTCGACCGCTACGCGGTCATGGACGACGTCACCTTCGAGCCGCTCGAGCCGGCCGGCGGCACCGCCCACAAGGTCTGGCCCGCGCCCGGCGCCGCCGCCGCGGCGTGGGACGCGCCGATCGTCATGGCGCCGGCGCCGGCGCCGGTCGCGTCCGACGACGAGGTCGAGATCGTCCGCGTCGAGGCCGGGATCCCGCGCTACGGCGTCGACGTCGACGAGGACGCGTTCCCGTTCGAGACCCCGCTGACCCGGTGGCTCGACTACGAGAAGGGCTGCTACGTCGGCCAGGAGCCGGTGTTCCGGGTCCACGCCCGCGGCGGCGCGGCCCGCGCGCTGCGCGCCCTGGTCATCGAGGGCGACGGCCCGGTCGCGGTCGGCGCCATCGTGGCGCACGCCGACCGGCCCGAGGCCGGCAAGGTGACGTCGTCGGTGGTGTCGCCGGCGCACGGCGCGATCGCGCTGGCCTACCTGCACCGCTCGGTGTGGGAGCCCGGCGGCGCGGTCGAGGTCGACGGGCGCCGCGCGACGATCCGCGAGCTGCCGTTGTAGACTGGCGACGATGCGCGCCCGCCTGGTCGTCGTCGCCAGCTGGATCGCCGCCGGGCTCGGGCTCGGCGCGACCGCGGTGACCGCCGCCGGCTGCGAGGGCGAGGCCTCGTTCGGCGACCCGTTCCCGATCGTCGTCGACCTCGGCTCGGGCGCCGTGATCGCCCACGTCCGCGAGGGCGACGGCACGGTCCGGACCGCGACCGTCGACGTCCTGGCGCCCCTGACCGTGATCGACGTCGCCCCCGGCACCGCGGTCAGCCGGCGGTCGACCACGCTGACCCTGCTCGGCGGCACCGGCACCGAGCTGGTGCCGCGGGCCCACCTGCCGGTGACGGTCACGCAGCTGCACGCCTGTCCCCAGGAGCCGTGTCAGGTCGGGCCCGAGGCCGCGCCGGTCGCGATCGACGCGGTGATCGGCGGCGACGCCCTCGACACCGGCGCCGCCCGCTTCGATCTGACCACCAGCGAGCTGTTCCTGTTCCCCGACGTCGCCGGCGACGACGCCGCGCGCGGCCGGGTCTGCGACGCGGTCATGAGCCGGCCGTTCCACGGCGGCGGCACGCTCTACCTCGACGGCACCAAGATCACGTTCGCGGCCCACCGCATCGCGATCGGCGCCTGCCTGGCCTACGACCCCGAGGAGGATCCCGATCTCGCCACCGAGGCCGGCGCCGACGTCCAGCTGGTGCTGTCGACCGGGATGGCGCCGACGATCCTGTCGTGGTCGGCGTACCGGCGCTGGCTCGACGCCACCGGCCTGCCCGAGCCGACCGGGCTGCCGCGCGGCGCGGTGTGGTTGCCGGGTGGCCTGGTCGAGGGCACGCTGGCGACGATCGACCGGATGGCGCTGGTCGGCGACGACACGACGCTGCGCGGGCCGTGCCGCAAGGTCCGCGCCCACCACCTGCTGAGCGTCCGCGACTGCCAGACCGGCGACAGCTGCCCGTGCAGCGGCGGCGCCACGTTCTGCCAGGTCCCGGCGGTGGTCGAGCTGTCGCCGGCCGCCGGCATCGAGGTGCTGCTGGTCGACGACGACGATCCGGTGCTGCAGGCGCTGCGCAGCGAGCTGCGGCCCGAGGCCGCCGAGGTCGACGGCATCCTCGGCACCGACGCGATGCGCGCGCTGGCCTTCGACGTCGACGCCCCCAACAGCCGGGTGCTGATGCGGTGCGAGTCGTTCGGGGGCTGCGTCGCCCGGCCCCAGCTGCGCACCAGCACCAGCCGCTGCGAGATCGGCGCCTGCCTGGCGCGGGCCGGCCACGACGACGTCTGCGGCGTGGTGCCGACCGCCGCCGACGCCGCGATGCCCGACGCCGAGGCCCCCGACGCCGGCGGCCCCGACGCCGGGGCCCCGGACGCCGCGGCCGCCGCGCCGTGACCCCGCGTGCTACCATCGCCGGCAGTCGATGGCCTGGGAACCGCTCGCGCTGTCCCTGCGGGTCGCGTGCATCGCGACCGTCCTGGCGGTGACCCTCGGCGTCGCGCTGGGCGCGCTGCTGGCGTGGCGGCGGACGCCGGCGCGGGACCTGCTCGACGCGATCATGACCGCGCCGATGGTCATGCCGCCGACCGTGCTCGGCTACTTCATGCTGGTCTCGATCGGCCGCCACAGCGCGATCGGCCGGGCCTGGGAGTCGCTGTTCGGCACCCAGATCGTCTTCACCGTCACCGGCGCGGTGGTGGCGGCGACGATCGGCTCGCTGCCGCTGGTGATCAAGGCGGCGCGCTCGGCGATCGAGGAGGTCGATCCGACGCTGCCGGCGGCGGCGCGCACGCTCGGCGCCGGGCCGGTGCGCGCGTTCTTCACGGTCGTGCTGCCGCTGGCCAGCCGCGGCATCATCGCCGGCGCGATGCTGGCGTTCGCCCGCGCGCTCGGCGATTTCGGCCTGACCCTGATGCTGGCCGGCGACATCCCCGGCCAGACCCAGACCGCGTCGCTGTACATCTACGACCTGATCCAGGCCAACCGCGAGAGCGCGGCGGCGGGCATGTCGCTGGTCTTCACGTCGGTGGCGATCGGCATCCTGTTCGTCGTCAACGTCCTGACCCGGAAGCACCGTGGCTAGCCTCGCGATCCGGGTCCAGGTCAAGCGCGCCGGCCACGACCACGGCGCCAGCTTCGAGCTCGACGTCGCCCTCGAGGTGCCGCCCGGCATCACCTGCGTGCTCGGCGCCTCGGGCGCCGGCAAGAGCACGCTGCTCGGCGCGGTCGCCGGGCTGACCCGGCCCGACGCCGGCCGCATCGTCCTCGGCGACCAGACCTGGTTCGACGCCGGCAAGCGGATCGACGTGCCGGTCGATCGGCGCCGGGTCGCGTACGTGTTCCAGCGCCTGGCCCTGTTCCCCCACCTCAACGCGATCCACAACGTCACCTACGGCATGTCGCGGACGACGCCGCGCGCCGAGCGCCACGACCAGGCGATCGCGCTGCTCGAGCGGATGAACGTCGGCCACCTGGCGCGCCGCAAGCCGCGGACGTTCTCCGGCGGCGAGGCGCAGCGGGTCGCGCTGGCCCGGGCCCTGGCGATGCACCCCCGGGTGATCCTGCTCGACGAGCCGTTCTCGGCGCTCGACCACGAGCTGCGGGTCCAGCTCGCCGGCCTGGTGCGCGGCCTGGTCGACGAGCTGGGCGTGCCGATGCTGCACGTCACCCACTCGCAGGGCGAGGCCCGGGCCCTCGCCGACCGGGTCGTGCGGATCGAGCGCGGCCGCATCACCGCCGAGGGCACGCCGGCGGAGGTCCTCGACCGGCCCGGCGAGAAGGTCGCGCGCGACGCGGCCCGGCGCGCCGGCGCCGGCGCCGGCGACGGCCCGGGCGACGGCGGCGGCCCGAGCGACGGCAGTGGCGGCGGCGGCGGTGGCGGTGGCGGCGGCGCCCGTGGCAAGGGCCGCGCCGCCGAGCTCGACATCGAGGGCACGCCGATGCCCGAGATCCTGCGCCGACGCTGATCCGGGACCGCGCGCCCGTGCCGCCGCTACCGGGCGCGGGCCCGCGCCGAGCAGATCCACAGGTCGCCGAGCTCGATCCACGCCGCCTCGACGACGACCGGCAGCGCGCTGTCGACGGTGGCGACCCCGGCCGCGACGGCGCCGCCGCCCGGCCACACCGCGACCTCGCGAAAGCCGACGTAGCGGCGCACGAACGGATCGATCGCCTTGTACACGGCCTCCTTGATCGAGAACCGCAGCGCCACCGCGCGGGCCCGGGCCTCGCCGTCGAGCCCCGCCACCTCGGCCAGCTCGGCGTCGGTGAGGATCCGCCGCGAGATGTCGACCCGCGCGCCGGTGACGGCCTCGACGTCGACGCCGACCCGCCAGCCCGCGGCGGCGCCGTCGCCGGTGGCGAGCGCGACCGCGAGCCCGGCCTTGTGGCTGACCGAGCCCAGCACCCCCGCCGGCAGCACGGGCGCGCCGCGGTCGTCGGCGAGCAGCGGCCCAGGCGCGGCGCCGCCGGCCTGGGCGATCGCCGCGCGCAGCGCGCAGCGCCTGGCGACCCAGTCGCGGCGACGCACCGGCGTCAGCGCGGCGGCGTGCGCCCGCTCCTCGGCGCACAGCGCGGCGAGCGCGGCGTCGAGGTCGAGCGGCGCCCGGCCCGGCACCGTCGCGGCGACGCGCGGCGCCGCGTCGGGCGCGTCGACCGCGACCGCCACGGCGACGCCGTGCGGCAGGTCGAGCTCGAGGGTGGCGGGGGACATCCCCGCGAGCATGCCCCGGCCGCGCCCGGTCGTCACGCGACGTCGATGCGCGCGCCCAGGCCGCGCATGATCTCGACGAAGCGCGGGAACGAGGTCGCGACGTTGTCGACGTCGTCGATCCGGCTCGGCCCGTCGGCGGCCAGCGCCGCGACCGTGGCCGCCATCGCGATCCGGTGATCGCCGGCGGCGTCGACGTGGGCGGCGCGCAGCGGCGCCGCGCCCCGCCCCGCCACGGTCAGGCCGTCGGGCCGCTCCTCGACCTCGACGCCGAAGCCCCGCAGCATCGCCGCGGTGGTCGCGATCCGGTCCGACTCCTTGACCCGCAGCTCCTCGGCGTCGCGCACGACGGTGACGCCCTCGGCGCGCGCCGCCAGCACCGACAGCACCGGGATCTCGTCGATCGCGCGGACCACGACGTCGCCGGCGATCTCGACGCCGCGCAGGCCGTCGCCGCCGCCGCGCCGGATCACCAGGCTGGCCACCGGCTCGCCGCCGCGCACCACCCGATCCTCGACGGCGACGGTCGCGCCCATCGCGGCGACGACGTCGAGCAGGCCGGTCCGGGTCGGGTTGACGCACACCTGATCGCAGCGGACCTCGGTCGCGCCCGCGACCAGCGCCGCGGCCACCAGGAACGCGGCCGAGGACGGATCGCCGGGCACGTCGATCGTGTCGATCGCCAGCCGCCGGTCCCAGCCGGTCGGATCGATCGTCACGGTGCGGCCGTCGACGGTCAGGGGCGCGCCCATCGCGGCCAGCAGCCGCTCGGTGTGGTCGCGGCTGGGGCCGGGCTCGGTCAGGCGGGTGACGCCCTCGGCCCACAGCCCGGCCAGCAGCAGCGCGGTCTTGACCTGGGCCGACGACACCGGCAGCGCGTAGGTGATGCCCCGCAGCGGTCCGGGCGCCGGACCGACCACCAGCGGCGGCACCAGGTCGGCGCCGTGGCCCTGCCCGGTGATCGCCGCGCCCATCGTCGCCAGCGGCTCGATGACCCGGCGCATCGGCCGCCGCGACAGCGACTCGTCGCCGATCAGCGTGGTCGCGAAGCGCTGGGCGGCGAGCAGCCCGCACAGCAGGCGGATCGTCGTGCCCGAGTTACCGCAGTCGATCGCGGCGGTCGGCGCCCGCATCCCGGCCAGGCCGGTGCCGGTGATCACCACGGCGTCGCCGTCGCGCGCGACGGTGGCGCCGAGCTGGCCGATCGCGCGCGCCGAGCGGCCGTTGTCGGCGCCGCCGCCGAGGCCGAGCACCCGCACCGGGGTCTCCGACAGCAGCGAGAACAGGAGGCCCCGGTGCCCGACCGACTTGTCGCCGGGCACGGTGAGGTGACCGGCGAGCGGCCGGTCGGCGGGCTGGGGATGGACGACGAACGAGGTCACGGATCCTCCGGCGCCGGGCGCGACGGCGCCGGCGAGCTGGGAGCGAGCGGAGCGGCGGCGGCGGCGGCGGGCGACGCCGTCGGCGCGAGCACGGCCTCGGCGCGCGCGACGACGCGCGCCAGGCGGCGGGCCCGATCAGGCCGACGACGCGCAGCCGGTCGCCGGCGGCGGCGATCTGCACGCCGCGCAGCTGGGCGCCAGGCCGAGCAGCCGCACCGCCGGCGCGCCGGCCCGCGGTCGAGCCAGGCGGTCACCGCCGCCTGCAGCGACGCCGCGGCGTCGGCGGCGTCGGCGGCGCCGGCGTCCTCGCCGTCGAGCACGGCGACGACCGCGAGATCGTCGGCGACGTCGCCCCACACCGACACCGCGGCGGGCGCGACCTCGACGCCGACCAGCCCGGCCAGCGAGATGCGGGCGTCGAAGCCGAGGCGCGCGGTGACCCGCAGCGCGGCGCCGTCGGCGCGTGCCGGCATCGCCGCGGCGCGCAGCGCACGCAGGGCGTCGTCGCCGGCCGCCGTGGCGACGTCGCCGGCCGCGGCCGCGGCGAGCCAGGCGACCCAGTCCGGCGGCGCCAGCGCGACCACGCCGGGCGCGACCTCGGTGGCGCCAGGACGTCGGCCGCGGCCAGGGCGTCGCCGCCGAGCAGCGTCACGGTCGCGGCGTCGGCGGTGCCGACCGCGTACGACGCCAGCACGACGACCGCCGCGTGGCGCAGCGGCGCCGGCTCGATCGGCCACGCCACCGCGGGGCCGCCGGCGTCGCCGGGCGTGTCGAGGATCCGGCCGACCAGCGCGCCGACCGCGGCGTTGGCGCGCAGCCGCGCGAGGTCGAGCTCGACGACCACGTCGGGCCCGGCCGGCAGCACCGCCAGCAGCGGATCGCCGGCGGTGGCGGCGCGCGCCGGCACCCCCCGCGCCGGCGCGGTCGTCGCGACGCCGCCATGATCGCTGCCGCCGCACGCCACCGGCGACGCCAGCGACGTCAGCAGCAGCGCGGCGGCCGCGAGCCTCACGACAGCACGTCGCGCAGCGCCGCGATCACCCGCGGCATCTGGTCGTCGCCGGCCACCGACACCCGCAGGCAGGTCGGCAGGCCCCACGCCGCCATCGGCCGCACGATCACGCCGGCGCGCAGCAGCCGGTCGTACAGCGGCGCGGTCGGCCGACCGGTCTCGACCAGCACGAAGTTGGCCAGCGACGGGTACGCCGTGACCCCGGGCAGCCCGGCGAGCTCGGCGCGCAGGCGCTCGATGCCGCGGCGCGCGACGTCGGCGGAGCGCGCGACGTGATCGTGATCGTCGAGCGCGGCCACCGCCGCGACCTGCGCCAGGGTGCCGACGTTGAAGGTCCGGCCGACCCGGCCCAGCAGCTCCATCACCGGCGCGGCGCCGGCGCCCCAGCCGACCCGCAGCGCCGCCAGCCCGTAGATCTTCGAGAACGTCCGCAGCACGACGACGCGCGGATCGCGGGCCAGCAAGGTCAGGCCGTCGACGTGATCGACCTCGGGCCAGCGCGCCGCGTACTCGGCGTAGGCCTCGTCGAGGACGAGCAGCGCGCGGTCGGGCAGCGCGGCGAGGATCGCCTCGACGTCGCCGCGGCTCAGCACCGAGCCGGTCGGGTTGTTCGGCGACCCCAGCATCACCAGCTTGGTGCGCGGCGAGAACGCCGCGATCAGCGCGGCGACGTCGCAGCCGCGCGCCGCGGAGGTCGGCGCCGCGACGAAGCGGCGCCCCGCGACCCCGGCGGCCAGCCGGTACGACAGGAACGCCGCCTCGTGGCTGACGACCTCGTCGTCGGGCTCGCAGAACCCGAGCACCAGCTGGTAGAGGAGCTCGTTCGAGCCGGCGCCGATCACCAGCTGCGCCGGATCGAGGCCGTGGCGATCGGCGAGCGCGCGCCGCAGCGCCCACGCGCCGGCGTCCGGGTACAGGTGCAGGCTGCCGAGCGCGCCCTGGATCGCCGCGACCGCCCGGGGCGCCGGGCCCAGCGGGTTCTCGTTGGACGCGACCTTGATCGCGCCGGTGATGCCGAGCTCGCGCTCGAGCTCCTCGACTGGCTTGCCGGGCTGGTACGCCGACAGGGCGCGGACGTGGTGCGGCGAGAGCCGCTCGATCAGGGCGGCGAGGTCGGCGGCGGTGGCGGTCATGTCTGGTCGGCCTTGCGATAGGAGCCGAGGATCCGCAGCGTGCGGCCCTCGGCGAGCTGCTCGAGCGCGGCGGCGACGCGCGGATCGGCGCGGTGGCCCTCGAGGTCGAGGAAGAAGACGTACTCCCAGGGCCGGCGCCGCGACGGCCGGCTCTCGATCTTGGTGAGGTTGATGCCGCCCTCGGACAGCGGCCGCAGCGCCTCGAACAGGTCGCCCGGGCGGTCGCCGAGGACCAGCAGCACGGTGGTCTTGTCGTCGCCGGTCGGCGTCGCCCACGGCGACGGGCCGCGGCCGAGGATCAGGAACCGGGTGACGTTGTGGGTGGCGTCCTGCAGGCTCTGCCGCAGCACGCAGACCCCGGCGAGGCGCGCCGCCAGCTCGCTGGCGATCGCGGCGCCCGCGGGGTCCTCGGCGGCGCGACGCGCCGCCTCGGCGGTCGAGCTGCACTCGACGAGCTGGGCGCGCGGCAGGTTGCTGGCCAGCCACGACCGGCACTGCGCCAGGCCCTGCGGGTGCGAGTAGACCCGCTCGATGCCGGTCTCGGCGAGGCCGGCGCGCGCGACCAGGCACTGGTCGACGTCCATCGCGACCTCGCCGTGGATCTCCAGGGTCGAGTCGACGAAGGAGTCGAGGGTGTGGTTCACCACGCCCTCCGAAGAGTTCTCGATCGGGACGACGCCGAACTCGGCCGCGCCGCTCTCGACCTCCGCAAATACTGCGCCGATCGAGCCGCACGGCAGGGCCGGCGACGACGCCCCGAAGTGGCGCTTGACCGCGTGGTGCGTGAACGTGCCCTCGGGGCCGAGGAACGCGACCCGCGGGCCGCCCTCCAGCGACAGGCACGCGCTGATGATCTCCTGGAACACCGGGCGGATCGCCGACGACGGGAATGGCCCCGGGTTCTGCGCCTGTAGACGGTCCACGATGGCCCGCTCGCGCAGCGGCACGTAGAACGGCCGGCCATCGCTGACCTTGTGGTCAGCCACCTGGGCGGCGAGTGAGGCCCGCTGATTCAGCAATGTCAGCAGCTGATCATCGATGGCATCGATCGCCACGCGTAGGCTCGCCAGCGCTTCGTCAGGTGACCGCATGGGCGTGCGGAATCTACTATAGTCCCCGGGTTGGCCGGGACCGCGAAACGTCCTGTACCTCCCTCGCAAACCGGATATCGAGATGTATCGTCTTCACCGTCCCCGCATCACGGCGCGGCACCTCGCGCTGCTGCTGACCACCGCGCTGGTGATCGCCCTGGTCCTGGTGCTCGCGCCCGGCAAGGCGCACGCCGCCTGCGAGGAGGCCTCGTCGTTCGACCAGTACCGGTCGCGGGGTTGGACCTGGGCGTTCCTGGCCGCCTTCGGGTTCGGCTTCCTGACCTCGCTGACCCCGTGCGTCTACCCGATGATCCCGATCGTGCTCGGCGTCTTCGGCGCCCGCGGCGAGCAGGTCAGCCGCGGCAAGGCGATGATCCTCGCGACCCTGTACGTCGTCGGCATGGGCGTGATGTACGCGGCGCTCGGCGTGATCTTCGCGCTGGTCGGCGGCCAGTTCGGCTCGCTGCTGGCCAAGCCGGCGGTGGTCATCCCCATCGTCCTGCTCTACGCGCTGCTCGCGACGTCGATGTTCGGCGCCTTCGAGCTCAACCTGCCGGCGTCGTGGCAGGCCAAGCTCAACACGATCGGCGGCGCCGGCTACGGCGGCGCCTTCGGCATGGGCCTGGTCGGCGGCTTCACCGCCGCGCCGTGCACCGGCCCGTTCCTGGTCGGCATGCTCGGCTTCGTCGCGCAGAGCGGCAACGTCCCGGTCGGCGCCAGCCTGCTGTTCACCTACGCGCTCGGCATGGGCGTGCTGTTCTGGGTGCTCGCGACCTTCGCGGTGTCGCTGCCGCGCAGCGGCCGCTGGATGGAGTGGGTCAAGTCGGTCGGCGGCATCGGCCTGATGGCGGCGGCGCTGTACTTCCTGCGCCCGATCGTGCCGGCGCTGCGCGAGCTCGGCCGGCCCGACGCCTGGTTCCTGGCGGTGTCGCTGGTGGTCGGCGGCGTCGGCCTCGCCGCCGGCGCGATCCACCTGTCGTTCCACGACAGCCGCGGCATCAAGATCCGCAAGGGCATCGCGGTCGTGCTCACCGTCGCCGGCATCACCGGCGCGATCGCCTGGATGCTGACCCCCAACCGCCACCTGCCGTGGATCCGGCGCGACAAGGCCGCGGTCGAGAAGCTGGTCACCGCCGAGTCGCTGCAGGTCACCCCGGCGCGCGCCGACGGCGAGCCCTGGCTGCACCCGGCCGAGGCCGCGGCGTTCGCCAAGGCGCACGCCGACGGCAAGGGCGTCATGATCGACTTCGCGGCCAACTGGTGCACGCCGTGCAGCGAGCTCGAGCTGACCTTCGCCGACGAGGAGGTCTTCGGCGCGCTGACCGGCAACTTCGTGCCGCTCAAGGTCGACGTCAGCGAGGGCTCCGACGAGGACGAGGCGCTGCAGGATCGCTACAAGTCGCTGACCCTGCCCGCGGTCGTCTTCCTCGACGCCGACGGCAAGGAGGTCGGCCGCGTCAGCCGATTCATGAAGCCGGACGAGATGCTCAAGGTCGTCCAGCCCGCGGTCGCGCGCCTGCACGGCGCCGCCGGCGACGACCCCTGCGTCGCGGTCAAGTAGCCCGGCCCCGGCCCCGCCGTCGCGCGCGCCCCGCCGGGGCGCGCGCCGCTACTTCAGCTTGAACTTGCCGCGCAGGACCAGCATCGCGCCGCCCTGCACGCTGTAGTAGTGGTTGTCGGTGTTGTTGGCGAAGCCCTTCTTGAAGAAGTAGCCCGCCGACACCGGGATCGTGATCCCGAACGAGAACAGCGGCCCCAGCTTCCACCCGGCGCTGAAGCGGCCCTCGACCAGGAAGCCGCGATCGGAGACCTCGTCGCCGGACAGCGGCAGATCGACCTGCTGGCCGGTGCCGACGCCGAAGCCGACGCCGACGCCGGCCTCGACGTAGCCCTTGACCTTGGCCTTCTTGCCGCTCTTGGCGTCCTCGGCGGGCAGCTTGTCCTTGAGCTCGAAGTCGAGATCGAGCCCGGTCATGAACTGGGTGAAGGTCGACAGGTTGGTGCCGTCGGTGAGCTGGTGGTGCTCGACCCAGACGTCGATGAACAGGGCCTCGATGCCGACCAGCGCGCCGTACGAGCCGTGGGGCGCGTCCTTGTAGAACGCCTCGTCGGAGGCCGCGCCGCCGAGCCCGGTGCCACCGCTGGCGCCGCCGTGGACCTCCGCGCGCAGGCTGAGGACGTCGGCACGCGCGTCGGATGCGGCGCCGACCACGGCGGCCGCGGCGAGCGCGGCCAGGGTGGTCGAGGTGAGGCGGTTCATATGGGTTGTCCCAGGATAACCGTCAGACGCACCGGATCGAAACCGACGAGTACCCGCCCTGCGACGTCGATCACGGGGACGCGGTCGTCAGGGGCCCCCACGGCGGCGCAGGCGCGGGCGGCGTCGAGCGCGGCGCCGGGATCGCCGACGGCGTCGTCGACGTCGCGGAAGCGGTAGGCGACGCCGCGCGCGTCGAGCCAGGCGCGGGTGTCGGCGCAGGCGCCGCACCAGCGGGTGCCGTAGACGACGACGCCCTGGGCCGGCGGCGGCAGCGCGCCCGGCGGCCCCGGATCCGGCAGCGTCACCCGCGACGCCAGGCCCGGCGGCAGCCCGGCGAGGCCGAGCCGCTCGAGATCGAGCCGGGTGCCGCGCCGCGCCGGCCACGACGCCGCCGCGGTGCTGGCGTCGGCGATCCACACCGCGCCGCCCGGGCCGTCGGGGCCATCGAGCGCGACCGCGTGGCGCGACGCCGCCGGCACCGACGCCACGCCGCGCGCGGTGCGGACCTCGCCGGTGACGTCGACGTACAGCACCGGCGCCGGATCGTCGGCGACCAGCACGACCTCCGACGCCAGCGGCGCGGCGTCCGCCGGCGCGTCGGCGCGGCGCCGGCACCCGATCGCCAGCGCGACCGCCGCGACGGCGATCACGACGATGGCCGCGCGCGCACGCCGCGTCGTCACGCCCTGCCCCGTCGCTGCGCCCACCACCGCCGCGCCCCGCTCAGTTGACGACGACCAGCTCGGTGCCGTCGTGGCCGCAGAACCGGGCCGCGAGATCGAAGCGCTGCCGGCACGCCGGGCAGATCTTGGCGAGCACGCCGGTGGGGCCGGCGTCCTGCTTCTGCTTGGTGCGCAGCGCCGCGGCCAGCGACGACGGGATGACCTCGCCGCCGTCGTGGGGGCAGCGCCGGATGCCGGGCTCGTAGGCGCGCCGGCAGCTGACGCAGACCCCGCCGCTGGCGCGGCCGCCGCCGAGCATCTCCTCGGCGGGCACCAGCCGGCGCGCGTCGCGGGTGCAGAAGCTCAGGCCCTCGTACTCGGTCCGGCACGTCGGACACACCATGCCCGAGGTCGCGACCGCGAGGCCACCGGCGAGGCCCGGCGTCGAGCTGCGCACCGGGCGCGGCGTCGGCGTCGCGCGGCCCAGGCCGGCGCTGCGCGGCGCCGGCCGCGGCGTCGGCGCCGGCGCCGCTGGCGCCGGTCGCGCGGTGCGCCGGCGCAGCACCACCGCGAGCGCCGCCACCGCGATCACGATCGCGAGCAGCAGCACGACCACCACCAGCAGCGCGACGCGCGCCGCGCCGTCCACCGCGCCGACCCCGAGCAACGCGTCGCGCGTGGAGGCATCCTCCAGGGCGCGACCCGTCGAGTGAAAGAGTGGCGCGACCACGAGCGTTCCTCAGAGGCTAGCAACCGGCCCCCGAGGGGGTCAACGCGACCTTCACGACCGCCGCTCACTCCGGACCGGCGGCCCGAGGTGGGAATTCAGCTACATTGTCGTTGCCCGGGATCGCGGTGCGGGTGTACTCCGGCGCCGCGCGCAACGTCCCGGTTCTGCTCGTCATGCCCGACCTGGTGATCGGTAGCCGCCGTCACGGCCCACCTCGCACCTGGCGCGCCGCCTTCTTCGCGGCGTTGCTGGTCATGGGCGCCCTGATCGTCCTGTGGTTCATCTACCGGCGCTCGGTGTCGTACGACGTGCCCTCGGGCACGCCGCCGCGGGCGCCGGTGGTCACCGAGCAGCCCGAGCCGGGATCGCCACCGCGGCTCACCTACGGCGACGCGTCGCTGACCTGGGTCGGGCCGATCGCGGTGCTGCGCGCCGCCGGCGATCCCCACACGATCGGCGCCGCCCAGGGCCGGCTGCTCGGCGCCCGGGTCGCGGCGTCGGCGCGGACCTTCCAGAGCACGATCGAGTACGCCGTCGACCAGGGCGGCTGGTTCGGCGGCTGGACGCACGACATGCGGGTGGCGTGGCGCCACCGCTTCGTCGACGACGGCATCCCGGAGCCGCTGCGCCGCGCCCTCGCCGGCGTCGTCCGCGGCACCGCCGCCGCGGGCGCGCCCGTCGGCTACGACAGCCTGCTGCGCCAGCAGGCCGCGCTCGACGTCGGCGCGCCGGCGCCGTGGACCCGCGAGCGGGCGCTGCGCCGGCTGTCGCGCGGCCTCACGCTGGTCATCCCGCAGCCGGGCGCGGTCCCGGGCAAGGTCTGGGTCGGGCGCTCGTTCGCGCTGCCCGGCATCGCCGACGGCGGCGACGCGATCGCCGCGATGCCGGTGGTCAGCTTCGTCCGGCCGGCCGGACGCAAGGCGTGGGCCGCGGTCGGCTGGCCCAGCCTGGTCGGCGTCGTCACCGGCATCAACGAGGACGGCCTCGTCGTCACCGTGCAGCCCGGCCAGGCCGGCGACGTCCGCGCCACCCGCACCGCGCGCCCGGTCGCGATGCTGGCCCGCGACGTCCTCGAGAAGGCCGGCACCCTCGACGAAGCGGTCAAGCTGATCGCCGAGACCCCGACCCTGGGCGCGGCGTCGTTCGCGATCCTCGACGGCCGCACCGGCCGCTGGGTCGTGGTCGAGCGCAGCCCCACCCACTCGGCGGTGCGCCGCGATCCCGCCGACGGCGCGGTCGGCGACATCATGAGCGCCAGCGTCTTCGCCGACGATCCCGAGAACGATCGCGCGACCCGGGTCAGCCCGGCGCCGGCGCGGCTGCGGCGCGCCGCCCGCCTGACCAAGACGCCGCCGCTGGATCTCGCCGGCGCGGTCGAGATCCTGCGCGACGATCGCGGCGCCGACGGCGCCGACCTGCCGCCCGGCCACCGCGCCGCGATCGCCGACGCCGCGTCGGTGCAGGTCGTGCTGATCGATCCCGCGGCGATGACGATGTGGGTGTCCGAGACCGGCAGCGCGTCGGGCCGGCTGCGCGGCTTCGACCTCCGCCACGAGCTGCTCGGCGAGGGCGCCCGCCCGACCCCGCCGCCGGATCTGCCCGCCGCCGACGACGCCGACCGCGATCGCGACGCCGCGCTGCGCCAGGCCCGCGCCGCGCTCCGCGACGCCCGCCGCGCCCTCGCCGACGACTCCCCGATCCGCGCCGCCGAGCACGTCGCGCGCGCGCTGGCGTGGGCGCCGGCGCTGCCCGAGGCGCTCGAGCTCGCCGGCCGCATCGCGCGCCGGCGCGGCGACGGCGACGGCGCGCGCCGGTTCTGGGAGCGCTGGCTCGCCGGCGGCGCCGACGATCCCGCGGCGGAGCAGGAGATCCGCGCGATCCTCGGGCCGTAGCCACCTCGAGGCGTCTGCTACAGTCGCCGCCGTGGGCGCTCCCAGGTTCGCGTGGCTGGTCTCGATCTGCGCCGGTGGCGCCGCGGCGGGCTGTGGTGCCGGCGCCGCCGCGCCCCACGTGACCGCGCCCGACCCCGACGTCCCGGCGGTCGCGTACCGCGGCCACGACGCGTCGATCTCGACCGCCGCCGACGCCCAGCTGGTCACGATCCCGGGCGGCCGCTACGTCGCCGGCTCGACCCCCGAGGAGCGCGCCGCCGCCTACGACGCCTACCTGACCACCTCCGGCGCCGACACCGCGCGCGAGCGCGCCTGGTTCGCCAAGGAGGAGGATCGCCACGTCGCCGAGCTGCCGACGTTCCGCATCGACCTGATGCCGGTGACCAACGCCGCGTACGCCGAGTTCGTCGCCGACGGCGGCGCGCCGGCGCCGACCATGGACGAGGCGACCTGGCGGGCCCAGGGCTTCTCGCAGCGCTGGCCCGACGAGGTCGAGCGCTACGTGTGGCTCGACGGCGCGCCGCCGCCGGGCCGCGCCGATCACCCGGTCGTGTTGATCACCTGGGCCGAGGCCGCGGCCTACTGCGCGTGGCGCGGCGAGGTGGTGGGCGAGCCGCGCCGGCTGCCCAGCGCGGCCGAGTACGAGAAGGCGGCGCGCGGCACCGAGGGCCTGGTCTATCCCTGGGGCAACGCGTTCGACGCCGCCCGCCTCGACAGCCAGGTGCACGGCCCGCGCGACACGATGCCGGCGGGCAGCTTCCCCGACGGGCGCTCGCCGTACGGCGTCCTCGGCCTCGCCGGCAACGTCTTCGAGTGGACGTCGACGCCGTGGCCGCCCGGCGCCGATCACGCGGCGGCCCGGCGCACCGTCAAGGGCTCGGCCTGGGACGACTGGGGCGGCGTCGGCCGCGGCGCGTCCGGCCACGGCCGGCCCCGGACCGCGCGCCACGTCATCGTCGGGTTCCGCTGCGCCGCCGACGGAGCCGGCGCGTGATCGCGCCGCTGGTGGTCGTGCACGGCGGCGCCGGGCGGATCGCCGCCGAGCGCCAGCCACGGATCGCGCTGGCCTGCCGCGACGCCGCGCGCTGCGGCCTCGACGTCCTGCGCGGCGGCGGCGCCGTGCTCGACGCGGTCCAGGCCGCGGCCCGCGTCCTCGAGGACTGCCCCGAGCTCAACGCCGGGGTCGGCGCGGTGCTCAGCCGCGAGGGCACGGTCGAGCTCGACGCCGCGCTCATGGACGGCGCCACCCGCCGGATCGGCGCGATCGCGGCGGTGCCCGATCTGCGCCAGCCCATCGACCTGGCGCGGCGGGTGCTCGACGACGGCGAGCACGTCCTGCTCGCCGGCCCGGCGGCGTGGGCGTTCGCGGCCGAGCACGGCATCGCGCCGGTCGACCCGGCGCGGCTGATCACGCTGCGGTCGCGGGCCCGGCTCGCCGAGGAGCGGGCCCGGCGCGCCGGCGTCGTCGCGCCGATCGAGTCGCTCGAGCCCACCGAGCCCGCGGTCGGCGACGATCGCGAGCACGAGGGCGGGACGATCGGCGCGGTCGCGGTCGACGCCGCGGGCCGGGTCGCGGCCGCGACCTCCACCGGCGGCATCGCCTACAAGCGGCCCGGCCGGGTCGGCGACACGCCCCTGCCCGGCTGCGGCACCTGGGCCGACGACCACGCCGCGGCGTCGGCGACCGGCGACGGCGAGGCCATCATCCGGGTCACGCTGACGCGCGTCGTCGCCGACCGCATCGCCGCCGGCGCGTCGCCGGCGGACGCGGCGCGCGGCGCGGTCGCCGAGCTGGCCCGCTTCGGCGGCAGCGGCGGCGTCATCTGCGTCGACCGCGCCGGCCGCATGGCGGCCTGGCACGACACCGACACCATGCCGGTCGCCGCGGCGACGCTGATCGACGGCGAGGTCCGGACCGCGGCGTGGGCGGCGCCGCGCACGATCGACGACCTCGCGGCGGCGCTGGCCGCGGCGCCGGCGTAGCCGGGCGCGCTACCGGTCGCCGCCGTCGGCACCGCCACCCGCCGCCGCCTTCGCGGCCTCGGCGGCCTCGGCGGCGCGGCGCAGGATGCCGGCGAGCTCGTCGCGGTACACCGGGCCGCCATGCAGCGCCGACGCGTCGAGCGGGACCGGCGCCACGGCGATCGACAGCCGCGGCACCGCGCCGGCCCGATCGACCAGCATGCGCACCACCGCCGTGTCGTCGCGGGTGTCGCGGTAGACCACCGACGAGAACCGCGCCGCGCCGTCGGCGCCGCGGAACAGCGAGGTCGCGAAGATCCAGCGGCCGTCGGCGGACCACACCGGCTGCGACTCGTCGGTGACCGGCTCGTCGAGCAGCGGCGCCGGGGTGCCGCCGTCGGCGGGGATGACCCACAGATCGCCGTCGACGCTGGCGCCGTCGGCGCCCTCGCGCACGTGCGGCGCCGAGAACGCCAGCCGGGTGCCGTCGGGCGAGAACGCCGGGCTGCCGTGGGCCGGCCCGTCGGTGAGGTGGCGGACGACGCCGTCGGGCGCGCGCACCGCGATCCGGCTGCCGGCGGTGGCGCCGTCGTGCTCGAAGTGGGCGAACGCGATCCGGCCGTCGGCGGCGACCGAGGCGCCGAGCTCGTCGCCGGGCAGCGCGGTGAGCCGGACCGGATCGCCCGCGACCGCGACGGCGTCGTCGGAGACCGTCAGCGGCAGCCGCCACAGATCGAGGTCGTGGGGGCGCGCGGCGCCGCCGGCCTCGTCGTCGCCGCCGTCGTCGCCATCGCCGCGCGTCGACGAGAACACAATGGACCGGCCGTCGGGCGCCCAGGCCGGCCACAGGTCGACCGCCGGGCCGTCGGTGAGCGGGATCGGCGTCGACCGCGCGCGCGCCGGGACCACCCACAGGTGGCCGCGGTCGTAGGCGTCGCCGGACAGCACCGCGTAGACCACCCAGCGTCCGTCCGGCGAGAACGCCGGCGTGATCGCGAGGCCATCGGCGCCGTCGACCGCGACCGCGAGGTCGGTCAGGCGCTGGCCGTCCTCGGCCACCACCACGAGGCGGCCACCGTCGGGGCCGCGCTCGGACACCACCAGCCGCGGGGCGTCCACCGACGGCGCGGGCGCCACCGGCGGGCCGGGACAGCCGGCGCCGGCGGCGGCCAGGCAGGTCGCGCACGTCAGCGCGGTGCCGCGCGCGACCGCCACCTAGGTCACTTCGGCGCGGTCTGGGTCTGCTCGGTCTTCGACGGGTCCTTCATGGGATCGTACTCGTTCGGCGTGATGCCGAACTTGATGACCAGGGCCAGCAGGAAGATGATCCCTGCGGCGATGGCGCCCATGGTGAGGCCCTTCTTGCTCGCGTCGGCGACCCGCTGCTCGTAGACGACGAAGGTCGCTTCCTGCTCGGGCGGGAAGGAGGAGAAGTTCTGGAACTCGTTCATGTGGGGCTCCTCTGGCTGGACGGTAGCCGTGTGGGGCTGGGTGCGTCAATGACGCGGGGCAACCCGTGCCGGTGACATGCAATAGACCCCCACCTGCAGGTGTCCGTTTGCACAGGAAGGATGGAGCACGGCATGCCTGAGACACCCCGGGCGACTCGCGGTTCCCACCAAATGTGCACGCCGGTGACGATCGTCGGCGCCGGCCGCCCGGGGCGCCTCGGGGCCGCCCTGGTGCTGGCCGCGGTCGCCGCCTGCGCCCCTGCACCGAGCTGGCGCCGGCCGGCCCGGCCTCCGCCGCCCCGGCCGGGCCCCTGGCCGCCTGGCCCGGGCCCCCGCTCGCCCCGGCCCCCGGTGGCGACGGCGACGGCGACGCGGCCGCCGACGCGGCGCGCTCGCGCGACCCCCAGGCCGCGGCCGGCGAGAGCTGCCTGGGCGTCGCCGACCGCGGCATCTGGTCCGACCTCGACGGCGAGCTGCAGCTGAGCCTGCCCGCCGGCGTCACCGCCGACCGCGTCGAGGCCCTGGTGTCGGGCGACGGTGACACCCTGATCGTTTACGTCGACGGCTGGCCGACCAAGCCCTACCCGCTGGGCGGGGCCGCGACCCTGGCCGTCGGCGACACCACGCTGGCCCTGCGCGCCGGCGATCGCGACGAGCTGGCCGGGCTGCTCACCGCCGACCACGTCCGCCGGCTCGCCGGTGGCGAGGCGCCGCCGCCCGGCGATCGCGACGGCGACGACCTGCCCGACCCGCTCGACGTCCTGATCGGCGCCCGCAAGGCGGTCCTCAACGGCGCCAGCTACACCCAGGACTACTTCACGATCGGCTACCCGATGGGCGATCCGCCCCGCGACAAGGGCTCGTGCACCGACGTGGTCGTACGGTCGCTGCGCAACGCCGGCCTCGATCTGCAGGTCGAGGTCCGCCGCGACATCGCCGCCAGCCCGCGCTCGTACCCGATGGTCAAGGGCAAGGGCAACCCCAGCATCGACCACCGGCGGGTCCGCACGATCCTCCCCTACTTCCGGCGCCACCTCGAGGCCCACAGCGCCGCGCTCGACGATCCCGACGATCCGCTGCGCCCCGGCGACGTCGTCTTCATGGACACCTTCCCGTCGCGCGCCGGCCCCGACCACATCGGCGTCATCAGCGATCGCCTGGGCGACGACGGCCTGCCGCTGGTCATCAACAACTGGACCGACGGCACGGTCGACGCCGAGATGGACCTGCTGGGCTGGGTGCCGGTCCTGTACCGGTTCCGCGTCGACTGAGCCCGATCGCCGCGCTGCGACCGGGCCGGGTGGTGGTCAGGGCCGGCCGCTTCGCGCTACCTTGTCCACCGCATGTCCCGTCCCGGGAACCCAGCCGCGATCGCGGTCGTCGCGATCGCGCTCGCCGTCGGCCTGGCCCCGAGCCGCGCCGCCCACGCCGGCGACGACGACCCGCTCGGCCTCAAGCGGATCACGGTCGACCGGGTCGAGGTCACGCCGTCGGTGCTGCACGGGCTGACCCGGCTGCGCGTCTTCGTCAACGCGATCGACCTCGAGACCGCCGGCAGCGTCCTCGACGTCGCCGGCAAGAAGACCTGGACCCTCGAGGGCACCGGCCTCAAGAACGTCCCGTACCTGGCCGGCACCTTCGACGGCGCCGACGCCGAGACCGCGATCGTCTTCGTCATCCAGGCCACCGACGCCAACCCCGCCGACCTGCCCAAGGACAAGGCGTCGGTCCAGCTCGACGTCGCCGGCGACCTGGCGTCGATCAAGAAGGCGATCCACGAGCAGCTGCTCGACCACCTGCCGAGCTCGACGCAGGTCGCGGTCCTCGGCTACGGCGAGGACGTCACCGCCGCCCGACTGACCTCGGCCAAGCAGGCCGGCGATCAGCTCGACAAGATCCAGCTCGCCGAGGCCACCGACGCGCCGGTGCTGCTGACCGCGGTCGAGCGCGGCCTGCGCCTGCTCAAGAAGGCGACGCCGTCGACCGAGGGCGCCGCGCCCGAGTCGCTGCGCCGGATCCTGGTCGTCGTGTCCGACGGCCGCGACGCCACCGACGACCGCGACCGGGTGACCCGGATCGGCAAGCAGGCCGATCGCCAGGGCGTGCGCATCGACTCCGTCGCCTACAGCCCGGTGTTCCGGCGCCGCCCGATGCTGACCCTCGGCGAGCTCAGCAAGCGGTCGCAGGGCGTGTTCCGGTGGGTGCCGCAGAAGATCGGCGACGCCAGCTTCGCGCACCCGTTCCAGAAGCTGCTCGAGGAGATCCGACGCCAGTACGTGCTGACCCTGTTCGTGCCCAGCGACACGGTGCCCCGGCGCCTGACCGTGGCGACGACGCTGGTCGACCGGCCGCTGCGCTCGGCGCCGGCGCGGCTGCCGGCGCCCGGGTGCGGCGAGGACGAGTGCGGCAACGGCCAGTACTGCGTCGAGGCGAAGTGCGTGCGGCGCGCCACCGAGGGTGGCCGCGGGGTCCTGGGCTGGATCCTGCTGATCGGCGGCATCGCGCTCGGCGGCCTGGTCGTGCTGGTCGGCGTCGGCTTCGTGATCACCAAGCTCGGCGAGCGCAAGGCGCGGCCGCAGCCGCCGCCCGGCGCGATCGCGCCGGCGTGCCGGCCCCGGCGCCGCCCTGCCTGCGGGCGCGCCGCCCGGCGCGATCCAGCCCGCGCCGGCGCCCGGCGCCGTCGCCGCTCCCGCGCCCGGCGCGGTCCAGCCCATCGCCGCCGGCTACCGGCCCGCCGCCGGCCAGCCGGTGCTCTACGTCATCAACGGGCCCCAGGCCGGCCAGCGCATCCCGCTGCGCCACGGCTTCACGCTGGGCAAGAACCCGGGCAGCGACCTGTCGCTCGCCCACGACGGCTTCGCGTCGGGCCAGCACGCCCAGATCCTGATGGATCAGGCCGGCAACTGCTCGCTGGTCGACCAGGGCTCCACCAACGGCACGTTCGTCAACGGCGTCCGCATCACCGAGAGCCGGCTGTCCGACGGCATGGCCATCCGCTGCGGCTCGACGGAGCTGCGGTTTCTGGCACAGTAGGAGGAGCCATGGGTGAGCTGATCGTCGCGGGCGTCCCGTTCCACATCGACCACCCGTTCGTCAACTTCCACGAGAAGTACCAGTGGAACGCGATGACGCCGGGGTGCGTGCCGATGCGCCCGGGCGAGTCGACCGGCTGCACGACCTTCGCGGCGTTCAGCCCCACCGCCAAGAACCACGGCGCCAACCGCTACTCGTGGCGGCCGGCGCTGCGCCGCTACAAGGACCGCGGCATGCCGCCGCTCGAGGCCGCGCAGGCCGCGATCACCCAGTTCGTGATCCACCACGACGGCCTCTACAACTCGGAGCTGTGCTGGCACGTCCTGCACAACGAGCGCGGCCTGTCGTGTCACTTCCTGATCGACAACGACGGCACGATCTACCAGACCCTGGATCTGGCGTTCGAGGCCTTCCACGCCTCGGAGTTCAACCCGATGTCGATCGGCGTCGAGCTGTGCAACCGCGGCGACGCCAAGAAGGAGCCCAACTACTACGAGCGCGTGAAGGGCTACATCAGCTCGCTGGGGCCGCGCCCGATCAAGCCGTGCCAGGTCCACGGCAGCAAGATCCTGGCGTACGACTTCACCAAGCAGCAGTACGACGCGCTCAAGGAGCTCGCCAAGGTGCTGCAGCGGGCGCTGCCCAACCTGCCCATCGAGTACCCGCAGGACGCGCCCGGCAAGCAGAGCTGGGGCCTGGCCCCCAACGTGTGGAGCTACGCCGGCTACATCGGCCACTACCACCTGACCACCCGCAAGTGGGATCCGGGGCCGTTCGACTTCAAGAAGTTCTGCGAGGACCTGCGCGGCAGCCGCTGCTTCCCGCTGTGGACCGGCGCCAAGCCCGACAGCCCCACCGCCAAGCCGCTGGTGCCCGAGGACCTCGACCTGCTCGACAAGCGGACCGAGGCCTTCTACACCGCCAACGAGCAGCGCGCCGAGGGCGGCTTCTTCCCGGTCGGGCCGTGGGGCGACTCGCGGCTGTGGCACGGCGGCGTCCACCTGCCCGGTGACCTCAAGCAGCCGATCTTCTCGCCGTTCGCCGGCCGCATCGTGGCCGCGCGCATGGGCAAGGACTCGGCGGCGGGCAGCTGCAACTTCGTCTTGACCCGCCACGACATGAGCGTCGGCACCTCGAACGCCCGGTTCTACGCGCTGTACATGCACCTGTGGGACGAGCTCAAGGATCCGGCGGGCGGGCCCGAGTGGATGACCAAGGAGCCGTGGCTCAACGCCAGCAAGGGCCAGCACGCGAAGCAGGGCCAGGTCGTGGTCTTCGACCAGCCGATCGAGTCGGGGACGATCCTCGGCCGCATGGGCAAGGCCGGCCCCATCACCGACGACGGCGACCTGTCGAAGCCGCAGCTGCACTTCGAGATCTTCGCGGCCGACGAGCTGTTCGCGGACGTCGAGCACAACCCGTGGACCGTCGTCGACGGCTACGCCGGCGGGCGCTTCAGCGATCTCGCCGAGGTCAACGCCGCGATCGACGAGGACAAGGACGACAAGCTGTCGCGGCGCGAGCTGCTGACGTTCTTCTCCAGCGCCGGCGAGCGCCAGGGCCTGCGCTACCTGGTGACCTACAACGTCTCCGAGTGGACCGACACGCCGAGCTGGAACGACTCGCTGCGCACGCCCAAGGACTTCCGCGCGCTCAAGCCCGAGGAGATCGACGCGATGGTCGTCGATCAGATCGAGCCGATGGTGTGGTGGACCAGCGACGTCGCCGACGCGATCGGCCTGCCCAGCGACGGCGCGGTCTACCACTACCACCCGATCACGTTCGTGAAGTGGATCAACCAGCGGATCATCGAGACCGCGCTGGACCCGACCCAGGCGATCGTCCCGGTCAAGGCCGAGGACACCGCCGAGGTCACCAACATGACCGACGACTTCGGCGACGAGATGAAGCGCGGCCTCGACGCGATCAGCGATCGCGATCTGGCCGACGACGACGACGACCGCTACCTCGAGCTGCGCCACCTGGTCGAGGGCTTCGCCGGGGAGAACCTGCCGTGACCCGCCGCCCGCGCCCGCCGACCGCGCCGGCCACGTCGCCCGACGGGCGGGACGACGACGCCGCGCCCGGCCTCAGCCGGCGCCAGCTGTTCGGCCGCCTGGCCGCGACCGCCGCCGGCGCCGCGGTCGCGGCGATCGTCGTCGACGGCGCGACGTCGGGGGCGCCGGACGACGTCGCGGACGTCGCCGTCGACCGCGCCGGCGCCGATGACCGCGGCGTCAGCGGCGTCGCCCCGGCGCCCGCCCGCCGGCCCCGCTGGATCGGCCACTGCTAGGCCGCGGGACGGCGCCACGAGCGATCTCCTGGGACGCGACGCGCCCGGCGGGCCTCTGCTACTGTCCGCGCCATGAAGCTCCCCACCCTGCTCGGTGCCCTGGCCGTGGTCCTCTTGCCCGTCGCGCACGCCCGGGCCCAAGGTGACGCACCCGACGGCGCCAGCGACGACGCCGCCGGCGCCGCGGTCGAGCTCGACGAGGATCCGCCCCCCGAGGACATGGAGGGCACCGCCGAGAACCCGGACGCGCCCAAGCTGATCGGCGACGAGGACGACGCCGCCGCCAAGCTGGCGCCCGGGGTCAAGCGCACCGGCTACCCCATCGAGGAGGTGCTGCGGCCGCTGACCCTGCCGGCGGTGACCTCGGAGATCGCGCTCGACGCCGGCTCGACGTTCGGCAACCTCGACGCCGAGGTCGGGCTGCGCGCCCGCTACGGCATCACCCGGCAGTGGCAGCTCGGCCTGCGCTACGGCATCGGCGGCATCTTCGACAGCGTCGGCGACACCACCGACAAGACGTCGTTCAACACCGGCAAGGCGGTCGGCATCGACGTCAGCTACCTGGTCTTCGACTGGCTCGCGGCGCGGGTCACGGTGCCGTTCTACGTCGATCCGTTCGCCACCGCCCTCACCCTGGGCGCGCCCATGAAGTTCCGCTTCGGCGACAAGTTCGCGATCGTCGCGGTCGAGGACTTCCTCGAGATCAAGCTCAACCGGTTCGTGCCGTCGCTGACCAGCGAGGCCGCCAACGACGCCCTGGTCCAGCTCGACAGCACCGGGTCGCTGACGCCCGACGCCAACCTGCACCTCGGCGGCGGCGTGATCTACCAGCTGTCGCCGCAGCTGGCGCTGCGCGGTGACCTCGGCATCACCTTCGTCGACCTCAGCGACGCCGACGCGCCGACCAACATCCGCGGCCTCCTGCAGTACTCGCCGTCGGCCAAGCTCGACCTGTTCGGATCGATGTTCATCGACGCGCTCGACCGCGCGACCGACACCTTCGGCATCCGCGTCGGCGCCGCGTTCCGGATCTGATCAGGGCGCCGCGTCGGCGCCGCCGGTCCCGGCGTCGCCGACGCTCGCCGCACCGGTGCCGCTCGCCGCACCACCCGTGCCCGTGCCCGATCCGGTGCCGGTGCCGGTGCCGGTGCCGGTGCCGGTGCCGGTGCCGGTGCCGGTGCCGGTGCCCGTGCCCGTGCCCGTGCCCGATCCGGTTCCGATCCCCGTGCCCGTGCCCGTGCCCGTGCCCGTGCCCGATCCGGTTCCGATCCCCGTGCCCGCGCCCGTGCCCGCTCCGGCTCCGCCCTCGGGCGCGACCACCTCGAACTTGCGGATCCCCACCAGCTGCCCGCCGGCGGTCTCGGTCACGCACGCCCAGCCGCCCGACGGGTCCACCGGCATCTGGTCGACCGGGAACGTGCTCCGGTAGACCACGCCGTCGCCCTCGCAGGTCAGCTTCTCCGGCTTCAGCCGCACCACGACGTCGCCGCGGTGGGTCCAGACGTGGACGACGTCCTCCTTGACCCCGCCCGGCTCGATCAGCCACGACCCGCAGCGCAGACCGTCGAGCTGATCGGCGCGGATGACGTGCTTCGACGCCGGCAGGCACTCGTAGCTCGAGGTCGTGCCGTGGCCGACCGCGCTCTCCGGCATCGCCAGCGGCGCCGGCGGCACCGCCTTGCGGCCGACCCACACCGCGGTGAACAGGCCGGCGCTGGCCAGCAGCGTGAGGATCAGCCCCTGCGGCGACAGCACCGAGCGGGCCGAGAACGACAGCAGCGCTACCGCCGGCGGCGTCGCCACCGCCGCGACCAGCAGGCCCTGGTAGTGGGTGACGCCGAACACCAGCGGCAGGATGACGTTGAGCAGGCCGAACATCGCCAGCCCGTACATCACCGAGGCCAGGCCGCGGCGCTCCATGATGAAGTTGTCGAACACCAGGTCCATCGTCGAGACCACGGCGCACGCCAGCAGGATCGGCGCCAGCCACCAGTTGAACGACGACAGCGACCAGGTCGCGCTCGACGCGTACAGCGGCACCAGGAAGAAGAACATCTGCTGGTACAGCTGCTTGATGATGTAGTTGGTGACCAGCCGGACGCCCTTGCGGCCGAGGCCCTCGCGCTCGGGCCGGTTGGTCGGCCCGACGATGAAGCGCAGCGCCACGAACATCAGCAGCCACGACAGGAACAGCACCATCAGCAGCTTGTCGGCGTAGGCCAGGCCGTGGCGCGCGAACAGCATGACGCCGACGCCGAAGGTCAGCGCGAACGTCGAGTGCAGCCACCAGATCTTGCGCGCGATCCGCTTGAAGCGGCTCGGCGGCGGCGCGCCGGGGACCGGCTCAGGCTTGCCGTGCGGCATCGTCGATCAGCGCGCGGATGCGCTCGAGGGCGAGCTCGACCTTGTCCATCGTGGGGCCGAACGAGAACCGCAGGTGGCGACGGAACCGCGAGTACCGGCCGCCGCGCCGCTTGCCCGGGTCGACGTCGAAGAAGTCGCCGGGCACCGCGATGACCTTGCGGTCGAGCGCGGCGCGGAAGAAGCTCATGCCGTCGTTGATCGACGGCGGCAGGTGCTGCGCCGACGCCCACACGTAGAACGTGCCCTCGGGCGGCAGGTCGACCGAGAAGCCGAGATCGCGCAGGCCGTTGAGCAGGCGCGCCCGCTTCTTGCCGAACTCGGCGTGGATCGCGCGGGTCTCGGCCAGCGTGGCCTCGGGCTCGAGCAGCGGGATCGCGGCACGCTGCAGCGGCCGGCTGCCGCCGCCGTCGAGGAACGAGCCCGCCGACGCCACCGCGTCGATGACCTTGCGCGGCCCGACGGTCCAGGTGACGCGCCAGCCCGGGTAGCGCCAGTTCTTGGTCAGGCCGTCGAGGATGACCACCGGATCGCGGTCGACGTCCTCGACGTAGCGCGCCGCGGTCGAGATGCCGCCCTGGGCGGCCAGGTCGGGGCGCCAGACGTAGTGCGAGTAGAACTCGTCGAGGATCAGCGCGCAGTCGAGATCGCGCGCGGCGGCGACCCAGCCCTCGAGCTCCTCGCCGCCGATGACCTTGCCGGTCGGGTTCGACGGGTTCGACACCAGCACCGCGCCGAGGCCGCGGCCCTGGATCTCGCGCCGCAGATCGGCGGCGCTGAACGCGTAGCCGCGCTCGCCCTCGAGCAGGATCGGGATCGGCGAGAACAGCCGGAAGACGTCGAGCAGCTCCTCGTACGCCGTGTAGTCGGGCAGGAAGTGGCCGAGGTTGAGGTGGCCGAGCGAGGCCGCGACCCGGGTCAGCGCGGTGCGGCCGCCGCCGGAGACCGCGACGTTCTCCGCGGTGTACTGGCTGGGCAGGCCGCGCCGGAACAGCTGGTTGTAGAGGCTGGCGATGGTCTCGCGCAGCTCCCACAGCCCCGGCACCGGCGCGTACTCCTGGTCACCGGGATCGATCGTGACGGCGTGCTGCCGCGGCGGCGCGCCCGGCAACGCGTCGGCCTCGGGCATGCCCTGCCCCAGGTTGCACCAGTCGTCGGCGCCGGGATCGAAGCCGCGCCGCCGGGCCTCGGTGGTGACGAAGATGACGCCGGTGCGGGGGACCTCGCGGAACGCCGAGATCGAGGGTGCGGGGGGCAGCTCGACGGCGGGACCGACGGGCGTTGCGGAGGCCGGCGTACTGCGACCCGGCTCACGAGAGCTGGACATGGTCCGCGGCAGCCTACCCTCGCGGCCCTCGGTATGCCAGATCCGCGGCGACGCGGTGCGACAGGCGCGCCGGGGCCGGCTGCCACCGCTGCGAATTGGATGATATAGACGCGCGGTGCCCCGGCTCTCCGACATCCGCGGTCAGGACCGCGCGGTGGCTCGCCTGCGCGCCGCGATCGCGGCGGACCGGGTTCACCACGCCTACCTGTTCACCGGGCCGCCGGGCGCCGGCAAGCGCGCCACCGCGCTCGCGGTGGCGGCGGCGCTCAACTGCGAGACCGCGCGCGGCGACGGCTGCGAGGTGTGCGCCTCGTGCGAGAAGATCGCCCTGGGCATCCACCCCGACGTCGTCACCCTCGAGCGCGAGGGCGCGGCGCAGATCGTCCCGATCGAGGCCATCCGCCGCGAGGTGATCGGCCGGGTCGGGCTGCCGCCGCACGAGGCCGCGATGCGGGTCTTCGTCATCGACGAGGCCGCCGCGCTCCAGGAGGCCTCGGCCAACGCCCTGCTCAAGACCCTCGAGGAGCCGCCCCAGCGCACCATGTTCATCCTCGCCACCGCCGCGCCCGACCGCCTCCTGCCCACGATCCGCAGCCGCTGCCAGCGGATCGCGTTCGCCGCGCTGCCGCCCGACGCCCGCGCCGAGGTCGACGCCGAGGCCGCCGGCGACGACGGCGCCGCCCGCGCCGCGCACCTGCGCGAGCTCGCCGGCCTGATCGCCGGCTTCGATCCCGCCGAGGCCCGCGACGCCGCCGCCGCGCTCGACGCGGTGCTGGCCGCCGCCGCGCGCGTGGTCGAGACCAAGGGCGACGCGGCGCCGGCGCTGGAGCTGGCGGCGCGGCGCCTCCACGAGGCGGCGCGCGCCGCGGTCGCCGCTGGCGATCCCTACCGGGCCCGGCGCCTGGGCGAGCGCGCCCGGCTGGTGCTCGAGACCCAGGTCGCGGTGGCGGTGCACAACGCGCACCCGCAGCTCGCGCTCGAGGCGCTGCTGGCGCGGATCGGAGGGCTGGCGTGACCGACGGCGGTGAGCCCGGCGGCGCGGCTGGCGGCGGCGTGTGCCGCGGGTGGCGGGCGACGGCGACGGCGGCGGTGAGGCGCGGCGACGGCGACGGCGACGGCGCGGCGGCGGCGGTGGTGGCGGCGAGACGCGCGGCGGCGGCGAGCCGCGCGGTGGCGGCGAGGCCCGCGGCGGCGCGCGAGGCCCGCGGCGGCGACGCCCCGTCCGGCGGCGCGTCCGCCGGCGGTGCCCCCGATCGGCCGGCGCGCGCGCGAGCGCGGCCCCGTCGTCGAGAGCGCGGCCCCGTCCCGAGCGCGGGCCCTGTCCTGACCGCGGCCCGCGCCCCGAGCGCGCCCCCGCCCCGAGCGCGGGCGGCGCGGCGACCGTCCGGCCAGGACGCCGGCGACGGCGCGCCCGCGACGGCGGCGAGGCCGCGGCCACGCCGCGCCCTGACGCCTGGCGGCGCCGCCGAGGGTGGCGACCAGGGCGGCTCGGCGCCGCGCGGCGACCGACCCCAGCTCGACGGCGACCGCCCGGCCTGCGGCCGGCGCCGGCGCGGCGACCGCGGCGATCGCGCCCCGCGCGACGGCGACCGCGACCGCGCCGCGCGCCCCACGCGCGACGGCGATCGCCCGGCGGCGTCCGCCGAGGCGCCCACCGGCGACGGCGATCGCGCGCACGCGACGACCGCCCCGCCCGCGACGACCGCCCGCGCGCGCGGCCGGCGCGGCGACCGCCCCGCGCGCGAGCCGCGCGAGGCCCGCGAGCCGCGCGAGCCCTGGCCCCGCGCCGACGACGGCGCGCTGCGCCGCACGGCCACGACGACGACGACGCGCCGCGGACCACCGGGGCGGCCCCCCGACGACGACAACCAGCCGGCGCCGGCGATCACGCTCGGCCCCGACCTGCCCGCCGAGCCGCCCGACGACGACTGGGACCCGGTCACCTGGACCGCGCCCGCCGCCGACGCCGCGGCCGACGACGACGGCGGCGTCGCGCTGCTGGCCCGCGCGATCGCCACCGTGGTCGGCGTCAAGTTCGCGCCCGCCGGCAAGATCTACTTCTTCGAGGCCGGCGACGGCCGGTGGAGCCGCGGCGACCGCGTCGTCGTCGAGGCCGAGCGCGGCACCCGGCTCGGCACCGTCGCGATCGACGCGACCCGGCGCCCCGCCGGCGACCGGCCGCTGCGCCGCATCGTGCGCCGCGCCGGCGACCAGGACCTGCGCGGCGAGGCCGGCGGCGGCGCGCTCGCCGAGACCGCGCTGCGCCTGGCCAAGGACAAGGTCCGCGACCTGCGCCTGCCGGTGAAGGTGTTCCGCGTCGAGAGCGCGGGCGGCGGCGGCAAGCGGCTCCTGCTCTACTACACCAGCGAGGAGCGGGTCGATCTGCGCGACCTGCTGCGCGAGCTCGGCCAGGCCACCGGCGCCCGCCTCGAGCTGCGCCAGATCGGCGCCCGCGAGGAGGCCAAGATGGTCGGCGGCATCGGCTCGTGCGGCCTCGAGCTGTGCTGCACCACCTGGCTGCCCGAGATGGTGCCGGTGTCGATCAAGATGGCCAAGGACCAGGGGATGGTGCTCAACCCGACCAAGGTGTCGGGCCAGTGCGGCCGCCTCAAGTGCTGCCTGGTCTACGAGCAGGCCACCTACGCCGAGCTGCGCAAGGGCCTGCCCCGCCTCGGCAAGCGCGTGATCACGCCCGACGGCGAGGGCCGCGTCGTCGAGGTCGACGTCCTGCGCCAGCGGGTCCGGGTCGCGACCGGCCCGGGCGAGTCGACGGTGCTGGCCGCCAGCGAGGTCCAGCCGATGTTCCCGTCGGGCAACCCGCCGCGCGGCGGCCGCGCCGCCGGCCACGACGACCACGACCACGACCACGACCACGCCGACGAGCCCGACCCCGCCGACGCCGCCGACCACCCGGCAGCCGCGCCCGACGACGACCCCGGCCCCGCCTCCGACGACCCGCCCGAGGGCACTTCATGAAGCACTTCTACATCACGACGCCGATCTACTACGTCAACGACGTCCCCCACCTCGGCCACGCCTACACCACGATCGCCGCCGACGCCCTCGCGCGCTACCACCGCATGACCGGCGAGCAGGTGCTGATGCTGACCGGCACCGACGAGCACGGCCAGAAGGTCCAGGAGGCCGCCGCCAAGCGCGGCCTGACCCCGCAGCAGATGTGCGACCAGGTCGCGCCGCGCTTCGAGGAGCTGTGGACGGCGCTGGGCATCGGCGCCCACCAGTTCATCCGCACCACCGAGCCGCGCCACAAGCAGGTGGTCACGGCGCTGTGGCGGCGCATCCGCGGCCGCAACCCCGACGATCTCTACCTGGCCACCTACGAGGGCTGGTACTGCGTCGGCTGCGAGGCGTTCTACACCGAGAGCCAGCTGACCAAGGACGAGGCGTCGGACGCGTGGCACTGCCCGACCCACGGCACGCCGGTGTCGTGGGTGGCCAAGGAGCGGTCGTGGTTCTTCCGGCTGTCGGCGTACGCCGACGCCCTGCTCGCCCACCTCGACGCCCACCCCGACTTCATCCAGCCCGAGCGCTACCGCAACGAGGTCGTGTCGTTCATCAAGTCAGGGCTGCGCGACCTGTCGGTGTCGCGGACCAGCTTCGACTGGGGCATCGAGGTACCGGAGCCCGATCCGGAAGGCCACCGCCACGTCATCTACGTGTGGATGGACGCGCTGACCAACTACGTCTCGGCGCTCGGCGGCTTCGAGGCCGCGGACGGCGCCGAGCCGCCCGACTTCGCCGCGTACTGGCGCAGCGCGATCCACCTCATCGGCAAGGACATCCTGCGCTTCCACGCGGTGTACTGGCCGTGCTTCCTGATGGCCGCCGGGCTGCCGCTGCCGCAGCGGATCCTCTGCCACGGCTGGTGGACCATCGGCGGCCGCAAGATCTCCAAGTCGATCCCGGCGACCCGCGTCGATCCGCGGGTGCTCGCCGACTCGCTCGGCGAGGGCTCGGCGGAGCCCGCCACCGGCACCGACGCGGTGAAGTACTTCCTGCTCCGCGAGACCCACCTGGGCAACGACGGAGACCTCATCTTCGAGAACCTGATCGAGCGCTACAACGCCGATCTCGCGAACGATCTGGGCAACCTCTGCAACCGGTCGCTGACCATGGTGGCGCGCTTCGCCGGCAAGACCGCGCCGACCCGCGACGGCGCCCTCGCTGCCACCGGCGCCCACGCCGACCTGGCCCGGGTCGCCGACGCCGCGGCCCGCGACGCTCGCGACGCCTGGGAGGCCGCGGCGCCGTCGCGCGCGCTCGAGGCGACCTGGCGGCTGGTCGCCGAGGCCAACCGGTTCATCGACACCACGCAGCCGTGGGCGCTGGCCAAGCAGGACCGCACCGCCGAGCTCGGCCAGGTGCTCCACGATCTGTGCGCCGCGCTGTGGTGGCTGCAGCGGATGATCGCGCCGGTCTTGCCGGCGACGTCGCGGGCGATGGCCGGCTGGCTCGGCGTCGCCGCCGACGCCACCGCCAGCGGCTGGCCCGAGCCGGGCCGCTTCGGCGCCGATCTGCCGGCGCTCACCACCGCGACCCCGACGCCGCTGTTCCCGCGGATCGACGACGACCGCCGCGAGGCCCTGCTCGGCCGCTGGCTCGGCGCCGCCGGCGCCCCGGGCGCCACGACCGCCGCGACCGCCGACCAGGCCGCGAAGGCGGCGTCGGCGGCGGCAGACCAGCCCGCCGCCGCGGCGTCGACCAAGGCCGCCCGGCCCAAGCCGGTGCCGGTCGACGCCGCGCCCGGCGACGGCGCCCCGCCGATCGCCTACGAGGACTTCGCGCGCTGCGAGCTGCGCGTCGGCCTGGTCAAGACCGCGGTCCGGGTGCCCAAGGCCGACAAGCTCCTGCACCTGATGGTCGATCTCGGCGAGGCCGCCGACCGCTCGATCGTCGCCGGCATCGCGACCCGCTACGCGCCCGAGGAGCTGGTCGGGCGCCGCGTCCTCGTCGTCGCCAACCTGGCGCCGCGCAAGCTGCGCGGCATCGTGTCCCAGGGCATGATCCTGGCGGCGGGTGACGACGACATCCTCGGCCTCGCGGCGGTGGACGCCGAGGTCCCGCCGGGAACCCGGGTGCGGTAACCTGGGCACCTCCATGAGCGAGCACCGCCGCGCCCGTCGCATCCTGCTGAGCACCCCGGTCATCGTCGAGGTCGTCGGCCAGCCCGAGATGTCGCTGCCGCCCGAGGTCGAGAAGGTGTACCGGCGGGTCGAGGCCGATCGCTCGGCGATCGGGCGCCGGTTCCCCGGCGTGGTCCGCGACCTGTCGACCAACGGCGCGTTCGTCGCCACCGAGCCGGTGCCGCTGATGTCGCGGCTGGCGATGCAGTTCGACTTCGACGGCCACAAGGTCGACGCCCTGGCCTGGGTGCTGTGGAAGCGCGAGGCCGACTGCTCGATCCAGCGCGCCGACGGCCAGGGCGCGATCAACCTGCCGCGCGGCATCGGCGTCATGTTCGAGGCCATCCCGCTCGAGGTCCGCATCGCGATCGCCCGCAAGGTCGGGTAGCCTTCGCGGGTGAGCCCCGCGCCCCGCGTCCACCGCTTCCGCCCCCGCTACCGCGGCGTCGCGTGGATCGCCATCGGCGCCGGCCTCTTGCTCGGCGCGATCGGCGCCGCCACCGCCCAGGGCATCTGGCTCGCCGGCGCCGCCATCGGCATCGCCCTGGGCGCGCTGTACCTGGGGTCGCCGGCGTGGCGCCTGGCGGTCCGCGTCGACGACGCCGCGCTCGAGGTCACCGCCGGCAAGGCCCGCCGCTTCCGCCTGGCGTGGGGCGACGTCATCCGGGTCGTGGCGTCGCCGTCGACCCACAGCTGCTTCGTCGACGGCGGCACCCCCGCCCACAGCCTGCTGGTGCCCGGCGACGGCGCCCCCGCCCCCTACGACGTCGAGGACCGCGCCGGGCTGTACGCCGCGATCGTCGCCCACGTCCCCGCCGATCGCCTGGTCGAGGTCGAGACCCTCGAGGGCGCGTGCTAGAACCCGGGCCGCGTGTCGTACCTGTTCCCCGCGTCGTCGATCACCCTCGAGGCCGCCCTGCGCGACCTCCACAGCGGCAACCCCAAGGCCCGCGTCGCCGCGGCGCACGCCCTCGGTGACGTCGTCGATCCCGGCGACCGCACCTCGGCGCGCGCCGCCCTGGTCCGGGCCCTCGACGACGATCGCGGCGAGGTCCGCGCCGAGGCGGCGTCGTCCCTGGGCGAGGTCGGCGACGCCAGCGTCGTCGACGCCCTGGCCCGCCGCCTCACCGACGGCGACGCCGGGGTCCGCCAGAACGCGGCGATCGCGCTGGGCACGCTGCGCCTGCCCGAGGCGCTGGGGCCGCTGATCACCGCGCTGCGCGAGGGCCCGCCCGACGTCCGCTTCCAGGCCGCGACCTCGGCCGCCGAGATCGACGGCGCCGCCGCGTTCGAGCCGCTGCTGGCGGCCCTCGACGACGGCGACCCCCAGGTGGCGTCGGCGTGCGCGCTCAGCCTCGGCGCCATCGGCGACGGCCGCGCGGTCGGCCCGCTGGCGGCGCTGCTCGACCACGCCGAGCCGGCGGTCCGCTTCGACGCCGCCTACGCGCTCGCCGAGCTGCGCGACGGCCGCGGCCGCGACCGGCTGATCGCCGGCCTCGACGAGCCGGCGCGCGCCTGGGACGCGGTGTGCGCGCTCGAGTGGCTGGGCACCGCCGACGACGCCCGCGCCCTCACCGCGCTGCTGGGGCGCCGCAAGGCCGAGCCCAACGCGGTGCTGCGGGCCGCCGGCGCGATCCTGCGCCTGGCCCGGGACGCCGGCGTCGCCGAGGCCGACGTCGCCGCCGCGCGCCGGGTCCTGCTCGCCGGGCTGGCGCTGCGCAAGCTGCCGCTGCGCGGCCTGGCGGTCCAGGAGCTGGCCACCGCCGGCGGCGACTGGGCGACGACGCCGCTCGAGCGCCTGCGCAGCAGCCGCAAGGGCAAGGGGCTGGGCGACGAGATCGCCGACGCCCTGCGCCAGATCCACGCCCGGGAGACGCCGTGACCGCCGACGAGACCGCCGCCGCGGCGCCGCCGCCGGGCGAGCCGCCGGCCGAGCTGCCGGTCGAGCTGCCGGTCGAGCTGATCGACAGCCACGCCCACGTCGACGGCCCCGAGTTCGACGCCGACCGCGACGCCGTGCTGGCCCGGGCCCGGGCCGCCGGGGTCCGCCGCATGATCGTCATCGGCGCGGTCGGCGAGCCGACCAGCGCCGAGCGCGCGGTCGCCCTGGCCGAGCGCGATCCCGACATCTGGGCCACGGTCGCGACCCACCCCCACGACGTCGAGAAGATGACCCCGGCGTGGTGGGACGTCCACGAGCGCCTCGCCGTCCACCCCCGGGTGGTCGCCATCGGCGAGACCGGCCTGGACTTCTACTACGACCACTCGCCGCGCCAGGCCCAGGCCGACGCCTTCGTCCGGTTCGTCGACCTGGCCCGCCGGGTCGGCAAGCCGGTGGTCTGTCACATCCGCGACGCCCACGCCGAGGCCCTCGAGATCCTGAAGGAAACCGGCGCGGCCGAGCTCGGCGGCATCATCCACTGCTTCACCGGGACGCCGGCGGACGCCGCGGCCTACGTGGCCCTGGGCTTCCACGTCTCGTTCTCGGGGATCGTCACCTACAAGAGCGCCCAGCCCATCCGGGACGCGGTCAAGGAGGTGCCCCTGGACCGCATCCTGGTCGAGACCGACTGCCCGTACCTGGCCCCCATCCCCATGAGAGGACGGCGCAACGAGCCGTCCTACGTGGTCCACACGGCCCGGGTCGTGGCCGAGTGCGCCGGGGTCTCGCTGGACGAGCTGGCCCGGGTCACGGTCTCCAACACCTGCGCGGTGTTCGGCCTGCCGCCGACGCCTTGACTGCATCCCGGCGGTTCTGTATACACCGGGGCCCCCTCTGAAGGTGACCTATGGCTCAGCGTATCGGCCTGCTCGGCAAGAAGCTCGGAATGACGCAAGTGTTCGCGGACGACGGCGAGCGCGTGCCGGTGACGGTGATCCAGGCCGGCCCCTGCTACGTGGTCGGTAAGCGCACCACCGAGAAGGACGGCTACGACGCCCTCGTGCTCGGCTTCGACGAGAAGCCGCTGCGCCTGGTCAACCGCGCGGTCGCCGGTACCTTCAAGGCCTCGGGCGCCAAGCCGCAGCGGCTGGTCCGCGAGTTCCGCCTGCCGGCCGACGACGTCGCCAAGTACGAGCTCGGCCAGGCCCTCGGCCCGGCGGACGTCTTCCAGGTCGGCAACGCCCTCGACGTCTCCGGCCAGAGCAAGGGCAAGGGCTACCAGGGTGTCATCAAGCGCCACCACATGGAGGGCATGAAGAACACCCACGGTACCCACGAGTACTTCCGCCACGGCGGCTCGATCGGGTGCCGGCTGACCCCGCAGCGCGTCCACAAGGGCAAGCGCATGGCCGGCCAGATGGGCAACGAGAAGGTCACCGTCCAGAACCTCGAGCTGTTCCGGATCCTCCCCGAGGAGAACTGCATCATGGTGCGCGGCGCCGTCCCCGGCGCCAACCACGAGTACGTGGTGCTGCACACCGCGGCGACCCGCGCCGGCTACAAGCTCAAGGGCCGCGGCGTCGAGGAAGTCCGCTCCAAGAACCCGCTCAAGGCGTCCAAGAAGGCCGCCGCGGGCCGCGGCTAGCGCCGCTCGGCGGCCGGCCCCGGTGCCGGCCGCGCCCCCCGCCACGGCGTGGCGAGGTCGACCATGGGTCGCAGCAAGCTCGGCGATCGCAACGTCCGCCGGGACCGCTTCCACCAGCGCGCCCAGCGCGAGGGCTTCCGGGCCCGCGCCGCGTTCAAGCTGGAGGAGCTGGATCGGGCCCGCCCGCTGTTCCACCGCGGCGGCCGGGTCCTCGACCTGGGCTGCGCGCCCGGGTCGTGGCTGCAGTACGCGGCGACCCGGGTCGGCCCCGAAGGCCACCTGGTCGGCATCGACCGCGTCGAGATCCCCGGCATCGCCCGGGCCCGGCTGCTGGTCGGCGACATCTACGACGTCACCCTCGACGATCTGCTGGGCGACCTCGACGCCTTCGACGTCGTGATGTCGGACATGGCGCCCGACACCACCGGGATCCGCCACGTCGATCAGGCCCGCTCCGAGGGCCTGTTCGAGCGCGCCCTCGAGATCGCGTGCGACACGCTGGCGCCCGGCGGCGCCTTCGTCGGCAAGCTGTTCCAGGGCCCGGACTTCAAGACGCTGATCGATCGCTGCCGCCGCCGCTTCGGCGACGTCCGCACGGTGAAGCCGGAGTCGAGCCGGCAGTTCTCGATCGAGCAGTACGTGGTGGCGCGCGACTTCAAGGCCGCCGCCCGGCCCGGCCCCGCCGCGGCGCGGGCCGAGGAGGAGTGATGCCGCCGCTGCGCCTCCACATCGAGCCGTGGGGGACCCCGTCGGCGCGCAAGATCGCCCAGGCGGTCGAGGTGCTGCACGGCGGCGGCGTCGCCGCCTACCCCACCGACTCGATCTACGCGCTCGGCTGCGCCATCGAGGCCAAGGGCGCGATCGAGAAGATCTACCGGGCCAAGGGCATGCGCCCGACCCAGCGGCTGGCGCTGATCTGCCCCGACCTGTCGACGGCGTCGCGCTACGGCCAGCTGTCGCAGACCGCGTTCCGGGTGGCGCAGCGGATCTTTCCCGGGCCGTACACGCTGGTGGTGCCGGCGACCCGCGAGGTGCCGCGCGGCCTGATGGATCACAAGCGCCGCACCGTCGGCCTGCGCATCACCGGCCACCCGGTGGCGCAGGCGCTGGTCACCGCGCTCGGTCGGCCGCTGCTCACGACCAGCGCGATCTCGCCCGAGACCAGCGAGCCGTGCCGCGACGCCGACGAGATCCTCGAGGCCTTCGAGCGCCACGTCGACGTCGTCATCGACACCGAGCAGACCCCCGACCAGCCGTCGACGGTGATCGAGGTCGACGGCGACCAGATCACGCTGGTCCGCGAGGGCGCCGGCCCGCTCGACGGCATCATCGACTGACGTCCGGCCACCGGACAGCGGCGGCCGGCGCGCGCCGCCGTGCCGCGGTCCGCGACCCGCGCCTACGCCGCGGCGGCGGCGAGGCGATCGAGGAACACCCGGCTCAGCCGGTAGGCGTCGCCGGGCCAGCGCGCCGAGACGTAGGCGCCGTCCTCGACCACGAACGCCGGGCCGTCGTCGTCGCGGGTGCCGCGCGCGGTCAGCGTGCGCGGGCCGCGGACGAAGGTCCCGCCGTCGAGCGCGGCCCGGACCTCGTCCTCGACGTAGGTCGGGTAGGTCCGGTAGTAGCGGCCGCGACGCCACGCCGTCAGCAGCCACGCCGAGCGCTCCATGTACTTGGGCAGGCACGTGGTGGTGCGGCCGCGCAGCGCGCCGGCGCGCGCCGCCACCAGGACGCCGTGGCAGATCGCGGCGACCGGGCGGCCGGCGGCGAACATCGCGACGGTGAGGCGCTGCACCGCGGCGCCCTCGAGGTACTGCTTCATCCCCGGCGCGTGGCCACCGGCGAGCCACAGCGCGTCGACGGTGTCGGGCGACAGCTGGTCCCAGCGCCGCGGCGACGTCAGCTCGGGGCTGACCTCCATCTCCCGGTAGAACGCGATCGGCTCGGGGGCGGCGCCCAGCTTGCCGAAGATGACGCCGGTCAAGAGCAGCGGATCCGCCGCCGGGGTCGCGCCGGCCTCGGTGGCGAAGACGACCTCGTGCCCGGCCTCGGTCAACAGCTTCCACGGCACCGCGACCTCGGTGACGTCGAAGTCGCGATCGGGCAGCGGCATCGCGATCCGCATCGGCCTACCGGCGCTTCTTCTTGTCCTTGGGATCGACGGCCTCGGCCGGCGCCGGGACCCCGAGCTGGTCGGGCAGATCCGGCGACACCAGCGCGGCGACCCGCCCGACCTCGGCGACCGGGGCGCCCTTGTCCTTGGCGCGCCGCACCGCCTCCTCCGCCGCCTTGCGATCGGCGGCGGTGACCTTGGCGCGCGCGGCCAGGGCCTCGGCGTGGATCAGCTCGACCTCGCCGGTGACCGCGTCCTCCTCGGCCAGCACCGGCGCGATGGTCTCGAGCGCGCCGTCGGCGTCGCCGCCGGCGAGCATGACACGGGCGCCGACGATCATCGCCGGCAGGTAGCCGCCGTTGGCCTTGAGCGCCTCGTCGATGTGCTTGGCGGCGTCGGCGAGCTTGCCGGGATCCTCCGGCGTCGCCTCGGCGAGATCGATCCGGGCCAGCATCGTGTGGGTCCGGTACGCGATCGGGTTGGGGTCGGCGGCGTCGACGTCGTCGAGCGCCTGGCCGAGGCGCAGCCGGGCGTCGGTGAGGTTGCCGATCATGTACAGCGCGACGCCCTGGGCGTGGCGGCCGCGCTTCGACACCAGGCCGCGGGCCAGGCTGTCGAGCTTGGCGACCAGGCCGTCGCGGGCCTCGATCTCCTTGCGGCTGCCGGCCGGCGCGGTGACCACGCGCAGCAGCGCCGCCATGGCCTCGGCCTCGCGGTTCTCGGGCGCGCCGCTCTCGGCGGCCTCGGCCTCGTCGAGCGCCTCGGCGAGGCGCCGCGGATCGCTCATGCCGAGGTCGAGCAGCGCCTGGGCCCGGATCAGGTGGGCGCGCGTGCCCTCGATGTTGCCCAGGACGTCGAGCGCCCGCGCCGACAGCCCCGACTCGACCAGCAGCGCGGCGTCGAACCGGCTGACCACGGGATCGCTCTCCGGCTTGCCCTTGCCGAACCAGGCGATGTCGGCGCGCGCCTTGACCGCGGTGGCGAGGTCGCCGGCGAGCAGGCGCGCCAGCGCGACCCGGCCCAGGTAGCGCGGCTCGCGCGGCCCGTCGGCCAGGGCCTGGATGAGCGCGGTGTCGGCGTCCTCGTAGGCCTCGATCTGGTACTGCGCCATCGCGTACGCGAGCTGGCGGTAGGCGCGGACCCGCGGGCCCAGGTTCTTCTTCTCGGGCAGCTTGACGTTGAGCACGCCCATCGTCTCGTCGGTGTCGGCGCCGCGCTCGGCGCGCGACAGCGCCTGGCCGACCAGCGCGAGCGGGTGATCCGGGGCCAGGGTCAGCGCCCGCTCGTACAGCGCCTGGGCGTCGTCGAACTTGCCCTCGTCGACCAGCAGGTCGGCCTGATCGATGATCGCGACGACGACGCCGTCGTCGCCCTCGGCGGCGGCGGCGAAGGCGGTGCGCGCCTTGGCGCGCTCGCCGGCGGCCAGCATGGCGCGCCCCTGCAGCCAGCGGGCCCAGCGATCGTCCTCGTGGGCGACCAGGTAGTCGTCGAGCTGGGCCCGCGCCGCGGCCAGGCTCGAGTTGGCGTCGGGCATCTCGACCAGCCGGGCCAGCGCGAACGCGGCGCGGGCCCGCTCGAGCGTGCCGTAGCCGCGCTGGCCGTCCTTCTTGATCGTCCGCTCGGCGCCCTCGATGGCGCGGTCGGTGCCGTGGCCGGGGATGCCGTAGAGCAGCGACTGCAGCGCGGTGACCTCGGCGACCTGCGCGAAGGTCATCGCGTTGCCCGAGTCCTCCCCGAGCGCGGCGGCCAGCTGCTGGGCGGCGGCCTCGAGATCCTCGTAGCTGCCGCTCTGCTTGAGGCGCTCGGCCTCCTTCTGGTAGCGGGCGACCGCCTCGGTCTTCTGCTGCTCGCTGTAGAAGTAGTAACCGACGCCGCCGCCGGTGCCGAGCACCAGCAGGACGAACAGCGCGATGAAGAAGCGCGACGACGACCGGCCCCACCGGCGATCCGGCTTGATGTCGAACTCGCTGGCCGGGACGCGGACGCCGGGGACGTCGAGCAGGCCGCCGGTCAGCAGGTCGTTGAGGTAGTTCTCGCCGGCGGCGGCCGACTGCCGCAGCGCCGCGGCCGCCGGGTTGGGCGGCTTGGCGGCGCCGATCACGCGCGGCCGCACCGCCGGCGCGCCAGGCGCCGCCGGCGCGGGCGCGGGCGCGGGACGGGCCGGCGACGGATCGCGCCGGGCGCTGGCCGCCGCGGCCATCGCGCCCATGGGCGGCGGCGCGGTGGCCTTGCCGCGGCGCAGGCTGTCGGGCGGCGACGCCGGCGGCGGCTGCGGCGCGCGCCCGCCCTTGCCGAAGCCGGCGAGGTTGGTCTTCTCGTCGGTGATCTCGCCGGTGGTCTCGGCGAACGCGGGGCCGCCGGTCAGCTCGGTGGGATCGCCGCGCACCGCGCCGCCCTCGATGGGGCTGTCGCCGACGGTGGTGGGGCTGTCGTCGAGATCGGTGCCGGCGCGGGGCGCCGGCACCCGCGCGGGCGGCGGCGGCGCCGCGGAGCCGCGCTTGATCCGGACCGGGTCCGGCGCCGGCGGCCGGCCACCACGGGCGGGCTCGACCGGGGTCGGGATCGGCGGCGGCGGATCCAGGGGCTGACCGGCGCGGGCCAGGCGCAGCATCGCCAGGACCCCGGGGCTCGACGGGTCGAGGTTCTGGGCGTGCTGCAAGACCGGCAGGGCGCGCTCGTTGTCGCCCCGGCGCATCAGCACCTCGCCCAGCAGCGCGAAGCCCTCGCGGTGGTTGCGGTCGGTCTTCACCACCTTCAGGAGCTCGAGCTGAGCCTCCTTCCACTGGTGCAATGCGGCGAGCGCGCGCGCGACCATGACGCGACCGTCGCGTTCGATCGCGCCGTCGCCGACCGCGCGGAGACCTGCGGCGCCGATCTCGACGGCGTCTCGGGGGCGACCCAGGGCGAGGTAGGCCTCACCGAGCGCGACAAACGCGCTCGACCCTGGATCGCGGCGAACCTGGTCGACGAGTCGATCGACGTCGTCAGCCGATGGCCGGGCGGCGGGTGGCGACATGCGGTGCCCTTCGAGGGTAAACCGGAAGCGCCGGCCCGGGCAAACCCGCGCGGTGCCTACGTTGCGGCGCGGTGACCGACCGCCCGGTGCGGGCGCCGGCACCCGCCGATCGCAGGGGTTCGACGCCGGCCGGGTGTGAGAGGTGGCTTACGGCTCCGCGCACGCGCCGACGCTCGCGAAGCGGCGGCCGGGGCACGAGCCCGAGGCCCGGAACGTGATCCCGTCGCAGCCGCAGTAGACCTTGAGGTCGCGGGTGCAGGCGCGCCGGGTCGGCGCGCACCGGCCGCGCGGCGCGTCGCCGCAGCCCACGCCCTCGCAGGTGTGGCTCTGGCAGTCGGCGCCGGTGACGCAGGCCGCGCCCTCGATCCCGGGCGCGGCGACGACGTCGTCGACCGGCGCGTCGTCGGCCCCGGCGTCCCCGGCGACCGCCGGCGCCCCGGCGTCGGCCGGCGCGGCTGGCGCGGCCGGCGGCTCGGCCGCGGTCACCGGCGGGGTCCAGCCCGCGACCGGCGCCGGCGGCGGCGGCATCGGCTGAGGCGTGTTCTGCGCCGGGCACGCCGCGCTCAGCGCGGCGGCGGCGAGCACGGCGACGGCGGCGACGGCGCGAGCGGGCGACACATCCACATCGTAGCCGCTAAGCTCGCGCCATGGGCAACACCTTCGGGCGGCTGTTCCGGGTGACGACGTTCGGCGAGTCGCACGGCGCCGGCGTCGGCGTCGTGATCGACGGCTGCCCGCCCCGGCTGCCGCTGGCGGTCGAGGACGTGCAGCGCGAGCTCGACCGGCGCCGGCCCGGCCAGAGCACGCTGGTCAGCCCGCGCCGCGAGGCCGACCAGGTCGAGATCCTGTCGGGCGTGGTCGACGGCATCACGCTGGGCACGCCGATCGCGATGATGGTGCGCAACACCGATCAGCGCAGCCGCGACTACGGCGACGTCGCGCGGGCGTACCGGCCGTCGCACGCCGATTTCACCTACCAGGCCAAGTACGGCATCCGCGCGGTCGCCGGCGGCGGCCGCGCCAGCGCCCGCGAGACCGTCGGCCGGGTCGCCGCCGGCGCGGTCGCGCGCGCGGTGCTGGCGCCGCTCGGCGTCACGCTGGTGGCGTGGGTCGACGAGGTCGCCGACCTGGTCGCCGCCGTCGATCCCGCGACCGTCACCGTCGACCAGGTCGAGCGCACGCCCGTCCGGTGCCCGGACGACGCCGCCGCGGCCGCGATGATCGAGCGCATCGAGGGCGCCCGCAAGGCCGGCGACTCGCTCGGCGGCGTGATCCGCGCGATCGCGCGCGGCGTCCCCGCCGGCCTCGGCGAGCCGGTCTTCGATCGCCTCGACGCCGACCTCGCCAAGGCGATGGTCAGCCTGCCCGCGGTCAAGGGCTTCGAGGTCGGCTCGGGCTTCGCCGGCGCCCGCATGACCGGCTCGCAGCACAACGATCCGTTCGCGCGCCGCGACGACGGCCGCATCGGCACCCTGACCAACCACTCCGGCGGCGTCCAGGGCGGCATCTCCAACGGCGAGGACGTGACGCTGCGGGTCGCGTTCAAGCCGACCGCGACGATCATGCGGCCGCAGCAGACCGTCGACGTCGACGGCGAGCCGACGACGCTGGAGCCACGCGGCCGCCACGACCCGTGCGTCTTGCCGCGCGCGGTGCCGATCGTCGAGGCCATGATGGCGCTGGTGCTGGCCGACCACTGGCTGCGGTGGCGCGGCCAGTGCGGCTAGGCCGGCGGGCGCGCCCGCCGCGCCGGCCCGCGCTCAGCGGATGATCTCGGCGTCGACGACCAGGCTGCGGGCGCCCTTGGGCGCGGCGATGACGCGGCCGAGCTCGACCCGCTCGAAGCCCTGATCGACGGCGAGGTGCGTGGCGCGGCGCAGCAGGTTGGCCAGCGCGACCCGGTCCGGCTCGGGCTCGCCGGCGCGGGTCGCGGTGACCGCGGCCGCCAGCATCGCGGCGTCGACCAGGCGCAGCGGCGCCGGCGCGGCGACCGGCGCCGGCGCGCCCGCGACCTCGATCCACACGGTCCAGCCCAGCGGCCCCAGCTGCGCGATCGTCGCGCACAGCTCGCGGCCCGCCGGCGGGGTCTCGCGGACGATGACCGCGGCGCCGTCGGCCTCGGCGCTGGGCAGCCCGGCGGCGCCGAGCACGGCGAGGAACGCGCGCCGCACCTCCGCGGCGGTCGAGATGCCGCGCTCGACCGGGCAGCCGGCGCGCTCGCTGGGCGCGTCCGAGCCCCACGGCCGGATCTCGACCGGGTAGCCGGCCTTCTTGGCGACCCGGGTCGCCGCCGACGGCGTCGTCGCGACCGCCTGGCGGGTCACCGGCACGCCGTAGGCGGCGAGCAGGACCTTGGCCTCGTGATCACCGATGCGGCGATCGCCGGCGAGCAGCTTGTCGAGCTGGCGCTGGATCCGCGGCTCGTCGATCTCGAGCTCGGCGCGGGCCTCGCGCGGCGCCGGTCCCAGGCCGGCGGCGATGCGCTCGACCGCGCGGCCGCACGCGGCGACCGCGCCGAGCGCGGCGCGCAGCCCGACCAGGGCGTCGCCGGCGTCGTCGTCGGCCAGCTCGCCGCGCGCCACCACCGGCACCACCAGGGCGCGGGCGGCGCGCGACGCCGGCACCTCGCCGAGCCCGGCGCGATCGATGAGGACGACGTCGGCGGGCTCGAGGTCGGCCGCCACCGCGGCCAGCGCGACGCCGCGACCGCTGCCGTCGCCGTCGCCGGCCTGGGCCCGCGCCGACGCCTCGAGCCAGCTGCCCGGCGACGCCACCACCGCGGTGCGCGGCCCGGCCGGCAGCGTGCCGCGCGCAGCCAGGCAGATCGCCTCGAGCCAGGCGTCAGGATCGCCGAGGAGGATCGCGCCGTGCGCGCGCAGGAACGCGTGCGCCGCGGCGCGCTCGATCGCGGGAGAGCGCCGACGCCGGCCGCCGGCGGCGCCAGGATGATCACCAGGTGCCCGGCGGCGGCGGCGGCGGCGCACAGCGGCGCCAGCGCGGCCGCGGTCGCGCCGTCAGGCGCAGTCGCCAGGCTGGTCGCGACCACGGTCGCGCCGCCGGCGACAGCCTCCTCGAGCGCCGCCGGGGTCGCGGCGGCGAGGCGGTCGGCGGCGATGCCGCGGGCGACCAGGACCCGGACCGCGTCGTCGCCGAGGGCGCCGCCGGCGATCGCGACCGCGGCGCGACCGGCCGCGGGCGAGCGAGCGGCACGGGTCACGACGACGCCTCGACCGGGTCGTCGGGGCCGTCGGGCGCCGGCGCCGCCGCCGGCGCCCCGACCACCAGCAGGGGGTCGGCGCGCAGCCGGGCCACCAGGTCCTCGGGGCTGGCCGACAGCACCGCCCCGCCCTTGCTGCGCACCGCGCGCAGCTTGCCGGCGGAGGTCCGGCGCGGCGCGATCGCGCGGGGCTCGATGTCGAGGTCGGCGAGATCGATCTCCTCGATCGACGTCGCGGTGCGGGCGCGCTTGCGGCGGCGCGCGGCGCGCCGGTCGGCCTCGTCGTCGTCGTCGTCGGGCGCGACCGCGACCGCGACCGCGGCCACCGGCGGCGCCAGCGCACACAGCACCAGCGGCGCGGCGGCGCGCAGGCGCTGCAGCTCGGCGTCGGCCTCGCGCACGACCAGCATCGCGTCGCCCTCGACCGCGACCCGGCGCACGCGGGTCAGGTGGCTCCACGTCAGCAGCTCGGCGAGCGCCGGGCCGATCGCCGCCGCCGCCTCGTCCTGCGAGCGATCGCCGCACACGACGATGCGCGCGCCGGCGTGGCGCACCGCGCCGGCCAGGACCTGGGCCAGGCCCAGGTAGTCGACCTCCCCGACCTCGCTGTCGTCGATGCGCAGCGCGCGGGCGCACCCGGCCCGCAGCGCCATCGCCAGGACCCGGTCCTCGCGCCGCGCCGGCCCCACCGCGATCGCGACCACCGGCGCGTCGAGGCGCTCGCCGAGCTCGAGCGCGATCGCCAGGGCGCCGCCCTCGCAGCGGCCGAGGACCTCGTCGTCGTCGGTGCCGCCGGGCCGCGCCTGCAGCCGCCGCAACAGCACCGCGACCGGCGCCGCCGTCACGACGGCGCCCCCGGGCGCAGCGCCGCGAGCATGCGGGGCACGACGTCCTCGATGCGACCGACGACGCCGTAGCTGGCGCGCTTGAGGATCGGCGCGTCGGCGTCGCGATCGATCGCGACGATCTCGGCCTCGGCCGAGACCGCGCCGAGGTGCGCCGCCGAGCCCGACGCGCCGCAGACCACGTACAGGTGGGGCGCGACGCGCTGGGCGCCGACGCCGATCTCGCGGGCCGCCGGGGCGACGCCGCGCTGGCACAGCGCCCGGGTCGCGCCGACCTCGCCGCCGAGCGCGGCGGCGAGCTCGACCAAGAGCGGCCACGACGCCGCGGTGACGCCGCCGCCGCCGGTGACGATCACCCTGGCACGCGCCAGCGGCGCGCCCTCGGCCGCGGTGGCGTCGACCAGCGAGACGCGCGGATCGCGCTCGGCGCGGACGTCGAGCAGCAGGACCTCGGCCTCGTCGCTGCCGCGGGCCGGGCGTCGGCCCGGCGCCAGCGCCACCACGACCGCGCGATCGGGATCGTCGAGGGACAGCCGGCGACGCCAGCCGCCGCCGTAGACCGGCCGCGACAGCACGACCTCGCCGCGCGGCCCCTGCTCGATCACCGGCTGGTGGACGTAGGCGGCGCCGAGCCGCGCCGCCAGGCGCGCGCCGATGTCGTCGCTGCCCGCCGACGCCGGCAGCAACACCAGCACCGGGCGCAGGTGCTGGCAGGCCGCGGCGAGCGCCGGGCCGACCGTGGCCCACAGCGCCGGACGGGTGTCGCCGTCGACGTTGACGAAGACGATCTTGTCGGCGCCGCCGGCCCCGACCGCCTCGACCAGCGCGGCGTGGGTGGCGCCGGCGGCGGCCTGGGCGGCGTACGGCGGCAGGGTCTCGGCGCGGGTCGGCCGGCGCGGATCGCCGCCGCTGCCCGCGACCGCGATCATCGCGTAGAGCGTGGCTCCGGACGTGCTCGCGATGCGCCGGCCCTCGCCGAGCGCCTCCCGCGAGGCAGGGGTCGGCTGGTCACCGTCCGCCTCGATATGGACGAGGACGCACGCCACCTGAATGGGCACGCTATCGGACCGGGTGGCAGCCGGTCAAGAATCGCGGCTGCCAGCCACGGCGCGGACTTGGACCACGACCCCGGCCCGGTGGGGGCACCGCCCGGTCCGCGGGTCCAGCTCCCACTGGTGGCGGGCGCACACCAGGCGGTCGTCCTCGACGAAGCCGTCCGACAGCAGGCCGCCGTCGTGGGGGCAGCGGTCGGCGACCACGCAGGCCTCCCCGGTCGACAGCCGCAGCACGGCGACGTCGTCGGCGCCGTCGGCCGCGGCCACGACCTCGCCGGGGCGGCACCGGGCCAGCGCCTCGGCGACCCCGGGCCGCCGCACCGGCGGCTCGTCGGGGTCGTGGCCGACCAGGTCGGCGATGAGGGCGCGCAGCGAGGTCACGGGCCCAGGCTGGCAGGCGGGTGTGACGCCGCGCCGCGGGTGTCACACCGACTGCCGCGCGCACGCAGCGGCTAGCCGCCTGGCCATGGCCACGACATGCGCCAGCGTCCAGGAGTGCAAATTATTGACTTTGCTCGCAATTGAGCCCGATCTGGGGGCCGGAATCCGCCTCGCCGGGTGGAACAGGGGTTGCTCAGGGGGCGGGCGTCATGCTGCGTGAGATCTTCTCGATTCGCGGGCTCGTGCTCGCCGGCGCCGCGGCGCTGGTGACGGCCTCCGGCTGTGTCGACGACAAGGGCGAGGCGCCCAAGGGCGAGGTGGATGTCAGCACGCCGCCGGGGTCCCCCATCCCGTTTGCGGCCGGCAAGGCCGACGGTGAGGGCGACACCTTCGCGATGGTGCTGGAGTCGGCCCACCCGTACGCCAACAACCTGTCGCGCACCTACCAGCTCGACCTCGACGGCGTCGTGCCCAGCTGCGCGACCGCGGTCCAGGTCCACTTCGCGTCCCTGCGCACCGAGCGCGGCTACGACTTCGTGCGCCTCAGCGACGGCACCGGCGCCACCGTGCAGACCCTCGACGGCAACCACGACGGCGAGTGGTCGGCGTGGCTGCCCCTCGGCGCCAAGCGGCTCGCGCTGGTGCTCGACACCGACTACTCGATCACCGACTACGGCTTCCGCATCGACGCGGTCCGCGCCCAGACCGTGCTGCACTGCCCGGCGTCGCCGATCCACGCCTGCGCCGCCGACGAGGTCGACATCAACCACACCCCGGGGGTGTGCGAGTGCGCCGGCGACTCGTGGTGCCAGCCGGCGACCGACATGATCATCGAGCACACCGTCGGCGGTGGCTTCAGCGGCCAGGTCACCGGCCGCCGCCTGGTCGGCTTCGACGCCGCCAGCGTCACCTACAAGCCCGACGCGCCCGACCAGGTGGTCGCGCTCGGCACCGTCGACCGCGACGCCTTCCAGGCGCTGATCCGCACGCTGGTCGACAGCGGCGTCGCGCTGCGCGACGACGTCTCGCAGCCCAGCAACTGGAGCGAGACCCTGTCGGTGCAGATCGGCCACGACCAGGTCGTGCTGACCCGCCCGCAGGGCACGTTCACCGCCGACGAGCAGGCGCTGATCGACGCCTTCGAGGAGCTGTTCACCTGCGACGGCCTGGGCGCGCCGCTGAGCTGCGGCGACGGCTTCACCTGTGACGCCGGCGCCTGCGTCGAGGACGCCGGCTGCGTGTGCCCGGCCAACTACGACCCGGTGTGCGGCACCGACGGCCGGACCTACTCCAACGCGTGCTCGGCCAGCTGTGCCAGCGTCGGCACCACCCACGCCGGCGAGTGCGGCATGACCGGCGACTTCTGCGGCGGCCTGACCGGCCGGGCCTGCCTCGACGGCTTCAAGTGCCGCTACGACGAGAGCACCTACGCGGCGCCTTACCCCGACGCCGGCGGCACCTGCGTCGCGCAGGCCTACTGCGACGCGCCGGCCGACTGCGCCGAGCTGGTCCACCCGGCGATCCCCGGCGCCTGGGCGTGCAGCGCCAACAGCTGCGCGTGGCAGGCCGGCCCGGCGTGGCAGCCGATCGGCGGCTTCAGCTTCGCGACCCCGCACCCGTACGCCAACAACCAGAACGTGTGGCAGGAGCTGTACCTGCCGGCGGGCGCCACCAAGGCGCGCCTGGTGGTGAGCGGCGCGTTCGAGCTCGAGCAGGGCTACGACAAGCTCGAGGTGTGGAGCTGGCGCAACGGCGCGTGGACCAAGATCCGGACCTACACCGGCACCACCGGCCCGGCGCTCACCGACGAGCTGACCGGCGCCTACCACTACCTGCACTTCGTCTCGGACTCGTCGGTGGTGAAGCAGGGCTTCACGCTGACCGCCGAGTACCAGCAGTAGCCGTCGGCGAGACGAGCGGGAGCCTCCCGCCCGCTCGGCTCTCGCCCCCCTCTGCACGCGACCCCATCGTCCAACCACCCTGCCTGTTCACGGCGGCCCTTCCCCCCGAGGGCCGCCGTGGCGTTTTCGGCGGCGGCCGCGGTACCGGCCCTAGCCGCGCCGGCGGCGGGCGGCGTCGAGCAGGCGGTCGCGGGTGTTGACCGCCGGATCGTCGAGCACCTCGTCGAGCAGGCCAGCGAGGAGCTGGCCGACCTCGCGGCCCGGCGCCAGGCCGAGCTCGCGCATCAAGTCGCCGCCGCCGATCGCCAGCTCGCCGGTGACCAGGGCGTCGCCGCGATCGAGCACCTCGCGGGCCGCCGCCGCCAGGGCGGCGCCGGCGTCGCCGTCGGGGCGCGCCGCCCACAGCGCCGCGGCGTCGGCGGCCGCAGCGCGGCCGATCGCGCCGAGCAGCCGGCGCAGGGCCGGCGCCGGCCAGCCGGCGGGCGCCGCAGGCGCGTGGGCGATCCGGACCAGCCGGGTCACCCGCTCGCGATCCTCGTTGGAGAACTTGAGCCGGCGCAGGACCTGCTCGGCGAGCCTGGCCGCGGCGGCGTCGCCGGCCGGCGTGGTCGCCGCGGCGTCGGCGGCGGCGGTCGCGAGCAGCGCGGCCAGGCAGGCCGGGCCGCGCGGCGCGGCGTCGATCCACGCCAGCGCGCGCGCCCACCGCGCGTCGTCGGCGGCGGCCGCGACCTCGGGGAGGATCGCCTCGAGCACCCCGCTCGACCGCGCGATCGGCAGGCCGCGCGACGGCCGCGGCGCCGCCAGCAGCTTGACCAGCTCGTCGTGGACCCGCTCCTGCGACACCCGCCGCAGCGACGGCAGCGCCACCGCGATCGCCGCCTCGGTGGCGTCGTCGAGGGCGAACTCGAGCACCGCGGCGAAGCGGATCGCGCGCATGACGCGCAGGCCGTCCTCGGTGAACCGCGCCACCGGGTCGCCGACCGCGCGCAGCCGGCGCGCCGCGAGATCGGCGCGGCCGCCGAACGGATCGTGGATGCGCCCGGCGATCGGATCGTAGGCGATGGCGTTGACCACCAGGTCGCGCCGCGCCAGGTCCTCGTCGAGCGGCACGCCGAAGACGACGTGGTCGGGGCGGCGGGCGTCGCTGTAGGCGCCCTCGCCGCGGTAGGTCGTGACCTCGACGCCCTGGCGGCGGTCGCCCTTGCCGACCATGACCGTGACCGTGCCGTGCTGCAGGCCGGTCGGGATCGTCCGCCGGAACAGCGCGACGACCTCGTCGGGGTGCGCGCTCGACGCCACGTCCCAGTCGCCGGCGGGCCGGCCGATCAGCGCGTCGCGGACCGCGCCGCCGACGGTGACGGCCTCGAAGCCGGCCTCGACCAGCGCCTGGCACACCTGGCGGACCTCGTCGGGCACCGCCGCGGCGAGGCGACGGAGCTGCTCGGCGTCGTCGATCATGGCCGCGCAGCCTACCACCGCCGGCGCGACGCACCAGCCGCCACCGCCGCGGTTGACCGCGCCGCCGCGGCCGCCGACCATCGGCCGCGATGTCCCGCTCCTGCGCCGCGGTCCGGCCCTGGGTGATCGCCGCCGTCGCCGCGGCGGCCGCGACCTCGACCGCGGCGTGCCGGTCGCACGCGCCGTCGCGCCGCGACCGCTGCACCCGGCTGCTGCGCGGCTTCGCCGGCGCCTTCACCGCCGGCCTGGCCGCGGCGCTCGACGACGCCGACGGCGCCAAGACCGCGTGCCTGCGCGACCACGGCGACGACCTCGAGGCCTGCCTCGATCCCGCCGACGCCACCGCCTACCGCGCCGCGATGATCGCCGCGGTCGCGCAGTGCGAGGCCTGGCCCGAGGCCGCGCTGCGCTGCCTCGAGCGCTTCGACGACTCGCCCGCCTGCGAGCCCGCCTACGCGGCGCTGCAGGGCCTCGACTACAGCCCGGTCCGCGGCGCCGGCCCGGCGCCGCGCTGGCAGCTGCAGGTCGACGGCGTCGAGCAGCTGTCCGACGCCGTCGCCGCCGCCGGCACGCTGTACGCCAGCGCCGAGAAGACCGTCGTCGCGATCGGCGACGGCGCCGAGCGGTGGCGGCGCAGCCTCGACGACGCGCCGACGCTGCTGGCGGTGGTCGGCGGCTGCCTGCTGACCGACGCCGACGGCCTGCGCTGCCTCGACACCGCCACCGGCGCGACCCGGTGGACCCTGCCGCGCGGCGACGGCGGCGGCTGGCTGGCCGCGATGAGCCGCGGCGCCGGCGCGGTCGTCGTCGGCGACGACGGCCAGTGGGGCGAGCTCGATCCGGCGCGGTGCGCCGACGACCCGGCGGGCTGCCTGCGCCGCCACCCGCCCCTGCCTGGCGGCCCCGACGTCGCCTCGATGACCCGCTCGCTGGTCGATCTCGGCGATCGCTGGGCCTACGTCGGCGACGATCAGCTCTACCTGATCGGCGGCGACGGCGCGGTGTCGGCGCGGCTGGCGGTGCGCGGCGGCGGCGGCTTCGTCACCGACGGCGCCGCCACCGCCGACGGCGCCCTGATCGTCGGCTGGGCCGACGGCATCTTCCGCGTCACGCCGGCGGCGTGCGCGGGCGCCGACGGCGCCGACGAGCGCGACGCGCCGCCCGGCTGCGTCACCCGGATCGGCGACCGCGACCCCGAGGCCGCCGACGGCTACGCGCCGGTGCCGGTGGCCGACGGCGCCATCGTCGGCGCCGGCGGCGAGCTGCGGCGCTGGCGCGCCGGCGCCCGGGTCTGGGCGGTCGACGTCGGCGCCGCGACCCCGATGATCCCCGGCGGCGACGTCGTCTACGTCGCCGGCGCCGGCGACCTCGACGGCCCCGCCGAGGTCCGCGCCGTCGCGATCGCCGACGGCGCCACCGCCTGGCGGACCCAGCTGACCACGCTGCCCCGCCCCGGCCTGCTCGACGTCCCGCAGCTGGTCGCCGACGACGCCACGCTCTACGTCGTGCTCGAGAACGCGGTCGCGGCGCTGCCGCGGCGGCCGTGACGGCGGGGCCGGCGCCGCCGGCTCAGATCGTCTCGGCCGCGCCGCGCAGCCGGCCGAAGATCTCGTCGGCCTGCTGGCGCATCTCGGCGGCCGCGCCGACCGCGCCGATGCGCTCGCGGAACGCCGCGCACGACCGGTAGACCCGGGCCAGCTCGAGCTCGTTGCGCATCGTCGACAGGATCTCGATCGCGCTCTGGAAGTGGTCCTCGGCGGTGCCGCGATCGTCGCGGCCGGCCGCGACCTCGGCGATCACCCGATGCGCGGCGGCGACCAGGATCCGCGAGCCCAGGGCGCCGCCGATCTGCAGCGCGGCGCGGGCGTCGGCCTCGGCGGCGTCGAAGTCGCCGAGCAGGATCGCCGACGCCGCGGCCCAGCGGTGGGCGTCGGCCAGCAGCGACCGGTCGCCGAGGGTCTGGGCCAGCTCGCGCGCCTTGGCCAGCTCGCGCATCGCCTCGTGCGGCTGGCCCATCGCGGTCCGGCACTCGCCGATCCGCACCAGCGCGGTGGCCAGCGCCATCTTGTCGCCGATCTCGAGGGCGACCGCCCGCCCCTCCTCGAGCAGGTCGATCGCCATGTCGAAGTGGCGATCGACGACGTAGACGCCGCCGAGGTCGCACAGCGACTGCACGACCCCGGACATGTCGCCGATGTCGCGGCGCAGGTCGAGCGCCTCGCGGAACTGCGCGATCGCGGCCTTGAAGTTGCCCGAGTCGTGGTGGACCCGCCCGATGTTGGCCAGCGACAGCGCGATCGACCGACGATCACCGACGGTGCGGCGCAAGGTCAGCGCCTGGCGCAGGAAGTCGAGCGCCTGGGTGTAGGCGCCGCGCAGCCAGTGGACGCGGCCCATGTCGTCGAGGGTCGACGCGATGCCGCGGTCGTCGCAGGCCCGGGTGAACAGCTCGTGGGCGCGCCGCAGGTGCTCCATGGCGCGGTCGTACTGGCCCTGGCGGCGCAGCATCCGGGCCATCCGGCTCATCGCGGCGCCCGCCTTGGCCGGGTTGTCGTAGCGCCACGCCAGGTGCAGCATCTCGGCGAAGCGGTCCAGCGCCTCGTCGGTGCGACCGCCGAGATCGAGCACGACGCCGAGGTTGTGCAGGGTCTCGATCCGCGCCGGCACGTCGGCGGCGCCCATCAGCTCGAGGGCGCGCTGGTACAGGTTGCGGGCCTCGTCGTTGGCGTAGCGGGCGCGGGCCTTGTCGCCGCCGGCGAGGTAGGCGCGGGCCGCCCGCTCGCGATCGCCGCCGCGCTCGTAGAGGCCGGCGAGGAACTCGAGCTGCTCCTCGGAGCGGCCGCCGATCCGGGTCTCGAGCCACTGCGCGGCGCCGAGGTGGAAGCGGGCCAGGCGCTGCGGCTCGGTCGACTTGACGATCAGCTCGCGCTCGAGGTTGTGCTTGAAGACGACCTCGACGTCGCCGGGGATCGTCGAGTCGGCGGGATCGAGCGGCAGCAGGTAGTCGCGGTCGGCGAGGATCGACAGCAGGTCGGACATCCGCCGCCGGACCTGCTCGCCCTCGCCCCACTGGTAGTCGAGCGCGTCGCCGAGGCGCTCGTCGATGACGTCGTCGAGGCGGGTCAGCGCGATCACCGCCGACAGCCAGAAGACGTTGCCGAACACCGCGGCCTTCTCGAGCAGCTCGCGCTCGTCGCGCTCGAGCGCGGCGATCCGGGCCTCGATCGCCTCCTCGATGCTGATCGGCAGCTCGGTGGCGGCGGCGCGCTCGACGTCGAGGCGCCAGCTCGGGCCCGAGGTGTCGATCGTGCCGTCGGCGAGGAACAGCCGGACCAGCTGCTCGAGGAAGTGCGGGTTGCCGCCGGTCATCTCGACCGCGTCCTCGGCGATGTCGTCGGGGATGGGCCCGCACCGCGCCAGCAGGTTGCGGAACATCGTCTCGGCCTCTTCGGGCTCGAGGTTGCGCAGGTCGAGGCGCTCGTGATCGACGGCGCCCTGGCCCCACTGCGGACACCGGACCAGCATCTCGGGGCGGGTGCAGCCGACGATCACGACCGGCGAGCCGCCCAGGCCCGACGCCAGGTCGCTGCACAGCTGCAGCGTGTCGTCGTCGGCCCACTGCAGATCGTCGATCACCAGGATCAGCGGGCTCTGCTGGGCGTCGAGCTCGATGAACCGGCGCAGCACGGTGCGCGCGACGTCGTCCATCTGCCGCGGGTTCTCGGCGACGACCTGCAGGAACGGGGTCGCCGGGAAGTCGACGCCGACGAAGACGCCCAGGCAGTGCAGCATCTCCTCCATCTGCGCGCCGCCGATGACGGCGCTGACCTCGAGCGACATGCGGGCGGCGCTGCCGCGCGGATCGGCGTCGACCATGGGCAGGCCGAAGCGGCTGCGCAAGAGGCTCGCGATCGCGCCGTAGCGCTCGCCGCCCTGGCGGGCGCGGCCGTGGAAGACCCGGGTCGGCGGCTGGATGCTGGCCGCGAGCTCGGCGACCAGGCGGCTCTTGCCGGTGCCCTGGTTGCCGACGACGGTCACCAGCTGCGGCGCCTGGAAGTCGACCGCGCGTGACACCACGTCGTGCAGCACCGCGAGCTGGGCGTCGCGGCCGACCAGCGCCGAGCGCGCGCCGCGGACCTCGAGCTGCGACGAGCCCGGATCGGTGTCCATGCGGGCCGCCCGTCGCCCGCCCGCCTCGGGCACCGGGTGGGCGAGCCGCCGCGTCGCCGGCGGCAGCGGGATCACGCCCGAGCTCATCGGCGGCAGCGGCGCCGGCGTCGCCGGCCGTGACGGCGGCGCGCTGGCGTCGCCGGCCGTGACGGCGGCGTCGGTGGCGCGGCGAGCGGCGGCGCCGTGTCCGGACGTGACGGCGGCGCGAGCGGCGGCGGCGACGACGGCCGGGCCGATCGCGGCACCGGCGGCGGCGCTGGGACGCCAGGCTGGGTCGCGGTGCGCGCCCGCGTCGGCGACGGCGGCGGCGGCGAGGGCGGACGCGCGACGTCGACCGGCGGCGGCGGCGGCAGCTTCGGCGGCGACGGCGACGGCGGCGGCGGCGGCAGCGGCGGCGCGGTCGCCGCGCGCGGCGGGACCCTGGCACCGGGCACCGCGGGGCTCGATCCACGATCGGCCGCCGGGCCCCCGCCCGGCCCACCGCCGCGATCGCCGGTGCCGTCGGAGCCGGATTGCGAGGCCACCGACAGACGTTACCGTCGCGCAGCGCACCGCCGCAAGTCGCGACGGCGGCGACGTCCGCGCGCAGGTGCCCCGGTCGCATGACACCGGCGTGGCACCGGTGTACGCTGTCGGTGGGAAAGGATGCTCAGCACCCCATCCCGGCGTAACGCCGCCAGCGCGCACCTCGCTGGAGTCCGCGGAGCCCTCGTCTGGGCACCGATCGGGCTCCTGGTGGGGCTGCTACATCTCACCGGTTGCCCCACGGTCGACCTCGGCGACACGCCCGCCGACCCCGGGGTGTGCCGGCCGGACCCGATGTACTACCGCGACGTCATCTGGCCCGAGTTCCTGTCGCCCGCCGACACGACCAAGTCGTGCGTCGCCAACTCCGGCTGCCACGCCGCCGGCAACGGCCGCTCGGCGCTGCGCCTCGACACCGACGTCACCGGCGATCCGACCGCGCACGATCGCAACTACAACGTGGTCATCCGCTTCCTCAACTGCGGCACGCCCGACGCCAGCGCGCTCTTGACCAAGCCGCTCGCCGGCGTCGACCCGCACGGCGGCGACGACATCTTCCCGAACACGTCCGATCCGGCGGTCACCGCCTTCGAGGGCTGGTTCCCGTGAGGCCGTGGCTGATCGCGATCGCGATCGCGATCGGGCTGGGCGCCGGCACCCGCGTCGCCGCCGCCGGGGACGCGTACCTGCGGGTGATCGCGCAGCACGCGCCGGTCCACAGCGGCCCCGGCCCGACCTACCGCGAGGTCTACGTCGCCGACCGCGGCGAGATCTTCGAGGTCGTCGAGCGCGGCACCAAGGGCTACTGGTTCAAGGTCATGCTCGAGGACGGCACCAGCGGCTGGATCTTCGGCGAGCTGGTCTTCCCGTTCGAGGTCGTCGACGACGAGCACCGCGGCGCGATGTCCCGGGCGTGGCGCGCGTTCCGCCGCGCCGTGCTGGGCCCGTCGCCGGCGCCCTACGCCGACGTCGAGATCTCGTTCTCCGCCGGCATCCTCGATCGGGAGGGGCTGTACCTGCTGCGGCCGGCGTGGATGCTCGACCCGCACTGGTCGATCGAGGGCTTCGCCGGGCTGTCGCCGCGCGGCCAGAAGGACATCTTCCTCGGCGGCGTGACCTGGACGCTGCGGCTCAAGCCGGGCGCCGCGCTCGGCCCGTACGTCAACGCCGGCGCCGGCGCGGCGCACATCCGGCCCAAGGCCGACAACTTCGTCGATCCCGAGGAGACCCTGATGGCGGTGTGCGCCGGTGGTGGCTTCGAGCTGACGTTCAAGAAGCAGATCACGCTGCGCCTCGACTTCCGCAACTGGACCTTGTTCGATCCCGACAAGGCGTCGAACGGACAGGAGTACACCGGTGGCCTCGCGATCTTTTTTTAGGGGACCTTCCCGTCCCCTCTCGGCGCGGCGGAGCCGCGCCGATTCACCCCTGCCGCGCGTTGCTCGCGCGGAGGCGGAGAAGGCGCCGTCCGGCGCCGGCGCTCGGACCGCCGCCTTCGGCGCGGCGGACGCGCATCCGCGGACGGGCGCGGGATCGGAGAAGGCGCGGTCCGGCGCCGGCGCTCGGACCGCCGCCGTCGCGGCAGACGCGCGTCCGCAGACGGGCGCGGGATTCCGGATCGGCGGGCTGGCGCTCGTGATCATGCTAGCGCTGGTGGCCGGCTGCGGCCGCAACGCGGTGCGGGCCAGCGAGAAGCAGTTCCTCGCCGATCAGGTGATGATCTTCGACGACGATCCGCAGGAGGCGTCGGCGGACAGCCACATCCTGTCGAACCGCGAGGGCGCGGCCGGCGGCGGCGGCGCCACCGGTGGAGGCTGCGGTTGCAACTGAGGCCCCTCGTCGGCCTGGTCACGGTCGCCGGCGTGCTCGCCGGCGGTCGGATCGCGCGCGCCGACGACGTCCTCGAGCTCTCGACCACCTGGTACCAGGAGCAGCGGCAGGGCGGCCTCGGCGGGCTCACCGTCATCCACCCGCAGTTCGACGTCGGCGTCGCCGGCGACCTGCTGTCGCTCGATCTCGGCTACTCGGCCGACGCGGTGTCGGGCGCCACCGCCACGGTCTACAAGACCGACGCGGTCAGCTCGGCCACCGAGTTCTCCGACCTCCGCCACGAGGGCTCGATCGGCGTCGGCGTCCACGGCAAGCGGTCGCAGTTCGGCGTCCACGGCTCGGTCGGCGTCGAGCGCGACTACCTGTCGCTGACCGTCGGCGGCTCCGGCGCGATCGACCTGCCGGGCAAGAACACCAACGTCGCGCTGGCCTACACCCACAACTTCGACCAGGTCTGCGACAAGGACAACGCGCTCGCCGACATCTTCGAGCGTCGCGCCCTCACCGGCGTCGACCCGTGCACCAAGAACTACGTCTTCGGCGAGGACACCCCGGGCGAGACGGTGTGGCGCGACCTGTCGATCGACACCGTCCAGGGCACGGTGACCCAGAACCTCACGCCGACGATGAACCTGCAGCTGTCCGCCTTCGGACAGATCATCCACGGCTTCCAGGCCAACCCCTACCGCCGGGTCCGGGTCGGCCAGAACGAGCCCCAGGAGCACGTCCCCGAGGTCCGTGGCCGCCTCGCGATCTCGGCGCGCCTGAACCGCTTCTTCCCCAAGCTGCGCGCCGCCCTGCACGTCGACACCCGGTACTACAGCGACACCTGGGGCGTGAACTCGGGCACCGGCGAGCTGGCGTGGTCGCAGTACGCGGGCTCGAGCCTGCTGCTGCGGCTGCGGGCCCGGGTCTACCAGCAGAGCGCGGCGACCTTCTTCAAGGACGCCTTCTTCTACGAGACCGAGTCGGCGGCCGGCGAGTACTTCACCGGCGACCGCGAGCTGGCGCCGGTGCGCAACATCCTGCTCGGCGGCAAGCTCACCGTGATCACCGTGGCCGAGGACGACCACGCGGTGTGGGGTCTGTTCGACAAGCTGCAGCTCAACCTCAAGGCCGACGTGCTGCTGCTCGACGAGCTCCCCGCCGACGACCCCGACGCCAACCTCGCCGGGCGCGACGGCCAGTTCCTGTCGTCGAACCAGCTGCTCGACGCCTTCGTCCTGCAGCTCGGCCTGCTCGCCGACTACTAGCGCCGCGGCCGCCAGCGGCGCCGGATCACGACCGCCCCGGCGGCGTGCGCTACATCGCCAGCGCGAGCACGGCGCCGACCGCGCCGCCGAGCACCAGCAGGCCGAGGACGACCCACAGCCACAGCTTGCCGCCCTTGGACGCGCGCAGCGCCACCTGCGTCGACGGCGCGCTCAGGCCCGCGGCGGCGGGCGCCGGCGCGGCGACGGGCGCGGGCTGCGGCGCCGGTGCGGCCGGGTACGGCTGCGGCGCGGGCGCCGGCGCGGCCACCGGCTGCGGCGTCATCAGGCGCGGCTGCGGCGCCTGGCTGCGGCGCCGGCTGCGGCGCCGGCTGCGGCGCGACGGCGGCGGGCGCCGCCGCGGCGCCCCACTGCCCGCCCGCGGCGAGGCAGTCCTGGACCGCGCGCGACAGCGCCGCGACCTCGGGGAAGCGGTTGTTCTTGTCCTTCTCGAGGCACTTGAGCAGGATGCGGTCGACGCCCTCGGGGATGGCGCCGGCCGGGTTGACCTGCGACGGCGGCTTGGGGGTCTGCTTGAGCTGCGCGGTGATCAGCCCCGCCGGTCCCTTGGCGTCGGGGAACGGCAGCCGCCCGGTCGACAGCTCGTAGGCGAGGACGCCGAGCGCGTAGATGTCGCTGCGGCCGTCGAGCTGCTTGCCCATCAGCTGCTCCGGCGACATGTACTCGAGCGTGCCGAGGGTCTGACCGGTGGCGGTGAGCTGCGGCGCGTGCGGATCCACCGAGCCCTCGCCGCGCATCACCTTGGCGATGCCGAAGTCGAGGATCTTGACGAACTCGGGGTGGTTGGGCCGCTTCTCGAGGTAGACGTTCTCGGGCTTGAGATCGCGGTGGACGATGCCCTGGGCGTGGGCCTCGGCCAGCGAGCTCGACATCATCACCAGGATGTTGAGCACGCGCTGCCAGCTGATCGGCGCCTCGTCGTGGAAGACCTGGTGCAGGCTGCGACCCTCGAGCAGCTCCATCGCCAGGTACAGCGTGCCGTCGGGGGTCTGATCGAAGTCGTAGGTGGTGACCGTGTGGGCGTCGCGCAGGTTGCACAGCACCAGGCCCTCGCGCTTGAAGCGCGCGACCAGGTTGTCGTCCCGGGTCATCTCCGGGTGCAGCAGCTTGATCGCGACCTTGCGGCCGGTGGCCAGCTGGGTGCCCTTGTAGACCGCGCCGAAGCCGCCCTCGCCGAGCTTGGCGTCGACCTTGAACCGGTTGTTGAGGGTGACGCCCACGAACGGGTCGCTGCGCTTGACCGCCATGCCCATCGCCGGCAGCCCCGCCGCCGGGGCGCCACGCGCGCCGAGCCCCGGCGGGCCGCCCGCGGCGCCGGGCCGCGCCGCGCCGCCGGCACCACCGCCCGCGCCCGCCTGCGGCCGGGCCCCGGCGCCGGCCGCGTCGAGCTTGTGACCGCACACGCCGCAGAACCGAGCCCCCGGTTGCAGCGGCGAACCACAGGACGGACAGTTCATCCGGCGTCGATTGTCCTCCAAAGAGGTCCGGCGCGCACGCCCGGGGGTCGGGAAACTGGCGGCGGCCGTCGGGGTCGGCCCGGCGCTCACCGCAGCAGGGCCGCGACCGCCGCCAGGGCCGCGACCGCGACCACCAGCACCACCGCCCAGAGCAGGCCGCGCCGCGGCGCCGGGCGCTCGACCTCCGGGGCGGCCAGCCGCGCCACCTCGTCGTCGTCGCCGAGGAAGATCCGCATCCGCGGCCCGCCGGGCCCCAGCTCGAGCGTCGCCGGCACGCCGCGCACCAGCTTGACCTCGGTGACCCGCCGACCGTCGACGTAGGTGCCGTTGGAGCTGCCGACGTCGACGAGGATCCAGTCGTCGCCCTGCGGCCGCAGCTCGGCGTGGCGCGACGACGCGTCGATGTCCTTGTGGGCGTCGAACGAGACCTCGCACTCGGGGTGACGGCCGAATCGCACCTTGCCCTCGGCGACCAGCTCCTGGCGCTGGCCGCGGCGACTGCCCGAGACGTGGTCGATGACGATCTTCAACTGCGCGACCTTGGCTGCGCGACCCTCGCGACCTTTACCACGCGCCGGCGGCGATCCAGCCGAGCACCGCGGCGATCGCGAGGATCGCCACCCATGCTAGCAGCGGCACGCCGCCGGCGCGCAGGCGCTGACGCGCCTGGCCCGGGACGTCGGCGATCGTGCCGCCCGGCCCGGTCCGCGCCACCGGCAGGACCGCGTGCTGCCCGGTCGCCGGCACCACCGGCGGGCCCGGGTCCTCGCCGATCCCGACCCGCGCGGCCAGGCGGCGCGCCACGTACGACGTCGAGTACAGGGCGCGGTCGCCCTCCTCGTGCGGATCGATCTCGGTGTAGCGCGGCAGGTCCTCGGGCGAGGCCGGCGGCGCCAGGTCGTCGCCGCCGACGTCGACCACGACCGCGGTGATGTTGTCGTTGCCGCCGGCGGCGCGGGCCGCGGCGATCAGCGCGTCGACCGCGGCGTGGGGCTCGGCGAGGGTGTCGAGCACGGTCGCGATGCCGCCGTCGGCGAGCTGGCCGTGCAGGCCGTCGGAGCAGACCAGCAGGCGATCGCCGCGGCGCAGCTCGACCACCGACAGCGACGGCTCGCAGTCCTCGGCGACGCCCAGCGCCTGCAGGATCGCGCCGGCGCCGAGCTGGTGGTGGACCTCGCTCTGCGACGCGCGGCCGGCGTGGACCAGCGCCGAGGCCAGCGACTGATCGCGGGTGACCTGGACCAGGACGCCGGCGCGGAACACGTAGACCCGCGAGTCGCCGACCTGCGCGATCACCGCGTGGTCGCCGGCGAAGCCGAGCGCCGACGCGGTCGTGCCCATGCCGCGCAGCGCGGCCTCGCGCTGGGCCTCGTCCCAGACCTGGCGGTTGGCGGCGCGCACCGCGCGGCGCAGCAGCCGGGCGTAGACCTCGAGCTCGTCGGTGGGCTGGGCCTGCCGCATCTCGGCCCACACCGTCCGCACCGCGAGGTCGCTGGCGACCTCGCCGCCCTGGGCGCCTCCCATGCCGTCGCACACCACGACCAGCAGGCCGCGCGCGCCGCGCACGCCCATCGTGGCCTCGCCGTCCCACAGCTCGCCGGCGTCGAGATCGCCGATCGCCAGCGAGTCCTCGTTGTCCTCGCGGACGCAGCCGATGTCGCTGCCGCCCCACACCGCCAGCGTCGGCCGCGGCACCGCGTCGGCCGCCGACGGCGACGCCGACGCGTCAGGTGGGACGGATGAGTCGGGCACGGTGGCGGATCACCTCCGCAGCTCGATGCGGAACAGCTGGTCGCCCATGCGCAGGTGGTCGCCGTGCTTGATCGTGGTGGGCGCCTCGAGCCGGATGAAGCTGCCGTTGGAGCTGCCGAGGTCCTTGAGCGACGCGTGGGCGCCGTCCCAGCTGATCGCGGCGTGGCGGCGCGACAGGAACTGGTCGTCGCTGAAGACCAGATCGCCGTCCTCGCGGCCGAGCACGACCTCGTCGTCCCACAGGTGGCGGACGTCGCGGACGCCGCCCGACGGGATCAGCTGCAGCAGCCGGCCCCACGGCTCGCGCGGCGGCGAGCCGAACAGCGCCACGCCGTGGCGGATCAGCGGCGTCGGGCTCTTCTCCTCGACGTCGACCCGCTCGAAGCGCAGCACCTCGCGGCCGACCAGCACGGTGGCGCCGTCGACGAGCTCGACCGCGCCGTCGATCTTGCGGAAGACGCCGTTGAGCGTGTCGATCGGCACGACCCGGGCCGCGCCGTCGGTGGTCGGCTCGATCCGGGCGTGCTGGCGGGCCAGGAACCGGTCCTGCTCGAAGCTGACGTCGGCGCCGTGGCGCCCGATCACGACGAACTCGCCGCCGAGCGGGAAGCGATCGCCGTCGCTGCCGTCGCGGTTGACCGACACCGCGGCGCCCCAGGTGCCGCCAGCCGCCGGGGTCGGCGCCAGGCCCGCCGCAGGCGCCGCGGCGGGCGCGCCAGGCCGCATCGGCGGCATCGCGCCAGCGCCGGTGGCGCCGCCGGGCGCCAGGCTGCCCAGCGCCGCCGCGACCGCGCCCGACGGCGCGGCCAGGGTGGCGCCGTGGGCGTCGATGTTGGCGCCGCTGCCGCCGAGGCGGAAGCCGCACTGCTGACAGAACGCGAAGCCGGTCTGGGTCGGCGAGCCGCAGCGCGGGCACGCGCCTGGGTTGGTGCCCGGCGACGGCGCCGGGGCATCGCCGCCGGCGCCGAGCCGTCACGCCCGATGCTGCCGGCGACCACGCCGGAGGCCGGCATGCCGCCCATGCCGCCCGGCGGGCCCATCGGCGGCGGCGTGCCCATGCCGCCCATGCCGCCCGGCGGGCCCATCGGCGGCAGCGCGCCCATGCCGCCCATGCCGCCCGGCGGGGGCCATCGGCGGGCGCCGCCCATGCCGCCCATGCCGCCCGGCGGCCCCATCGGCGGCGGCGCGCCCATGCCGCCGCCCATGCCGCCCGGCAGGCCATCGGCGGCGGCGGGCCGCCCATGCCCATGCCGCCCGGCGGCGGCCCCATCGGCCCCGGCATCATGGGCGTCGGCCCCAGGCCGGGCCCCGACGCCTGCAGCACGGTGCCGCAGTTGCGGCAGAAACGCATCCCGGCGGGGTTGTCGGTCCGGCAGCTGGGGCAGGTCGCGGGCAACCCGCCGGCGCCGCCGGGAGTCCCTCCCGCAGCGCCCGGCTGGGCGAGCGACGTGCCACAGCTCAGGCAGAACAGCGAGCCTGGAGGGCTTTCGTGACCACACATCGAGCAGCGCATCGGTCCCCCGTTCGAGATCCTCGGTGGTGGCGCGCGGGGCGCCGGATCCCCCGCGGTTCGATCACGCCACGTCGTGGGTTTGCAACCGGCGCGGCGTCTTGCTAAGACCGCGCCCTCGGTTCGCAAGCTAGCAAACCGCCTCGAAAAACGTCAAGCCGACCACCACCGTGACGCGACGGCACCTCCTCGGACTCTCGATCGTCCTCGCGACGATCCTCGGCGCAGCGTGCGCCACCACCCCGGTGCGCACCGCGCCGTTCCGTGCCCGGCCCGACTCGGTCGAGCCCGGGGACCTGCGCGGCCCGTTCAGCGGCCGCGTCGTCGACAGCTCGGGCGGTGCGCCCATCGCCGGCGCGCTGGTCTACGCCAGCTGGTCCTTCGAGACCGGCGCCGCCCTGCCCTCGCCCGCGGGCTTCGAGGACTTCACCGGCTCGACCGACGCCGACGGCAACTACCGGATCCCCCGGCTGGCCGACGCCAAGGTCCCGGCCGGCGCCCGCCTGGTCGACTTCACCCTGGTCGTCTACAAGCGCGGCTACGTCGCCTACCGCAGCGACCGGCGCTTCGCCGACCTCGGCCCGCGCATGGACTTCGCGCAGCGCCAGAACCAGGTCGCGCTCGAGCGATGGCGCGACGACTACTCGCACGCCCGGCACCTGCGCTACATCGGCGGTGGCCCGGCGGTCGCGGCGCTGACCAGCTGGGAGGCCGAGGAGGCCATCGCCGAGCTGTCCGGCACCAAGCGGGGCCCCGGCGAGCTGGTGCCCAACATGGGCAACGGCCCGTACCTGGTCGCCGCCCAGCTGCTGCGCGAGGCCGACATCAAGGCGCAGACCCGCTACGACGGCGCCTTCGAGACCGGCCCGCTCGGCGACGAGCCCGACACCGCGGCGTACTCGTCGCAGCACTTCAAGGCGCTGGGCCGCCCCGAGACCTTCGACGTCGCGGTCCGGCTCTGGCGCATGACCGCCGGCGACGCCCAGGAGCGCTACGAGGAGCTGGCCCAGAGCCTGCCCGGCGTGACCCGCACCGACGAGATCGCGAGCCGCTCGCTGCGCGCCGCCGAGGGTGACATCCGCGGCGTCGCCTTCCTCGACGGCCCGCGCGGCCTGGTCGTGCTGCTGACCTGCGGCCAGGGCCAGTGCGCGTCCGAGGACGACGCGGTGGCGCTGGCCCACAAGATCGACGATCGCATCGAGCAGCTGTGGCCGCTCAAGGGAGCCCCGTGAAGGCCGCACGTTCCGTCGCTCGCGGCCTCGCCGCCGCCCTCGCCCTGGTGCTCGCGGCCGGCCCGGCCGCGGCCTGGGAGGCCCAGACCACCCACGCCGGCCTCGCCGAGCAGGCCGCGGCGTCGTCGTCGCTGCACCAGCGGCTCATCGATCTCGGCTTCGCCGGCGGGCTCTACGAGGAGCTGACGGTGCCGCCGGCCGATGCCCCGGAGCTGATCGCGGCGCTGGACCGGTACTCGCCGATCCAGGGCTTCGTCCCCGACCAGCGCGGCCGCCAGTACGCGGTCGCGTGGCTGGTCGCCGGCGCCGTGCTCGCCGACTCCAACCCGACGTGGGCCGCCGATCACTTCCTCGATCCCGCCACCGGCAAGGGCCTGCGGATCGACCGCGGCTTCGCGGCCCGGGTCTCCGAGCTGGTCGCCGAGCGGCTGGGCCGGCGCGCCGTGCCCGAGCGCGGCGTCGCCGCCACCGACTGGGTGGTCTCGAAGGACAACCCGTTCGGGCTGCCCGGCTTCGTCGACCAGTACGTCAAGGCGGTCGCGAGCGCGACCCCGGGCGAGCGGGCCCGCGCCCTCGCCGGCGCGCTGGTCGCCGCCGGCGCGATCGTCCACGTCCTGCAGGACATGGGCTCGCCGTCGCACGTCCGCGACGACGCCGAGGCCCACCTCGACCGCGTCGGCCCGGCCCGCGACGATCTCGGCTCGCGCTTCGAGCGCATCGCCGCGCTGTCGTACGGCCGCCTCGGCGTGCCCGCCGGCGAGGCGGTGGCGCGGCCGTCGCTGCGCGCGTACTTCACCGACGCCGACGGCCAGGGCCTCGCCGATCTGACCGCGGCGAGCTACTTCTCGGCCCACACCCTGCCCCGCAGCGTCAAGGTCGGCGCCGACGGGCGCGGCGCGGCGCGCGGCGAGCTCGCCCGGCGGTTGACCGCGTCGCTGCGGCGGCCGGCGCCGGCGCTGCCGTCGCGGCTCAACCTGCTCGCCGCCAGCGACGAGGACGGCGCGACCCTGACCGGCCCCGGCGGCGTCTGCCTCGCCCGCTACAAGGTCGAGCGCGGCCTGCTCGGCTGGTCGCTCGACGACGCCTGCATGCTCGACGAGGTCGGGCAGAGCCTGCCGCGCACCGTCGGCTACGGCGCCGGCCTGCTCGACTGGCTGTTCCGCGGCGAGCTCACCGTGACCGCCGCCAAGGGCGTGGTCGCGATCAGCGCGCCGTCGGCGCTGGGCGCCGGCGACCTCGAGCTGCTCGCCGAGGACGGCCGCGGCGTCCGCACGTCGCTGTCGACCCAGGCGGTGACCTCGGCGGCCAGCGGCGCGCCGCTGGCCAGCGTCAACACCCCGGCGGGCGCGCGCCGGGTCGTGGCCCTGTTCCACGGCGTCGACGACGCCGGCCAGCCGCTGGTCGCGGTCGGCTCGATCGCGATCGAGTAGCGATGGCGCGACGCGGTGGCCGCGCCGGGCGCGGCGACGACGACAGCACCCTCGATCGGATCGAGCGCGCGCTCGACCGCTGGCCCGCCGGCATGCACGACCTCGGAGATCCCGGCGCCGACGTGCCGCACGGCTGGCCGGTGACCCTGCTCGAGCTGTACATGACCTGGGACGGCATGCGCCTGTTCGGCGAGGCCATCGAGCTGCGGCCCAGCGCCGAGGTCGAGCGCCGCGACGACCGCTGGGTGATCGGCCAGGCCTGGGGCGACGACCTCGCGATCGACGATCGCGGCCGGGTCTGGCGCGACGAGGACAGCGTCTGGGTCCAGGACGGCACCTCGATCGAGCGCTGGCTGGCCGGCGCGATCGACGCCGAGGCCATGCTGTACGGCGGCGACGGCGAGTTCGCCGACGACGTCTTCGACGCCGCCGGCGAGCTGGTCCCGGCGATCGCGGTGGCGCAGGTGCGCGCCCAGATCAAGCGCGACGGCCGGGCCCCGGGCCCGCGGCTGCGCCTGGCGCGGCTGCTGCGCCGCACCGCCGGCGACGACCCCGGCCACGCCGCGCGCATCGACGAGGCGCGCGATCTGCTCGAGCGCCTCGTCGCCGACGATCCCGCCCAGCCGTGGGCGTGGCTCGAGCTCGCGCGCATCTCCGAGGAGCGCGACGAGCTCGCCGGCGCCCTCGACGAGCTCGAGGCCGCCGGCGACGCCGCCGCCGGCCTCGACGACGAGGCCTTCTTCTGGGCCCACGCCGCGCGCGTCGCCGCCGCCCTCGGCGACGAGCCCCGCCGCGCCGCCGCGACCGCGCGCGCCCGCGCCGGCCGCGCCCGCGTCGTCGAGGACTACGTCGCCGGCGCCCGCGACAACCTCGAGGCCGGCGAGCTCGCCGCCGCCGGCGCGCTGATCGCCCTCGCCCGCGCCCTGGCGCCCCGCGACCTCGCCGCCATCGAGCTCGGCCACCGGATCGCCTCGATCTCGGCCGCCGCGGCCGAGGCGGCCGAGGCCGAGGCGGCCGAGCTCGCGGACGGTGACGACGACGACGGGGACGACGACGACGGGGACGACGACGACGCGGACGACGACGGCGCGGACGACGACCGCGACGCGGACGCCGGCGCGGACGCCCTCGACGACGACGATCCCTCGGTGAACTGACGCCGCCGGCGGCCACCGCCGGCGGACGCCCGCGCGCCGCCGCCCGCGCTACGCGCGGAACAGGCTCTGGTCGGCCTGGATCCCGCGCGACTCGAGGTCGCCGTAGAAGCGGGGCACGGCGCCGGTGGCGCCGTAGCCGTCGTCGCCGCCGCGGTAGGCGAAGATCGGCTGGGTGTCGAAGCCGCCCTCGCGGGTGCCGAGCACCTCCTCGATCGCGACGACGCGGCTGTGGCCGTCGGCGTAGCGGACGACGTGCAGCGCGACGTCGAAGGCGCCCGCGACCAGCTCGCGGACCGCCAGCTCGGCCTGATCGCCGGCGGCGAGCTGGGCCATGGCGCCGAGGCGCGCCAGCGCGGCCTGGGCGCCCTCGCCCATCACCGACGCGATCGCGCCGTCGATCGACGAGCCCAGCGCGGCCGCCAGGTCGAAGGCCTCGCCGCCGCGGACGTCGCCGACGACCAGCCGATCGGGGTGCATGCGCAGCGCGGCGCGGACCAGCTGCGGCAGCTCGACCGCCGGCAGCTTGCCGTCGGGCAGCCGGGCCTCGAGCGGCACCCACTCGTCGCGCTTGAGCGCGAGCTCGTTGACCTCCTCGACCGACACGACGCGCTCGCCGTCGGGCGACGCCGCGGCCAGCGCCGCGACCACGCCGCTCTTGCCGGAGCCGGGGCCGCCGCACACCAGCAGGTTGCGGCGCGCCGCGATGCACGTCATCAGGAAGTCGGCCATGGCCTGCGACATGCCACCGGCGCCGACCAGATCCGACAGGGTCTGGCCCGCGGTGCGGGGCTTGCGCAGGGTCAGGTACGCGCCGCGCACCGCCACCGGCGGCACCGCCGCGGTCAGGCGCGAGCCGTCGCGCAGGCGGACGTCGACCACCGGCATCGCCTCGCTGATCTCGTGGCCGGTGGGCGCGACCAGACGCTCGACGACGCGCTCGAGCACGTCGTCGGACGAGAACGCCTTGCCGGAGCCGCGCAGGCTGCCGCCGGTGCCGACCAGGATGCGATCGCGGCGGTCGACGACGATCTCGTCGACCTTGTCGTCGGCGAGCAGGTCCTCGAGCGGGCCCAGGCCGAGCGCCTCGTTGAGGGTCTCCTTGATCAGCGTGTTCTGGTCGATGTACTTGGGCAGCTCGCCCGAGGTGTCGAGGGTCTCGACCAGATCGACGATGGCGCGCTCCGCCTTCTGCCACAGGTCCTCGTCACCGAGGCGCTCGATCGGGATGTTGTCGAGATCGAGCTTGGCGCGCAGGCGCTCGAGGATCTGGGTCTGCAGATCCAGCATCCGCACCAGCTTGGCGTCGAGCGGCTCGAGCTTGACGCCGCGCTGCAGCGGCGCGGCGATCGGCCGGGGCGCGATGCGACGGGCGCCGGCGCCGACCAGGCGGGGCCGGGGCGCCGCGGCGGCGACGGGCGCGGCGGCGACCGGCACCGGCGCCGGTGCAGGCGCCGGCGCGGCCACGGCGACCGGCGGCGGCGCGGCCGGCGGCGGCGCGCAGGCGCGGGCGCCGGCGCCGCCATCGGCGGTGGCAGCGTGCCGCCCGGCGCGGGGCGCGGCGGCCAGGTCCGCGGCTCGCCCGGCGGCGGCGGCTCGCGCATCGGCTCACGCATCGGTTCACGCATCGCGGGCTCGCGCATCGGCTCGCGCATCGGCTCGCGCATCGGGGCTCGCGCATCAGCTCGCGCAGCTGCGGCGCCAGCGCCGGCAGCAGCGGCTCGCGCGCCGGCGGCAGCGGCTCGCGTGCCGGCGGCTCGCGCAGCTGCGGCGCTGGCGGCGCCGGCCGCGGCGGCCGCGCCTCGAGCTCGCCGCCGCCCCCGTACCCACCCCGGGGCCGGCGGCGGCGGCATGCGTGGCTCGCGTGGCGGCGGCGCGGCGGGCGGCGGCCGCGACATCGCGGCGCCGACCAGCTCTGGCGAGGCGGCGCCGCCCGGCGGCGGCGGCCCGTCGAAGCGACCCGGCGGCATCGGCGCGGCGCCGACGTCGGCGCCGTCGTGCCCGGGCCCGACGCCGGCGCTGTTCTCGTCGACCCCCATGATGAAGTCGCCGATGTAGATCTTGTCGCTGTCCTTGATCACCAGCGGGCTGGTGATCTTGCGGCCGTTGACGTACGTGCCGTTGGTGCTCTTGAGGTCGACGATGATGAACTTGCCGTCCTTGAGGACGATGCGGGCGTGCCGCTTGGACACGTTCCCCTTGGGCAAGACGATGTCGTTGCCCTGCACGCGGCCGATCGTGACCTCGGGCTTGTCGAACACCATGCGGCGCTGCTCGCCGCCTTTTTCCGTGATGATGATCGCGAACATCGTGGTCCTTCGGCTGGCCCCTTCTGGGGCGCTGATCGAGCGGCGCCGGTCGTCCCGGCCGACCCCCGATCCTCGTGCAGGTGCTGCGGGAGCGCGCGCCCCAGCCGCCTCAAAACCCTACTAACTCTCGAATCTCACGGTCAAGTTCACGGGACGCGTCAGGTCAGCCCACCCCCCGGCGGGGTCTGCTCGATCTCGGGCTCGTCCGGCCCCCACAGGTGCCGGATGTCGTCACCCCACAGCGCCAGGATGCCCCCGGCCAGCAGGACCAGCACGCCCAGGACGATCAAGACGTCGGGCCAGCGCCGGCGGACCATGAATCGAGCGTATCACGCACCGTCCAAGTCGGGCATGATGGCGCCCATGACCGCGAGGTCCCACGCGTTCCGCTCCCATCCCGCCCCGATCCGCGCCTGGTGGCCGGCCGTGGTGGGCGCGCTGCTGGCGCTGTTCGTCGTCGCCGGCGCCCCGGCCACAGCCGCCGCCAAGGGCAAGAAGGCCAAGCCCAAGGCCACCTACCACTTCGAGCTGTCGACGGTGGAGGGCAAGGACGCCGACGCCGACAAGGCCAAGCTCGAATCCGTCCTGCCGGTCTTGACCAAGGAGCTCGACAAGGCGTTCGCCAGCCACGAGCAGCTGGTCGCCGACCTCGAGGGCGCCCCGGATCCCGAGGCCGACCCCAAGGGCTACAAGAAGTACCTGACCAAGAAGAAGATCACCGGCTCGTTCAAGGTCAACGTCGAGGTCACGCTGTACCGCGAGGAGCTCGAGGACGCGACCAGCGGCAACGGTGACAAGCGCCTGGTGGTCCGCCTCGAGCTGTCGATGTTCGGCGAGACCATCCCCGACCGCAAGATGGGGTTCCAGGGCGAGGGTAGCTCGACGATCAAGCAGGACGTCGGCAAGAAGGTGCGCAAGCGCGACCACGAGTTCGCGGTGCAGAGCGCGATCGAGCTGGCGGTCGCCGACGCGATGGCCGAGTCGCTGCAGAAGCTGTCCGAGCCGCCGCCGGCCAAGAAGAAAAAATGACCGAGGTCGGGGGTGCCGCGCGTCGCCCCCGACCGCCGAGCCGCTGCGCGCGAGGTGACCGGCACGCGCCGCCGCCTCACCGGGGCGTCGCCGTGGCGCTGTGGGGCGGCGCGTCCGTCGCCGACCAGCGCGCCCGCGCCGAGGCCGCGATCGCCGACGTCGCCGCGCTGGGCGCCACCGACGTCGCGCTGGTCGTGGCGTGGGGTCAGCACGACGTCACCTCGACCGAGCTGGCGCCGACCTCGGCGACCGCGCCCGACGACGTCGTCCGCGCCGCGATCGCCGCGGCCGCCGACCACGGCCTGCGCGCGCTGGTGTTCCCGATCGTCACGCTCGACGAGCTCGCCGCCGGCCAGTGGCGCGGCACGCTGCGCCCCGCCGACGTCGGCGCGTGGTGGTCCGGCTACGAGAAGTTCATCCTCCACTACGCGCGGCTCGCCGCCGACGAGGGCGCCGCGGCGCTGTCGGTGGGCAGCGAGCTGGGCTCGACCGAGGGCTGGCGCGATCGCTGGTTCCACCTGGTGTCCCGGGTCGAGAAGGCGTTCACCGGCGAGCTGACCTACAGCGCCAACTGGGATCACTACGAGCAGGTCAGCTTCTGGCAGCGCCTCGACTGGATCGGCGTCAACGCCTACTTCGAGCTGACCGACGACGCCGACGCGTCCGAGGCCGCGCTGACCCGGGGCTGGCGCGATCACGTCGACGCCCTGCTCGCCTACGCCGCCGACGCCGCGCGCCCGCTGGTGCTCACCGAGGTCGGCTACCCCAGCGTCGACGGCGGCGCGGTCGCGCCGTGGGACTACACCCGCGCCGGCAAGGTCGACGTCGAGGAGCAGCGCCGCGCGTTCGCCGCGTTCGCCGCGGCGTGGGACGGCACCGCGCTGGGCGGCGCGTTCGTCTGGGAGTGGGGCCCGGGCGGCGCCGACGACCGCGGCTACGCGCCGTGGGGCAAGCCCGCCGAGTGCGTGCTGCGCGGCTGGTTCGGCGGCGGCGACGCCGACTGACCGCGGCCGCCCGCGGTCACATCACGACGCGCAGGCGCCGCGACCCCCAGGTGCCGGCGTGGGTGTCGAAGCGCCCCGCGACCCGCTTGCCGCAGTCCGGGCAGGCGCCGTCCTTGATGCGGTACGCGCCCAGGGTGTAGCCGTCGCGCGCGATCAGCAGCGCGCCGCAGCCGGCGCAGTAGGTGCTCTGGCCGGCGGGGTCGTGGACGTTGCCGGTGTAGACGTGCTCGAGGCCGGCGGCCAGGGCCTGGCGCCGCGCCCGCGCCAGCGTCGCCGCCGGCGTGCCCGGGATGTCGGTCATCCGGTAGTCGGCGTGGAACGCGGTGAAGTGCAGCGGCACCTCGGGCCCGAGGTTGTCGGCGAACCAGCCGACCAGCGCGTCGATCTCGGCGGGCGAGTCGTTGTGGCCGGGGATGAGCAGCGTCGTGACCTCGAACCAGACGTCGGTCTCGTGGCGCAGCCAGCGCAGGGTGTCGAGCACCGGCGCCAGCTCGGCGAGGCACAGCTTGTGATAGAAGGCCTCGGTGAAGGCCTTGAGGTCGACGTTGGCGGCGTCCATGCCGGCGTAGAACTCGGGGCGCGCGGCGTCGGTGATGTAGCCGGCGGTGACCGCGACGGTGGCGACGCCGCGGGCGCGGCACGCCGCCGCGACGTCGAGCGCCCACTCGGCGAAGATCACCGGGTCGTTGTACGTGAACGCGATGCTGCGGGCGTCGAGGCGGACCGCGGCGTCGGCGATGCCCTCGGGGGTCGCCTGATCGGCCAGCTTGTCGAACTGCCGGGCCTTGGAGATGTCCCAGTTCTGGCAGAACTTGCAGCCGAGGTTGCAGCCGGCGGTGCCGAACGACAGCACCGAGCTGCCCGGGTGGAAGTGGTTGAGCGGCTTCTTCTCGATGGGATCGACGCAGAACCCGCTCGACCGGCCCCACGTCGTGAGCACCATCTGGCCGTCGTGGTTGGCGCGCACGAAGCAGAACGCGCGCTGGTTGGGGCCGACCACGCAGGCCCGCGGACACAGCTCGCAGCGGATCTTGCCCGCGCCCTGCTCGGGCGCCGGGGACCAGAACCGCGCCGGATGGAGCTCCGATGGATCGAGGCCGTCGAGGGTGGTCTCCTTCGGCGCGCGCTCGTCTCCTGCTCTCCCTTCAAAACTCATACCCGAAGAAGTAACCACGAAGGTTGCCGTTGGACAGGGGCTTCTTGATCGTGGGCCGGCCGCCGAACGCGCGCTCGAACTCCTCGTTGACGACGAGGAACCCGCCTCGCCAGCCGCGGAATCCGTGGCAGACATCTCCGAGGGCCCCGTAGAACAGCCGCAGGTCGGCGTCGTCGAGGCGCTCGCCGTACGGCGGGTTGGACAGGATCAGCCCGTGGTCCGCGGTCTTGCCGCGATCCGCGGCCAGCGCCGCGATGTCGTCGGGGTCGAGCTGCGTCACGTCGCCGCGTTGCCACACGACGTGGCCGGTCATCGCGGCGCGCGCGGCGTTGTCCTTGGCCGCGATCAGCGCGTCGAGGTCGCGATCGGCGCCGATGATCAGCGGGTCGGCGTCGCCGAACAGGTAGTCGTCGCGGCGGGTGTCGGCCAGCGGCTCGAGGTCGAGCCCCGGCGGCAAGCCGTGCGGCAGGCGCGGCGCGCCGCGCGCCATCAGCGCCGCCTCGATCGCGATCGTCCCCGAGCCACACATCGGATCGAGCAGGACGTCGCGGCGCGGATCGAACCGGCCCAGCATGACCAGCACCGCGGCGACGTGCTCGCGCAGCGGCGCGGCGCCGGCGGCGCGGCGCCAGCCGCGCTGCGACAGCGAGCCGCCGCCGAGGTCGGCGCCGACCACCATGCTGCCGTCGTCGTCGAGGCGGGCGACGACGTGGACGTCGGGGCGGTCGGGATCGACGGTGACGCGCAGGCCGCGGCGGGCGGCGCCGTCGAGGATCGCGTTCTTGACCGTGCCCACGACCTGGCGCTCGCCGGCGGCGAACTCGGCGACGTTGCCGGTCGCGACCGAGATGGCGTCGCCGTCGCGCAGCCAGCACCGCGCGTCGGCGGCGACGTCGGCGACGAGGTCGTCGTACAGCGGCTCGAGCCGGGTCGCGCTCGACGCGTAGAGATCCCAGACCGCGCGGGTCGCGGTGCGCAGGTAGCTGCACGCCACCATCGCCAGCCCCGGATCGAACGGATAGACCAGCGTGCCGGTGCCGGCCTTGCGCGGCTCGGGCGGCCGCCGCCCCAGCGCGCGCACCGCCAGCCGCGACAGCTCCCCGGCCATGACCTTGTTGGTGAGCGGCGAGCCCACGACGCGCAGGCGATCGACGATCACGCGGTCCCTCCGTTGAGCGTGGCGAGCAGGCCCGCCTCGGCGAAGAAGCGGCGGTGCAGGTACCAGCCGCGGGCGGTGCTGCCGGCGCCGCCCTTGGGGCGGGTGTGCAGGTAGCGACCGACCAGGCGCGCCACCTCGGCGTCCCAGCCCAGCAGGTACCACGACACCAGCGTGGCGTCGCCGCCGGGCAGCGGGGTCCGGACCAGCCACAGCACCCGCTGCAGCTTGGCCAGCGGCGCGGCGTCGCGCATCGCGACCGCCGGATCCTCGGTGACCCGCCAGCGGCCGCGGCGATCGCGCGCCACCGGCACGGTCTTGATCTCGACGTCGCCGCGCCAGTCGGGCTCGTCGGCGCCGCGCTCGACGACGCCGAGCAGGTGGGCGGCGCGGGCCCCCCACGCGCCCTTGTCGCGGCCGCGCGCGCCCAGGCGCACGCCGAGCGCGCGGTCGGCGGCGGCGAGCAGGTCGTCGAGGCTATCCGGGCTCGTCGGCGGGCGGCGCCGGCGGCGCCGGCGGCGGCACCGGCCGCGGCAGGCACGGCGCCGCCAGGTACGGGCCGCGCGCGGCGGCGCCAGGTGGACCAGGCGGCCGGCCAGCAGCATCGGCCGCGGCTGCAGCGCCGTGCCGATCAGCGCGGCGTCGCCGCCGGCCTCGAGGCGGGCGCCGTGGGTCCACAGGGCCTCGCGCAGGCCGCCGACGTCGCCGGCGGGCGCGGCCGCGCCTCGCCCGCGGCCGCGGCGGTCACCCGCTCGGCGGTCGCGATCGCGCGCAGCTCGGCGTCGCCCAGCAGGTTGAGCAGCGTCACCAGGTCGTCGCCGTGACGCGCGCCGACCGCGGTCGCCAGCTCGCCGGTGGTCGCGTCGTGCGCGGCGCGCTGCCGCGCCGCCTCGGCCGCGCCGTCGACCTCGCCGGCGGCCCCGGCGGCGTCGGCGTCGAAGCGCCAGGGCTGGCGCACGGCCAGCCGCAGCAGCGCGGCGCGCGGCAGGTGGCGGACGAAGCGGCAGACCGCGTTCACCTCGGCACTGTAGCGGAGTACGTTCGAGCCGTGCACGGCGCGACGAAGCAGGCAGCCCCCGGCCCGCGATCCCGGTCGCGCTCGCCGTCGCGCTCGCCGTCGCCGCGCCGCTGGCGGCGTGCCGCGCCGACGCCCTCGCCCCGCCCGCCGACGTCCACGCCCGCGCCGACGCCCGCCTCGGCGACGAGCTCGGCCGCCACCTCGCCGCGCTGCCCGGCGTCGAGCGCGCCAGCGTCGTCGTCCACACCCCGTTCGTCGATCCGCTGGCGCCGGCCGGCGCCGCCGACACGCCGCGCGCCTCGGTCGTGCTGCGCCTGGCGCCCGGCGGCGACGCCGACCGCGCCGCCGACGCCGCCCGCGCCGCCGTGGTCGCGACCGTGCCCGGCCTGCGCGCGGACGCCGTCGCGGTGGCCGCCGCGGCGCCGCCGGCGGCGGCCGCGCTGGCCCGGGTCGGCCCGTTCCGGGTCACCGCCGGATCGCGCCCCGCCCTGCTCGCGACCCTGGCCGCGGCGCTCGTGGTGATCGCGGCGCTCGCCACCTGGATCGCGACGCTGCTCTACGCGCGCCGCCGCGGCATCAGGCCCCAGTAGTCGAGGACCAGGACCACGCGCGGATCGAAGCCGGCCTTCTTGCCGTCCTCGGCGGGCGCCTCGAGCGGCACCTCCTCGACGGTGGGGTCGACGTCCTTGACCGCGACCAGCCGCAGGCGCAGGGCGCCGAGATCGCGGTGGCCGGGCACCTCGGCCTTGGCCAGGACGTCGGTCCACGCGTAGATCGTGTCGCCGGCGAAGGTCGGGTTGGCGTGGCTGCCGCTGTTCCACGCCGCCATGCCGAGCAGGTTCTCGAGGCCGTTGTACGACAGCGCGTGCGCGACGCTGATGACGTGGCCGCCGTAGATCAGCCGCTTGCCGAACCGCGACGCCTTCATGGCGTGGGCGTCGAAGTGGACCTTGGCCAGGTTCTGGTACAGGCGGGTGGCCTGGACGTGGTCGGCCTCCTCGATCGTCATGCCGGCGTGGTGGTGGATGCGCTCGCCGACGTCGTAGTCGTCCCAGCGGTGGCGACCGCCGGTCGCCCACGACAGCTGCTCGAACCGCGACAGGTTGAGGCACTCGGGGACCGGCAGGTCCTCGGGCGCGACCTCGGCGGGCAGCTCGGGGACCTGATCGATGCCGCTCTTCACCGACGGGTCACGCTTGTTGACCATGACCCAGCGGTGGAACGACAGCACCTCCTGGCCCTTCTGGTTGAAGCCCCGGCTGGTCACGTAGACCACGCCGGCCTTGCCGTTGGACAGCTCGCGCAAGCCGATGACCTCGGTCTCGGCCAGCAGCGTGTCGCCGGGGTACACCGGGCGGCTGAAGCGGACGTTGGCGTAGCCGAGGTTGGCGACCGCGTTGAGCGAGACGTCGCTGACGGTCTTGCCGAACACCAGGTGGAACGCCAGCAGGTCGTGCGCGACCTCGCGGGCGTAGCCGAGGCTGCGCGCCAGCTCGGTCGACGACGACACCGGGCGGCGGTCGCCGGTGAGCGAGATGTACAGCGCCAGGTCGCCGCCGTGCACGGTGCGCGGCACGGCGTGCTGCAGGCGCATGCCGATCGAGAAGTCCTCGAAGAAGTGGCCGGTGGTCGCCTTCATGGGAGGCCGGGTGTTAGCACACCCGGCCCCGGCGGTGGCCCCCTTCGCCAGCGACGCGCGGTCACGGCGCGGCCGGCCGAGGCCGGCTCGGCGCCGGCCCCGGGCGGCGCAGGCGCAGGCCGGTGGCGACGCGACGGCGGCGGCCTACTCGGCCAGCAGCACCGCGTACGTCGTGCTCATCGGCGCCCCGCTCCACGCCGGGAACGACGCCTGCTTGAGCGCCGCCGCAACGCACGTGCCGCTGGGCGTGCCGGCGAAGTCGCCGGTGGCCGCGGCCTTGGACACCTTGCCGCTGGGATCGATCGTGAGCTTGACCTTGACCGTGCCGGCGATGCCGTACTTGCCGTAGCAAGCCTTGGCGGCGCCGGCGGCGTCGGCGAGGCCGGCGCGCAGCTCGTGGGACGTCAGCTCGGTCTTGTCGGGCTTGTCGACCTTCTTCTTCTCGACCGGGCTGTTGAGCAGGTCCTCGATCGAGCGATCGAGGTCGTCCTTGGGCTTGTCGTCGGTCTTGGTCGCGCCGCCACCCGACGCGGTGGCGCCGCCCGCACCGCTCTTGCTGGTGCCGGCGCCGCTGCTGTCGGAGGTCTTGTCCTTGGGCGACTTGGTGTCGGCCTTCGACTCGGTCCGGGCGTCCTTGGCCGAGCGCTTGGCCTCGGCGTCCCTGGCGGCGTCCTTGCCGCCGCCCTTGCCCGCGTGCGCGGCGGACTTGTCGGCCGGGGGCTCGGCCGCGGCGGGGGCGTCGCCGTCGGCGGCGCTGCCCGCGGCGGCGGCCTCGTCGCCGATGGCGCCGGGCTCGGCGACGTCGACCGTCATCGACTGGACCTCGGGGACCGCGGCGGGCGCAGCGACCGCGCGGTCCGCAGTGGTGGTCGCGGAGGCGGCGCCGCTCGCGCCGCTGCCGGCGGCGGTGGCGGGGTCGGCGGCGGCGACCGCCGGGGCGGCCGCGCCCTTGCTCGGCGCCGACGCGGTCTTGCCGCCACCGAGGGTGACGAACAGGGCGACCGCGGCGGCGGCGGCGGTCAGGCCACCGCCCATCCACGCCCACGCCGGGACGCGGCGGCCGGCGGCCGGCGCCTCGGCGGCGACCGCCGCCGACGACGCGGCGGCGGTGGCGGTGACGTGCCCGCTGCGGGACAGCGCGCGGGCCTCCTCGATCGTGGGCAGCGCGATCATCTTGGCGGGATCCGGCAGCGCGACCGCGTGCAGCCCGCTCGACGACGCCGACAGCAACGACTCCTCGACGTCGCTCTGGGTGGTGATGCGGCGCGAGATCCGGCGCTTGGCGGTGCTCGCCAGCTCCTTGATGTCGTGCAGCCCCGAGTTCTCGTCGTGCTCTTCGATGCCGCCGATGGTCGACGGCGGCGGCCCCATGGCGGCCTCGGTTCCGGAGACGTTGCGCTCTGCGTCCGACTGCATGCTGCTGCCCTCCAGGCGAGCCTCGATCCGCGCGGGGAGCTCGTCGAAGTACCCGCGGGGCGTCGTGCCCTCCAGGGTCGTCATCGCTCTTCTGACGATGTCGTCGAGCTCATCCATTGGTGCTGCGTTCGAGGTGTGGTTGTCCCGCGTGCTCCCCCCGTCTCCCTGGTAGGAGACGTCCGTAGGCGATACCACACCCACGGAACCGTCGATCAAGATTTTGCGGGGGTGGCGCGGCCAGCCTGGGGCGAGGGTTGATCAGGAGACGCTTTGGCGTCGCGTTCACTTGGGCGGCTCGACACGCCGAGTCGTTCCCGGAGCAGGCGGCGGGCCTCGTTGACCCGCCAGGCGACCGTTCCCTCGGGAACTTCGAGGATCTCGGCGATCTGCTTGTAGGGGAGCTGCTCGACGGTCGCCAGGATCAGCGTGATCCGCAGGGTCTCGGACAGGCCCGCCACGGTCTCGAGGACCCGGCGGACGTCCTCGGTCATGGTCAGCCACTCCAGCGGGGTGTGCTGCGGCGCACCCAGGGCCTCGGGCCGGCCGCCGGCGTGGTCGGCCTCGGTGGCGCCGGCCTCGGCCAGGGCCGCGACCCGCTTGCCGGAGCGGACGTGGTTGAGCGAGGTGTTGACCGTGATCCGGTACAGCCAGGTGAAGAAGTCGGCGCGGCCGTCGAACTGGCCGATCGCGCGGTAGGCCCGGACGAAGGTCTCCTGGGTGACGTCGTCGGCGTCACCGTGGCTGCCCAGGATGTGCAGCGCGGTGGCGTAGACGCGGCGCTGGTAGCGGCGCACCAGCGCGCCGAACGCGTCGCGATCTCCCTGCCGAGCCTTTGCGAGGTCGTCGGAATCCTCCGACATCCTCAACACTATAGGGGAGAACGCCGCCGTTTGCGCGCGTCCGCCGCGCCGGGGGCGCTACAGCTCGACCTGGACGCCCATCTCGACCACCCGGTTGGGCGGCAGGTTGAAGAACGCGGTCGGCGGCCGGGCGTTGCGGGCCAGGAACGAGAACAGGAGCTTGCGCCAGCGCGCGAACGGCGACCGGCCGCCGGTGAGCAGGGTCTGGCGGCCCAGGTAGTAGGTGGTGCGGGCCTCGTCGATCGTGAGCCCGAGCGGCACGCACCGGGCCAGCAGGCGCGGCACGTCCGGCGACTGCATGAAGCCGCAGCGGGCGACGACCCGGTAGAAGCCGTTGCCGAGGTCGCTGACGGTGAGCGCCTTGTTGCCGGTGACCCAGGCCGCCGACTCGGTGCGCACCGAGAACAGCACGACCTGCTTGTGCAGCACCTGGTTGTGCTTGATGTGGTGGAGCAGGACGTTGGGGATGCCGTCGGTGGTCGACGCCATGAAGACGGCGGTGCCGCGGACCCGGTGCAGCGGCTGGGCGATGATGTCGGCGAGGAACAGGTCCTCGGCGAGGTTGCCGGCCTCCATCGCGCGGGCCAGCTCGATGCGACCGCGCCACCACGTCGTCATCACCGCGAACACCGCGAGGCCGACGGCGAGCGGGAACCAGCCGCCGTCGGCGAACTTGGTGGCGTTGGCGACCAGGAACGCGAAGTCGACGATCAGCATCGGCACCAGCAGCGCCAGCGCGCGCCGCTGCGAGTGGTGCCAGACCCGCCGGCTGACCAGGTAGAACAGGTACGACGTGATCGCCATCGTGCCGGTGACGGCGATGCCGTACGCCGACGCCAGCGCCGAGCTCGACCGGAAGCCCAGCACCAGGATGATGCAGGCCGCGAGCAGCATGTAGTTCATCTCGGGGACGTAGACCTGGCCCTCGTTCTTCTCGGAGGTGTGGGTGACGGTGACGCGGGGCCAGAAGCCGAGCTGCATGGCCTGGCGGGTCAGCGAGAACACGCCCGAGATCAGCGCCTGCGACGCGATGATCGCGGCCATCGTGGCCAGCACGATCATCGGCACCAGCAGCGGGCCGTCGACCATGGCGTAGAACGGGTTGCTGATCGAGCCCACCGGCCGGGCCAGGAACAGCGCGCCCTGGCCGAGGTAGTTGAGGACCAGGCCGGGGAACGCGACGATGAACCAGGCCAGGCGGATCGGCGTGCGGCCGAAGTGGCCCATGTCGGCGTACAGGGCCTCACCGCCGGTGACGACCAGGACCACCGAGCCCAGCAGCAGGAAGCCGGGCCAGCCGCGCTCGACCAGGAACATCGCGGCGTAGTGCGGGCTCAGCGCGCGCAGGATCGACGGCTCGACGACGATCCACCGGACGCCGGCGACGCCGATCGCGAGGAACCAGACCAGGACGATCCAGCCGAAGACGCCGCCGATGCGGCCGGTGCCGTGGCGCTGGGCCAGGAACAGCGCGACCAGGATGCCGATCGCGGCCGGCACGATGAACGGCTCGAGCGACGCGCTCTGCTCGCCGAGGCCGTCCATGGCGCCGAGCACCGAGATCGCGGGCGTGATCACGCCGTCGCCGAACAGCAGGCCGGCGCCGAACAGCGCGAGCACCAGCGGCACCGCCAGCTTGGCGGCGCGCGGCCCGGCGCCGCCGTCGAGCAGCGCCGACAGCGCCAGGATCCCGCCCTCGCCCTTGTTGTCGGCGCGGACGACGAACACCAGGTACTTGATGACGACCACCAGGATCAGCGCCCACAGCATCAGCGAGGTGACGCCGAGGACCGCGGCGGTGGTGGGCTCGACGGCGTTGGGGGCGTGTCCCCAGGCCAGGCACTCGCGCATCGCGTACAGCGGCGAGGTGCCGATGTCGCCGTAGACGACGCCGAGCGCGCCGATCGACAGCGCGGCCAGCTCCTTGCGGTTGTGGGGCGCGCCGTGGTGGCCGCCGCCGGCGTGGTGGGTGGTGGCGCGCGGCGGCGCCGCGGGCGCGGGCGTTGCGGGCGCGGGCGCCGCGGGCCGGGCGGCGGCAGGCGCGGCGGGGCTGCGGGCTGCGCGCCGCGGCGGCGGCGACACGGGCGGCGGCTCGTCGGCGAGCGGCAGCTCGGCGAGCGCGGGCGGCGCGTCGACCGGGTGGGGTGCGGCCGGCGCGGCGCTCGCGGCCTCGACCGCCGGCGGCGCGGCTGGCGCGGCCGCCGCGCCCTCGACCGCCGGAGGCGCGGCTGGCGCGGGCGCGGCGCTAGCGGCTGGCTCCGGGTCGGGGCCCGGGGAAGGTTCGTCGGGAGTCGGCATCGCGGCGGCTGCGGCTACGTCCACGGGCTAGCACGCCTGGGCGTAAAGAAACCATCAAGGCGGCAGATCGCGCAGGCGGTAGCCGACCCCCGGCTCGGTGACCAGCCACTGCGGCCGCGCCGGATCGCGCTCGATCTTGCGTCGCAGCGCCGCCATGTGGACGCGCAGGTAGTGGGTGTGCTCGACCGCGCCCGGGCCCCAGACCTCGCGCAGCAGGTGACGGTGGGTCAGGACCTTGCCGGCGTTGCGCGCCATCAGCTCGAGCAGCTGGAACTCGAGCGGGGTCAGGTGCACCAGGGCGCCGCCGACCGTGACCTCGTGGCGGGCGTGGTCGATGCGGATCGGCCCGACCTCGAGCGCGACGTCGGCGGCCAGCGGCGCGGCGCCGCGGTGGCGCAGCGCCACCCGCATCCGCGCCAGCAGCTCGGCCGTGCCGAACGGCTTGGTCAGGTAGTCGTCGGCGCCGGCGTCGAGGGCCGCCACCTTGTCGAGCTCGCGGCCGCGCGCCGACAGCACGATGATCGGCACCTGATCGTGGGGCCGCAGCCGGCGCACCAGCTCGATGCCGTCGCCGTCGGGCAGCCCGAGATCGAGCAGGACCAGGCTGGCGCCGCGGTCGGCGAGCGCGCGCGCCGCCTCCGCCAGCGTGCCGACCTCGTCGATCGCGAAGCCGTGGCCGGACAGCGACGCCCGCAGGTAGCGGCGCATCTGCGGGTCGTCCTCGACGACCAGCACCCGCAGCGGCTCGGCGGTCACGGTCGCGCCTCCGCGGCCGCGGCCGCGCCCGGCGCGACGACCGCGGCGTCGTCGCCGAGATCGACCGGCGGCGCCGACGCCGGCAGCGTGATCCGGAAGCAGGCGCCGCCGCCGGGCGCGTCCTCGGCGACGATCGTGCCGCCGTGGGCCTGGACGATGCCGCGGCACACCGCCAGGCCCAGCCCGACCCCGGTGCTGCGGGTGCCGGGCGCCCGGTAGAACTTGTCGAAGACGCGGCCGGCGGCGCCGGCCGGCAGCCCGGCGCCGTGATCGCGGACCTCGATCTCGACCGCGTCGGCGAGCCGGCGCGCGGCCAGGCGCAACGGCGACGCGCCGTGCTTGACCGCGTTCTCGACCAGGTTGATCAGGACCTGCTCGAACAGCACCGGATCGACCGGCACCAGCAGGTCGGCGGCGGCGTCGACCTCGACGACGCGGTCGCCGAGGACGTCGTCGAGCCGGCCCAGCGCGGCGCCGACCAGCTCGTCGACCGGCACCCACTCGCGCGCCGGCTCGAGGCCGGTCTCGACCCGGGTGATGCCGAGCAGGTTCTGCAGCACGCGCTCGAGCCGCTGCGCCTCGTCGACGATCGTCGCCAGCAGCTCGGCCCGGGTCGCCGCGGTCAGCGCGTCGGCGTCGTCGCGCAGCGACGTCGCGGCGCCGGTGATCACCGCCAGCGGGGTCCGCAGATCGTGCGACACCGCCGACAGGAGCGAGCTGCGCAGCTCCTCGGTGCGGGCCCGCAGCGTCGCGTCGCGGGCCTCGGCGGCGAGCTGGGCCTGGCCCAGGGCCAGCGCCGCCTGGCCGGCGATCGTCGCCAGCAGGTGGCGCTGATCGGCGTCGAGCGGGCGGGCGCCGCGGCGCGCCTGGCACACCAGCACGCCGAGGGCGCGGTCGCCGGAGCGCAGCGGGGTCGCGACGATGTGGGCGCCCGGCAGGGTCTGGGTGCCGTGCCCCGACGGCTGGCCGTGGGCGTGGGTCCAGGCCGCGACCGCGACCTCCTGGGCGGCCAGCGGCATCAGCCCGGCGGCCGGCTGCAGCGCGCCGGCGGCGTCGGGCACCAGCAGCGCGGCGGCGACGCCGAGCAGCTCCTCGACGTGGCGGACCGCGACCGCGGCGATCTCGTCGACGCCGCCGGCCAGCGCGACGTCGCGGGTGAACGCCAAGAGCGCCGCGGTGCGCCGCTCGCGGACCAGCGCGTCGCGCTCGGCGCGGCGCAGCCGCAGCGTCAGCGTGCTGATCGCCAGCCCCGAGCCGAACATGACCACGAACGTGAGCAGGAACCGGCCCTCGGCGACGACGAACGTGAACCGCGGCGGCACGAAGCAGACGTCGAACGCCGCGACCGCCAGCGACGACGCCAGCAGCGACGGGCCACGGCCGCTGAGCGCCGCGACCATGATCGTGATCAGGTACAGCATCGCGATGTCGGCGGCCGACAGGTAGTCGAACAGCGCCAGGCACAGCGCCGTGGTCGCGGCGATGCCGGCGGCGGCGCCGACGTACGCGGTGGCGCGCGGCCGGGTGCCCTCCCCCGCCGCCGCGCCGGCGCCGGGCGCGGCGTCGGCGAGATCGAGCGGCGCGATGACGTGGACGTCGAGGCCGCCCGAGCCGCGGATCAGCTCGTCGAGCAGGCTGCCGCGCACGCGGTCGCGCCAGCGCGAGTGGGTCGGCTTGCCGGCGAGGATGCGGGTGACGCCGCGCTGCCGGGCGCACTCGAGGATCGCCCCCGCGATCGTCGCGCCGTGCAGGCGCACGACCTCGGCGCCGAGCGCCTCGGCGAGGCGCAGGTGCTGCTCGAGCCGGTCGCGATCGGCGTCGCCGGGCGGCGCCGCGCCGACGGTCTCGACGGTGACGACCAGCCACTGGGCGCCGAGCCGGGTCGCGGCGCGCTTGCCGGCGCGGATCAGGCGCGCCGAGCTCGGGCTGGCGCCGACGCACACCAGCAGGCGCTCGCCGGCCTGCCACGGCTGCTCGATGCCGTGGGCGCGGCGGTAGGCCTGGACCTCGGCGTCGACGTGCTCGGCGGTGCGGCGCAGCGCCAGCTCGCGCAGCGCCAGCAGGTTGCCGCGCTGGAAGAAGTGCTGGGCGGCCCGGCCGGCCTGATCGCCGAGGTAGACCTTGCCGGCGCCGAGGCGCGCCAGGAGCGCCTCGGGCGGCAGGTCGATCAGCTCGAGCTCGTCGGCGCGCTCGAGCACCCGATCCGGAACGGTCTCGCGGACCTTGACCCCGGTGATCTGCTGCACCACGTCGCCGAGGCTGTCGAGGTGCTGGACGTTGAGCGTGGTGTAGACGTCGATGCCGGCGTCCAGCAGCTCCATGACGTCCTGCCAGCGCTTGAGGTGCCGGCTGCCCGGCGCGTTGTGGTGCGCCAGCTCGTCGACCAGCAGCACCGTGGGGTGACGGTCCAGGGCGCGCTCGAGGTCGAGCTCGTCGATCACGACACCGCGGTGCTCGACGTGGTGCCGCGGCAGCACCTCGAGCCCTGCGCACAGCGCGTCGGTCTCGGCGCGACCGTGGGTCTCGACGACGCCGACCGCGACGTCGACCCCGGCGGCGCGCAGCCGGTGCGCGGCCTCGAGCATCGCGTAGGTCTTGCCGACGCCGGGGGCCGCGCCGAAGAAGATCTTCAGCGAGGCCCGCTGCCGACGCGCGTCGGCCTGGACCCGCGCCAGCAGCGCGTCGGGGTCAGGTCGCGAGGCGTCGGTGGCGATGGACACGATGCGCGCAGCCTACCGCGGTCCCGCCCCCAGCGCGTCGAGCGCCAGGTTGAGTCGAAGGACGTTGACCCGCGGCTCCCCCAGCACGCCGAGCACGCGCGCCTCGACGTGGTCGTCGATCAGCTGCTCGACCTGGAGCACCGACAGGCCCCGCGCCTCGGCGACCCGCGGCGCCTGGTAGCGGGCCGCTGCCGGCGAGATGTCGGGATCGAGCCCCGAGGCCGAGGCCGTCACCAGGTCGACCGGGACCGGCGCGCGATGCGCGGGATCGGCCTCGCGCATCGCGGCCACCCGCGTGGTGACGGCGGCGATCAAGGCCGGGTTGCGCGGCCCCAGGTTGCGGCCGCCCGAGGTCCTGGCGTCACCGGCCACCGCCGACGGCCGGCCCCAGAAGTAGCCACGAGCGCGGAACGGCTGACCGACCCACGCCGAACCGATCACGCGGCCGTCGCGGGCGCGGATCAGCGAGCCGTCGGCCTGCCAGGCGAAGCACAGCCGCGCCGTCGCGGTGACGACGACCGGGTACGCGACCCCGCACAGCACCGTGAGCGCGAGCAACGTCGCGGCCGCGGCGCGCAGGACACCGCGGGCCATCACGCGACCAGCCCCAGGCCGACGACCGCCAGGTCGATCAACTTGATGACCGGAAACGGCAGCACCACGCCGCCGAGGCCGAAGACCAGCAGGTTACGGCGCAGGGTCTCGACCGCGGGTCGCGGCCGCACCACGATGCCGCGCAGCGCCAGCGGGATGAGCGCCACGATGATCAGCGCGTTGAAGATCACCGCCGACATCACCGCGCTCGCCGGCGAGTGCAGGCCCATGACGTCGAGCCGTCCCAGCTGCGGGTAGACCCCCGCGAACGCCGCCGGCACGATCGCGAAGTACTTGGCGAGGTCGTTGGCGACGCTGAACGTGGTCAGCGCGCCGCGCGTGATCAGCATCTGCTTGCCCACGGTCACGATGTCGAGCAGCTTGGTCGGGCTCGAGTCGAGGTCGACCATGTTGGCGGCCTCCTTGGCCGCCTGAGTGCCGCTGTTCATCGCCACCGCGACGTCCGCCTGGGCCAGCGCCGGCGCGTCGTTGGTGCCGTCGCCGGTCATCGCCACCAGGTGTCCCGCGGCCTGGTAGTCGCGGATCATCGCCAGCTTGGCCTCGGGGGTCGCCTCGGCGAGGAAGTCGTCGACGCCGGCGTCGGCAGCGATCGCCGCCGCGGTCAGCGGGTTGTCGCCGGTGATCATGACGGTGCGGATGCCCATCCGCCGCAACTCGGCGAAGCGCTCACGGATGCCGGGCTTGACGACGTCGGCCAGGGCCACGACCCCGAGCACGCGCGCGCCGTCGATCACGACCAGCGGGGTGGCGCCGCCGCTGGCGACCTCGTCGACCCGGCCGCGGACGTCGGCCGGCAGCGCGCCGCCCGCTTGCCGCGCGATGGCGTCGGCGGCGCCCTTGCGGACGACCCGGTCGGGCAGATCGACCCCGCTCATCCGGGTCTCGGCCGTGAACCGCACGACACGAGCGTCGCCGCTTGGCGCCGGCGCCACGCCGCCGAGGTGGGCGGTGCCGAGCGTCACGATGCTCTTGCCCTCCGGGGTGTCATCGCCGAGTGACGCCACCACCGCGGCCTCGGCGAGGGTCGCCATGCTGACCCCGCGCGCGGGATGCAGCGCGCGGGCCTGGCGGTTGCCGAAGGTGATCGTGCCGGTCTTGTCGAGCAGCAGGACGTCGACGTCGCCGGCGGCCTCGACCGCGCGCCCCGAGGTCGCGATCACGTTGGCCTGGACCAAGCGGTCCATGCCCGCGATCCCGATCGCCGACAGCAGGCCGCCGATCGTCGTCGGGATCAGGCAGACCAGCAGCGCGACCAGCACCGTGAGCGTGACCGGGGCGCCGGCGCCGGCCGCGGCCACCGCGTAGCGCGAGAACGGCAGCAGCGTCACGGTGACCAGCAAGAACACCAGGGTCAGGGCGGCGAGCAGGATGTCGAGCGCGAGCTCGTTCGGGGTCTTGAGGCGACGCGCGCCCTCGACCATGCCGATCATCCGGTCGAGGAAGGTCTGGCCCGGCGCGGTCGTGACCCTGACGATCAGGGCGTCGCTGAGCACCCGGGTGCCGCCGGTGACGGCGCTGCGATCACCTCCGCTCTCGCGGATCACGGGGGCGCTCTCGCCGGTGATCGCGCTCTCGTCGACGGCGGCGACGCCCTCGACGATCTCGCCGTCGCAGGGGATGACCTCCCCGGCCTCGACCAGCACGACATCGCCCGGCCGCAGCGCCGACGACGCCACCTCACGGGTCGCGGCGTCGCCCCGGGGAGCGGCGAGGATGCGCGCCGGCACGTCGCGGCGGGCCTGGCGCAGGGCGTCGGCCTGCGCCTTGCCCCGGCCCTCTGCCACCGCCTCGGCGAAGTTGCCGAACAGGACGGTGAACCACAGCCACAGCGCGATCGCCGCGACGAAGCCCACCGGCGCGTCCCCCTCGCCGGTGAGCGCGGCGTGGACGGCCAGGACCGAGGTGAACGCGGCGCCGACCGCGACGACGAACATCACCGGGTGCTTGATCAACCGGCGCGGGTCGAGCTTCACCAGCGCGTCGCGCGCGGCGCGGCGCACGAGCTGGCCGTCGAGCACCGGGCGGGCGTGGTGGGCGACCCGGGGGCCACGATCGCGGCTCGCGGTCGCCGGCGCGCGCGGCGCCTCGGCACGCGCGAGGTCGGGCATGGGCGGGGTCACGGGCGACAAGGTCGACCTCCTCAGGGCAGCAGGTGCTCGGCGATCGGTCCCAGCGCCAGCGCTGGCAGCAGCGTCAAGGCGCCGATCAGCACGACCGTGCCGGCGAGCAGCGCGACGAACATCGGGCCATCGGTGGGCAGCGTGCCGGCGGACGGGGGCACCGCCTGCTTGCGAGCCAGGGCGCCGGCGATGGCGAGCACCGGCAGGATCACCCAGTAGCGTCCGACGAACATGCAGACGCCGAGCGCCGTGGCGTAGAACGGGCCCGCCGCGTCGAGGCCCGCGAACGCCGAGCCGTTGTTGTTGGCGGCCGAGGCGAAGCCGTAGAGGGCCTCCGAGAAGCCGTGCGGCCCGGGGTTCGCGACCGCCGCGACCCCCTCGGCGGTGACGCATGCCAGCGCCAGGCCCGCGAGGGTCGCCAGGTGGGGCACGACGAGCCCCCACGACGCCATCTTCATCTCGCGCACCTCGATCTTCTTGCCCAGCAGCTCGGGGGTCCGCCCGACCATGAGGCCGGCCAGGAAGACCGCGACGATCGCGAACAGCATCAGCCCGTACAGCCCCGAGCCCACGCCACCGAACGCCACCTCGCCCAGGCCGATCAGCGCCAGCGGCCCCAGGCCGCCCAGCGGCGTGTAGCTGTCGTGCATCGAGTTGACCGAACCGTTCGACGCCGCGGTGGTCGCGGTCGCCCACAGCGCCGACGCGGCGATGCCGTGACGCACCTCCTTGCCCTCCATGTTGCCGCCGGCCTGCGCCGAGGTCGCCGTCTGGTCGGCCCCGGCGGCGTCCAGCGCCGGGTTGCCGCGCTGCTCCTGCCACAGCGTCAGCGCGACGAACGGCACGAACAGCAGCCACATCGTCGCCAGCAGGGCGACGCCCTGTCGTCGCGCCACGACCAGCCGACCGAACGCGATGCAGGTCGCGGCCGGGATCAGCAGGATCGCCAACGCCTCGAGGAAGTTCGACAGCGGCGTCGGGTTCTCCAGCGGGTGCGCCGAGTTGGCGTTGTAGTAGCCCCCACCGTTGGTGCCGAGCTGCTTGATCGCGACTTGCGACGCCACCGGCCCGACCGCGATGACCTGCGCGGGCGCGTCGCCGTCGGGCGCCGCGGTGACGTCGAGCATCGCCGCGACGTGGTGCCCCGCCGTGGTCTGAGGCACGCCCTGCGACACCAGCAGCGGCGCCAGCACCAGCGCCAGCGGCAGCAGCACGTACAGGGTCGAGCGGGTGAGATCGACCCAGAAGCTGCCGATGCCGTGGGCGCGTCGCCGCGCGAACCCCCGGGCCAGCGCCACCAGCACGGCCATGCCGGTGGCCGCGGACACGAAGTTCTGCACGGTGAGGCCCAGCGCCGCCACCAGCTGGCTCATCGTGGTCTCGCCGCCGTAGGCCTGCCAGTTGGTGTTCGACGCGAAGCTGACCGCGGTGTTCCAGGCCACCGGCGGCGCCACCGCGGGCAAGGACTCGGGGTTGCCCGGCAGCGCGCCCTGCAGCCGTTGCAGCAGGTACACCAGCACCAGCCCGCCGACGTTGAACGCCAGCAAGGCCGTGGCGTACCGCCGCCAGCTCATGTCCTCGTCGGCGCGCACGCCGGCGAAGCGGTAGACCGCGCGCTCGATCGGACCGAGCACGCGGGCCGCGACCTTCGCCTCACCCCGGTAGACGCGCGCCATGTAGGCCCCCAGCGGCCAGGCCAGCAGCGTCAGCACCGTCGCCCACAGGCCGAGTTGCAGGACGCCGATCGCGGTCATTGCAGCCGCTCCGGCGCCAGCAGCGCGACCAGCAGATAACCCAGTAGGCCGATCGACAGCGCCAGCGCGATCCCGTCCACGACGATCATCGGAACCTCGTGCTCACAGGCGTTCGAACAGGGCGACCAGGCCGAGGCTGACCAGCAGCAGGGCGGCGGTGAGCAGCAGGTAGGCCAGATCGCTCAAGGGCTCCTCCGATGGGGTAGCGATGAGGTCGACGCGCTGCCGCGGCGCCGAGCGGGACGGCGGCGCTTGCCGCCGCAGATGGTCACGACCATCGGTGGCGCTCGGGGACCAGGCCGATGACGCCGACCAGGGTCAGGATCAGCGCCACCGTCGGCCCCGCGCCGAACCGCTCGGCATCGGCGACGGCGACGGCGAGGCGGGTCAGGCCGCAGATCGCCAGGACCAGGTACAGGATGGCCTGCTCGTTGTCGATCGGCGCGGGCGCGGCCGGTGGCGGCTCGGGCGGCGTGCGGTAAGGACCCCACATGACGAGGTTCGATGTACCGCCGTCGCCGTCAAGACGGGCTCAAGAGGCCGTCAAGATGCCGTCAAGTCGACGCCGCGCGGTGCGCGCGGGGCCGGGCGGCGCGCGGCGTCAGCCGACGCTGGCGCGGCGGCGGTCAACCTCGAGCAGGCGCGGGAACAGGTGCGCCGCGAGGTCGTCGATGCGGGCCAGGGCGCGGGCCGCCAGGGCGCGCTGCTGCAGGCGCCGGGCGGCCCGATCGGCGGCGTCGCGGCCGCCGTCGCGGGCGCGGGTCGCGTACGGGGCGTCGAGCAGGGTCAGCGGATCGGCCGCGACCTGGCGCAGCAGCGCGCCGGCGCGCTCCCGCGCGGTGCGCAGCGCGTCCTCGACGTCCTCGGCGTACGCCCACAAGAGCTCGCGGTACTGCGCGCCCTCGGTGCCGACCAGCAGGGCGTCGAGGTCGACGAGCGCCAGATCGCGCAGCCGGGTCAGCAGGGCCTCGTCGTCGGCGGCGGTGACGTCGGCGTCAGGAGGCATCGCCGTCCTTCTTGGCGGCGGGCAGCGCCTTGGCCTGGGCCTCGGCGATGCGGGCCTGGCGCGCCGCCTTCTGGGCCTCGACCTTGGCCTTGATCGCGGCCAGCGCGGCGTCGGGGTCGCCCTCGGTGCCGGTGCCGCGGGGATCGCCGCCGGCGGCCAGCAGCTTGGCGTCGAAGTCGGCGGCGGCCAGCTCCTCGCCGCGCAGCGCGGCGTCGACCTCGGTCTCGATGGCCTCGGCGTCGATGCGGTCCTCGGCCTGCTGGAACTTGTCGAACAGCTCGCCGCTGGTGCCACCGAAGGCGTCGCCCGAGGCCGAGCGCGCGGCCGCCAGCTGGGTCGCCAGCGTGCCCTTGCGCATCTTGAGGATCTGCAGCTTGGTCTCGAACTCCTTGCGGCTCTTGTTGAGCTGGATCGCGTAGCTGGCGGCCTCGTCGCGATCGCGCGTGATCTTCTCGACCTCGACCTGCGCGTTCTTCTTCTCGCGCAGCGCGGTCCGCGCGGCCTCGTCGTCGCCGGCGCGCACCGCGATCATCGCCTTCTTCTCCCAGCCGTCGGCGCGCGCCTGGTACTTCTGGAGCTCCTCCTCCATGGTCTTGGCGGTGGCCTTGTAGCTGATCAGCTCCTGGAGCGCCTTCTTGCGGCCCTCCTCGAGCTCCATGATCGCGATGTCGAGCTCCTTCTCGGGATCGATCGCCTTGTCGATCGCGGCGTTGGCGCGCGACTTGATGCCGTCCTTCATGCGGCGGAACAGGCCCATCTCGCTCTCAGTCCTTTCCCAGGCCGTACTTGCGGTACCGCTGGCGGAACTGATCATACGTCAGCCCGAGCATCGCGGCGGCGTCCTTCTGGCGGTAGCGGGTGCGCTCGAGCGCGTCCTTGCACAGCCAGGCCTCGAAGGCGTCGACCCGGTCGATCAGCGAGGTCGACGGATCGTCGACGAACTGCGAGCCCGGCGGCGGCGGCGGCGCCGAGTCGGGCGGCATCGCGGCGTCGACGTCGGCCGCGGTCAGCCGCGGCCCGGTGGCCCGGTAGACCGCGCGCTCGACGACGTTCTTGAGCTCGCGGACGTTGCCCGGGTAGTCGTACATCATCAGGCGATCGATCGCCTCGGCCGGCAGCTCGGCGACGGTGATGCCGCCGACCTCGGTGCGGAACTGGGTCAGGAAGTACGCCGCCAGCACCGGCACGTCCTGCATGCGCTCGCGCAGCGGCGGCAGCTGGATGACCTCGAAGGCCAGCCGGTCGTAGAGATCGGGCCGGAACTTGCCGTCGGTCATCGCCTGCTTGAGATCGGCGTTGGTCGCGGCGATGACCCGGACGTTGACCTGGATCGACTCCGAGCCGGCGACGCGCTCGAAGCGCTGGTACTCGAGGACCCGCAGGATCTTGGCCTGGAACTCCATCGACATGTTGCCGATCTCGTCGAGGAACAGCGTGCCGCCGTCGGCGAGCTCGAACTTGCCCTCCTTCTGCCGGGTCGCGCCGGTGAACGCGCCCTCCTCGTGGCCGAACAGCTCGCTCTCGAGCAAGCTCTCGGGCACCGCCGCGCAGTTGATCGTGATGAACGGCTCGGAGGCGCGCGGCGACAGCGTGTGGATCGCGCGCGCCACCAGCTCCTTGCCGGTGCCGCGCGGGCCCAGCACCAGCACCGGTCGCGGCACCGGCGCGACCCGCTCGATCTTGGCCATGACGTGGCGCATGGGCGCCGACTCGCCGACGATCTGCCAGCGCTGGCCGGCGATCTTGCGCAGCCGCTCGTTGGTGACCCGCAGCTCGCGGTTCTCGCCCTCGAGGCGGCGCCGCTCGAGCACGTGCTGCAGCATGCGCTCGACCTTCTCGACCGACAGCTCGAGCTTGTCCTCGAGGTAGGGATCCTTGCTGATGAAGTCGGCGGCGCCGGCCTTCACCGCCTGGACCGCGTCGTCGATGGTGCCGTGGCCGGTGAGGATGATGATCGGCAGGTCCGGGTGGGACGCGCGCAGGACCCGGCAGATGTCGATGCCGCTGCGCTTGCCGGTGCCGAGATCGAGATCGAGGATCACCATCTCGGCGCGCTCGCGCTCGAGCCAGCGGATCGCGTCCTCGCCGTCGTCGAAGCTGACGACCTCGCGGCCGCGGGCGCGGAAGACCTCGCCGAGGAGGCGGCGGACCTCGGCCTGATCGTCGACGCAGACGATCGTGCCGGGCGTACCCGGCCCCTTGTCGCGCTCGGCGGGCGGGCTCACGTCACCGCTCCGGGCTCGCCGCGCGGCCCCAGCGTGCCCAGGGTCGCGAAGCCGCCGAGGTCGGTCGGCAGGATCACCGTGACCGTCGTGCCGCGGCCCTCCTCGCTGTCGACCAGGATGCGGCCGTGGTGGGCGGCGACCACCCGCTCGGCGATGGTCAGGCCGACGCCCGAGCCGGTCTCCTTGGTGGTGTAGCCCGGCACGAAGATCCGGCCCAGCTCGGAGCGCGGGATGCCGGGCCCGGTGTCGGCGACGATGACCTCGATCGCGGGCGCGCCGCCCGACGACACCGGCCGCGCCGACACCTTGACCTGGCCGCCGGTCTGGGCGCACGCCTCGGCGGCGTTGGACACCAGGTTGAGCAGCGCCTCGCGCAGCAGCAGCCGGTCGCCGCGCAGGTCGGGCAGCGTGCTGGCGACCGCGACGTCGATCGTCGTGGCGGCCTTGCTGGCGGCGGCGGCGACGACGTCGTCGATCAGCGGCGCGACCGCGACGACCTCGAGGGTCGGGCCGGTCTCCTGCATCGACCGCAGGTACTGGGCCCACTCCTCGTACAGCGACGTGACCTCGCGCTCGAGCTCGCGCAGCCGGTCCGACAGCTCGCCCTCCCCCGCCAGCTTGCGCGCGGACCGGGTCCGCGACCCGATGATGCCGAGGACGTTCTTGACCCGGTGGCCGTGGGCGTAGACGCCGGTGAGGACGTCGCCGCGGGCGACCTCGGCGGTGGCGGCGAGCAGCCGCGGCGCCACCGTGCCCGCCGCCGAGCCGGCGCCCGGGTAGGCGGCGTCGAGCAGGCGGCCGACGACGTCGGCGAGGCCGTGGCCGTCGCCGAGGTTGATCGACGTGTCGAGGACGCGGGCGGCGTTGCGCCAGGCCAGGCCGAAGCCGGCGTCGATGCGGAGCGCGCGCTCGATCTCGGCGAGCGCGCCCTCGGCGTCGCCGCGCTCGAGGATCAAGAGCGCCAGCCGGCACGCCGCGAGGGCGTGGCCGGGGCGCAGGCTCAGGCCCTTGCGGTAGGCGTCCTCGGCGCGGCCGACCGCGGCCGGATCGTCCTCGTAGGCGGCGGCGAGCAGGAACCAGACCCGGGCCCGCTCGACCGAGGTGCCGTGGCGCGGATCGTCGGCGAGCTCGCCGGCGATGCGCTCGAGCTCCTCGACGGCGCCGGCGCGCGCCGCGGTGTCCTGGTAGCGGCGCCGCAGCTGGCGCTCGATGACGCGCAGCCGGACCACCCGCGAGTCGGGGCGGCGCGCGGCCTCGGCCTGCAGCGCGGCGTCGATGTCGGCGTCGCCGGCGCCGGCGTCGCGGTCGCCGTGGGCCTGGCGGGCGCTGCCGAGCAGCGCCCGGTACAGCCCCAGCGGCGCGTCGGGGGGCGACGCGCCGCGGCGGCCGCGACCGCCGCGATGGCGTCGGCGGTGCGGCCATAGGCGACCGCGCACGCGAACAGCTCCTCGGCCAGCGCGGTCTCGCCGTCGACCAGCGCCTCGAGGTCGGCGACCGCGCCCGGCGCCGCCGGCGCGGCGGCCGCCAGCAGGTCGTCGAGGGCGGCCATGACGTTGGCGCCGGCGCCGCCGCGATCGCCGGCGGCGGCCGCGGCCTGGGCCAGGCCGAGGAACGCGCGCGCCCGCAGCGGCGGGGTGGCGGCGTCGGCGGCGGCCGCGAAGGCCAGCCGCGCCGCCGCGGTCTCGCCGGCGGCGAGGTGGGCCTGGCCGAGCAGGACGCGGGACGCGGGGCCGGGCGCGCGGCGCACGACCTCGGCGGCGTAGCGGCGCGCGGCGGCGGATCGCCGACGACGAGGGCGACCTCGGCGAGCCGGCGCGCGGCGGTGGCGTCGCCGGGCGCGGCGGCCGCCAGGGCCCGACCGAAGGCGCTGCTGGCCGCCGCGGGCAGCCCCAGCGCCCAGTAGCGCTCCCTAGCTCGACGAGGACGTCGGTCATCGGCGGGCAGCTTACCAGCAGACCGCGACCCGGCCGCGTCCGCCGCGCCGGGTTCCGATCGTTGCCGGCGCCCGGCCCGGCGCGTCGCCGTCCGGCGGCGCGGCCGGCGCCGCCCCCCGCTACGCCAGCGCGTCGCGCCGCGCCGCCAGGTGCTTCTCGAGCTCGTCGAGCTCGTCGCCCAGGGCGCCGGAGCGATCGACGCCGGCCGCGGCGCAGGCGTCGACGAACTTCTGCATCGTGGCGAGGTCGCCCTGCAGGCGACCGCGCACCGCGTCGTGCATCTCGCGGAAGCCCGAGTAGAAGTCCATCAGCATGTCGCCCTTGCGCAGCGGCGTGACCTTGCCGAGCCGCCCCTCCGCCATCCGGTCGAAGTACATCGACACCTTGAACAGCGGGCCCGCGACCTTGTGGGTCATGATGATCAGGTACAGCGACAGGATCACGGTCAGCCCGAGGCCGGCGCCCGCCATCTTGAGCAGCAGCTCCTGATCGCGCGCCTCCATGTCCTTCGAGACCTGCTTCTGGAACTCGGGATCGAGCTCGCCGAGGCTGGCGGCGACGTCCTCGGTGGCGCGGTGCTCCTGCTTGTAGATCAGGAAGCCCAGCGAGCCCGAGATCAGCGCCGACAGCAGCGTCACCAGCAGCACGTAGCGGAGCTGCAGCTTCTTGTCGATCAGCAGGTTGGACAGCTTGCGCTTGTGCTTGACCCGCGGCCCCGCCGCGGGCGGCGGCACCGCCGCCGCGGGCGGCACGTCGCCGGGCACCTTGCCGTCCTGCACGATCACCGCCTTGGGTAGCTCGTCGTTACTCAAGGGACTTCTCCTTCCGCGCCAGCAGCGCGCGCAGCTCGGCGACCGCGGCGGTCAGCTCCGGCGACTTGCCGTCGAGGCCGCCGGCCTCGGCGGCGTCGATCATCGCCTTGAGCCGGTCGATGTCGGCCTGCTCCATCCCGACGACGCCGGCGTGGGCGGTCTTGAAGTGGTCGTAGAACGCGACCAGCTGGTCGCCCTTGCGCAGGTTGTAGACCTTGTCGAGGCGCCCGTCGCGCATCTTGCCCATGTACAGCGTGACCTTGTAGAGCGGCCCCGCGACCTTGTGGGTCATCTTGATGCCGTAGATCGCCAGGCCGAGCGCGAGCAGCGCGCCCGACGCGAACAGGACCCACAGCACCTCCTGGCGGCCGCGCGCCAGCTCCTGCAGCCGCGCCCCCTGCCGGATCCGGCACTCGTAGTGGGCCGCGACCTCCTCGGCGTAGCGCTCGGGCACCGGGTTGATCGTCATCGTGCTCTCGACGATCACGACCCGGCGCCGTCGGTCCGACGGATCCTCGGGGGGCTGGTCGGCGGCGGCGTCGGCGTCGGCGTCGGCCGCGTCGTCGTCGGAGACCGGCATCGGCGCGCCCGCGACCTCGTCGGACGGCGGCGTGCCGTCGGCCGTCGCCGGCGCCGGGGCCGGCGCCGCGCCGTCAGCCGCCGCTGGCGCCGGCGCTGGCGCTGGCGCCGCGGCGTCACCGCTCGCGGGCGCCGCCGGCGCCGCGGCGCCGTCAGCCGTCGCCGGCGCGCCGATCACCGGGATCGGTGGGCAGCCGTCGCCCTTCACCCGCGACGAGGCGACCTCGGTGGCCTCGTCGGCGACCCGCATGACCCACCAGCCGAGCCCTGCCATCAGCAGGGTCGCGACCGCCACCATGAACAACGTGAAGCGGAGCTGGTACCGCTTGTTGATCAGGAGGTTCTTCCAGCTGCGCTTGTAGCCTCGGGCCCCGCCCGCGGCGCTCTGCGATTGCCGATCGTCCGCCATGGCGCGCTCCTACAGCCCCGCCTTGGTCTTGATGGTGGGGATGATCTTCTTGATCGTCAGGTCCTCGATGACCGCGGCGACGCAGTCGCCCTTGGCCAGCTCGATGTCCTTGGCGTCCTTGGACGCCTGCACCGAGGCCTGGCCGTTGAGGAACCCGAACATGCTCTTCTCGGGATAGGTCGCGATCAGCATGCTGACCTTGCAGGATACCAGGGTCGCAGATCCCTGGGCCTTGGTCGACAATTCGTTCAGCGTGCCGTCGACGTAGAACGCCTGGGTATCCTTGAGCTCCTTCTTGGTCGGCGCCTTGCCGCCCCGCCACTTGGTGGTCATGCCGCCGGCGTTCTTGGAGAAGGTCTTCTCGGTGGTCTTGCGCATCAGCGCCTTCATCTCGGCGGCGCTGTCGGTCTCCGCCGACATCTCGCCGATGTTGACGTAGACGCCGCCGCCCGCGGCCGAGGTGCCGCCGCCGCCGAGGGCCTCGAGCTTGGCCAGCGCCTTCTTGGCCTGCTTCTTCACGAACGCGTCCTTGTCGGACTTGGCCGCGGTCTCGAGCGCCGTGGTCGCCTGCTCGATCAGCCGCGTCGACGTCGCGGTCGTGATCACCTTGGACAGGCCGAGCGCAGCGGCGGCGCGCACGGTCTTCTCGCTGTCGCTCTTGAGCGCCTTGATGAACGCGCCGATCGCGCGGTCGTCGCCGAGCTTGGCGAGGCTGGTCGCCGCCGACAGGCGCACCTTGTAGTCCGAGCCGGTCGCCAGCTGCTTGATCAGCTGCTCGACGTTGTCGGCGCGGGCGACCCGCGGACCCAGGCCCAGCGTCACCAGCACCGCGATCACCGCCGCGGCGACGGTGAGCACGCGGCCGCGTCGCGCCCGGAGGCGCGGTGGCGGCGGTGACGTGGACGGCGGCGCTGGCTGCATGTGACTCCCCGGGCGATTGCCTCGCCAACATCAGACGCACCAGGCGCGCGGCTCTTCACGACCCCGCGCGCGACGATGATCTCACGGTAGCTCGTCGGCCGGCGGCTCGGCAAGGTAGCGCCGCGTCAGCTCGACGTAGTGCGCGGCGCTCGACGCGATCCACGCCCGCTCCTCGTCGGTGATCGCGCGCTTGACCCGCGCCGGCGCGCCCATGACCATGCTGCCGTCGGGGATGTCGGTCCCGGGGGTGACGAGCGCACCCGCACCCACAACGCAGAACCGCCCGATGCGGGATCGGTCGAGGATGATCGCGCCCATGCCGATGATGCAGTCGTCGGCGACGGTGCAGGCGTGGAGGATGACGTTGTGCCCCACGGTGACCCGGCTGCCCACCTCGGTGCCGGCGACGCCGGCGGTGACGTGCAGGACCGAGTTGTCCTGGATCGACGTCGTCGCGCCGATCCGGATGGGCATCTGGTCGCCGCGCACCACCGCTCCGAACCACACCGAGCTGCCGGCGCCGATGACGACGTCGCCGATGACCGCGGCGTTGTCGGCGAGGAAGACGCCGTCGCCGACGACGGGACGGGTACCGAGGTAGCTACGGACGATCGCCATGGCCGCGACCATACACGAGCCACGCCAGCGGCCGCGACGTCGCGATCGTCGCGCCCAGGCACGCGCCGATCGTGTCGGCCAGCAGGTCGCCCCACGAGGCGTCGCGGTGCGGCACCGTGCTCTGGTGCAGCTCGTCGAGCGCGCCCCACGCCACCGCGAGCGCCACCGCGACCGCGACCGCGACGGCGCGCCGCCAGCCCCGCGCCGCGCCGCCGGCGGCGAGCAGCGCCGCCAGCGCCGTCCACACCGAGGCGTGGACCAGCTTGTCGTACCGCCACAGCTCCGGCGGCCTGAGGTCGGGCGCCGACATCGACGACAGCACGAAGATGGTCGCGGCCAGCGCCGCGGCGCCGGCCCAGAACAGCCACGGCCGCGCGCCCGGCCTCAGGCGCGGCGCGGCGAGCGTCGGTCTCGGGATCGTCATCGGGCGCCTCGGGCGCTGCCGCGGCGGGCGCCTCGCGCCGGGGCCAGGCCGGCCAGCGCGTCGATCGCGGCGCGCAGCGACGCCAGGTTGGCCACGGTCAGGACGTGGTCGCAGTGCGGCGCGTACGCCGCCATCGCGCTGTCGCCCCAGCCCCACGCCGACGGCGGCTCGGGGTCGAGCCACACCACGCGGTGGGCGCGGCGGTGGACGTCGGCGAGCACGGCGGCGCGCGGCGGCCGCCGGTTGCCGCGGCCGTCGCCGAGGATCACGACCGTGGTGCGCGCGCCGATCTTGCCCAGGTGCCGCGCCGCCAGCTGGTCCAGCGTGCGGCCGTAGTCGGAGCTCTGCCACGGATCGATGACCGCGCCGGCGGCGATCGCGGCGATCGCACGCTCGACGTCGTGGCCGCGGAACAGCCGGGTCGCGTCGCCGAGGTCGGCGACGAAGACGAAGGTGTGGACCCGGTCGTAGCGGCGGGTCAGCGCGTGGACCAGCGTCAGCAAGAACCGCGACACCGGGCGCACCGAGTCGGAGACGTCGCACAGCACCACCAGGCGGGGCCGGCGCCGCGGCCGGTGCCGGCGGCGGACGTCGAACGGGACGCCGCCGGTGCCGTGCGACGCGCGCAGCGTGGCGCGGACGTCGAGGCGGCCGCGCCGTCGCGCTGGCCGCGGCGCCGGTACCTGGGTGGCGAGGCGGCGCGCCAGGCGCTGGACCTCGCCGTCGAGCGCGGCCCGCTCGGCGGCGGTGAGCTGCGCGATCGGGCGGTCGTCGAGGTGACCCGCGCCAGCCGCGCCGCGTGGTGCAGGTCGCGGCGGCGCAGCTCGGCGTCGACGAAGGCGCGGACCGCGGCGCGCAGCCGGTCGACCGCGCCGGCGACCTCGGCGCGCAGCGCCGCGACCTCGCTGGGCGTGGCGCCGCCGCCGCCGCCGCGACCGTCGCCGGCCAGCGCGTCGAGGGCGGCGCCGGCGGGGCCTCGGCGCCGCGCAGGCCGAGCTCGTCGAGGATGCGGAACGCGTAGATGCCGGCCTGCAGCGGCGAGCGCAGCCTGGCGAGGCCGACCCGCGCCGCGGCCGCGGCCAGCGCGGTCGGCAGCGCCGGGGCGTCGGCGCCGAGCAGGTGGCGGGTCAGCGTCGCGGCCGCCTCGGCGCTGCCGGCGGCGAGCGCGGCGCGCAGCGCGGCGGCGCGGGCGCGGGCGAGGTCACCGTCGGCGGCGTCGTGGGGGCGACGGGTGGCCGCGACCACCGCGCCGGCGCCGCGCTCGAAGTACAGCGCGAACAGGGCGTCGAAGGTGTCGAGGTCGGCGCGGCGCTTGATCAGCGCCGCGGTCAGCGCGGCCCGCGCGGTGGCGGGATCGCCGAGCCCGACCGCGGCCAGCGCGCCGGCGGCGTCGCACAGCTCGGCGGTCGAGATCCGGACGCCGGCGCGGCGGAGCAGGTCCACGAACCCGGTGACGACGGCGAGCACGACGACGGCGGCGGGGGGTTACTGCGCGCGCTGGCGGGCGCGCGCCGCGCGTTCGATGCAGAAGGTCGCGCCGTCGAGGTAGCTGCCCTCGGGGCCGCGGCCGACCGCGGCGAAGCGGACGACGCCCTTGTGATCGATCACGATGATCGACGGCTGCTCGCGGTCGCTGTTGTAGCGGCGCACCAGCTGGCCCTGGTCGACGGCGATCTCGCCGCCGGCGCCGGTGCGCTGGACGAACGCCTTGACCGCCGCGGCGCTGTCGCCGGCGACCGCGATGACCCGGACCCCGGCGAGGCCGTCGGCGGCCTGCTGGACGTCGCCGATCAGCTCGGCGCAGGCGTCGCACGAGGTCGAGAACAGCACCAGCACGGCGACGTCGCCGCGCAGGCCGGCGTCGTCGACGACGGCGGCGTCGTCGACGCGGGTCAGCCGGAACGGCGGGATCGCGCGATCGATCAACCGGCGGTGCAGCAGCTCGGTCGGATCGTTGATCTGCTCGCTGAGCTCGGTCGAGCACCGGCGGACGTCGGCGCCGGCGGCGCCGCCGCTGCGGACGTACTGGACCGTGACCTTGTCGCCGACGTCGTGCAGGCCGATCGCGCCCTGCAGCTCGGACGTGCTGTGGACGTCGATGGCGTCGACCGCGATGATCTCGTCGCCGGCGCGCAGGCCGCACAGCGACGCCGGGGTGTCGTCGAAGACGTCGACGATGTAGATGCCGCCCCAGGTGGCGTCCTGGCCGTTGATGCTGATGCCCAGCCACGGCTGCGGCCGCGGCGGCGCGGCCAGCCGCTCGGCGTGCGCCGCGGACGCGCCGACGGCGACGCCGACCACGGCGGCGACGACGACGGTGGCGTGCCAGGACCCGCGCATCGCCTCACTCTAACGCGCCGCCGCGGGCGCGGCCACCGGCGCGGCCGCCGCCCCGCCCCGCCCCGGGCGGCCGTGGCCGTGGTCGCGGAACCACCGGACCGCCTTGTCGATCGTGACGTCGAGCGGGGTCTGGGGCATGCCCAGCTCGCGGTGCGCCTTGGTGCAGTCGAACCAGGCCCGGCGCAGCGCGTAGCGGGCGGCGCGCACGGTGATCCGCGGGCTGCCGCCGCGCAGCTCGGCCCACCGCTCCATCGCCCACGCCATGCCGACGACCGCCGGCGACGGCAGGCGGCGCCGGATCGGCGGCAGCCCGGCGATCCGGGTCACCTCCTCGAAGAACTCGCGATACGTGACGTTGTGGCTGCCGGCGATGTAGCGCTCGCCGATCCGGCCCTGCTCCTCGGCGAGGACGTGGCACTCGGCGACGTCGTCGACGTCGACCGCGCAGAACCCGCCCTCGGTGTAGCCCGGGACCCGGCCCTGCAGCGCCTCGACGATGAACTTGCCGGTCGGGGTCGGCCCGATGTCGCGCTCGCCGAACGGGAACGCCGGGCACACGATCACCACCGGCAGGCCCTCGCCGGCCAGGCGCCGGGCGTCGAGATCCGAGAGGTACTTCGACCGCATGTAGGCGTTGGCCTGGTTCCAGTACTCGTACGGCGCCTGCTCGTCGAGCAGGCCGCCGTCGGGGGCGACCCCGATCGCGGCGATCGAGCTGGTGTGGACGACCCGGCGCACGCCGGCGCGCAGCGCCGCGAACAGGACGTTCTTGGTGCCCTCGACGTTGACGTCGTAGATCAGCCGCTCGTCGGGCAGCCACAGGCTGTAGATCGCGGCGAGGTGGTAGACCGCGTCGCAGCCGGCGGTGGCGCGCGCCACCGCGGCGGCGTCGAGGATGTCGCCGGGCACGAGCTCGACGTCGAGGCCGTCGAGGTTGCCGCGCGGCGCCCCCGGCTCGACCAGGCAGCGGACCTCGCGACCTCGCGCCAGCAGGCGACGCACCACCGCCGAGCCGATGAAGCCGGTACCGCCCGTCACCAGGGTCTTCATGGGCCGGTCATAGCAGGCCGACCCATGTAGGATAAAGTGCGTTTTTTGACTTCATCCTCCCACCGGGGGATCCTTCGGTTCTCCTATGAAACCTCGTGCCCAGACCGCGCCCTCCGCCCGCGCCACCCGCGACCAGCGGATCCACATCCGGTTCGACAAGATCTTCCCGGTCGTGGTCGGCAGCGAGCTGTACGGCGAGACCCGCGCGGTGGCCCGCAACATCTCCGAGGGCGGGATGCTGGTCCAGATGGGCGATCCCCTGCCCCTGGGCACCTACGTCAGCATCCACTTCCAGTGCCCGCGCACCGACGGCGCGATCGACGAGATCGTCGCCCGCGCCGAGGTCAAGCACCACTACTGCCTCAACTTCTCGGTGCCCGGCACCGATCCCGAGGCGCGCCCCGGCCCCGACGCCGCGTCGGCGCGGGCGATCGGCGTGCGGTTCCTCGACTTCGACGACGACGTCCCGCCCGAGCGCCTGCTCGACGGCTGGACCCGCGAGTCCCTGCTCCACTGAGCGGGATCCGGGAAGGCCCGGGGCGCGCCGGTCGTTGGTCCGGTGTGGTACCCCACTTGTGCGCCGTGAGACCGAAACTCGATAGGACGTGCGCGCCGCCCCGCCGGGGCCCGCGCTGGACCGTGATCGCCGCCGTCGCCGCCCTGCTGGTGGCCGGCGGCGCCCACCCCCGGTACGCCCGGGCCGCCGACGATGCCGAGCGCGCCCAGGCCGTGCTCTCCACCCTGGCCACCGCGACCGCCAAGGACGCGCGCCTGGCCGCCGCCGCCGACCTGGCCGCGGTCGCGCCCCGCGTGATCGAGCCGCTGGCGACGTTCCTGGCCCGACCGCACGCGACCACGCCGGACCAGCGCCGCGAGGTCCTCAAGGCGATCAAGGCCTCGTACCCCGACAAGAGCGGCCGGTTCTCGTCGCCGGGCCGGCAGAAGGCCGAGCAGATCCGCGCCGACGACGAGTTCGACTGGCTGGCCGCGCTCGCCGAGCTGCCGGCCAGCCCGGAGCTGAGCGAGGTCTTCGCCGACGTCGCCGCGATCCGCGCCCTCGCCGGCACCGGCCAGATCGTGGCCGCGCAGCACGTCCTCGACGTCGCGTTCGCCGACGACACGATGATCTACCGCGACGAGTGCGGGCGCTACCTGCGCCGCATGGCGCCGTACTCGCTGCCGGCGCTGATCGTCGGGTCGCAGGCGGGCGGCCGCAAGTCGTCGCAGCGCGACAAGGCGCTGGCGCGCTACGCCACCTACCAGCTCGAGCGCATGGATCGCCAGGAGCCGGGCAAGGCGCTGGCCGCGTCCAAGGGCGACGAGGACCTGCAGATCGCGGTGCTGGCCGCGTTCGGCTCGACCGAGCACCGCGAGGCGGTGGGCACCGTCTTCGCCACGATCAACGACGACGCGCCGCGCGTCCGCAAGGCCGCCCGCGACGCCTGGATCGAGTACGTCACCGGGCCGCCGCCGCCCGACCCGCCCAAGAAGCAGCTGGTCCTGCCTGGCGGCCGGGTCGCCGACAAGGAGACCCCGCTGTGGCTCAACTCGCGCCAGCTCGCCCGCATCGAGCTCGAGCGCGCCACCGACGAGCTGTTCGGCGAGGAGCTGGCCGGCAAGGCCGACCTCGAGCAGGCCTCCCGCCGCATCTTCGCCTACTACGACGGCCTGCGCGCCGAGCGCGACGCGTCGGTCTACGCCGAGGGCAAGACCAAGGCCGACGCCGGCGACCTCGCCGCCGCGATCGAGGTCTTCGACCGCCTGCTCGCCGAGGACCCGGCCCGCGCCGAGCGCACCGAGATGGCGCCGACCTACTACGCGCTGGCCGAGAAGATGTCGCAGGAGCACCGCTACGCCGACGCGGCGGCGATGTTCTCCAAGGCCCACGGCCTCGACCCCGACGGCGAGCGCGCCGACGCCGCCCTGGCCCGCCACTACCTCACCCTCGGCAAGGCCCAGGAGGCCGACGGCAAGGACGGCAGCGCCGCGATGCGCCGCGCCGTCGAGCTCGACCCGTCGCTGGCCCAGCACGACGAGCGCGCCGCCCAGGCCGCCGGCGTCGACACCGGCCACAAGACCTGGATGCTGTACGCCGCCGGCGCGGTCGCGGTCGGCGCCCTCGCGCTGCTGCTGGTCGGGCTGCGCCGCCGCGGCTAGGCGCGGACCGAGCGGAGCCCGACGGCCCGCGCCGCGGTCAGCCGCCCGGCGGCGCCGCCGGCGTCGACGCGGTGTCGACGATCGCGAACTGCAGGCGCAGGCGACCGTCGCCGCGGCGCAGGTCGCAGATCAGCGCGCTGGCGGTGCGCAGCCCGTCCCACACCGCCTGCAGCTCGTCGGGGCGCGAGATCGAGCGGCCGTTGATCGCGATCAGGACGTCGCCGGGCTGGAGGTCGACGCCGGCGAAGCGCTGGAACGCGGGATCGAGCGCGACCAGCCGCCAGCCAGTGAAGCGCTGGCCGTCGAGCTCGGCGGTGACGTCGAGGTGGCGGAGCAGCTCGCCGGGGCCGGCGTCGAGCACGGCGGTCAGGGTCGTGCGATCGATCTCGCCCTCGCGGACGCCGGGGCCCGACGGCACCACCGGCAGCTCGTCGAAGGTCGGCGCGGCGGTCGTCGTCGCCGGCGCGGCGCGCGGGTCGTCGACGTCGAACGGCGACGGCTCCAGGTGGACCTTGGGGCCGCAGCCGGCCAGCAGCAGGACAAACAGGACCGCGCGCATGGTCCGACCGTGTCGTGCCCGGCGCCGCCGGGCAAGTTTTCACAAGAGGGGCGCGACCGCGGCGTCGATGGCGGCGGCGACGGCGTCGAGCGGCTGCTCGCCGTCGAGCACCTCGATTCGCTCGCCGGCCGCGGTCAGCTCGGCGACGACCTCCTCGTAGCCGGCGGCGACCCGGCGCTGCATCGCCAGGTCCTCGAACAGCTCCTGGGCGCGGCCGGCGGCGACCCGCCGCTTGGCGGCGATCTCGGGGTGGACCCGCAGCAGCAGCGTGAGATCGGGGCGGCGGGCCCGCTGGTTGAGGTCGCGGATCCACGCCCGCTCGGCGCCGGTGCCCTGGTAGGCCAGCGACGAGTGGTACCAGCGGTCGGAGATCACGACCGCGCCGCGGGCCAGCTCGGGCTCGACCTCGCGCTGCAGGTGATCGAGGCGGTCGGCCGCGAACAGCAGGCCGAAGGTCGCCTGATCGATCTTCTGACCGGGGATGGCGTGGCCGCCGACCAGCATCTCGCGGATCAGCCGGCCCACCGGGCCGTCGGACGGCTCGCGGGTGACGTGGGCGGCGCGGCCGCGCACGGTCAGGCGATCGTGGAGGGCGTGGGCCTGGGTGGTCGTGCCGGCGCCGTCGAGCCCCTCGAGGACGATCAGCACGCCGCGCGGGTCGCGGGAGTTGGAGTCGGTCATGGCGCCTCGGCTGCCCGGCAGCATCGCGCATCCGCGCCGCGGTCACAACGCGGGGCGCCGACGGCGCCAGGGCGGCCTACGCCGCGCTGCTCTCGATCCCTTCGTGCCCGACCGCGGTGGTGCCAGGCCACGCCGGCACGGGTGACGCGAGCGTGTGGGGGGCGGCCGACGGCGAGTTCCGCAGCGGGCCCGCGGCACCACGCGACGGCGTCACCGCTCGCGGCACCCCCACCGCCCGCGCTGTCGTCACCGCGAGGATGTCTGAGCCGGAGGACGCCCCCCCACGCTCGCGGCAGGACCCGGGCCGGCGGCCCGCGGTCTCCCCACCGCCCGCGCCGGGCGGGGATCCGCTGCACGCTGCTACCCGCCCAGCGCCGCGAGCGCGGCGCCGGGATCGTTGCAGAACAGGCCGTCGACGCCCCACGCCGCCAGCTCGCGCAGGCGGACCGGATCGTCGACGGTCCAGACGTTGACCGCGAAGCCGGCGCGGCGCCACGCGGCGACGGTGGCGCCGCTGCACAGCACGTGCTCCGGGTGCAGCGCGGCGGCGCCGACCCACGGCCCGATCCAGCCGCGGCGCGCCGGCAGCGGCTCGCCGGCGTGGAACAACAGCGCGGTCGCGAGCTCGGGCGCGGCGCGGCGGACCTGGACCAGCGCCCACGGATCGAACGACGACACCAGCACGCGCTCGGCGGCGGCGGCGCCGGCGGCGCGAATGACCGCCACCGCGGCCGCCGGCAGGGCGCCGGCGCGGCCCGGGCCGGTCGACTTGATCTCGACGTTGACCTCGAGCGGCCCGGCGGCCTCGAGCGCCTCGGCCAGCGTGCACCAGGTGCCGCCGCCGCGCAGCGCGGTGGCGCGCAGCTCGGCCAGCGGCAGATCGGCGACGCGCTCGGGGCGCCCGGCCAGGCGCTGCAGGTCGTCGTCGTGGAAGACCACGACGTCGCCGCCGCGACACAGCTGGACGTCGAGCTCGACGCCGTCGGCGCCGGCGGCGCGCGGGCCGCGGCGAACGCCTCGAGCGTGTTCTCGGTGGCGACCGCGCTGGCGCCGCGGTGGGCCCACACCCGCGGCCGGCCGCCGGCGCGCCGCCAGCGGCGGGCCCGGCCGCGCCGGCCCATCGCGGTGAACGCGCGCCACACCGAGGCGCCCGGCATCCCGGTCGCCATCACTCGCAGAACGCCGCGTGCAGGGCGCGGGTGAGGGGATCGACCATCGCCGGCTCGCACCACAGCGTGATCCGCAGCGGCGACACCGACACCGCCTCGACCGGCACGCCGGCGCCGACCGCGGTCTGGCGCGCCTTGTTGATCAGCGCCGGGTTCGAGCCGATGCCCTGACCGACCAGCGACACCGCGCCCTCCTCGCCGAAGTCGACGTCGTCGCCGAGCACCTGCTCGAGCCGGGCCTTGACCGCGGTCCAGTCGGGGACGTCGGCGATCGTGAACCAGCAGCGCAGCTCCTTGCCCTCGAGATCGAGGTGGGTCAGCGGGATCGACGCCGCCTCGATGATCTGCAGCGCGTGCTCGACCGCGGCGCCGCCGCGGACCTTGACCCGGATCAGCTGCTTCTGGCCGGTGACCCCGGCGACCTGGCGATCGCGCTCGGGCTGGAAGTCGATGCGGGTGCCGCCGCCGTCCTTCGACGTGGCGCGCGCCCACAGCGCGATGCCGGAGCGGCGCGCGAACTCGACCGACGAGTCGTGCAGGACCTTGGCGCCCTGGGCGGCGAGCTCGAGCATCTCGTCGTGGCTGATCGCCTCGAGCAGCTGGGCGGCGTCGACGACCCGCGGATCGGCGGTGTAGATGCCGTCGACGTCGGAGCAGATCTCGCAGTAGTCGGCGCGCAGCGCCGCGGCCAGCGCGACCGCGGTGGTGTCGGAGCCGCCGCGGCCCAGCGTGGTGATCTCGCGCCGGTACGACACGCCCTGGAAGCCGGCGACGATCACGACCCGGCCACGATCGAGCTCGTCCTCGATGCGGAACGGCCGGACCTCGACGATGCGGGCGCCGGAGTGGCGGTCGTTGGTGAGGATGCCGGCCTGCGAGCCGGTGAACGAGATCGCCTCGAGCCCCTCCTCGGTGACCGCCATCGACAAGAGCGCCATGGCCTCGCGCTCGCCGCAGGTCAGCAGCATGTCGAGCTCGCGCCGCGACGGCGACGCGCTGATCAGCCTGGCCTTGTCGATGAGCTGGTTGGTGGTCTTGCCCATCGCCGAGACCACGACCACCACCTTCTTGCCGGCCCGCACGGTGCGGGCGACGCGGGCGGCGACCAAGCGGATCTTGGCGGCGTCGGCGACCGACGAGCCGCCGTACTTCTGGACGACGATGTTGGTGGGTGCGTGCACGACAGCGATCCTCTCGGTCGCGGACGATAACGCACGCGTGCCGAAACACCAGGGGCGCGGCGTGACGTTGCTGCTACCCTCGGCGGTGGTGCGTCCGCCGATCCGCCTCGCCGCCATCACCCTGGCCCTCCCCCTCGTCCTGCTGCTCGCCGCCTGCCCGCGGCCCCGCGCCCCGGCCCGGATCGACCTCGGTCCGGTCAGCGACGCGCCCTGGGAGCTCGAGGACGTCGACGACTGGCAGGAGGTCCGCGACCAGCTCGCCGGCCTCGCCGCCACCGATCCGCGCCGCCACGACCTCCGGGTCCAGCTCGCCGCCGCCCAGGCCGACCGGGTCGGCCGCTGGCTCGACGCCAACCGGCCCGCCCTCGCTTACGAGGCCCTGCTCGAGCTGGCCCGGCTGTGGACCGACGAGCCGACCGCGCTGGCCGCCGAGCTGGCGCCGGCGCGCGACCTCTTGACCCGGGCCCGCGGCGTCTTCGCCAAGAGCGGCGCCGACCGCGAGGTCGTGCTGACCCTGGTGCTGCTGGGCGAGATCGGCCCCGACGCCGCCGCCCACGACGCCGCGTGGACCGAGATCGACGAGGTCCTGGGCTTCGCCGATCAGCTCGCGATCGCCGAGAACGGCGCGATGGCGGTGCGGGCCCGGCCGATCGAGATCCTCGAGCCGGTGGCGATGGCGCTGCCGCTGCGCGCGCTCACCGACCGCTACGTCGACCTGGTGCTGGCCCGCCAGGCCGCGGTCGCCGACGCCCTCGCCGCCGGCAGCGCCAGCTTCGAGCTGGTCCGCGCCCACAGCGACGTGGTCTCGGCCGCCCACGCCGTGGCCGCGGCGCTGGGCCGCGCCGGCCGCGCCGACGAGATCGCCGACCGCATCGCCGGCATGCGCGGCATCGGCGCCGACGACGAGCTGGCCAGGCGGGCCCGCATGATCGTCGGCGACGCCGCCACCGCGCGCGACTGGATCGCGCTGGCGCGGGCGCTGCGCGGCAAGGACGGCCCCGACGCCGACCCGGGCACCGCGCACGCGATCGAGGTGGCCGCGCTGGCCCGCTTCCCCGACGACGCGGCCCTGACGATCAGCGCGGCGCGCGCCGCGATCGATCTCGGCCGGGTCCACGAGCCGATCCGCCTGCTCGAGGGCGTGTGGCGCGCCGCGGCCGCCGGCGGCGACGACGCCGGCGACGCCGCCGACCTGCTCACCGAGCTGTACCGGCAGCGCCTCGCCGCGCTGGCCTTCAACGACCGGCCGATCGAGGCCCAGGATCGCCTGGCCGAGCTCGAGGCGTTCCACGCCGAGCTCGATCGCCGCTACCCGGGACGGGTCTGGGAGGCCTCGCTCGCCGACGGCCTGGCCACGATGGGCCGCGGCCTGGTCACCCAGGGCGAGCTGGCGGCGGCGACCGCGCTGCTCGAGCGCGCGGTCAAGCTCGAGGCCGACCCCGAGGATCTCGAGACCCTGGCGACGGTGGCGATCAAGCAGGGCCGGTTCGCCGAGGCCCGGCGCTGGGCCGATCGCGGCCTGGCCGCCACCGAGGAGACGCCGCTGGGGCGGTACCGGCGGGCGCGCCTGCTCAAGCTCGACGGCGACGCCGCCGCCGGCGCCGGCGACGCCCAGGCCGCGCAGGAGCGGTGGACCCAGGCGCTGACCGTGTGGGCCGACTTCGGCGGCGACCTGCCCCAGCCGATCGCCGCCGAGCGCTTCGCCGAGGCCGGCGAGCTGATGTGGGATCTGGGCCAGCAGGACCGGGCGATCAGCCTGCTCGAGGGCGCGATCGACGTCGACGCCGACGGCGGCGAGACCCACAGCCGGGTGGTCGCGTTCCTGGTCGTCCACGGCGAGTACACCCGCGCCCTCGACGCCTTCCACCGCGCCGTGCTCGCGGATCGCATCGGCGCCTACCACAAGGTCTACATGAGCCTGTGGATGCTGGCCGAGGCGCGCCGGCTCGGCGTCGATCCGGATCCGCTCGCGGTCGAGTACCTCGAGGGCCGCGACGGCGTGCTCTGGTACGACGAGATGGCGCGGCTGGCCACCGGGCGCCGCACCGTCGCCGAGCTGGCGGCGCGCGCCACCACCCGCGGCCGCCGCGCCGAGCTCGCCTACTACACCGCCATGCTGGGCCTCGGCGACCACGGCGACGCCCGCGGCCCCACCGAGGTCCGCAGCCTGCTCGAGGGCGTGGTCGCCACCGACATGGTGCTGTTCTTCGAGTACGAGATGGCGCGCCACTACCTGGCCGCCGACGTGCCGTAGCCGGCGCCGTGACCGCCGTCGATCCCGCGCTCGCGCTGGCTCGCCTGCCCGCCACGCGGTGGCGCGAGGTCGGCGCCGCGCTGCGCCGCGCCGGCCTCACCGAGCGCGCCGTGCTGGCGTGCTTCGGCGTCCGCGCGGTCGCGCACGTGCTGCGCGCGATCGGCGCCGGCCGGCGCTTCGACGCCGCGCCGCCGCCGGCGGCGGTGCTGCCGTGGCTGCTGGTCGGCGGCGGCACGGTCGCGCGCGCGCCGGCGCGGCGCGCGGCCTCGGCGACGCCCTCGACGCCCTCGAGGCCGCCGGCCTGGTGGTCGCGGCGCCGGCCGCGGGCGCCGACGACGATGACGACGACGCGGACGCCGGCGCGCCGCGGGTGCGCGCCACCGTCGCGATCCTGCCGGCCGGCGCCGACGCGCTGGCGGTGTGCGATCGCGCCGACGGCGACGACGCCGGCGCGGTGATGTTCCCCGACGACTCGTCGCACCACCTGATCGGCGCGCTGCCGCGGCGCCGGGTCGAGCGCTGGCTCGACGTCGCGACCGGCGCCGCGCTGGCGCCGCTGAGCGCCGCGGGCCGGGCCCGCGAGGTCGTCGCCGTCGACCTGTCGCCGCGCGCGATCGCGATGGCGCGGCTCGGCGCCGCGCTCAGCGGCGTGCCGCTGGCGCTGGCCGTCGCCGATCTCGCCGACGGCGTCGACGGCGGCTTCGACCTGGTCACCGCCAACCTGCCGATCCCCGGCGAGCGCGCCGGCGCCGGGCCCCGGCACCGGGTGTCGCCGCCGGGCGCCGACCTGATCGCCCGGTTCTGGCGCGCCGCCGCGGCTCGCCTGGCGCCCGGCGGCGAGGCCCTGCTGCACGCCGCCCTCGACGACGATCCGCTGGCCGCGCTGCGCGCGCTGCCCGGCGAGGTCGTGGTCGCGCGCTACACGCCGCCGGGGCTGGCCGCGTTCGGGGTCACGGCGTGGCGCCCGGATCGGCCGGCGGCGCGCCGGGTCCGCGACCTCGCCCTGACCCGCGACGCGCCGCACGTCGATCGCGCCGCGGTCGAGTAGCCGGCCGCCGGGGCCAGGCGGCCCCCGATCGGTGCTAGCGTCGAGGACGTCTCGCCGATGCGCTCGCGCCTCGCCACGTCGATCGTGCTGCTCTGCGCGGCCGCGGCGGCCTGCGGCCCCGCGCCGACCGGCCAGATCGCGCCCATCATCGTCGAGGCCGATCGCTTCCCCCACGATCGCCACGCCGACGTCGCGTGCGTGGCCTGCCACGATCCCGCCGCGGTCGCCGCCGGCGTCGTCCAGATCCCGGGCGCCCACGACCACGCGCCGTGCGACGACGGCCGCTGCCACCGGGCCGCCTTCGAGGCCGCGCCCGGGCCGCTGTGCCGCATCTGCCACATCGCCGTCGATCCCACCGGCGCGACGCCGCCGCTGATGGTGGCGTACCCGCGGACCTCGGGCTGGCGGGTGCTGCCGGCCCGGTTCTCCCACGCCAGCCACCTCGACCCGGCCCGCATGGAGGCCGCGGTCGGCTTCCACGTCGCCTGCGTCGACTGCCACCCCGACGGCGACGCCGACGCGCCGCGCATCGGCGGCCACGACGAGTGCGCGCGCTGCCACGCCGAGGAGGTCCGGCTCGCCGGCGCGCCGTCGATGCAGCAGTGCGAGGGCTGCCACGACGCCGACGCCCGCGAGGAGCGTCACCGCCGCCGCCTGATCACCGGCGACCTGCACTTCGATCACCGCAACCACCGCCAGGACGTGCGCGGCCAGGACGTGCGGTGCCAGACCTGTCACGCCCAGAGCCCGCGCGCCACCGGGCGCGCCGATCACGCGGCGCCGGCGATCGCGGCGTGCGTCGCGTGCCACGACGACTCCGACCGCACGCCGGCGACGATGCGGATGCGGGTCTGCCAGACCTGCCACACCACCGTCGAGGACGCGATCGGCCAGCTGGCGCCGCGCTCGCACCTGCCCGCCACCGAGCGCCCGGTCGACCACACGCTGGCGTTCCGCCGCGACCACGGCGAGGACGCCGCGCGCGACGCCCGCCGCTGCGCCGGCTGCCACACCCAGATGTCGGGCAACGCGCACGCGGCGTGCGACGAGTGCCACCAGACGATGCGGCCGACCGACCACAACGTCATGTTCCGCGAGCTCGACCACGGCACCAGCGCCAGCACCGATCCCGAGCGGTGCGCGACCTGCCACGTCGTCGACTACTGCGTCGCCTGCCACCAGCAGCGGCCACGGTCGCACCTGGTCGGCTGGGATCAGGAGCACGGCCAGCGCGCCCGCCTCAACCCGCGGGCCTGCCTGGTCTGCCACGGCCCCGAGGCGCCGGTGACGTGCAGCGGCCCGGGCACCGGCTGCCACACCGGGGGCATCCGGTGAGCCTGGCGCGGCCCGCGCGCCGCCCCGCCCGCCGCCGCGCGCCGCCGCGCCGGGCCGCCGCGGTGGCCGCGGCGCTCGCCGCCACGGTCGCGACCGCGGCGCCGGCCGCGGCCGACGGCACCGCGCCGGCGGCGCCGCCTGGCGCCGACGCCGACGCCCCCGCGGCGCGCCGACCTCACCCTGCACGGCGTGCCGCTGGCGCTGCGCCTGCGGATGCGGATGCGGACCCGCCAGCTCGCGGCGGCGCCGGCCACCGACGACGCGGCGCCGCGATCGCGCGCCGCCGGCCGCGCCGCCCCCGATCTCGACGCCATGATCCTGTCGGCGCCGCGGCGGCGCCGCCGTCGCGACGACGAGCCGCCGCTGGCCGACCGCCTGGTGCTGCGCGTCGATCTCGGCCTCGCCGTCGACGGCGCCCGCACCTCCGGCCGGCCGACGCTCGACGGCCAGGACCTGGCGGCCGCCGCCGAGGCCGATCGCTACCGCTCGGTCCGCAGCTACGGCTTCGGCGAGGCCTACCTGGGCAGCCGCGGCGTCGGCGCGCCGAGCCTGTCGACCTACTTCGCGAGCCAGGCGCGGCTGGCTCCCAGCGTCGCCGACGCGACGCCGCCGATCGCCGACGTCTACCAGGTCGCGCGCGACCTGCAGGTCCGCCAGGCCTGGGCCGAGAGCGACGGCCTGTTCGAGAACCGCTGGCTGCAGCCGGTGCGCGCCCGCGCCGGCCGCATGTACGTCTACGGCCCCGCGATCGTCCACATGGACGGCCTGGTGCTGTCGTGGGAGAACGCGTGGCTGTCGGTGTCGAGCGCGGGCGGCACCCGGGTCGCCGACTACGCGACCACCACCGACGACGGCACCGACGGCGCCACCGCCGACGACACGGTGACGTCGTCGGAGGCGCGCCTCGACCTGCGCCACTTCGGCCTGCCGCTGGTGGCGTCGGCGGCGACCACCCGCTACCTCACCCACGATCACGGCGAGCTGGCCGCGACGCTGGTGCCGCGCCGCGACTGGTTGATCCGGTCGTCGTTCCGCTACCTCGACGCCCAGCTGGCGCGGCTGCGCCTGTTCCTGCGCGCCCGCGTCACCGAGTCGTCGATCATCAGCGTCGACGCCCAGTACCGTACCGCCGACGACTGGTTCTGGGACTACGCCAGCCTCGCGGTGGTGTCCGACACCCTGCCGGCGGCGCACCTCGACGGCGCCGCCCAGCGCTACCTCGATCTCGGCGAGGTCAAGCCCCGGTTCACCTCGTCGATCCAGGCCGGCACGGTGCTGCGCCAGAACGTCGACCTGCAGGCGCGCGCCGCGGTCGCGCTCGACGTGTCGAGCCCCGAGACCCAGCTCAACCCGCACCTGCCGGACTACATCGAGGGCGGCGCCGGCGTCGAGGTCCGGGTCCGGCGCGCGATCAACCTCGCCGGCAGCGTCCTGGTCCGCGACTACCGGCGCCCGTTCCCGGACCGCATCACCGACGTCGCCGGCAGCCAGCCGCTGCCGCTGCGCGCCCGCATGGGCGAGGAGTCGCTGGTCGAGGGCGGCGCGTCGGCGCGCTACTCGGGCGGCGCCCGCCGGTTCTCGGTCCAGGGCGAGCTGTACCTGCGGCGCACCAAGTGGGCCGGGCTGTACCAGGAGGACGCCGCCGGCCAGGCGCCGGTGATCCTGCTCGACTTCCACGGCGGCGGCCGCTTCTCGATCGAGGCGTGGGTCAACCCGCGGGTGCGGCTGCGCGGCGAGTACGACGTGTCGAGCACGCTCGACCTGGCGCCCGAGCTGCGCGGCATCAAGAGCCTGCGGTTCTTCATGGAGGGCACGTACTGATGCGCGCCGGCGCCGTGGTCGCGCTGCTGGTCGGCGTGGTCGGCGTGGTCGGCGTGGTCGGGCCGCGCGCCGCCGCGGCGCCGCCCCCCGACGCCGGCGGCGACACCGCGGGCGATGCCGTCGACGACGACCGCGCCGGCGATGCCGTCGACGACGCGGTCGCGGTGTTCGACGCCACCCTGACCGAGCGCGCCGGCTTCGCCCACATCGTCCACGACGGCAAGGTCTCGGTCAGCGGCGGCGACCCGGTCGCGTGCGCCACCTGCCACGCCCTCGATCGCCAGGGCCGGCCGCGCGGCCGCCCCGGCCACGCCGCCTGCTTCGGCGCCTGTCACGGCGCGGCGCCGGCGCCGGCGCCGCGGCTCCGCCGCGGCCGCGCCGCCACGCCGTACCGGATCGCCGCCGAGCAGGCCCGGTGTGCGCCGCCTGCCACGCGCCCGCGGCGCTGGCCTGGCTCGCCGCCGCCGGGTCGCGCCGACCGTCGCGTACCCGCCGTACGCGCTCGATCCCGACTACGGCCTGGCGATGTCCCACGCCGCCCACGACGCGGTGGCGACCTGCGAGCGCTGCCACCCGCCACGCCCGGCGCCGCGGCGGCCACGACCGGCCGCGCCGGCCGCGGCGGTCGCAGCGCGCCGTCGCCCGCACCCCACGATCGCTGTACCGGCTGCCACCTCGCGCCGGCGGAGGGCTCGGACGCGCCGCCGATGACCGCGTGCACGAGCTGTCACCAGGCCGCCTACGGCCCGGCGCGCGGCCCGACGATGGTCGCCGGCGCCTTCGAGCTCGGCGCCGGCTTCGGCCACGCCGACCACGCCGCGCGGATCGCGGCGCCGTGCAAGGCCTGCCACGGCGCGGTCGCGACCACCGCCGGCGGCGACGTCCCGGCGCCGACCACCGCCGACTGCGGCGCCGGCGGCTGCCACGACGGCGTCGCCGCGTTCGCGACCACGGTGGCGTGCAACCGCTGCCACGTCGCGGCGCCCACGGTCAGCTACAAGCTCGACATCACGATCACGCCGTACTCGCACGAGCGCCACCGGGCGATCCTCCCCGACGGCGCCTGCGGCGGCTGCCACGATCTCGACGCGCGCGGCGAGGCGCCGGCGCCCGGCCACCTGGCGTGCGCCGACGCCGGCTGTCACCGCGACGACTTCGCCCGCACCGCGCCGGTCACCTGCGGCGCCTGCCACGTCTCGATCGAGCCGTGGCGACCGCTGCGCGCCGACGCCCTGCCCCGGCCCGAGACCGAGTTCGGCTCGACGATGCCGCACCATCGCCACGCCGACCTGGCGCTGACCTGCGCCGCCTGCCACCAGCTCGCCGCCGGCACCCGCGACCGGCGGCCGCCGCGCGGCCACGTCAGCTGCACCGGCGACGCCTGCCACCGCGTCGGCGCCGGCCCGACGCCGCGCCTCGACGCGTGCAGCGACTGCCACCGGGTCGGCCTGGTCGCCGCCCGCGAGCGCGACCGCCGGCGGGCGCCGTGGTCGGTGCGCGCGCGCTTCGAGCACGCGCCGCACGCCGCCGAGGCCGGCGGCGCGCCGCTGGCCTGAGCGCTGCCACGCCGCGGTGTGGGACAGCGACGGGCCGCCGGCGCCGCCGACCAAGGACGCGTGCCGCGGCTGCCACGACGGCGGCGTCGCGTTCAAGCTGACCGGCCACGCCTGCGCGCGCTGCCACGGCGGCGGCTAGTCCTCCGCCCCCAGGATCGTGATCCCGCCACGGCGGCGAGGCGCCAGGCGCGAGACGCAGGGGCGAAGGGCCACTCCCCGTGTCGTCGTCGGAGCGCCGTGGGTCGTCGGCCTCGCTCAGCGCGCCGCGCTGGCCAGCCAGCGATCGATCGTCACGAGCAGGCGTTCGCCCCCCTTGCCGGTCGTGGCGGTGCGCGCGCGCGCGGTGGCGGCGAGCGCGCGCGCGCGGCGGTGGTCGCCGGCGGCCTCGGCGGCCTGGGCGAGGGCCAGCTCCAGCTCGGCGCGGATCAGCAGCGGGATCTCCACCGTGGCGCTGAGGGCGCTCGCCCGCGCGAGGTGCGTGTTCGCGGCCGCGACGTCGCCCCGGCGCAGCTCGGTGCGGGCGACGATGGTCAGCGCGCCGACGAGATCGGGGTGGTCGGGACCGAGGCTGGTCTCGATGATGGCGACGGCGCGCTCGGCGTGGTCGCTGGCCTCGGCGACGCGGCCGAGCTCGAGCAGGGCCTCGGCGCTCGCCAGGTGGATCTGCGCCGCCTCCGGATGGTCGCCGCCGAGGTGGCGCTCGATGCTGTCGAGGGCCCGCTGGTGGTACGCGAGCGCCTCGTCGTACGCGCCGCGCTCGAAGCTGATGCGCCCGAGGCCGAAGAGCGCCAGGTGCAGGCTGGCCTCGCCGCCATCGGGCGTGTGCTCCCAGATCACGCGCGCTCGATCGTAGGCCTCGCGCGCGCGGTCGAGCTCGCCGAGATCGAGGAGCGTCGTCGCCATGTTGTTGAGCGGCATCGCCATCTCGGGATGGCGCGGTCCCCGGACCTGCTCGTAGATCGCGACGGCGCGCTCGTCGTGCACCGAGGCGTGCGCGAGGTCGCCGACCTGGCCGTACGCCACCGCCCAGTAGGCATGCACGGACGCCGCCTCGTAGCTCTCGGGGCCGTAGACGCGTTCGGCCAGGGCCAGGGCCTGCTGGTAGCAGGCGATGGCATCGTCCAGCCTGCCGGTGATCGCGGCCATCATGCCCTGATAGCGCAGCAGCTCCAGGTGCAGCCGCGGGTGGTCGCCGAGCTGGCCGAGCACGGCGTCGGCGTAGGTGGCCCAGCGCTCGCCTTCCTCGGGACGCCCGAGCCGGTAGCCGACCACGTAGATGAGCTGGATCCACGCGTCGACCTTGGTCAGGTCGTCACGCCCGACCTCCGCGGCCTGCAGCGCACGGTGCAGGGTCAGCTCGGCGTCCTTGGCCTCCTGCACCCTGGCCTGCACGGTCAGCGCGGCCCCGAGGACCGGCGGATAGTCGAGCGCGGTGGCGCGCTCGACCGCGTCACCGGCGAACGCGATCGCCTCCTCGACGCGCCCCGCCGCCGCCGCGGCCTTGGCGCGCGCCGCCAGCAGGGTGACCTCGGCGATGCGCGCGCGCAGCTCCGGATCGGGCGGCAGGGGCAGGCGCGCGGACAGCGCCACCGCGTCCGCGCACGCCGACAGGTCGCCGAAGTCGTGGACGGCGTCGGCCGACCGCTCCACGACCGTGGCGTCGGCGTCGACGAAGACGTGCGCGAGGGCCTCGAGCTCGTCCCGCCGGCGGAACAGACACACCATGCGCGCGTCGAGCAGCTCGCCGGACTGGGTGCCGCGGACGTGGGTCGCTTCACAGGCGTCCCGACGCATCGTCTTCCACGCCGCGCCGACGTCGTCGAGCTCGCGCGCCACGGTGGTCCACGCCGCCGTGGCGTACGGCAGCTGGGTCGCCCGGAAGGCGGCCTCGGCGCGGCGCTTCACGTCCTGGTCCCACACCCCCGCCAGCTCGTCGGCCGTGACGCGACACGGCGCCGGCGCCGGCGCGGCCGTGCGCGCGGTCACGACCACGGCGCCCGCGACCATCACGGCGGCGGCGGCGCCGGCGCCGAGCCAGATCGCGCGCCCGCGCGCCCGGTACGACAGCGCCGCGAGCAGCTCCTCCATCGTCGCGAACCGACGCGCGGGATCGAGCGACAGCCCGCGCAGCAGCGCCCGCGCGACGCGCGCAGGGACCCGCCGGTCGTCGGGGATCGCCGGTGGGGTGTCGATGTCGAGCTCGGGGTGCTTGCCGTCGACCTTGCGCGGGCCGTACGGGTGCCGCCCGTACAGCGCCTCGAACAGGGCGACGCAGAACGCGAACTGATCCGACGTGGCGGCGCTGGCGCCGCGGCGCTGCTCGGGCGCCATGTAGCGCGGCGTCCCGATGGCGGTGCCCGCGCGCGTCAGCGGCGTATCCAGGGCCGAAGGCCCGGCGTCCTCGGTCACGGGCTCGGGTGCGTGGTCGCCACGCGCCCGGGCGACGCCGAAGTCGGTGACGCGGACGCGCCCGTCGTCGTCGACGAGCACGTTCGTCGGCTTGAAGTCGCGGTGGACGAGGCCGGCCTCGTGCGCGGCCGCGAGCCCGCGCCCCGCCTGGACGAACGCGTCGAGGATCGCCTGCGGCGAGCGGGGGCGCGCCTCGAGCCAGTGCTTCAGGGTCGTGCCCGACACCAGCCCATGGCCAGGACGACGCCTGTCCACCACCACGACGTCGAAGATGTTCACGACGTTGATGCGATGGCGCGCCATCGCCTAAGCCCTGCCGCAACCTGACCCTGCCGTCCCGGTTCTGCGTGAGCGAGGGTGCAGGAGCTGATCGCGACCCTGACGGTCGAGCTCGGGGATCAGGCCGCACACCGCGCCCATGCCGCCTGGCCGAGGCCCCACGATCACGGTGACGATTTGCGCGTCTGCGGCGCATCTCCTCCAGCGCCACCATTGGCCTTCGGCGCTGGCGCGGGTGACCGCTGTCGCCCGTCGGCGCCCCGCCGTGCGCGGGCGCGGCGGTACCGAGGCGCGCGGCGGCGGCGCGCGCGACGTCGCCCCCTCGCGTCGCGCACCTGAGCTCGGTGACGCGTGATGCTGGCGTCGCCGGCCACCGCGGCGTCCGGTCCCGGCGCGGCGCCGCCAGCAACCACGGCGGGCGTCGGCGCCGAACGCGCGATGCCGGTCTCCGCGGTTGAATCCCGCTCGTCGCTCGGGGTTCCGCTGCGTCGAGCCTGTGCACGGCGACGCCTGGTTCACCTTCCATCGACGCGAGGTGCGACCGCGCCGCCCCCTGCCATCGATCCTGTTCTTGTGATCATAGCGTACCAGCCCGTACGATCGCGAAGATCCGGCACCGCACGCCTGCCGCCGCGCTGCGCCTCGAGGTAGCAGGAGGCGGCACACACCGACCGCGCGCGGCTGGCGGGTCCCGCGCCTGCCGACGGGCGCAGGCGGCGGGTCCGGGCCGCCCCGCGCTGCGCGCTTGCGAGCGAGCGCTGCCCACTGGATAGGAACGAGGCTGTGCCGCGCGTTCCGCGACAGCGTTTCCTGTGGCGACGCTGACGCCGCGCTGCCGATCGATCCTGGCCCGGCGGCTGATCTGGCAGCTGCATTAAGGACCCACTATTTCTTATTCTGCGCTGCTGTTAATTTACCGCTCATATCCATGAGGAAGAAAATTGATGTTTCGAAAAATGCATATCAATTGAACAAACTTAGTGTTTCAATTGCTCCGATCTCAAATTAAATAAATGAATTCATTTCTTATCAATTTTAATTTTGAAAGAGAAAAATTAATATTTATTTAATTAATTTCAGGAATATGCAGCCTTCTACTGGTACGCACTGGGCATGCATCACAAGAAATAGTTGTCGGTACACCAACTTATATCGGCGACGTGCTAAACTGTTCATTGAAAATTGAAAAATATTATTATACAAAATTTGTTCTCAACATGAGATATTTTGCGAGAGAGTGAACTACTGAATTTATCGATGAAAGTGTCCGAGCCTGACTATTCAGTGACCCACTCTCGGCCTGAGATCTCAGGGACAATCTCTTTTAAAGTAAAATCGCAAGAGAGTGGGTAATGCAGAAGCTTGGATACTCCTGTCCAATTTCCACTTTCGCAGATATCTTCCCAAACACAGAGACTTTTTCCAATTTTTCCGCCACATCCTGGTGGTGACACCTAATTCTGGCTGTCAATGGGAGACTACAGGACTACCATCTATCCGATGGCAGTTAAAATTTTGTAAATTTTAATTGTAATTTTAAATAAATCTTTTGAATTTTTTTTTTAATGACAGCGTAAGTGATCAATTAAGATGTGAAAATCACCAGGCTGGGATATAGATTTGAAACATTTATCTTTGAAGGGAATTACTGAGATTTTATTTTTAGAAAACAATTTTGAAAGTCGTTTGGAAATTTTCAAATTTGCTGAAAGATTAATATTTTTTAATCCAACGTATTGGAGGTCGTCCAATAATATTGCAAAAGAAAATTAAATCAACAACAACGAGCTTTGAAACATCAAACAAAAAACATTCTTCCAAAATCTCCAAATTTCCTAAAATTTCAACTTCAATTTCTGTCTGCTGCCCACAAACACAAGTAAGCGACACTACAAAAGCGTTTGGGACCAGCATGCTTCAGTACCGTATTTATGGGGGCACCAGATCGGAACTGGATTCCATGAAGTGCTACGCTGAGCGCCCGACTGAAGGTTTGTCTGTTTATCTATCTGTCTGTCTGTCTGTTCAGGTTCCGGTTCGTTCGTCTGTCTGCCTGTCTGTCTGTCTGTCTGCCTGCTCTGTCTGTCTGTCTGCCTGTCTGTCTTCCTGCTCATCTGTCTTACCTCTATTTCACAAAAATCAAAAAAATGGATGGTCTAAATAATATTGAAAATTTAACAATTTTTTCTTTTAAATATGTTCTGGGTCACGCAAGGTACAAAAAAAATCAATAAAATTTTCCGTCCATCTATCTATCTAACTATTCATCTATCTAATCCTCTATTTATCACTCTATTATGTATCTATCTATCTCTCATTTCAGGCAATGACTGATTTTCAATCAGATGATATGACTGGAAGAACGGTTTTGGCAATTCCCCATTATTAGAACCCATCAAGAAATATCTTAATGAATGATTTATTGACACCGCCATCTTACCACTCAAACGCCGGAGAATTGAAAAATGAAAAATTTATCCATTTATAAAGTGATTTTGAAACAACATCTTAAAAATCTGCTTCTAAATTTTTCATGGTGTTTCATAAATGCATATAGATTGTTTGAAATCAATCAAATTCAATAGGCCCAAGTATCTGCAGTATAGTAAAAAAGTTTCAAACAACTAAACAGTTACATCTCTTTCACGTCAAAAATGAATCTGAACTAAAGGCTGCAGGAAAAAAATCAGCTGCCATTCAAGAGAATTTTAAAAAATATTTTGATGTTTCAGAAAATGCATATAAATTTGTTTTCTTAATTAATCAATAGTATGAAATCGTGTTCGAATGAATAAGGCAAAATCTAAAGGAAATTTTTCAAGAAAAATTATCAGAGCTCAAAAAGTTCAGAAACATCAGCTAATAAGAGAATTGCCTTTGGAAACGAGCTTTTTTCTCCTGTTAGGCTCTTCCACTTGTCGGGTCCGTGATTTGACTTTTATTGCATCATTCAGTTGAATCTAATTATTCTTTTTTCTTTGTCTCCACATTTTATGTTAAAGAATATTTGATTTGACACATTTTAGAGCATTTCTGTTCATCAATCCAGTTCACCCAATTTCAGAACGGATTTTTAGATAACAAACAGATGGGGGCAGGAATAAAAGTTTTATCACTTTTAAATATGCTATTTTTGAAACATCAAAAAATTGGGATTTGCTGACTAAAGAAATAATTCGCCCTCAAATTTTGACTATTTTGACATTTTTCGCAGATTTAGACCCAGGAAATAAATCGTTAATCCCAAAGTAAGCCAAATACAGAAAGCCTTTTAAATAAAGAGAAAGACCTTAAAATAAAATTTTGTAAGATTTCAATTATTTTTCAGAACTCAAAATTTGTTTTTCCTTATTTTGATTGATTAAAATAATGTCAAAGACGAATTCAATTTTATTTGTCAAATAAACTAAAATTTTATGCTAATTTTAGTAGAGATGAGTACAATTAGATTATCGCATTTGAATAATTTATGTTTCAAAATAGCATATTAGAAAGACTTTTTTTCTTGAATTTTAATTTTAGTTGTCGCCCTTTTTATGCTAAAAATACATCATCTTACCATGATCAAGGTTTTTGACGATTTTAAAATCGTAAATTATGATTAAATCATGTTTTTAAACTTTTTGTCTATCCAGGGTTTTCAAAAGAAAGTCTTATATACTAGGGTTTCCATTCTACCTCCGATCGTTTGAATCTTTTGAAATACGGTTTTTTCAAAATTCAATATTTTTTTTGACATTTTACTAGGGTCATTATTTCGTGTGTCAAATTTCTATTCAATTGGTAATTAGGGTTTGCGGTAGAATTATAATTTTTGTAAAGATTTATCTAATAAGTCATCTCACATTTAAACTTCAATAACTAATTAATTAAAATTCAATTTTACTTTTTTTAATTCAAAAAGCCATGCTTATTTTGATGACTTCACATTTTAATCATTTTGTTTTGCTTTTGTGTTAAAGATGAATTAATTTTTGATTCAAAACACTAACAATCTATGTCAGACCTTCATAAATTAAAGCTTCTTAAAAGAAGATTTAAAGTCAAAATAAGGTATCTCTAAGTTTTGAATAAATCTAGCTTTATGTTTTAAGACATCACGTGGTTTTAAATCTAGCAGTAATCTTATATTTTTAGTTAAAAATATTCTCAATGTAGGAGTCGGTTCAATAATCAATTTTTTTCTGGAAAGATTCTATTCAGAAAATTCCATTCTTTCATTCAAAACCTGAAGTTAAGTTTATATTTCAAAAGTCTAAATTTTGGCCTATTTACCCGTAGTGCAGAATTTTTAATGTTTGAATAAATCACGTCAATTAAGTTTGTAATTCTATTTTTACATATTTATATTTCATTTATTTACAACTTTTCGCAATTCATCTTATTTTTCTGCCTTGTTTAAACTTTTAGAAGACTGATTGAGAGAGAGGGTGTCTCTTATTCGTAGACAAGAATGCATGTAAATGTGTCCATTAATCTGTTATTGATCCACATTTAGATCGTTCGCAAGAAACTAGGTATTAGGCAGGAAGCTTGAAACATTTACATGTATCTCTGTTCGATCGGTTTTTGGCGTTTTTGAAAAACTAGTCAAAATTTAAATTTCAGAACCTGTAATTTGGAAGAAATATGCATAATCAAAACGAAGATTCTCTTTATTTTTGTCGATTTTCAATAAAGTACTGTAGCAGAGTCGAGATATTGGAATCGACTATCCTGTGGAATGTTGAATCCAGCAGGATTTATACGTAGATTAAATTTAATGAACTCATTGACTTGACTTTCATTAGAAGAATAGTACAGGAGGGAACAAATATCTGAAGGTTTTTATCCTTATAAATATTTGCATTGAAACATCAATAAAAATTGTTCAAAAAGTGGGAATTTGATTCGGTAGACAAGAATGGCGAATGTGTCCGGAGCTTACCGCTATAGCAGCTTGTCCATTTCGCAAATTGCTACTTAGTAACTAAAGTACCAGCCCGCATCCGCGAGGTCACTAGCAGCAGAAGTTCGACGCATTTACATATTCTGTCTCGCCGAATCAGACCAGCCCCACTTCACAAATGTAATTCGTCCAGAAAATTTTGAAGTTAAAATTATCAGATTTTATAAATCCTTTGTGAAAGGTTCCTTCTATGAAATCAAAAAGTGAGCGGACCCTGATTATCCAGAAATGCCTATGGTAGTCATATGAATCAACCATTATTCAAATTTATAAAGCATCAAATTTATCCGATCTAAAACTCCGATTTTAGAGGTTGTGAAAGTGGGTCTTAAGCTCGAACACATTTACATGGCCTTGTCAACCCACTTTCTCACAAACAGCCCTAACATTATCAGTGATCCCAAAATGATCGCACATTTTTATGACGTAATAAACCCAATTGCATGATTTTATGACTTTTTGAGTTTGTTCCCACCCTTCCAACACCACCAACCAACGTTTGAAATATTTTGAAATATTTATATGAGAGCAGAAGCTCGACACATTTACATGCATTCTTGTTCCGAAATTAGAAAGAAACCTCATGAAACAACCCCAAAATAATAATCGTATTTTTGCCTGATTTTCCAGTACCGATTGCTTGAACCCAGCAGAACTGGCAAAGTATGTTTAAAAAATGTAATTTTTGTAGTTTCCGATTGCAGTTTGATTTCTGTGATAAAATTATGGGTTTGCAGATTCCCGGTAAGCAAAATGATTAGAAACTGACATTTGGTTGGGAATAAGTGCAAGAGATGGTCGCTAGTCAGAAGTCAAATAATATCATAAATATTCACCATAAAATCCACTTAAAGATATGAGAAATTGATGATTCAAAATGTATAAATTATTCATTTATTAAAAGTTTCAATGAATGACGACTAGCTTCTTTTATTTCTCTAATTTGGCTTTCCATAAAATTGCGGGATTTGCAAAATCGATCGGAGTACCCCAGATTTTATTAATTAAATTTCATTATTATCCACCGTTATTACTGCAATCAATTATTGAAAGATCATGTAAGCCGGAAGAAAGAGGAGATTGACAGGGCAAAGAGGAGAGATTTGTTTCTATGAAGCACTTAGTAGGTTTACCATCAAATCCAGATCAAATTCACCTTTAGTGACCTGATTAAATTGAATGTTTCAAAATATAATTCAACTAATTTATTTTTCATCGGATGGTTCTTGCTTCCAGTTCTATAACTCTCTTTGAATGGCGATTTTAGATTTCAACCAAAAACACCGCACTTTATGATATCCAACGTTGTGCAGTCAATTATGATTCATTCGTTCAATTACTTAAAGTCTGTCAAATAGTTTGTCTTTGGTTCATATTTCTATTTTTAAGTATAAGGTGAGTTTGAACGAACTGTGTGCGTACTAAAATCAATTAAAAATTTATGGACTATCCACTAATATGGATGGAAATAATTTTGTAGAAATAAAAAATCGAGTTCAGAAAATGAGGAAACGATTTAGTAAAATAACCTAAATTCAGATTTTTTTATATAACAAACTAGACAACAAGAGATTTTCTGCAGAATTTCCTGATTGGTTAACTGGTTAATCAACTGACCAGGATATTTGAAATTACGGTGGTTAGAGGGCGGTTCAGACAGCATGTCATGTATATACTGTCTTAAATTGATTTTTCATTTTATTCTCCCACAATTTTTATTCGAATTGAAGCATTGCACATTTAGGAATCATTCTTGAGGCTGCCATTGAAAGAAGTAGTAAAAACAAGCTTGGACACATTTTATTAATTGCATACATTCCTTGTCTACCAGAGACAGATACAGTTTATAGAGAAAAGGTTTATAAAGAGTGTTTTTTTATTTTTTATAAATTATTTGAATATTGCCGACAGGGTGCCAATTAAATTATTTTGTTTATTTAAGCAAAAAAATAAAATATACTGCAGAACCATATCCACATAAAGATGGAAAAACCTTCAGTTTTTCAATTTTCATGATTTTTTTTGAGATAGTAGTTTGGAAAACAAAAATTGCTTGCCATAATCTAAAATTGTCTTTATATTTCAGTAATTTTTATGATTCTTTGATTCACTTATAGATTCAACCATTTACAAAAACAATGAACTAAAATCTGTCATTTTGACAGTACTTAGAAAGATGGTAGATTGTATGTTCTTAGCAGTAGAAACTGACCAATCCATTTATACATTCATTCTTGTTCATCTTTTAAATCAAAAAGACTGATTCATTCATATAAAAACAAATTTAGGTTTACAAAACCGTTGATAAAAACTATATTATATTTAATTATCCCTAGCGACTGTAAGATATTCGGCGTTGCGTTAAAAACATTTATTTCAACGTAGCGCAACATAAAAACAAAAGCGCCAATGTTTTAAAGTCTGAGGCTATTTGTTGATTTTCAAATGTTCCCAAAAATTCAAATTGAAGATTATGCTGATTGCAGCGCCAGTCCATTGCTGATTGCATTCCATTATGAAATTTCATCAATTTCTTCGTTACAGAACGAATTTCATCAATTCTTTCGATATTTAAAATAAAAATAGGCTGATTTCATTTTCCAGCAAAAATACTTTTTCAAAAGTTAAAGAGAAAGTTCTTACACGCCAGTGTCTAAGACATAATTTGATGAGAAAGAAATAGAATCACAATCCCTCAGGAGCTTAGTGATGTTATTTATTAAAGATGGGAAATCAAATAATTTTAAAATTTATCAAAATAGGAAGCACCAAGTTTTGGTTTGGTCATATTCTTATATCCAGAGAGATTTTTGTTGAAATGACCTCCAGGATGGCCCATATTCTGGAGAACTGCCGCAGATTCGGTCCCAAAATCCGAGAAACGCTTCGAAAGATCGGCAAACGCGCGGAATGTTCGACCAGGTGACATTTGCCATGAAATCGTAGCGCCAAATGTCGCGGACGCTAAATGGAATTTTGAAACGTACCGAAAATCGCGCCAAATGGCTTCATATTAATTCTGCAGAACATTTGCCAGATTGTATTGCGCGATTTTGAGGTAAAAATCGAAGCGCAGCGCAGCGCAGCAAACATGCGGCTCTACGTTTAATCGATTTTTCGCTTTCAAGTCAACGTTTGTAACGGGTTTATGTTCCGTAAATCCATATATAAATAAGGAAGTTTGTTTGATTTAATGGATTCAGACCGTCAACATTTATATCGTAGTATTTCAGATTGACACTTATAGATTACTGTAACATTATATTATTACCCTAATGCTACTGTAATAGTATTCATAAATAATGTCAGGAAACGCAAAAAATCTAGTCAATCAATCGATTTTATATTGAAGATAACAAGAGAGATGAGATATTAAAGGCTAGAGACTACACTCTAGAGCACTTAAGAAGAAATCTCAAATTTAAAAAATTATAAAATTATTTAATTATAAATGAATCTTGCTGAGAGGGTCTAGCAGAAGCTGAGACACATTTACGCATTCTTGTCTACTCACTCTTTCAAAGGATTCTTAGTCAACCTTTTCTTTTGAAAATGGGCTTTTGTAGTTAGAAGCCTGACATATTTACATGCATTCTATTACAACTCACTCTCGCCAAGAGCCTATTAAAAATTCTTAAATCATATATATTTTTCAGGTCAGTATACTATCAGAAATTAAGCATCAAGTGTTAGATTACACAAACGAGTCTTATCATTCCAAATATTGATCTCCAGACCCAAGAAGCCAAAGCTAAAGAATCGATAGAAAATCAAGAAATCCTTAAACAGATGATCAACGATTTCCAAACACTGCTTGAAAATCAATTTTAAGATTTAAGAGTCACTTCTTGAGAGTCTTTAATCTATCTAGCAGCGGAAGTTCGACAGATTTACTGGAGCAGATTCTGTCAATCGAATTGTTTTTAAGACTCATTTTATAGTGTGAGAGCTTTGAGTAAGCCCTGAGAGATGGTATTTGACTACTGAATAACAGGGCTCACTCTCGCACCAAATTGGCTCTAATAAATTTAAAAATAATTTTTGATATTTCGAATTTCTGATTTCGGTACAAGATGAAAATACGTCGCCTGAACAGATTATTGTAAAGGTAATTGATTAATCCAATTTTTTTATTAAAATCATATTAAATATTTGTATTCATTTTAATTTATTTTTTTTTTTAATATTTATTTTGAATTTATGCATTAATTTATTCATAGTATTTAAAGTTAAATTCATTTTTTCAAAAAAATTAATTTATTCCAGAAAGTAGTACTACAAAAATAAAACGTCAATTGTAAAGATGTGTCAGAATCTCCACTTTTTTGGGGTTTACATTTCCTTATGGCTGGAAAGTGATTTCAATCTTTCTAGTGGAGATTTTACCTTTCTGAGGAAGGGCAAAATGGTTCTAAGAGAAGTGTCTCCTAAACCCAGAGAGACAAAGCTTTTACACTAATGAAAACACTCTATTTCACCATGAGACTCTTTTTAAAAATCCACTTCGCTCAAGTTCAAAATTTCTGGAACCGATTGATCAACTCGACCCCAAATTTTGGTTAGTTCGCCTTAGAGTCATTATTTTTTTTTATCTACTTAGAGCCATACATTTCTGTATATTTAATTCTTGGCTCTAAAATTAATTTTTTTTAAGAAACTTTGGAGAATTTCTAATTTGTTACTGCAAATGTTGTTAGGTCAGCTTTAGAGCCACATTTGCAATTCTGACTTGTAAGAAGAATTCTTGAATTGCAACCTTAGGAGCCACGCCCTGAACTTTGAATTGAAACAAAGCTAATCGTTCCTTAATATTTGAGTCAACCCACTTCGGCGAAATTTTTAAAGTGGTTTTTGAAGTTTCAAAAAGAGTATAAATAGTCTAATAAATATCTGAGAATTACATAGCAAAATTTACATAAATCAAATATGGTCTAACTAACAGTAAAATGGAATTTTAATCCAAGAAAAAAGTGGGAACTGAGAAAAATTCAAATATAGTCCTACCTATTAGGGCGCCCCTATTCCCCAAATTTTGAAGATTAAACTGGTCCCCAGGGACCTACCTTCCGAACAGGTAATAGGTCCCCTGGGGGACTGGCTAAGGAAGGATTTTATATAGCACCTTACACCAAAATGCCAAATTTATAGCAAAAGATAAATTAGAATTATACTTTAGCTATTACTCAAATTCAGTTCCAGTAACACCTGAAAATTGTTTTTATGCATTTCATAATTGGTTTCAGACTCTGAAAGATTTATTATCAAAAATAAGCTTTCGATCAGAAAAGTTAGGAATTTTTCCGGGAGGGGGGTTATGTGGGGGTAATCTTGATTCCCACTTTTTGGAGATAAATCATAGTAAGGAGCCTCACAAGAAAAAGATCCTAATCTCTATAATGAAGTGCTTCATGAAAGCTTGAAGATGAGCTGCCTCAGCTGAGGCACCTGGAGATTTAGGAGCAGAGATTGGTGATTTGAGACATAATTTGTGTATTTGAAAGAGTTGATTAATAGAGCTATTTTGATTGTAGGTAAATTAGTTACTTCAACTGTCGTTTTCTTAGAGCTGTCTGCGAGATAGTGGTCGCTACAGTAGACCCAATTTCACGAACAGGGCTCTAAAGTCTTGAAATAAATTGATTTTTGAAGTAAATTTAAGATCTGATTAGCACCAGGTTCTGACGAAATGTCAGATTGGTTCAGCAGATTCGGCATCGTTAAGTAATTCATCGTTTCTACTGCTGGTCTTCTTGCCAGCCTGCTCGGAGCATTGAAGTTCATAAAATTGAGGTTGGTTTTTAGTAATTTGATTTGTTTTATTATTTTTTTCAACAGAATATAAGGTGGCATCATTGATAAAAAAGAAATTTTACTTTATTATTAATTATCAAGAAGATGTCTTTAAATCTTGATAGGGTTTGTGAGAAAGTGAGTCGCTATTCGTTAAAAACTAACAGTATTCAGGAACTTGAATAGAATCACTATCTATTCTTGACATAAATTCTCATCGACTTATCTTTTTTTATTTAGTATTGATATTTGATATTTAGCATAAACTGTCGAGTCGATTACAATCATTCAAAATTACGAAAACATTAATGTTTTTAAACATCAAATAAATTTTAGTAAGACGAGGACATTGCCAGGAAAAATGCTACCCACCAAAGGATCTACTGATTTCAAGCCAAGAACACCTGAAGTGAGTTGCTAGGGTTAGATTAAATAGCACTAAGAGCCAAATTTTTAAATATAAGGTATCTCTTTAGAGAAGCCAAATTTCGACACTTATAAGATTCTTGTAAAAAGTCAAAAATTTGCCTATCAGATTTTTTTTTTTATGAGTAAAAAATTTGCCTTACTTCGATTTTTTTATGAGTAAAAATTTGGGTTTTATCAGATTTTAAGATTAAAAATTTGACTCTTAGAGGCTTTAGTAATAACAAAGTTAACTCTAAAGAGGAATTACATAATTTCAGACATTTGCCAGAGACTGGGACCGATTAAATACGCTTTCAAGGCCCACGTATCTCTGAATTGTTCCGGGTTTTGAAGATTCAATTATTTGATTTCGCACTAATTACCTAATTAGGTAATTAACACTACCTAATTAGGTAATTACCAATTACCGTAAACCTCCCAAAAACCCTGGTTAGATATTATGAGAATGAAGTGCTAGAATGCCCCTAGAAGAACCTGGTGTTGAAGAGAGTATATGATATCGTGGATCTTTGCGGGGACAATTACCAATTCATTAGTTAGATGTAATCCAGAGTAATCTTGTTTTTAAAATTTGTTTTGTTTTTAAAAGTGTATATCAAAGTTGAAAATTTTATTACTAATTGTTTTGTATCCTTTTCTCTTGGCTTTTTCTGAATTAAAATTCATCAAAAAGTTTAGTCTCAGTAGTAGTTCAATTTATATGCAATCATGTCCACCGTATTGAATGAACCCATTCTCAAACAACCTCCTGAAATTATTATCATAACTTATGTTACGGTAACATATTCTGCGTGACCCGTGGCTGATACAACTATGGTATATGCACTACCTGGTGCTCCAATCACCATCTCAATCCTGAATGATCAATAGGCAGCTCTTCAATGGATGCATTCATGCCTGAATTGGGCGGTTGATATAAATTACCGAATTTGTATTGATTCTGACGCCAAATAATAAACCTCATGACTTTCAACACCTTTTATGCATTTTGAAACATCAATTCTTTATTTTTTAAAATATTGAGAAATTTATTTTGCAAAAAACTCATTTGATTTTAAAAACGCAATATCTGCCAACTATTGATTTGAATTTCAACAACTTTATTTTTTATCTTGAACATCAACACCTGCTGGTCGAAATTTCTGGGATTGTCTACATCTCATATCGCATGTGTGTTTGCTGCCCAATGCCACCTGCCGCCTTCCTTTCTTTTGGCAACATCTAAGCAAGTTGAAAGTTTGTGGTATCTCAAAAGTTTCACTAGTTTTTTATATGTTCCAAATCGCGTTAATATGCATAACTCTCAGGTGAGGGGAGGACCAAGCAAGAAAATGTGCCATTATTTGGCTATTATTATTCTGTATTTGATATGTATGTGTGCTGCAATATTTTTATTATCTGAAGATTGGGACTATTTCACATCTAGTATTTCTTTTCCTTCTTCATTTCTCTGATCACCATTGGTTCGGTAACGGAAGATAAATTTGATGTTTCAAATAAGTAATATAAGTTGAAATATTTTTGTTTTCACTGATGTAATTGATTTCACTCTTCAAAAAAATATACTTTTTCGATATTTTAAAGAGAAATTTAGCATGTTTTGGCAATTTCTGATCTAAATATTCTTCGTATTTCTTAATGTGCTTCAAATGGCGCTATTTTGAACCAATTTCATCGAGTATTTTTGAGTTATAAATTTTTATATATGCATGATACCACCCTAAGGAAATAGAAAGGGCCTTTATACACTTAGTGCCTGGTAAGGCACATGAAAAAAAAACGAAACATAAATTTTTTGACAATTTTTAGGGTCTTGGAGACGTGGTGCCAGAGAACAGAAAAAGTTCCAATTTGTCTCCTTCATTTTGGTTCTTTTGACTGGCTATGTCAGCATGGCTATGTGATCCAAACTCTGGCATCGATCAGGCCTTCTGGATGACCTATTGGATCATTATTGAGAGCGATTTTAAGGTTAGGTAAATATTTTGAACTACGAGTAGTTTAAACTGTATCTAGATGAGCAGGCACTCCAGTAATATTCTAGATATTTGAGTATGAATATGCACTTTTTAGAAACATCACCGTTTTCTATCAATTTTGGTGGGTGAAAGGGATTTTTGAAAAATGAGTTTTCATATGCACTTTTGAAACCAATTGACCGAGCCAGCTGCCAGATGGCAGAGCAACGCGCGGCGACGCGTGAACTGGCCACTTCGGATCGAGCAAGACTCGCCCATCGTCTCCGCGGCGTCGCCGTGTTGTTCCACTCCGACCACGTCGAGATGCCGGATCCGGGTACGCGGTGTCCATGGAGGTAGTCGGGAAGGATCCGCCCTGTCCTGCATCAAATTGCGAGCTGCTGCTGTAGCCGCAGGTCAGCAAGGCAAGTGGCGCTTTTCACCGAGGTCGAGGCCCGCGAGCGCGTCGCAGATCGAGCGCACCTTCGAGGAGCTGAGGTCAGGCGTCGATGGCGGCGGCGTAGGCGTTCTCCGCCACTTCCCGGCGATGGTGCCCGGCCATCATGCGCTCGGCCGTTTTCACCCGTGCCCCGCTGCGCGAAGCCGGTACGACGCTGTGGCGTTGTAGCGGCGCGTGGAACTGGCTGCTTGCGGAAGAGCGTGGGCCGCATTTCCACGCGCGAGGGCGAGTCTCAAAGTCCTCGAATTGCAAGACGTAGTGTACTTTGAGGCTGCCAGGTTGTCCCTCCTTCAGGATGCGGATGCAGTTGGAGGTACCCCTCGGCGAGGTTCTCGAACGCCCCGTCGCGCCGAGCGTGAGCAAGACCTGGTAGCAGAAAGGCGGCCTGCGCAGGCCTTTGTCTGAAGCTGTCGGCGGCGGCTCAGCAGATGCATCGACTGGCACGACCGCTGCCTCTACGCCGCGCCACCGTCACCGAGACGTCGCAAGCGCGACTGAGGCTAGCGCACGAGTTCCGTAGGGGGTCGGACGAGAGCGCGGGGTCGTCGGCGACGCTCCCAGAGCACGCGGGCGCCGCGATCGTCACCGGCCTGAGCTGAATCGCGGCGTGACCGAGCCAATCTGGCTTCGTTGAAGAGCCGCGGCCTGTGGACGTCGCAGCGAGATCGCCGCGCGTGTTATCGGTGAGCGTCGCTCGCGCCACGCCGCGTCGTGTTGAAGTCGAGGGTACGAGAGCACCGTGGCTGCCGCGCTGCTTGACCGAGGTCGCGTACGCGCGCCCCATCAGGCGCAGGTAGCCGCCGCAGCCCGTCGTCCGGGCAGTGAACGATCGACCAACGCCCACAGAGCGCCTGCGTCGGGCCGCCCATGACTGCGGGCGTTCGCCCGAAAGGCTTCGCGCTTGGTCGATCGCGTGCGGCCACGCGAGGGGAGGAGATATCACGATTCTCGGCGGGCCGACGGTTTTCCGACCACGAAGCGACGCGTGCCTCGGACGTCGCATCGACCAGGGAAGACACCAGGCGAGGCGGCCTTCCCCGCGCTCGCGGCTCACCCTGGACGACCGCGGAGTCTTTCGCGTGAGCGTCGAGACGCTGAACGCGCCTGACGCGATCTCGTCCCGCGACACTGCCTGCAGGCCTGCTCGCTCCCACGTTGCCGTCGCGCCGACTCGAACCGTGAGCTTGCGATGCGAGAGCACGTTCGACCACGCCACGCAGCGGTCCGAGCTTCGCCTTCACGCCGAGGTCGGACAGCGCCCGAGAAGCCGCCTCCCGAGGTCCGTCGCGTCGCCGCCCTCCGTGAAGACGCTGGTTCGCACGGCGTGTGCTCGCTGGTCGGCACCGCCCACAACCCTCCGAAGAGGGTCCCGCGCCCACGAACGAGCCAGACGGTGTCGTTCTTTGGTCGCGACCACGGCCGCGAGCGAGACCGGCGTGTCGGCGCCTTCTTCTTTCGCGGCACTGAGCACGTCTCGGGTCGCGGCAAGCATTCCCTTCTTGAGCGGACAGACGTCGTGCACCGCGGCGCCTTCGGTGCAAGGATGGTCGCGCCGATTCCATCAACGCTTAGTCTGATCCCTCCTGACGCTCGCCGTCGACCAATTCGGCTTCCCAGAGGCGCGTTCGGTGACCGCGACACCGAGCGCCGTCTCGATGCGATGCACACGGCAGAGCACGCGCGTTACGTTGCTGTCGAGACGACGGTCGGCGGGCGATCGAACGCGATGCGCGTTACCGACGCTGCCCCGCCAGTGGTGTATTTGCCGACCCCCGGCGAGCCGGGCGCGTGGTCTGGCACCACGCTGCCGTGCCGCGCGACCACACCTCCTGAATGCCCGGTGAAGCAGTGCGCACGTCGGTAGTAGCCGAGCCCGCCCACGCCCTGAGCACCTCGTCTCCGCTGGCCTCGGCGAGCGCGAGCGGCGTCAAAAGGGCCGAGGAAACGTGCCGCCCAATACGGGATCACTGTCTTCCAATTCGCGTCTGCTGAAGCACTAACCGTTGACCCAGATCGCGTAGGTAATGCGGCTGTGACGCCACGGCAAGTCGCGTTTGTTCGCGTCGTACCAACGCAGCAGCGCCTTCGCGCAGCCGCAGCCGCCCGCGACCCTGGTGCGATGCTTGACGGCGGCAAGCCCACGACGAGTGCGCGCCGCCTGAAGCGGCCTCAGGGGTTCGTTGCGGAAGGTCAGATAACGAACTGCCGTACCGACTCATGCTCTTCCTTCTCTCCGAGGGCGGCGCTCCTTCCCCGACCGGCAAAAGCCGGATCGGCACGAACGAGTACCTCACCTGCACGGATCGGATCCGTGCGCGAGTGGGGCTCAGGCAGGTCCAGTTCGACGGGTGTACGAACGAACCACCGGGCGATGTTCGACTCCGCCTCGATCCAGGTCAGGCGCATAGCGGCGGGCGGCGTGACGTAATATCGAGCGCGAGCTGGTTCAGGGCGGATTTGTCCCACCTGATGTTCGCATCGTACGCCGCCGCGGACAGACCCATGATCGAATCCGCTCGTGCGGCACGACGAAGTCGATCCGGCGCCCATCGGCACGCTCACGTCAGTTCAACGCCACCCACGTCGGGTTGTCGCAGATGCCGATCACCCGTCGTGGCCACACCCGTGGCGATCACGAGCGACGCACGCCGCCCGTGAAGTCGGAGTAGGTGTAGACCTGGTTGGTGCCCGTAGGTCGCCACCGCGCGGGTGGTCGGGTCGATGCGAAGCAGGTTGTTGCTCCCAGCGCGGTGAGGCTGACCAGATGATGCCGCGCGAGTCGGCGCCGATGCCTGCGGGTTTCCGGTGTTGCCTGCCGGCATGTCGATGGTCGATCTCCTGCGGGAATCACGCTGTTCGGTCTAAAACTGAGGCGTCCCAGAAGTGGAGGCGATACGGTTGTAGGTCGCCGTCCAGATGTGCCTGATCACCGCCACGACCCGAGGTCGTGCCGAGCTGCGTGTCTACGCGCCGGTCGCCGGTCGGAAGAAGGTTCCTGCAGCCCCAGCCTGAACCATACGCCTTGTCCATGGTGACACGCGTCGTTGTAGTTTCCAAGCGCAACGCATACGGAAATATTGAGACGGTGTTGTAGGTCGGGGACGTCGACGTCGTGTCGAACCAACTGGCAGCAGGTCTCCGCCGAGCACGCTGACGAAGAGACGACCGTTCGAAGCCACATGGCACTGTGGGACGCACTGACCGAGAGACGGTTTGCAGCGACGGCGCCGGTGCGCCGGGTTGAGAGCCAGTGTAGAAGAGGCGTGTTGTAGCTACCACCCAGTAGCTCTTCGGGTGCGCTGCATCGCTTTGGCTGTCGATCGTGAGCGCGCACGAAGTATGGCGAGAGCGTTCGGCCACCGACGTTGGTCCAGGATGGCACTCGTCGGTGCCCCACGGCATCGGCGTCGAGCTCGTCGAGGTGTCGATCATCCCGTTGCCGTTGCGGTCGACGCAATCCGCACGGCTAACAGCGATCTTCACCACGGTGCTTGCATGGTGAAACTGCGGTTGGCTTTCACGAGGCGCCGTTGCGGCCGTCGCATCGCGATGCGTTTCGGTGAGCCAGAAAGCAGTTGTTCCATCAACACAGACGCCCCGGCATTGCCTGAGAGGGTCCACGAGGTAACGCACCGACCGGTCGCGGTGTGCGCATCCCAACGCGAGACGGTGCCGGGCGGCGCGGTGTTCGGGACCCAGAGGTAGTCCGCGTCTTCGCCGAGAGCTGGTAACGACGACGAGGCCGCCCATCGCTATCGGCTCGTGCCTGAGCCTGAGCTGTTCAGCAGTTTTGAAGCCGGAGCTTCCCCGTCGGTCGTCGAGGCGTCGTGGCGTGCAGCGACCCATTTGAGCAGGTGCTGCCCGCGATGCCAATAATACCCCCGCAGGCGCCGCAGTTGTTGGGTGGTCGGTCGCGAGCGAGGTTTCAGATCCGGGTCCGTGCCGACCATGCTGAGGTCGCGGCTTGCAGTCGCCGTTGAGGCCGCTGGTGAAGAAGTTGCACGAACTGGAGATGCACGCGCCACCGCGTTCACTGGCTGCGCGTTGCGAAGCCGCGACCGCAGGCGCCGCATCGTCGGGCCGACCGGAGGTGTTAGACGCAGACGCCGCCGCAGTCCTGCGTCGGCGCGCAGCTGAGCACACACACATCCCGGACGAGCAGATCCGCTTACGCCGCATACGCCGCAGCGCCGCAGTTCAAAATCGATCCATTCGGTGTTCACGCAGGAAGCCTGCGCAGTTTGGGTCGGCGCACGCGCAGTTTGCGCTGACAGGTGCCTGCCGAAAGGCTTCACGCGACCGGGCTGCGCACACACTACGCCGTGCCGCAGTTCGTGGCGGTCGCTCTGTGTTGACGCACGCGCGCCGCATCCTGCGTCGGCGACGCACAGCTGAGCACGCAGCCGCCGCCCGAGTAGATCCTTCCTGTGCCGGGGTCACACGCCATGCCGCAGCCACCGCAATGGTTGCGGTCGTCCGTGGTGTTCACGGTGGGAGCTGCCGCAGAGCGTCGGCGTGGTGCCACCGCAGCTGAGGCGACACGCTGCTGGCCGAGCAGACCTGGCTCGGTGCGCCATACGCGACGCGTCGCGCCGCTGCAGTGTTGAGGGTTGTTCCGGTGTCGACACACGCGCTGCCGCAGAAGGCGACGGGTGCCGCCGCCACACGACAGACCCTCCGGAGTGTCGGTATTCAAACGCCGCGCACACCGTGTCGCACCCACCGCAGGTCGCGGTCGATGTCCGTGTCGACGCATCGCGTAGAGCGGCGTCTCTGCCACCGCGAAGAGAGAGAGACCCGCCACGTGCCGCCCGAGCAGACGCACTGGCGGCGCAGTCAAACCTGCAGGCGCCGCAGTTCGTGCGGCTGGTCTGCGTGTCGACGCACGCTGCCACAACGTCGGCGTCGCGCCGCCGCAGGGGCCGCTGCCGACCTCGCCGGGCGCGCAGGGTCACCCCGCAGCCACCGCAGCGCGTCGGCGTCCAGGTTCACGTTGACGCACGCGTCGCCGCAGCGTCGGGGTCGTTTTCACTGCACGAGCGAGCGACGCGCCATCTGAGACTCGCCCGCGTCGCACCGCAGCGTCGCGGCTGCCGCAGGCTGTGGTCGGTGTCCAAAAGTCGACGCACGCGAGGCCGCAGAGTCGCCGTCGCGCCGCCGCACGAGAGCTGGGTACGAGCCGCCCGTGGAGCAGACCTGGCTGCTGGAGCAGTTCGTGCCGCACGCCGCAGTGGTTGCGGTCGGTCGAAAACGTTCACGCGACGAGCCGCCAGCGTCGCGCTGCCGCACGACACCACACGCCACCTGAGCAGACCTCGCCCGGATCGCACGCGTTGCCGCACATGCCGCAGTTACCGCGGTCCGCCGCGAGGTTGACGCAGACGCTGCAGAGCTGCGGGTCGTTACCGCACGAAGCGCGCAGGTGCCGCCCGAGCAGACCTCGCCCGGATCACCGCTTCATGCGCCGCACCCTCCGCAGTGGAAGCGGTTTGTCGTCGGGTCGACACGCGCCGCCGCAGAGCGTCGGCGCGTCGCGCCACCGCACGAGCCTGGCACGCCGCCTGAGCAGACGGCCTGACCACACGGTACGTCAGCCGCTGCAGGCGGTGGTTATCGCCAGAGCCGACGGCGTCGCCGCAGAGCTGTGTCGGCGTCGCACCAGTACCATACACGAGAGCGCGCACATGCCGCTTCCTCGCCGGATCGCAGGCCATGCTGGCGCTGCCGCAGTGGCGCGCCAGCGTTCGTCGCAGCAGGGCGCCTGCAGAGCGCCGCTGCAGGATCGATGAACGCAATGCGCGCGGTTGTTCATGGTGTCGACGCATTCGTCGCCGCGAGATGCGGGCGTCGCGCCACCACACGACAGACCGCAGGTGCCACCTGAGCAGACCTCGCCGGCCGCGCACCGTTGCGCACACGCCGGTGTCGCACGCGCGTCGCAGGGTCGGCGTCTGCCACCGCACCGAGCCTGCAGACGCCGAGCAGACCTGCCCGCCTGCAGACGAAAGCGCAGGCGCCGCAGTTCGTGCGGTCGACGTAGAGGTCGCGGCACGAGCCGTCGCAGTCGGTCAGCGTCGAGGTGCACGAGGTCAGCACGCGCCTTCGCTGCACCGTGCCATCGGCGACGTCGCCGCCGCAGGGCTTCCGGAGCCGACAGGTCGCGGCACACGCCGCTGCATTCGGTCGTCCTGGAGCTGCAGCTCGTGTCGCATACCGGCGTGACCTGCCTGCCGCGCAGGCTATGCCGCAGCTGCCGCAGTGTTTCGACGGAGACCAGGGGTCCACGCAGGTCCCACCGCAGTCCATCTGACCGCTGATGCAGTCGAGGCGGCAGCTGCCTTCGTCACAGACCTCGTCGGCCGAGCAGGTGACACCGCAGGCGCCGCAGTTCGCGACGTCGCTGGTGGGGCTGATGCACCAGTTCGCGCTGATCTCGTAGGGAGCACAGAACCTGCTCTCACGATCGGTCGCCGGCAAACCGACGACTCCACAGCACGCCCACGCCCAGCGTTTGGCCACGAGTCACTTCCTACCCTGGCTTTTTCCAGAACGCGAGGGATTTTCCCACGCACAATTCTGAAGATTCTCCAGAGGCGACCAGAATCACCCAGTAGCGCTTCACGTTGTCAGCGGATACGCTACAGCTGATTTTGTCCATCAGCTGGATCTCGCCGGAGGTGCTCATGCGTCGATGGATGGGGGTCGCGGTGGTGCTGGCGATGTTCGATAAAGCGTCGCTGCTGCTCCAGAGCCACGCTGGAGCTGGTGGCTCCACCCACGTCGGCGATCGAGCGGACGTTTGCGGGGGCGGAGGCCTGAGCTACCTGGCTTTCAGACTACGGGGTTGCCGAGGCCTTGCCATGACGTACTACTGGCTCCGTCCCTGACGCGCCCGACTACAGCGACGGGCGGTTCCGGCGCCTTCCACGGCGCCTGGCGTCCGCGGCCACCTCTGCGACCACGACCTGATCTGACCTCTGGGCTGGCGTTCTTCGGACAGCTCGTCGTCATTGGCGGCGACTGGCCTGCGGCGGGGTTTCGGCGTCGACTACTGGTTCATTCTCGTGGGGCCGCGGTGTCCGCTTCGACCAGACCTTCCAGCCCAATCCCCGGATAACCTGGCCCTGGCAACGGCAGCCTGGCAGCCTGGTCTGCGGAACCTACCGTTCCGGCGTTCGGCGAAGACACTACGGACACCGACGGCGACGGTGTCCCTGACGTTCGCGACCAGTGCGAACGACCTGGAGGATCGTGACGACGTGCAGGGACGAGAGGACGGCTGCCCCGCAGACCGACGCTGACCTGACGGTTTCGACGAGAACGATGCGAGTGCCTGATCGAAGGACATGGACGCGACTAAGACCACGACGGCTGCCCCAGAGCAGGTGATCAAGACGGCGACGGCATTCTGGTGACCTGAAGACCGTCCGCGCGAGCCGGAGGATATGGACGGCTTTGAAGACGCGGACGGGCTGCATCGACGCCGACAACGATAACGACGGGTATTGCCGACGGCGACGGACGCGTGCCCGAACGAAGCCGAGGTGGTCAACGGCGCCGACGACACGGACGGTTGCCCCGGACACCAGCGGCCGCGGAGCAGGAGATCAACGAGCTCGGCGCGCATCTCGGCACTGACCGCGGACCTGGCGGGCGAGTCGCGCCAGATCATCCAGCAGATCGCGCGGGTGATGGTGCGCAGCACCCGGAGTTCCGCCGGATTCCTGCATCGACGGCCGCCGATCAGGTCGGTGACCTGAGTACAACCGGCGTCTGGTCCGGCAACGCCGAGACGGTTCGCGCGCGTCTCATCGAGCTCGGGGTCGCCGCGGAGCGACTCGTGATGGCCCACGGCGAGGCCATGCTGGAGACGGACGAGACGCGCAATCGCGGCGCGTCGAGTTCCACGCAGTCGAGCGCAGCGCGCCCTGATCGTTTCGAGGGTTCCTTCGAGCCCGGCGACGCCGCAACGCGTCGCTGGCTCTTCTTCGCGCGGATCAGCGAACGATCGTCGTTTGCATCAGGCCTTCGCGGGTCGCCTACCTGACCTGGATCGGCGATTGCGAGCCGGGCGCGTGGACGAGCTCCATTTCCGGCTCACGATCGATGGGGTGGCGGAGGCGGCGACCGCGCACGTTCGTTCGCATTGTCCCGCGGTGCTCCCGCGTTGATCGAACGTCCTCCTCGCTCGCGTCGGGAGCGCCCTCAGGGCGTCGGGCGCCGGCTGCGCGAGCACCTGCCGAGCACCTGGCCGCTTGCTCTCGCTAGTTTCCACGTAGCTCCACGCGATGCGCCCCTCACGATCGATCACGACCGTCGTGGGCAACATCTCGACGTGGTAGGCGGCCTGAATCTCCGGCGTCACGAGCCCCATCGGGTAGGTCATGCCGAGCCGGGTCGCGAAGGGCACGGAGCGCGAATCCATCGCCAAACCGACCACGCGTGCCCTGCCCCTCGCGGGTGAGACGCCTGGGCGCGCCAGCACGGGCTAGCGCCTCGGCGCGGCACGGTGGGCACCAAGAGGCCCAGGTAGTTAGCACCACGACGACTTCGCCGCGATGCCGCGATCAACTCCCCACCGCTACGAAGCGCGACCTGCACCGGCGGCGCCGGCTCGCCTTCCGGCATCGCCTTCGCCTGGACCGAACGTGCCGAGCAGCGTTACACGACGCCTGCGTGAGCGCTCAAGGCAGGAGCGCGCGGAGCCAGCTGAGCGCGGAGGGGGAGCGGGGAAGAAGAGGTCAGCGCCGTGTTCTAGTGAGCGATTCGAAGGAGAGAAGCCAGACCGAAGGGAGAAGCGACCGAGCAGTGAGCGCCGACGGCACGCGGAGGTGGTCGCTCGCCAAGGGACCCACCCACCCTACCCGAGGAGGGTGGCGTTACGACGCGAGCGCCCATCGCGGTGTAGCATGCCCCGTCGGGCCGGTCTCGGCCACCCGGCGGGGCGTCGAGCGGTTATGCCTGGCGCGCCGGCACGCGCCGGACGGAGGATCGAGAGCGACACCCCACCGAACGCTGTTCGCGCTGGCGTCGCTCGCCGTGCTCGGCCGCGCTGGTTGCCGCAGAGTGAGCTGCTCCAGCAGGCGCGCGAGGCGGCGGAGCGCGGGGCGCAGGGCGAGCGTTGAAACAGCGCCGCGCGTTCCTCGAAGCGTACCGAGCGCGTCCGTCTCCGCGCGTTCCTGGCAACGCCGGCATCGCCTACGAGCGCTCGGCAATCTCCCCTGAGGCGACCTGGTTCTACGCACCTCAGGCCGAGCCCGACGCGAGCGACGTCGAGGCGCGCGGACGCGTCACGCGTCTGCGCTGCTGCCCCGGAGACTCCGACCGAGACCCCCACCGAGACCTGACGGAGAACCCCACGGAGAATCCGACTGAGACCCCACCGAGACCCCTTACATGGAGACGACGCCCGCGCCCCGCCCGAGCCGCCGCCGCCGAAGCGAAGTCGTTGCTCGGTCGAGACGATCTCTTCCGACGCCTCGGTGCATCACCCTGTGCGCTTATGGTCGTAGATATCCGCCCGGCCCTCTGGTTCTTCGCGGGAGAATCGATCGAAGGCGAGTACGAGGTCAGCGTCGAGCACCCGACTACCAGACCATCATCCGGCTGATGCGCATTCGCGCCGGCAAGGTCTACGTCGCCATCCCCGAGAGCCAAGGCGAGTTCCTCGGCTTCCTCCGGTGGTCAGCACCTGCTGGCGCGAGCGTCTACTCGCTGACGACCGAAGGAGCCGGGCGTGGCGGCGAGATGCCGTATCAGAACCCGTCACCAGCGGCACTACCGCGTTCGATCGAGCGTTCGCCATGCGGAGCCGATATCGGCGACGACGTATTACTGCGCCGAAAGCGCACCTATGGTGGCGAACGTGCCCGGCGCGATGGTCTCGGTCGACGGCGTCGAGGGCAATACGCCCCACGGTCAGCCACGACGGCATGAAGGACTACGAGGAGACGATCGATCTCCAGCGCGGTCAGCTCACGCCGATGCGCGTGCGCCTTCGGCCCTCCGTGTCGCGCAGCGGCGCGTGGGCGACGTTGACCCTCGGCGTGCTCACGGCGGGAGGCGGCGCCGCGCTCGCGGTGCTCTCGAACAACCTCCGCGACGACCTCGATCGCGACCGCCGCCTCGGCATCCTCAGCGACGGCGACGACCGGATCTTCCGCGGCAAGGTCTTCTCGATCGCCGCCGACGCCGCGTTCGGCTTCGCGGCCCTGCTCGGCATCCTCTCCGTCTACTACTTCGTGCGCGACCCGCTGCCGGACTCCGAGGGCACCTCTCTCGAGCCGCGCGATTGGACCTTCGTGCCGAGCCTCGACCTTCGAAACCGCGCCGGTGGCGCGGAGATGCGCTGGAGCTTCTGAGCATGCGTCTTCTCCTGCTCACCTCCCTCGTCCTCTCCCTGACCGGCTGCCGCCTGGCGCCCTTCAGCGAGCTCGAGGACGACGCGACGGTCGTCACCCTCACGCCCGGCAACGGCTACCCGCAGGGCGGCTACGGCAGCGTGCTCACCGCGTACGAGGGCACGCTCGAAGACGGCACCGCGATCGCGCGTGTCGCGATCAGCGCCGGCCCCGGTACCCCCTTCGGCGTGCACGACGCGTGGCACGGCGGCGAGATCGGCAACTTCGGGCGCCGCTTCGAAGGCTGCGACGAGATCGGCACCGACACGCCCGATTGCGACGCCGGGGCGAGCGCCGCGCTCGCCCACCTTCCGCAATGGCAGGGCCGCCAAGACTGCTTGATGTACAGCGCGGTCAACGTCGGCCTCGGCGCGACGCCCGGCGAAGGTCGCCTCCGCATCAAATGCGAGAGCACCGCGAGCGGCATGACGCCGCTGATGCAGGTCGAGGGGGTCGGCTACGGCACCTCGCTCGCCTCGATGCCCGCGGGCTCGGTGCATGGCCCCGTGCTGGTCGGGGCCCCCGGCGCCGAGAACGTCGGACAGATTCATCGCTTGCCCCCCGACGGCATCGCGACCGCGGCAATTCCGTTGCCTGACGTGGGGCTCTCCGCCGGCGCACGGCTCGGTACGGCGCTCGCCACCGCACCGCACGCGGATGCCGCGGGCGTGGGCCTCGACTCGGACGCGGTCTTGATCGCCGCCGCGGCGCCCGGCGCGTCGCGGGTCGTGCTCTACGCGATGGGCCTCTTCACCGATCCGCTGATCGGCGGCGCCCCCGCGCTCACGGTGCGCGCGCTCGCGTGCCTCGACGGCGTGCGTGTGCGCTCGCCCTTCGGGCCGCTCGACGACGGCTTCGGCATGACCCTCGGCGACACCAACGCCGACGGATCGCCGAGCTCTTCGTCGGCACCGCCGAGGGTGTGCGCATGCTTCGCGTGAGCGACGCGGGCGACGGCAGCGACGCGCTCGGCTGCACGAGCGGCGACGCGAGCGACGACCCGACCACCACGACGCTCGCGTGCCCGACCGGCACCGACGCGACCTGCGACGGCTTCGGCGCCTCGCTCGCGGTCGGCGACGCGAACCACGACGGCACGAACGATCTCCTCGTCGGTGCCCCGCGCAGCATCACGCCCGAAGGCACGACCGGCGCGGGCTTCGTGCTTCGCGGCACGCCGACCGGACCGACGACGGAGGGTGCGGTCGCGCTCTACGTCGCGGGCCTCTCGAACGGCGCGTTCCTCGGTGAAGAAGCCGCGTTCGTTCGCACCGGCACCGCCGCGCAACCTCGCTACGAACCGGTGCTCGGCGCACCGGGCGAGCATCGTGTCTTCGCCTTCCTCTGCTCCGAATTGCCGGGCGACGCGGTGGCCGACGGCGGACGCTGCCAACCGCTCTGAGAGCGCCCACCAGTTGCACGGCTCCGTGCGAGTGGTGGTGGCGCTCGGTGGTGGGAGGGGGCCCCAATCCGGCTTTGCCGGTTGGGGGAGGGAGCGCGCCGCTCCCTCGAGAAAAGAGAAGAGCATGAATCAGTGCAACTGATTCATGCTCTGAGGTGCCATGAAGCAGATCCTGGTCGCCGACGACGAGCCGAACCTCCGCCGAGTCCTCGCCGCGCAGCTGCAACGCGAGGGCTACGAGGTGCACGCGGTGGCCGACGGCGCGGAGGCGGTCGCCGCGCTCGACGACCACCACATCGACGTCGTCATCACCGACCTGCGCATGCCGAAGATGGACGGCATGGAGCTGCTCCAGCACGTCGCGACGCACCACCCCGAGGTGCCGGTGATCATGATCACCGCGCACGGCACCGTGGACACCGCGGTCGAGGCCCTGAAGCTCGGCGCGTTCGACTACGTGACGAAACCCTTCGACCGCGAAGAGCTGCGCCACGTGGTCGACAAGGCGGCGCGCACCGGCGAGCTGCGGCAACGCGACGTGCAGGTCGAGGAGCGTGGACGTTACCGCCTCATCGGGCAGAGCGAGCCGATGGTGCAGGTTTACGAGATCATCGAGCGCGTCGCGGACACGCCGAGCACCGTGCTGATCACGGGCGAGAGCGGCACCGGCAAGGAGCTCATCGCGCGCGCCCTTCACGAGCAGAGCCGCCGCGAGAAGGAGCCCTTCATCCGCGTGAACTGCGCGGCGATTCCGCCCGACCTGCTCGAGAGCGAGCTCTTCGGGTACGAGAAGGGCGCGTTCACCGGCGCGGTCACGAGCAAGCCCGGCCGCTTCGAGCTCGCCCATCGCGGCAGCCTCTTCCTCGACGAGATCGGCGAGATCCCGCCGAGCATGCAGGTGAAGCTGCTGCGTGCGCTTCAAGAGCAGGAGTTCGAGCGCGTCGGCGGCATCAAGACGCTTCACGTCGACGTGCGCCTGATCGCGGCGACCAACCGCGACCTCGAACAAGAGATCGCGGCCGGACGGTTTCGCGAAGACCTCTACTACCGCCTGAACGTCGTGCAGGTGCACCTGCCGCCGCTGCGCGATCGCATCAGCGACATCCCGCTCCTGCTCGAGCACTTCGTCGAGAAGTTCGCGGCGAAGCTCAAGCGATCGGTGCGCGGGTTCACCCCCGAAGCGTCGGCGCTGCTTCTCAAGCACCCCTGGCGCGGCAACATTCGTGAGCTCGAGAACGTCGTGGAGCGCTGCATGCTCTTCTGCGACGGAGGGCGCATCGACGTGCCTCACCTTCCCGCGGAGCTTCGAAAGACCGCCTCGGCGGGTACGCCGACCCCGGAAGGTCTCGTGGCGCCGCTCTCGCTCTCGCCTGGCTCCGAGGCCGCGGGTCTGAAGGAAGCCGTGCGCGAGGCGACCGCGAAGCTCGAGCGCGAGCTCATCGTGCGGGCGCTCGACCAGACCGACTGGAACGTCACGCACGCTGCCAAGGTGCTGAAGATCAGTCGCAAGAGCCTGCAGACGAAGATGAAGGAGCTCGGCCTTCGGGAGGCCTGAAGGTGGCCTGAGCGGATCGCACGTGCTGAATCTCGTTCAGCGCGCTGCCGACCGAACGATCGCCGGTCCCGCGACCTCCGACGCCCCCCCACGCGCCGTCCGAGCCACGGGGCGCTTCACGAGTGCACGTCCCGGCGTTTCCCGACGCGCCGTCCGACACCCCCCGACAAGTGCTGCGCCTTTCCTGAAGAGCGCTCGCGCGTCGCGAGGAGCCGTGTATTCTCGGTGGGATGTCCGACGAGGAGCGAAGCGGTCGCCCCAGCACCCCGAGTGGGGGTGCGGAGGTCGCGCGCGTCTCGCAAGCCCCGGGTTGGACCTCGCCGGGCAAGCAGATCCCCGACGCCCTCCTCGACGAGGTCGGCCTGCCGCAAGCGGTGCGGCGTTCCTCGCCTGGCGCCGTTCCCTCGCCCAGCGCCTCGCAGAGCCCGGGGCCGCGCGGCTCGGACCCCGCGCCGCTCGGCTCTCAACCGCGTGCGCGCCGCATCTCCTTGCCCCCCGCCGAAGTCGATCGCCGCCCGCCCTCGGGCTCGGGCTCGCGTCCGATCGAAGACGCCCCCGCGCCCGACACCGGCATGCGTCGGCGACCCGGCGAGGTCGTGATGCGCAAGCCCGGGCAGCCCATCGGCGGTGGCGGCCCCCGCACCCCACGCATCTCGCCCCTGGCCGACGCCCACGGCGTGCTCGCCCGCAAACGCGGCGTCGACATGCCGGTGCTCGGCGTCTTCGGCCCCTACGAGATCCTCGGCCGACTCGCGATGGGCGGCATGGCGGAGATCCTTCTCGCGCGGCGCCCCGGCGCGGAGCCGCTCGTCATCAAGAAGATCCTCGCGCAGTACGCCCGCGACGACGACTTCGTCGAGATGTTCCTCGACGAGGCGCGCATCGGCGCCGCCCTCGACCATCCGAACATCGGCCGCTTCCTCGACTTCGGCGAGATCGACAAGCAGCTCTTCATCGCGATGGAGTGGGTGCACGGCGTCACCCTCGGTCGCTTGATTCGACGCGCGCGCGACAAGGGCGGGCTGCCCTACCCCGTCGCGTGCGAGATCGTCGCCCGCGTCGCCGACGCCCTGCACTACGCGCACACGGCGCGCGACGCGGAAGGCAACGTGATGGGCCTGATCCATCGCGACGTGTCGCCGCACAACGTGATGATCGACTTCGACGGCACCGTGAAGCTGCTCGACTTCGGCATCGCGAAGGCCGAGACGCAGGCGCACCACACGAACGCCGGCGTCGTGAAGGGCAAGTTCGCCTACATGGCGCCCGAGCAATGCCGAGGGAAGGCGCTCGACTTCCGCATCGACATCTTCGCGCTCGGCGTCGTGCTCTTCGAGGGGCTGATCGGCAAGAGCCTCTACCGTCGCGAGACCGAGGCCGCGACGATGCACGCGATCGTGGCCGAGCCGGTGCCCTCGTTGCAGGAGAAGCTGCCGGGCGCGCCGCGCGAGCTCGAAGCGATCCTGCGCACCGCGTTGCAGAAGGATCCCGGCGCGCGTTTCCCGACCGCCGCCGCCATGCGCGACGTGCTCCAGCAATACGTGTCGCGCAGCGCAGAGGACGTGGGCCAAGAGCGCATCTCGGCGCTCGTCCAACACCTCTTCCGCGACGAGCTCGAAGCGCCGCTCGTGGACTCGACGCCTTTCGGCGCGAGCTACGACCTCTCGAGCAGCCGCGCGCGCCAAGAAGACGCGGTGCCCGACGGTCGTCCGACCCTCGCGCCGCCGACCACCGGATCGCGCAGCGCGCAGGTGGCGCAGCCGCAGGCACCCCAACCCGCACAGGCTCCCCAACCCGTGCTGGCTCCCCAACCCGCGCAGGCGCCCGAGCCCGAGCCGCGCCTCTCGATGGACGACCTCTTCGGCGATGGCGTCATCGACGACGTGCCCAAAGCACCCGCGCCCGTCGTTCCCGCGTCGCTCGCACCTCCGGCGCCCGTGACGGTGCCCCCAGCGGCGGGACCGCAGGCCAAGGCCGAGGACCCACTCGGACTCTTCGCGGACCTTCCGGTGCCCGACGCGCCCCCGGTCGAGATCGACGTCGAGGTGCCCGAGCCGACCCGCATGCCGGCGCCGCAACCCGCTCGGCCTTCGCGTCCCTCGGAGCCGACCCGTGCGCCTTTGCGCAGCCAACCCCGCGCGCAGCCGATGCCCGATCGCCCGTCGGTCACCCCGATGCGCGCGTCGGTGCCCACCCGCTCGGATCCGACGGGGAGCCGCGGACTGACCCCGACGCCTTCGAACGTCGCGCCTCCCTCGACGTCGGGGCGGGTGTGGAAGCTCTTGGCGACGCTGCTCGCGATGGTCGTGGTCGGCCTCGCGGTGCTCGCCTTGATCGGCGGCCCCACCAACGGTCCGACGACCCTGACGGTCGTGACGGTGCCGCCGGGCGCTCCGGTCAGCGTGAACGGTTCGCCCGCCGTGCCCTCGCCCGCGACCTTCACGAACCTCGGCGCGGGTGCGCAGCAGGTCGTCGTGCAGGGCGAAGGGGGCCCACGTTGGGAGGGCTCCGTCGACGTGGCCGACGGCAGCACCCGCACCCTTCGTGTCGTCTTGGAGTGAGCTCACTCCGCCTCGCGACCCACGTCGGTCGGCGGACGAGGCCTCTTCGAAGAAGCCTGGGTCCAGCGCCCCCGATCGAGCTCGCGGCGGGGTGGACGCCCGGGAAACCCCTGGATTGACGGGCCTCCCGTGCGGTGGACGTAGCGTGCGCCCCCTGCCCTTGGGTACCCTCGCGGCGTGGGAGGCAAGGAAGACCCGACCGAGCGACACAAGGCCGTGGTCGATGCGGAGGCGATCCTTGCACCTCGTGCGCCTTCGGGACGTGGCACCCGACCGACCGCGGCACCGCCCCGCGGCGCGCCGGAGGATCGGCCGACCCCCTCGCTGACCCCGCCACGCGCCACCGCCCGCCCCGCGATCGATCCCTCGCCCAAGGCGACCCCACGCGGCATGCGGCCAGCGTTGGAACCAGCCGCGGCCCGCGCGGCCTCCCGCCCCTCGCCGATTCCGACCGACGTGGTCCCCCGAGGAGGAAGCATGCTGCCGGTGATCGGCACCTTCGGCCCCTACGACGTGCTCGGACGCTTGGCGGTCGGGGGCATGGCGGAGGTCCTGCTCGCGCGACCTCGCGGCACCTCGGGCCGTCCGCTCGTGGTGAAGAAGATCCTCTCGCACTTCGCGGACGACGACGACTTCCGCGCGATGTTCGAGGACGAGGCGAAGCTCGGGCTCCTGCTCGACCACCCGAACATCGTGCGTTGCAGCGACCGCGGGGCCGTCGACGGGCAGCCCTACCTCGAGATGGAGTGGGTCGACGGCGTGCCGCTCGGTCGCCTCATCCGACGCGCGCGCGACTTCGGTGGGGTGCCCGATCGGCTCGCGGTGACCATCGGCGCCAAGGTCGCCGACGCGCTCGCGCACGCGCATCAGCTCGTCGACGAAGACGGTCGCCCGCTGAACCTCGTGCACCGCGACATCTCGCCGCACAACGTGATGATCTCGTACGACGGCGAGGTGAAGCTGCTCGACTTCGGCATCGCGAAGGCCGAGGCGCGGCAACACGAGACGCGCGCCGGCGTGGTGAAGGGCAAGTTCGCCTACATGGCGCCCGAGCAGATTCGCGCGGAGTCGATCGACGCACGCGCCGATCTCTTCGCGCTCGGCGTGGTGCTCTTCGAGTCGCTCATCGGCAAGAGCCTCTACCGGCGCGAGACCGACGCCGAGACGATGAACGACATCCTCGACGGCGCGGTGCCGATGCTCTCGGGCTACGTCGACGCGCCCTCGCGCGAGCTCGAAGCCGCGCTTCGCAAAGCGCTCGCGAAGGACGCCCGCGAACGGTTTCAGTCGGCGGCCGCGTTCCGAGACGCGTTGCTCTCGTGGCTTCGCGGCCACGGCGGCCCCGCGAGCGCGCGGGAGATCTCCGAGCTGGTCGCCCGATGTTTCGCGGCCGAAGCCGAGCGTGGTCCGCGCGTGGACACGATGCCTTTCGGTCAGAGCGTCGTGCTCGGCGCGCCACCGCGACCGAGCGCCCCGAGCGGCACGCGCGAGCTCGACCTCGAGATCGGCGAGCTCGATCTTCCTCCGATCGACCTGGCGCCGAGATCGTCGCATCGACCCACCGCGGCCCCGAAGATCACGGTCAGCAGCGGCGATCCGTTCGATCCCCTGGCCGGGCCGCCTCTCGACGTCGCACCGCTCAAGCTGGACACCCCCGCCGCGGTGCGTGCCTCCACCCCACGCCCGGCACCCACGCCAGCGAGCCGCCCCGCGCGCGTCGCGCCGCCCCGCCCGGTCCCCAGCACGAGCAGCGGAGGAAGCCGCACGTGGCTCGTCGCGCTCTCGGTGGTGGCGGTGCTGGCGCTCGGCGCGGTCGGTGTCTTCGTGTGGAAGCCGTGGGCCGAACCGGCGGCCGAGGTCGACGACACCTCGCGTGCGACGCCGCTGCCGCGCACGGGCAGCGCGATTCTCGTGACGAGCCTGCCGGCGGGCGCACAGGTGACGCTCGACGGCGAGCCGCGTGGAAGCACGCCGCTCGAGATTCCCGGCCTCGCGCCGGGCGAGCACGTGGTGGTCGTGAGCGCGGAAGGCTTCGACCCGCACGAGCAGACGATCACGCTCGGCGCGGGCGCGACCGAGACCGTGATGGCGCGCCTCGAAGAAGCGGCGACGGTGATCGACCCCGAGACGGCCGACGGCTCGTTGACCTTCGAGACCGATCCACCGACCGAGGTCTTCGTCGGCCGGGTGAGCTTGGGCCGCACGCCGCTGCGTCGGGTGCAGGTGCCGAGCGGTGCGCTGCGCGTGGAGCTCGTCGACGCCGACGGCCTTCGGTACCGCACGCGTATCCCGGTGCGGGGCGGTGGCGAAGAGACACGCGCGTTCGTGCGGCTGGCGGACCTGGAACGTCAGTGACTCGGCGGGTGCAGAGGCTCGCGGGAGCACGGCGCTCCTGCCGCGCGACCGGCCCCGACGCGTCGCACGTGCCATGCTCGGCGCCGTGAAAGGTGGCGACCATCTCGAGCTCGAAGCGACGCACGTCGACCTCGAAGGCCAAGGCATCGCGCGCGCGGAAGGACGCGAGGTGCGGGTGCACGGCCTCTTCGGCGGCGAGCGTGGTCTCGTCCGCATCGAGCACGTCTCGAAGGGCGGGCCCGTCGCGCACGGTCGCCTGATCGAGCTGCGCGCGGGAGAGCGCGTGCCGGTCGCCTGCGCGAAGCACGAGAGCCGCGACGGTCGTTGCGGAGGCTGCCCGTTGATGCCGCTCTCGGGCGAGGCGCAACGCGCGCAGAAGAAGGCGGCGCTCGAAGCGCTCGGCCTTCGCGTCGACGCGGTGATCGGCGACGGTCGCGAGCTCGGCTACCGCGTGAGCAGCAAACGCGTCGCCTTCGGCGGACCGGGGCGGCTCGTGCTCGGAAGCTTCGCGCGTGGCTCGCACACGCCCGCCGACATGCACGGCTGCCTGGTGGAGCATCCCGCGCTCTCGGCCGCCGCCTCGGGCATCGTGCGCGTCGCGCAGGCGCTGGGCGTGCCCGCCTTCGACGAGCGAAAGAACGAAGGCCTGCTGCGCGCGGTGTGGCTGCGGCTCGTCGCGCTCGATCGCAGCGAGGTCGCGGTCACCCTCGTGGCGACCGAAGCCCCGTGGCCGGATCTCGTGCGTGGTATCGCCGAGCTCGCGGGCGTTCGAGTCGTCGCGTGGTCGAAGCACGAAGGCGTGGGCAACGACCTGCGCGGCGAAGCGCCGACGCTCCTGCACGGCGCGCCCGAGGACCTCGGCTTGCTCGGCTTCTTGCAACCGAACGCGCCCCTCGCCGAGCGCATGTACGAGTCACTGCTCGCCGACGAGAACGACACGCCGCTCGAAGGCGCGCACGCGTTCGAT
>JACKDR010000013.1 GCA_020633495.1 Kofleriaceae bacterium | reverse complement strand
CCACGTTCGCCCGCTTCATCATCGTCCTGGGCTTCCTGCGGACCGGCCTCGGCACCCAGGGGGCGCCGCCCAACCAGGTCCTGGTCGGGACCGCGCTGTTCATGACCCTGTTCGTCATGGCACCCACGATCGAGCAGGTGCGGCAGCAGGCGGTGTCGCCCTACCTGTCGGGCCAGCTCACCGAGAGCCAGGCCGCCGAGGCCGCGACGCCGCCGATCCGTGCGTTCCTGCTCGGCCACACCCGCGAGGACGACCTCGCGCTGTTCTACGAGGTCGCCCGCGCCGAGCGCCCGACCTCGGCCGCCGACGTGCCGCTGCGCATGGCGATCCCGGCGTTCGTGCTGTCCGAGCTGCGGACCGCGTTCGAGATGGGCCTGACCCTGCTGCTGCCGTTCCTGGTCATCGACCTGCTGGTCGCGATCGTGCTGACCAGCCTCGGCATGATGATGATGCCGCCGGTCGTGGTGGCGATGCCGCTCAAGCTGCTGGTGTTCGTCGCCGTCGGCGGCTGGCACCTGGTGGTCGAGTCGCTGCTGCGGGGGGCGATGTGACCGGCAGCCAGCTCATGGATCTGTGGGGCAACGCCCTGCGCGTGCTGGTGCTGGTCGCCGGCCCGGTGGTGGGCGTCGCGCTGATCGTCGGCCTGCTGACCTCGCTGCTGCAGGCGGCGACCCAGCTCAACGACAGCGCGCTGTCGTTCGTGCCCAAGGTCGCGGCGCTGATCCTGGTGATGGCGCTGGGCGGCAGCTGGCTGCTGGGCCACCTCGAGCGCCACCTCAGCGGCTCGATCACCCACCTCGCCGAGATGGGCCCGGGCCGCGAGCGGTGACCGGGCTGAGCCTCAGCGAGGCCGATCTGGCCGGGTTCGTGGTCGTGCTGGCCCGCGCCGCGGCCCTGGCCCAGACCGCGCCGGTCATCGGCGACCGCAGCGTGCCCGCCCCGGTTCGCATCGTTGCCGCGCTCGCGATGGCCGCCGCCGGCGCCGCGGTGCGCGGCCCGGTCGACCCCGCGCGCGTGCCGGCGCTGATCCCGCTCGAGCTGGCGATGGGCCTGCTGGCCGGGCTGACCGCGCGGCTGATCCTCCTCGGCGCCGAGGTCGGCGGTCAGCTCATCGGGCTGCAGATCGGCATCGGCCTGGCCGGCCAGATCGATCCGGCCAGCGGCGATCAGGCGCTGCCGACCCGCCGGCTCCTCGGCGCGCTGGCCGGCCTGGCGTTCCTCGGCGCCGGCGGCATGGAGGCGATCGTCCGGGTGGTGGCGGCGCCGACCCCGCACGGCCTGACCCTGGGCGCGCTCGCGCTCGAGATCCCGGCGCGCGCCGGCGAGGTCCTCGAGCTCGCGGTGCGCATGGCCGCGCCCCTGATCGTCGCGGGCATGGCGGTCAGCCTCGGCGTCGGCCTGGCGTCGCGCGGCGTGCCGTCGGTCAACGTCTTCTCGGTCGAGCTGGTGCTGCGCGCGGCGGTGGCGCTGGCGGTCTTGACCGCGTGCGCGCCGACGCTGATCGCCGACGTCGTCGGCGCGGCGCGGCGCGCGGTCGACGCCCTGGGAGGGTTCTCGCCGTGAGCGCACCCGACGACAAGGACCAGCGCACCCTCGCGCCCACGCCCAAGCGTATCCACGACTTCCGCAAGCGGGGCGACGTCGCGCGGTCGCGCGAGCTGGTCCAGGTCGGCGCCGTCGGCGTCGGCGTCGTGACCCTGTTCGCGACCCTGCCGCACGTCGCGTCGTCGTGTCGGGCGCTGCTGGTGGGCGCGCTGGCCGACCCCGGCCGCCCGGTCGACCGCACCCTCGGCGCCGCCGCGACGACGATCGTCGGCGCCGCCGCGCCGATCGCGGTGGCGGCGCTGGCCGGCGTCGTGATCGCCGCGGCCGCGCAGGTGGGCTGGCCGCCGGCGTTCAAGCCGCTCGGCTTCGACCTCACCAAGGTGTTCTCGCTGCGCGGGCTCGCCGAGATCCTGTCGCCGCGCAAGGTGCTGGTGCGGCTGGCGACCTCGACGGTGCGGCTGGTGGTGGCGCTAGCGGCCGCGGCGCTGGCGGTCACCCCGGTGATCGAGCGGCTGGCCCGGGCTCCGGCGATGAGCGCGGGCACCACGCTGCTGGCCCTGGTCGACACCGCCGGGCGGATCGTGCTGGTGGTCGGTGGCGTCCTCGCCGCACTGGCCGCGTTCGACTACGTCAAGGCCCGGCGCGAACTGGCGGCCCGGATGCGCATGACGCACGAGGAGTACAAGCGCGAGGCGCGCGAGCAGGAGGGCGATCCGCACGTCAAGCGGCGGCGTCGCCAGCGCATGCGGGAGCTGGCGCGCCGGCGCCTGGTCCAGGCGGTGCAAGGCGCCGACGTCGTGCTCGTCAACCCCACCGAGTACGCGGTGGCGCTGCGCTACCGCGCCGAGGAGGGGCAGGCGCCGCGGGTGGTCGCCAAGGGGCGCGGCCCGGTGGCGGAGCGCATCCGCGAGCTCGCGCGCGCCGCGGGGATCCCGATCGTCGCGCAGCCGCCGCTCGCCCGCATGCTGCACAAGCTGGTGCCCGAGGGCCGCCAGATCCCGGGCTCGCTGTTCCACGCGGTCGCCGAGGTCCTGGCCTACGTCTACCGCCTGCGACGTCGCGCCGCGGCCCGCGCGCGCTGAGCCGGCCCGCTGTCACCGGGCGCGCGGGGCGCCGCGGTGCGCGCGCCACCCACCCCGGCGGCGCGCCGGCGACGTCGTCGCGTCCGCGGCGCCGGCCGCGATCGTCAACGGCACCGTCAGGCTCGCCGACAGCCGCCGCGCCCGACGCCGCAACCTCGCTAGATCGCGGGCGTCGCGCTTGGCAAGGCGCTTGCTCTAGGGACCCTCGTGTCCTCGCCCTCCACCACCGCGCCGGCCGCCGCGCGCCCGCTGCCGCTGGTCGACATGCTCGGCGGCATCGGCGTGCTCGGCGTCGTCGCGCTGGTGGTGCTGCCGCTGCCGCCGTCGATGCTCGACCTGCTGCTCGGCATGGGCCTGTGCGCGTCGGTGCTGGTGTTCCTGCTGTCGATGTACGTCGAGAAGCCGCTCGAGCTGTCGGCGTTGCCGTCGCTGCTGCTCCTGATCACGCTGTTCCGGCTCGCGCTCAACATCGCGACCACCCGGGCGGTGCTGCTCAACGGCAACGGCGGCACCCACGCCGCCGGCTCGGTGATCGAGGCGGTGGGCCACATGGCGGTCGGCGGCAACTACGTCGTCGGCGGCGTCGTCTTCCTGATCCTCGTCATCATCAACTTCATCGTCATCACCAAGGGTGCCGACCGCATCTCCGAGGTCTCGGCCCGGTTCACCCTCGACTCGATGCCGGGCAAGCAGATGGCGATCGACGCCGACCTCGGCGCCGGCCTCATCACCGAGCAGGAGGCGCGCGCGCGCCGCAAGGAGATCGAGCAGGAGGCGGACTTCAACGGCGCGATGGACGGCGCCTCCAAGTTCGTGCGCGGCGACGCGGTCGCCGGCCTGCTGATCGTCGCGATCAACATCGTCGGCGGCATCGTCGTCGGCGTCGCCCAGCACGGCATGGGCCTGGGCAACGCCACCCGCACCTACACGATCCTGTCGATCGGCGACGGCCTGGTGTCGCAGATCCCGGCGCTGCTGGTGTCGACCGGCGCCGCGCTGCTCGCCACTCGCGGCGCCCAGAGCGGCAAGACCCTCGGCGGTGCGCTCGGCGGCCAGCTCATGGCGCGGTCCAAGCCGATCGCGATCGCCGCCGGCCTCACCGGCATGCTCGCGATCGTCCCCGGCATGCCGCACCTGGCGTTCGGCGTGCTGGCCCTCGGCCTCGGCGGCCTCGCGATGCGGTCGAGCCGCGCGGCGGCGGCGGCGACGGTGGCCGCGGCCAGCCCCGAGGCGGCGGCGCGCCCGGCGGCGACCGGGCAGGGCGCGCAGCGCGCCGAGCTCGAGAGCCTGCTGCCGGTCGAGCTGCTGACCCTCGACGTCGGCCTCGATCTCTTGCCGCTGGTCGACGCCAGCCGCCACGGCGAGCTGCTGGGCCGGATCGCGTCGCTGCGCAAGCAGATGGCCCAGGAGCTGGGCTTCATCGTGCCGCCGGTCCACGTCCGCGACGATCTGCGCCTGCGGCCCGGCGGCTACCGCGTGCTGATCTCCGGCGTCAAGGTGGCGCAGGGCGAGCTCCGGGTCGGGCGCATGCTCGCGATCGACCCCGGCGGTCGCGCCGCCGCCGCGATCCCCGGCGAGGCGGTCACCGAGCCGACCTTCGGCCTGCCCGCGAAGTGGATCGCGCCGGCCGACCGCGGCCGCGCCGAGGCCGCCGGGTGCACCGTCGTCGATCCGTCGGCCGTGGTCGCGACCCACCTCACCGAGCTGGTCCGTCGCCACGCCGCCGAGCTGCTGGGCCGGCGCGAGGCCCAGGAGCTGCTCGACATCGCCGGCAAGAGCAACGCCAAGGTCGTCGAGGAGCTGATCCCGCACGTGATGTCGCTGGGCGACGTCATCAAGGTGCTGCGCAACCTGCTGACCGAGGGGGTCTCGATCCGCGACATCCGCTCGATCCTCGAGTCGCTCGCCGACCACGGCGGTCAGATCAAGGATCCGGGCGAGCTCACGGAGCTGGTCCGCCAGCGCCTGGCCCGCGCGATCTGCGCCGGCCACGCCGGCGACGCCGGCGAGCTGCGCGCGGTCGTCCTCGATCCGCGCGCCGAGGAGCTGCTGCGCGGCGGGCGCGGCAGCGACGCCGGCGCCGTCACCCGCCTGGTCGGGCGGCTCGAGCACGCGCTGCGCGAGGCGGTGGCGCGCGACGAGCCGCCGGTGGTCGTGGTCGCGCCCGACGTGCGCCGCACCGTCGCGGCGATCGCCCAGCGCCACGTCCCCGGCCTCACCGTCATGTCCTACCGCGAGATCGATCCGGCGATCCCGCTGATCACCCGCGGCGTCGTCGCCGTGCCGCCGGCCAAGGAGACCAGTCCATGAAGATCCGCAAGTACCGGGCCGCGACCATGCGCGAGGCGCTGGCCGAGGCCAAGCGCGAGCTCGGACCCGACGCGCTGATCGTGTCCACCCGCGAGGTCCGCCGCGGCGTCCTCGGCTCGGAGGTCGAGGTCACCGCCGCCATCGACGACGACGGCGCGACGGCCGTCGGCCCGGTCGAGGCCGGGACCCCGGCGTTCGCGGCCCAGGCCTACGGTCCGCGCGGCGCGGCGCCGGCGGTGGCGCCGCGGCGCGGCGGCCTCGAGGAGATCGACATCGAGCGCATCATGGCGCCGCTGCGCGCCGAGCTGCGGTCGCTGCGCTCGATCATCCGGCCGCTGGGCGAGGTGCCGCACGAGCTCAGCGCGCTGCGCGCTGCGCTGCCGCGCGCCGGCGGCGGCGCCGGCGCGGCGCCCGACGTCGGCGACGACGCCCTGGTCGCGCCGTCGCAGCGCCGGGTCGTGGTCCTGGTCGGACCGACCGGCGTCGGCAAGACCACGACGCTGGCCAAGCTGGCGGCCCGGGCCGCGCTGGTCGAGCGTCGCCGCGTCGCGCTGATCAGCCTCGACGACTACCGGGTCGGCGGCGCCGACCAGATCCGCACCTACGCCGACCTGATCGGCGTGCCGGTGCGCCTGGTCGACGACCCGACGCGCCTGCGCGGCGCGCTCGACGCCTGCCGCGACGCCGAGCGCATCTTCGTCGACACCGCCGGTCGCAGCCCGCGCGATCGCGAGGCGATGTGGGCGCTCGAGCGCGTCCTCGACGGCCGCGACGACGTCGAGGTCCACCTGACCGTGCCCGCGGCGACCGCGCCCGAGCACCTCGACGCGATCGCGCGCCGGCACCAGGGCCTGGGCCCGGTGCGGCTGCTGTGGACCAAGCTCGACGAGGCGCTCGGCCTCGGCGAGCTGATCCGCGGCCCGGCCCGCCTCGGCCTCCCGGTCACCTGGGTCACGACCGGCCAGCGCGTCCCCGAGGATCTGGAGGCGGTCACCGCCGCGCGCCTGCGCGGCCTCGCCGCCGGCACCGAGGCGGTCGGGGAGGTGGCGGCGTGACCGACCAGGCCGCCAGCCTGCGCGCCGCCGGCGCCGGCGTGTCCCCGCTGCTGCGCCCGCGTCGCCGCGTCGTCGCCGTCACCGGCGGCAAGGGCGGCGTCGGCAAGAGCACGATCGCGGTCAACCTCGCCGCGGCGTGGGCGCGGCGAGGCGCCCGGGTGTGCGCCGTCGATGGCGACGCCGGCATGGCCGACCTCAACCTGCTGCTGGGCGTCGCGCCCAGCCACAGCCTCGCCGACCTGCTCGCCGGCGTGCCGATCGAGGAGATCCTGGTCGCCGCCCACGGCGTGCACCTGTTGCCCGCGCTCAACGGCAGCTTCGCGCTCGCCAACCTCGACGACCTGGCCCGGTCGCGCCTGTGGGCGGCGCTGGGCACGCTGGCGCCGCGGTTCGACAGCCTCGTGATCGATACCGCGGCCGGGATCGGCGCCGGGACGATGGGCCTGGCCGGCGCCGCCGCCGACATCGTCGTCGTCGCGCGCGCCGAGCCGCTGTCGCTGGCCGACGCCTACGCCTGCATCAAGGTGCTGGCGCAGCGCGAGCGGGTCCGCCAGGTCTTCGTCCTCGCCAACGACGTCCGCTCGCCGTCGGACGCCGACGAGGTCTACGGCCGGCTGCGGGTCCTGGTGGCGCGGTTCCTCGGCATCGACCTGGTGGCGCTGCCGCCGGTGCCACGCGACCCCGCGATCGCCGACGCCGCGGCGGCGGGCGAGCCCGTCGTGACCCAACGCCCGGACTCACCCGCGGCGCGCGCGATCCACGCGGTGGCGCGGGCGCTCGACGCGTTGGCGGCGCCGGCCGTCGCGGTCGGGCCGCTGGCCGGCTTCGTGCGCGGAGACGAGTCGTGAGGGCCTACGAGCGGGTCGCCGACCCGGCGCGCGCGGAGCGCGACGCGCTGATGGTCGCGCACCTCGACATGGCGCGGCGCATCGCGCTGCGGGTCGCCCGCCGGGTGCCCGACAACGTCCGCCAGGACGATCTGATCGCCGCCGCGATGGTCGGCCTCGCCGAGGCCGCCGAGCGCTTCGACGCCGCCCGCGGCCAGCCCTTCGTCGCGTTCGCCGAGAAGCGCATCCGCGGCGCCGTCCTCGACGAGCTGCGGCGCGGCGACGTCATGTCGCGGCGGGCCCGGGCCCGGGCCCGCCAGGTCAGCGACACGATCCGGGCGCTCGGCGCCAGGCTCGGCCGCCACCCCGAGGACGAGGAGGTCGCGGCCGCGCTGGGGGTCCCGGTCGACCAGTACCTGGCCGAGCTCGAGACCCTCACCCACGTCGCGTGCGTCCCCATCGACGAGCTGACCGCCGAGGTCGCCGGCGACGACGAGGGCCCGGAGACCAGCGCGGCGCGGCGCCTGTTGACCGCGCGGCTGGTCGCGCAGCTCCAGACCTTGCCCGAGCGCGACGCCACGCTGCTGTCCCTGTACTACGTCGAGGAGCTGTCCTACGCCGAGATCGGCAAGCTCTTCGGCGTCACCGAGTCGCGGGTGTGCCAGCTGCACTCGCGCGCGCTGGCGCGGCTGCGCGCCGGCTTCCAGGAGGGTCGCGATGGGTAACGGCATCTACACCGCGTTGGCCGGCGCGGTGGCGCAGAGCGAGGCGCTCGACGTCACCGCCAACAACGTCGCCAACGCGTCGACCGCCGGGTTCCGCGCCGAACGGGTCTCGTTCCACGAGCAGCTGACCCGCGCCACCGGCAACCGGATGGTGTTCGTCGGCGCCACCGGCGGCAAGACCGACGGCGCCCAGGGGGCGCTGCGCCAGACCGGCGCGCCGCTCGACGCCGCGCTGGTCGGCGACGCCTGGTTCGCGGTCGACACCCCGCGCGGGGTCCGCTACACCCGCGACGGCGCGTTCCGCACCGACGCCGGCGGCACGATCGTCACCAGCGACGGCCTCGCGGTGCGGGCCCGGGGCGGCGGCAACCTGGTCATCCCGCCCGGCGCCGCGACCGTCGCGATCGGCGGCGACGGCACGGTCGAGGCCGACGGCGAGGCGATCGGCCAGCTCGAGCTGGCGCGGTTCGCGCCGTCGGCGATGGTCCGCGAGGGCGAGTCGCTGATGATCGCGCGCGGCCCGGCCCAGGCGGTCGGCGCCGACGTCGAGGTCGTGGGCGGCGCGATCGAGCAGTCCAACTTCGAGATCGTGCGCGGCGTCGTCGACCTGGTCCGGGTGTCCCGGACCTACGAGGCGCTGCACCGGATGATCGAACGCTACCGAGACATCGACTCGCGCACCGCGCGCGACATCGGCGGCCCGGGCTGAGCCCGACCAAGGAGATCCAGATGCTACGAGCACTCTCGACCGCGGCGACCGGCATGGAGGCGCAGGAGACGCGCCTCGACGTCACCGCCAACAACGTCGCCAACGCGTCGACCCCGGGCTTCAAGCGCATGCGCGCCGAGTTCGCCGATCTGCTGTACCAGCAGCTGCGGGCGCCCGGCGCGCCCACCGGCGCCGGCACGCGGTCGCCGACCGGCGTCCAGGTCGGCATGGGCGTCAAGATCGACGGCACCAGCCGCAGCTTCGCCGAGGGCGACCTCCGCCAGACCGGCAACCCGCTCGACGTCGCGATCGAGGGCAACGGCTTCTTCGCGATCCAGCTGCCCGGCGACCGCCTCGGCTACACCCGGGACGGCGCGTTCGCGCTCGACGCCGAGGGCCGCATCGTCACCACCGAGGGCTACCCGCTGGTCGCGGACGTCACCGTGCCGCCCGAGGCCCAGGCGGTGTCGATCGCCGGCGACGGCACCGTCACCGCGGTGATCGCGGGCGAGCCGACCCCGGTCGAGCTCGGCAAGCTCGAGCTGACCAGCTTCGCCAACCCGGCGGGCCTGGCCGCGATGGGCAAGAACCTGTTCACCGAGACCGCGGCGTCGGGCACGCCGTTCACCGGCGCGCCCGGCGAGGACGGCCTGGGCACGCTGGCGCAGGGCACGCTCGAGCTGTCCAACGTCAAGGTCGTCGAGGAGATGATCGACCTGATCTCGGGGCAGCGCGCCTACGAGACCAACGCGCGCGTGGTCAAGGCCGCCGACGAGATGCTCGACCAGACCGCGAGGCTGGGATGAGCGCGCCGCGCGGATGGGCGGTCGTCGCCGCCGTCGCGGCCGCGCTCGCGGCCGCGCCCACGGCCGACGCCGGCAAGCGTCGTCACCGCGTCGTCGATCGCAGCGCCGAGCTCCGCGCGGCGATCGCCGCCGGGGTCCCGGCGACGCTGGGCGTCGTCGACGTCGAGGCCCCGGCCGCGGTGCGACAGGCGCGCGGCGAGATCGTCGTGCGCTGGCCGCGCGCCGCCCGCGCCAGGTGGCTCAGCGTCGAGGTCGACGTCGGCGCCGGTCGCGCCGCGACCACCGGCTGGGTCCAGGTCGAGCTCGGCACGCTGCGCGCGGTCGTCGTCGCGACCCGCGACCTCGCCGCCGGCGAGCGGCTCGACGCCGCCGACGTCGCGATCGAGGCCCGGCCGGTCGACGGCCTGCAGGTCGTGCCGGCGGCGCTGGCCGGCCGCAAGGTCCTGACCGCGGTGCGCCGCGGCGAGCCGGTCACCGCCGACGCCGTCGAGCTGCCGCCGCCGGTGGCGCGCGGCACCGAGGTCGACGTCGTGGTCGAGCGCGGCGGCGTCACGATCGCCGCGCGCGGCACGCTCGAGGCCGACGCCCGCGTCGGCGCCGAGGTCGCGGTCCGGGTCACGGCGACGCGCCGGGTCCTGCGCAGCCGCCTCGCCGACGACGCCGCCACGGTGCGGGTCGCCGGGGGTGGCGCGTGACCGCGGTCGGGCGGGGCGCGATCGCGGCGGCGGCGCTGGTGGCGCTGGTGGCGCTGGGCGCCGCCGGCTGCGTCGAGCACATCGCCCCGTACAAGCCGCGCCACCGCACGTTCGCCCCCGGCGCCTACGCCGCGCCGGCGACGCCGCGCGGCGCCAGCATCTGGTCGGCGGGGCAAGGCGGCATGTACGAGGACGACCGCGCCCACCGGGTCGGCGACATCCTCGTCGTCAAGATCGACGAGTCCGATCAGGCCAGCCGCGACGACTCGACCGCGCTCGATCGCAAGAGCTCGACCCAGCTCGGCCTGCCCGCGGTCGGGGTGCTCGGCGCGCTCGCCGCCAAGTACCCCGACGTCGACCCGTCGCAGCTGCTGGGCACCGATTCCGCGGCCAGCTTCTCGGGCGGCGGCAAGATCCAGCGCAAGGGTCGCCTGGTCGCGACCCTGCCGGTGCGGGTCCAGCAGGTCATGCCCAACGGCGATCTGTTCGTCGAGGGCACCAAGGTGGTCAAGATCGGCCGCGAGGAGCAGCACCTGTACCTGTCGGGGCTGGTCCGCAAGGCCGACGTCCGCCCCGACGACGTCGTCCTGTCGTCGCGGATCGCCGAGGCCGAGATCGAGATCACCGGCCGCGGCGACGTCACCGCCCAGCAGCGCCCGGGGTGGTTCACGCGCCTGATCACCACGCTCAATCCCTTCTGAGCCGGAGCTCCCATGTCCCACCGCCTGCTCGCCCTCGCCACCGCCGCCCTCGCCATCACGATCGCGGCGCCCGCCGCGCCGGCGCACGCCGAACGCCTCAAGGATCTGGTCGACGTCGAGGGCGTGCGCGACAACCAGCTGGTCGGCTACGGCCTGGTGGTGGGCCTCGCCGGCACCGGCGACGACGCCAGCTCGGCGGCGGTGCGCCGGCCGCTGGCGGCGCTGATGAAGAAGCTGGGCGTCACCGTCGCCGAGACCGAGCTCAAGGCCAAGAACGTCGCGGCGGTGCTGGTCACCGCGGACCTGCCGCCGTTCGCGCGACCCGGCCAGGAGCTCGACGTCCTGGTGTCGTCGACCGGCTCGGCCAAGAGCCTGGCCGGCGGCACGCTGATCGCGACGCCGCTGCGCGGCGCCGACCTCGAGGTCTACGCGGTCGCGCAGGGACCGCTGACCGTCGGGGGCTTCGCCGCCGAGGGCGCCACCGGGTCGTCGCGCAAGAAGAACCACGTCACCGTCGGGCGCCTGCCCGAGGGCGCCACCGTCGAGCGGGCCGCGCCGGGCGCGCTCGACGGCGACCAGCTCACGCTGGTGCTGCGCGACGCCGACTTCACGACCGCGCGTCGCATCGCCGAGGCGATCGACGCCGCGCTCGGCGCCGGCGTGACCTCGGTCGCCGACCCCGGCGCGGTCACGGTCGCGGTGCCGCGGGCGTGGCGCGGCAAGGTCGCGGCGCTTGTCGCCGAGCTCGAGCCGCTCGAGGTCGTGCCCGACGCCCCGGCGCGGATCGTCATCGACGAGCGGACCGGGACGATCGTCGTCGGCGCCGAGGTCCGCCTGGGCGCCGCCGCGATCGCGCACGGCGGCCTGCACGTCACCGTCGACGAGGCCCGCGCGGTGTCGCAACCGGGCGCGCTGTCGGGCGGCGCCAGCGTCGAGGTCCCCGAGACCACGGTCGACGTCCAGGAGGACGACGGGCGGCTGGTCTACACCGCGGGCGCGCCCACCGTCGCCGACCTGGCGACCGCGCTCGACGCGCTCGGCGCCAAGCCCCGCGATCTGGTCGCGATCTTCCAGGCCCTGCGCACCGCCGGAGCGCTGCGCGCCGAGGTGGTGATCCAGTGACGTCGGGCGTCGACCAGCCGCGCGACGCGGCCGGCGCGGCCCGGGCGCTCGAGGCCTACTTCCTGCGCCGCGTCCTGGCCGAGGTCCACCACGCCGACGCCATGGCCGGCGACGGCATCGCGGCGTCGACCTTCCACGACATGTTCAACGAGGCCCTCGCCGACGCCATGGCCGAGGGCGGCGGCGTCGGCCTGGCCGGGCAGATCGTCGCCCAGCTCGGCGGCCCGGGCGCGGCCCCCGGGCCCGGCGCGGTGCCACCCGCGATGGTGCTGCGGGCCTACGCCGGTCCGCTGACCGTGGCGCCGGTCCTCGGCACCCTGACCTCGGGCGAGGGCATCCGCCACGATCCCGGCGACGGCAAGCTGCGCCAGCACAACGGCCTCGACATCGCGGTGCCGATGGGCACGCCGGTGCGGGCCGCCGGTGGCGGCACGGTGTCGCGCGCCGGGGTCGCCGGTGGCTACGGCAACCTGGTGGTCGTCGACCACGGCGGCGGCCTGGAGACCCGCTACGCCCACCTGTCGCACATCGACGTCCGGGTCGGTGACCCGATCGCGCCCGGCATGGTCGTCGGCGAGGTCGGGTCGACCGGGCGGTCGCTGGGCCCGCACCTGCACTTCGAGGTCCGCCGCGACGGCGAAGTCATGGATCCGCTTGCGGAAATGCCCGAGCTCGATCAGGCCCTCAAGCACCGGCGCTGATGGTCGACCCAGGACATCGAGGAGACAGCCCATGCGGATCAACGATCGCGTCATCCACCTCGTCGACCAGAAGCCCCAGGACGGGACCGCCGCCGCCCGGGCCGCGGCCCGGTCGGTCGACGACGACGCCGTCAAGGTCGGCGGCCGCGCCCGCGAGGTCGCCGACGCCCAGGGCCACGCCGACGCCGGCCGCGCCGAGCGCCTGGCCCGGATCGCGACCCAGCTCGCCGACGGCACCTACCGCGTCGACCACGAGCAGCTGGCCGCGCGGATCATCGCCGACGACCTGGCGCGCCGCGGAGGCGACGCGTGAGCGACGCCGCCGCGACCCCGCGCGCGCTGCTCGAGCGCCTGCTCGAGGTGCTCGGCGCCGAGCGCGACGCGCTGCGCGCGCTCGATCCCGAGGGCCTGGTCCGCGCCACCACCGCCAAGGAGGGGCTCGCCGCCGCGGTGGTCGCCGCGCGCGCCGCGTTCGACCGCGAGGCCACCGGCGCCGACGCCCGCGCGCTGCGGGTCCTGGCCGCGCGGGTCCAGGTCGTCGCCCACGCCAACCAGATCCTGCTCGACGACGCGATCGCGGCGCTGCGCCGGCGCCTCGGCATCGCCGACGCGGGCCTCTACGACGCCCGCGCACGGCGGCGGATCACGACCGCCCCACCGCTGGGCGCGAGGACGATCTAGGAGGACCTCATGTCGGGACTGCTCGGCTTGCTCGATCTCGGTGCCGGCGCCTACGGCGCCTTCACCTCGGGAGCCGGCGTCGCGGGCCGCAACGTCGCCAACGTCGACACCGCCGGATACTCGCGGGAGAGCGTCGATCTGCGCGCGCTGCTCGGGGCCCCCGAGGTCGGCGGCGTGGCGTCGTCCGGACCGCGCCGCGCCGAGAGCGCGCTGCTCGGCCTCCGCGAGCGCGCCGCCGCCGCCGGCCACGGCCAGGCCGACGCCCTGGCCAGCGCGTTGCTCGACGCCGAGGCCCGGATCGCGCCCACCAGCGGCGGCGACGTCGTCGACGCGATCGCGTCGCTGTTCGCCGGCCTGGCCGCGGCCGCGTCGTCGCCGCTCGATCTGGCCCAGCGGACCCAGGCGGTCGGCGCCGCCGACGCCCTGGCGGTGGCGTTCCGCCGCGCCGCCCAGGCGATCGTCGACGGCCGGTCCGGCGCCGACACCCGGCTGCGCGACGAGGCCACCCGCGCCACCGCGCTGGCCGCTCAGGTCGCCGCCGCCAACCAGCGGCTGGCGGTGTCCCACGATCCCGTCCTCGCCGACGAGCGCGACCTCGCGGCCACCCAGCTCGCCGAGCTGACCGGCGCCCAGGCCCGGATCGACGCCGACGGCATGATGCGGGTGACGATCGACGGTGGCGTCAGCGTCGTCGACGGCATCCGCGCCGCCACCTTCGAGGCCACCCCCGACGCCGCGCTCGGCGGCCTGGTCCGCCTCGACGTCGTCGACGGCGGCCACCGCGACGACGTGACGGCGCGGCTCGGCGGCGCCATGGGCGGCGAGGTCGCGTTCCGCGACGACGCGATGGTGCGCGCCGCCGCCGATCTCGACCAGCTCGCCTACGACGTCGCCAGCGAGGTCGACGCCGTCCACCGTGCCAACGCCGGCCTCGACGGCGTCAGCGGTCGCGACCTGTTCGTCGCGCCCGGCGCGGTCGCCGGCGCCGCGCTCGCGATGGCGGTCGACCCGACGGTGGCGGCCGACCCGCGCCTGCTGGCGGGCGCCGCGGTCGGCGCCCCGGCCGGCGACAACCGCGGCCTGCTGGCGCTGGCCCAGCTCGCCGATCAGCCGCTGGCCGGCGGCGGCACCCGGACCTTCGTCGGCGAGGGCGTCCGCGCGCTCGCCGCGATCGGCGCCGACGCCCAGCGGGCGGTCGGGCTGCGCGACCTCGAGGCCGCGCGGGTCGACGTCGTCGCCGGCGAGCGCGACGCCCTCAGCGGCGTGTCGCTCGAGGAGGAGATGGCGCGGCTGAGCGAGATGCAGCGCGCGGCCCAGGCCGCGACCCGGTTCGTCTCGACGATCGACGACATGCTGCGCGACCTGCTGGACAAGGTGTGATCCCATGCGCGTGACCGAACGACGACTGATGGAGCTGGCGACCACCGCGACGACGCGGGCCCGGGACGCCGTGGCGAGCGCGACCGGGGCGCTGTCGAGCGGCGTCGCCGTCGGTCGCGCCTCCGACGACCCGGTGCGCTGGGCCCAGGGCAAGGTCGCGCAGGCGCGGGCCGCGGTGTCGGCTGGCCACGCCCGCTCGATCGACGTCGCCCGCGGCCAGCTCGACCAGGCCGATGGCGCGCTCGACAGCGTCGGCGAGGTCCTGCGCCGCGCCCAGGAGCTGGGCACCCAGATGGCGACCGGCGTGATGTCGGCGACCGAGCGCGCCGGGGCCGCCGAGGAGGTCGGTCAGCTGCGGCAGACCCTGATCGGCCTGCTCGACAGCCGCGCCGGCGACGGCGAGTACCTGTTCGCCGGCGCCGGCGGTGACGTCGCGCCGTTCGACGCCGCCGGCGCCTACGTCGGCACGGCCGACGTTCGCGCGGTGGTCTCGGGCGAGGCGCTGACACAGCTCGCCAGCCTGCCCGGCGCGACCTTCACCGCCGCCAACGGGGTCGACATCCTGGCCACGCTCGACGGCCTCGCCACGTCGCTGGCCGCCGACGATCAGGCCGGGGTCCAGGGCTGGCTCGATCCGGTGGCCGCCGCGATCGACCAGGTGGCGGGCGCGCGGACCACGATCGGCGTCCGCCTGGAGGCGCTCGACCAGGCGGAGCAGGCGCGCGGCGGCCTCGCGCTCGGCCTCGCCGAGGAGCTCGACCGCGCGGTCGCCGCCGACCCGATCGCGGCGGCGTCGCGCCTGACCCAGGCGGCGACCGCGCTCGAGGGGGCCCGCGCGGCCGCGGCGCGCATCGTCGCGCTGCTGAACCAGGGGGGATGAGCGATGAACGTGCTCTTCGTCGATGACGAGCCGGCGGTCCTCGAGGGCATCGAGCGCGCGCTCTACGACGCGGCGCCGGACTGGGACCTGCGGTTCGCGGCGTCGGCGGAGGAGGGCCTGCGGCTGCTCAGCGAGCGCGCCGCCGACGTCGTGATCAGCGACATGCGGATGCCGGGCAAGGACGGCGCGGCGTTGATGCACGAGATCCACGCCCGCTTCCCCGACGTGATCCGGATCGTGCTGTCGGGGCAGACCGACGAGGCCACCGCGATGCGGGTCGTGCCGGTCGCCCACCAGTTCCTCAGCAAGCCGTGCAGCGGCGACGCCCTGCGCGACGTCATCACCCGGGCCGCGCGCCTGCGCCAGACCTTCGCGTCGCCGCGCTGCCGCGCGGCGGTGGGGCGGCTCGGCGCGCTGCCGGCGGTGCCGCGGCTGTTCGCCCGCCTGACCGCGCTGCTGCGCCGCGACGACGTCGACGTTCGCGACGTCGTTCGCGTCGTCCAGCAGGATCCGGCGGTCGCGGGCAAGCTGCTACAGGTCGTCAACTCGGCGTTCTTCGCGCGCGGCCAGCGGGTCGGCGACGTCGGCGCCGCGGTGCTGCGCCTCGGCCTGCGCACCGTCCGCATGGTGGTCCTGTCGAGCGAGGTCTTCGCCGCGCCCGCCGGCGGCCTGCCGGCGGCGGCGCACGACGAGCTCCAGCGGCACGCCCTGGCGGCGGCGGCGCTGGCGCCGCGGATCGCCCCCGACCCGCGCACCGGCGAGTACGCGGCGTCGGCGGCGCTGCTCGCCGACGTCGGCACGCTGGTGGCCTACGCCGGCAACGCCGCGGCCTGGGACGCGATCGAGCGCGCGTCGTGCGTCGATCCCCGGCCGCGTCACCTCCTGGAGCGTGACGCGCTCGGCGTCTCGCACGCCGAGGTCAGCGCCTACCTGCTGGGCACCTGGGGCTTGCCGGACCCGATCGTCGAGGCGGTCGCCCACCACCACGACCCGGGCGCCGCCGCCGAGCCCGGGTTCGGCGTCGTCGGCGTCACCCACGTCGCGTGCGCGCTGGCCAGCGGCGGCGAGCCCGATCAGCCGTATCTCGAGGCGGTCGGGTGCGCCGAGCGCCTCGAGGGCTGGCGCGACCTGACCCTGGAGCTCGCGGCGTGAGCGGCGCCGCCGCCCGGCCGGCGGTCTCGGCGGCCGCGGACGCGGTCCCGCAGATCCTGTGCGTGGACGACGAGCCCAACGTCCTGGACGGCCTGGTCCGCGTCCTCGGCGAGGCCTACGACGTCACCTGCGCCACCAGCGGCGCCGAGGCGCTGGCCGAGCTCGCCCGCGGCGTCCGGTTCGCCGCCGTCGTGTCGGACATGCGGATGCCGATCATGGACGGCGCGACGTTCCTCGCCCAGGCGCGCGACCTCGCGCCCGAGGTGACGCGGATCCTGCTGACCGGGCAGACCGACCTGCACGCGGCGATCGCCGCGGTCAACCGCGGCAACGTCTTCCGCTTCCTGCTCAAGCCGTGCCCCGCCGACGCCCTCGACGCGGCCCTGGCCGACGCGGTCGCGCAGCACCGCCTGGTGATCGCGCAGCGCGAGCTCCTCGAGCACACGCTGGTCGCGGCGATCGAGATGCTCACCGACGTCCTCGGCCTGACCTCGCCGGTGGTGTTCTCGCGGTGCGTCGCGATGCGCGGCTACGTCCGCCACCTGATCGCGCGGCTGCGTCCCGACGACGCCTGGGAGCTCGAGCTCGCGGCGCTCCTGTCGCAGCTCGGCCTGGTCACGGTGTCCGCCGAGGCCCTCGGTCGCGTCCTCGCCGGGCAGGACGTCGCCGAGGCCGATCGCGCGGCGCTGGCCGGCCACGCCGAGGTCGCGGCCCGCCTGATCGCGGCGATCCCGCGGCTCGAGCGGGTCGCGCGCATGGTGCGGGCCCACGCCGAGCCGGCGCCGCCGGGCGCGGCCGACGACGCCGAGGCCCGCGGCGCCGCGATGCTGCGGCTGGCACGCGACGTCGACGAGCTGCGCCGCCGCGGCCTGCCCCTGGCCGACGCGCTCGACCGCCTGGTCCACCGCCACCCACCGCGGCTGCTGGCGGCGCTGCGCGACTACCACGGTGGCGAGGACGCCGAGGTGGTCCGCAGCCTCAAGATCCGCGAGCTGAGCTGCGCGATGGTCCTCGAGGACGACGTCCTCGCCCACAACGGCATGGTCGTCGTGCCGCGCGGCCAGGCGGTGACGCCGGTGATGCTCGAGCGGCTGGCCCGGTTCGCCGGCGGCCAGGGGCTGGTCGAGCCGGTCCGGGTCCGGATCACCGCGGGGGCGACGTGACCCCGCCGCTGCCGCGCCTGATCGCGCAGCCCCCGCCGTGCGCTCCCGAGCGCGGCGATCCGCTGGCCGGCGCCGCCGAGCTGCTGTCGGCAGTCGAGGGCTCGGCCTGCGTCGTCGACGCCCGCGGCCGGGTCCTCGCGGTCAACCGCGAGTGGCGGCTGTTCGCGCTGCAAAACGGCGCCCACCGGGCCACCGCCCTCGGCGTCGGCGTCGACTACCTCGCGGTGTGCCGCGCCTCGCCCGAACCGGCGGCGGCCGCCGCGGCCGCTGGCATCGCCACCGTGCTCGCCGGCGTCGAGGCCGAGTTCCAGTACGTCTACCCGTGCCACTCCGAGACCGTCGCGCGGTGGTACCGGATGCGGGTCGCGCGGCTGCGCCACGGCGGCGCGCTGATCGCCCACGTCGACATCTCGGCGCAGCGGGTCGCCGAGCAGCGCCTCTCGATCCACACCGCGATCGAGGAGGTCCTGCACCACGCCGGCACCACCGACGTCCGCGGTGCGGCGCTGGCGGCGTGCGTCCAGGCCATCGGCTGGGAGGCCGGCGCGATCTGGGAGCTCGATCCCGGCGGCGAGACCCTGCGCTGCACCGAGGTGTGGTCGCGCAGCGGCGACGACGATCCGATGCTGCGGCCGCGGCGCCGCCGGGTCCGCCGCGACGAGGGCCTGGCCGGGCGGGTGCTCGCGACCGCTCAGGCCGGCTGGACCGCCGAGATCCACGACGAGCCGAGCGCGCCGCGCCAGGTCGCCGCCGGGCTCGTGCGCAGCGCGTGCGCGTTCCCCGCGATGCTGGGTGGGCGGGTCGGCGCCGTCTTCGAGCTGTACTCGACGCGGGCCCACGCGCCGGACCCCGGGCTGCTCGCGACGCTCGGCGCCACCGGGCGGCAGATCGGGCAGTTCCTGCAGCGGCGCAGCGCCGAGCGGCGGTTCCGCGAGATGTTCGCCCAGGCCAAGGCCGGGCTGTTCGTCCTCGGCGCCGACGGCCGCATCGTCCAGGTCAACCGCGCCGCGGTCGCGCTGCTGGGGGGCGCCGAGGTCGAGCTCAGCCGGCTCGCGCTCGCCGACTGGCTCGACGTCGCGGACCGTTCGCTGATCGGCCCGCCGATGCGCTCGACCTCGGTGCCGTGCGCCGCCACGGTGCGCCGCCGCGACGGCAGCTGCTTCCCCGCGGTGATCACCGTCGACCTGATCCACGACGTCGACGGCATCCACGCCTTGCTGGCGGTCTCCGACGACACCGCGCGCAAGGAGCTCGAGGCCAGCCTGGAGTCGGCGCGGCGGCTCGAGTCGATCGGGCAGCTCGCCGCCGGCATCGCCCACGAGATCAACACGCCGATGCAATACATCGGCGACAACCTGGGCTTCCTCGACAAGGCGATCGTCGATCTCACGGCGGTGGCCAGCGGCGCCGCGGTGCCGTCGCCCCGGCGCCTACGGTTCGTGCTCGACCAGGCGCCGAAGGCGGTCGCGGCGTGCCGGCAGGGCGTCGATCGGGTCACCGAGATCGTCCGGGCGATGAAGGGCTTCTCGTACCTGGGCGGCGACGAGCCGGAGCCGGTCGACGTCAACGGCGCGCTGACCACGACGATGACGGTGTCCCGCAACGAGTGGAAGTACGTCGCGGAGGTGGTCACCGAGCTGGCGCCCGACCTGCCGCTGATCCAGGGCCGGCCCGGTCCGCTCAACCAGGCGTTCCTCAACCTCGTCGTCAACGCCGCCCACGCCATCGAGGACGTCGTCGGCGACGGCGCCGCCGGCAAGGGCACGATCACGCTGCGGTCCCGGCGCGACGGCGCCTGGATCGAGGTCGCGATCGCCGACACCGGCACCGGCATCCCCGATCACGTCCGGCACCGCATCTTCGAGCCGTTCTTCACCACCAAGGCGGTCGGGAAGGGCACCGGCCAGGGGCTGGCGATGGTGCGGTCGGTGATCCGCGGCCATGGCGGCACGCTGCACTTCGAGACCGCCGCCGGGCGGGGCACCACGTTCGTGGCCCGGCTGCCGATCGAGGGAGGAGGGCGCGGTGCCGTACCGGAGGCCCGCTGAGACCGGCCGCTGGGCGGCCGAGCCGCCGGCACCCCGCGACCGCGGCGGCGCCGACGAGCTGCTGATCGGCGTCGACTTCGGCACGACGCACTCGTCGATCGCCGCGTGCGTCGACGGCAAGCTGCGCGCGGTCCACGACGGCGGCGAGGCCCGGGTCCCGACGGTGGCGTACGTGCCGCGCGCCGGCGCGCTCGACATCGGCCGCACCGCCCTGCACCGGGCGGTCGCCGAGCCCCAGGCCACCGCGCTGGGCATCAAGCGGCTGCTCGGGCGCCCCCTCGACGGGCCCGGCGTCGCGGCGCTGCGCGCCGGCAGCATCCACCGGCTGGTCGCTGGCCCCGACGGCAGCGCGCTGGTCGTGCTGCGCGGCGAGCCGTGGTCGCCGGTCCAGCTGGCGGCGGCGGTGCTGCGGCACCTGGTCGAGCGCGCCAGCGCGCAGCTCGGCGACCACGTCCGCGGCGCGGTCCTGACCGCGCCGGTCACCGCGCCGCGCAGCTACCACGCCGCGCTGATGCGCGCCGCCGAGCTCGCGGGCCTCGAGGTCCGCCGGTTCGTCGCCGAGCCGGTCGCGGCCGCGATCGCGACCAGCCGCGGCCTGCGCGCCGGCGGCCTGGTCATGATCTGCGACTTCGGCGGCGGCACGTTCGACGCGGCCGTCGTCGAGGCCCGTGACGGCATCCGCGCCAGCGGCTGCGACGGCGACGACCTGCTCGGCGGCGATGACTTCGACGTCGCCCTCGCCGAGGGCGTCGCGGGCGCGGTCTATCGCCGGCACCGCGTCGACCTGCACCGCGACGTCACCGCGTGGGGGCGGCTCCGCCTGCACTGCGAGCAGGTCAAGCGCCAGCTGTCGGCCGCGGCCGAGGCGCACCTCTTGATCCGCGACGCCTACGCCGCCGACGGTCGCCACCAGGACGTCGACGTCTGGATCGACCGGCCGTGGGCCGAGGGGCGGTGGGCCGCGCTGGCGGCGCGCGCCGCGGCGGTGGCGCGTCGCCTGCTCGACCGGCTCGGCCTCGAGGCCCGGGACCTCGACGAGGTCGTCCTGGTCGGCGGCACCGGGCGCATCCCGCTGGTGGGCCGGGTCCTCGGCGAGCACCTCGGCCGCGACGTCACCGTGCCCGCCGACGTCGACCTCGGCGTCGTCCATGGCGCCGCGATGGTCGGCACCCAGCTGGCCGCGCGCGTCGCGGCGTGACCGGGCGGCGCGCGGGCGTCGCCCGCGGCGCTCAGGCGGTGGCGAGCATCGACGGCACGTCGAGCGTGCCGGTCATGCCGCCGTGGCGGCGGTCGTGGCGCAGCCGGGCGACGTCGGGCGCCAGCAGGGCCTGGGCCAGGCGGCGCAGCTCGGTGGCCGCGGCGCCGCCGCCCTCGAGCAGCATCGGGCGGCGCGCGTTGACGGAGTCGCGGATCACCGCGCTGTCGCGGATCAGCGCCTGGATCGGCGCCGGGATCTGCAGGAAGTCCCGGATCATCCGCGCCATGTTGCCGATGATCTGGACGTCGCGGTCGTCACGGACCTGGTTGCCGACGACGACGGTGCCGTAGTGGGCCAGCAGGCTCTCGCAGCGGCGGGCCAGCACCGGCGACCGCGCCGCCAGCGCCGCCATCAGCGTGCCCATCCGCTGGGTGTCCTTGACCTGGGCCACCGCGGTGGCCAGGACCTCGCGCTCCTCGCCGGTGTCGGCGGCGAGCTGGACCGAGCGATGGACCGCCGCCTTGAGGAAGCTGTAGGCGTTCTGCAGCGACGTCATCTGCGGCGTCATCACGACGACGCGAAGGTCGGCGAGGTCGACGAAGTCGAGCGTGTTGAAGGTGGTGCCGGCGCCCAGATCGAGGAGGATGACGTCGCCGGGGAGCTGCCGGATGTGGGACATCAGGCGCTGCTTCTGCTTGTGGCTGATGTTGGCGACGCCGACCTGGGACGAGCCCGCGATCAGGGACACCCCGTAGGCGGAGGTGCGCGTCGTGGTCTCGGCCAGCTCGACCTCGCGATCGAGGAAGTCCTGCAGGCCGACCTCGGGCCGGGCGATGCCGAAGAGGGTGTGGAGGTTGGCGGCCCCGAGGTCGAGGTCGATCACGGTCACCTTGGCCCCCAGGGCGGCGATCGCGATCGCGAGGTTCGAGGACACGACGCTCTTGCCGACCCCGCCCTTGCCGCCGCCGACGGCGATGAGCCGCCCCGGGTTGCGCTGGATGGTCATGGTGAACGGATGGGTCGGCCGCATCGTCGCGAACTTGATGGCCTCAAGGACCCGCGCGGCTGGTCGACCCATGGCTTCGAACGGGAACCCATCCCTCCAAGCAAACCAAGCCAAGCAAGCCCAGCGCACCAGGAGACTGTCATGAGCATCACCGTCGGAACCAACGCCGCCTCCCTCAACGCCCAGCGCAACCTGGCCGGGACCCAGCGGTCCCTCGCCGCCAACCTCGGCCGCCTGTCGAGCGGCATGCGCATCAACTCGGCGTCCGACGACGCCGCCGGCCTCGGCATCAGCGAGCGCCTCAAGGCGCAGATCCGCGGCCTGTCGCAGGCGTCGCGCAACGCCAACGACGGCGTGTCGATGTCGCAGGTCGCCGAGGGCGCGATGAACGAGCAGGCCGGCATCCTGACCCGCCTCCGCGAGCTCGCCGTGCAGGGCGCCAACGGCACCCTCGGCGCCTCCGAGCGCGGCTACATCTCGGCCGAGGCCACCGAGCTGACCGCCGAGCTCGACCGCATCTCGACGGTCACCGAGTTCAACGGCGTCAAGATGCTGGGCGCCGACGCCGGCACGATCTCGATGCAGGTCGGCATCCACGGCACGGCCGACGACCGCATCGACCTGACCTTCGCGGCGACCGACTCGACCACGCTGGGCGTCAACGCGCTCAACTTCGCGACCCAGGCCGGCGCCCAGGGCGCGCTGGCGACCATCGACACGGCGATCGACTCGCTGTCGAGCTCGCGCGCGACCATCGGCGCGTCCCAGAACCGCCTGGTCGTGACGATGAACAACCTGTCGTCCGCCCACGAGAACCTGTCGGCCGCCAACTCGCGCATCCGCGACGTCGACGTCGCCGAGGAGACCGCGTCGATGACCCGCAACCAGATCCTCAGCCAGGCCGGCGTCGCGGTCCTGGCCCAGGCCAACCAGCTGCCGCAGGCCGCGCTGTCGCTGCTCCGCGGCTAGTAGCCCCGCCCCCCCGGACAGGACCCCGCGATGAGCACGATCAGCTTCGGCGGCCTCGCCACCGGCATCGACTCCAACACCATCGTCGACAAGCTGGTGGCGCTGGAGAAGATCCCGGCGACCAAGCTGCAGAGCCGCCAGGCCGCCGCCGACAAGCGCATCGCGCTGCTGTCCGATCTGTCCACCAAGCTCACCGCCCTGGGCACCGCCGCGAAGGCGATCGACACCCCCGCCGAGCTCCGCGCCGTCAAGGCGTCGACGAGCGACGCGGCGGTGTCGGCGACCGCCACCGCGGCGGCGACGCCCGGGCGGTGGGCCGTCGCGGTCACCGCGCTGGCACGAGGCGAGACCAGTCGCTCGCAGGCCTACGCGGCCCGCGACGCCGGCGTCGCCGGCGTCGGGTCGCTGACCGTGCAGGTCGGCGCCGACGCGGCGGTCGCGATCGCCTACACCGGCGCCGACTCGCTCGACGACATCGCCGCCCGGATCAACGCGTCGGGCGCCGCGGTGACGGCGTCGGTGTTCCACGACGGCACCGCCTACCGCCTGGCGGTGGCGTCGCAGGCGACCGGTGCCGGCGCCGCGATCACGTTCACCGAGGCGGGCGCCGGGCTCGGCCTGACCGAGGTGCAGGCCGCGCGGGACGCGGCCTTCACCGTCGACGGCGTCCCGGTCACCCGCGCCAGCAACCACGTCGACGACGTCATCCCCGGCGTCACCTTCGACCTGGCCGCGGCCACCTCCGGCACGACCGTCACCGTCGATCGCGACGCCGACGGGCAGCGGACGCGGGTCCAGGCCCTGGTCGATGCCTACAACGCGGTCGCCCGCGTCGTCGCGACCCAGCTGGCCTACGACGGCACCCAGAAGGGCGAGGACACGCTGTTCGGCGATCCCACGGTGCGCGCGCTCCAGCGCGGCCTGGCGTCGATGATCACCGGCGTCTTCCCGTCGGGGACCTCCCAGGTCGCGGCGCGCGACGTCGGCATCACGATCGGCGCCGACGGCACGCTGACCCTCGACGCCGCCAAGCTCGACGCCGCGGTCGCCGCCGATCCGGGCAAGGTCGAGGACCTGTTCGGCACCGGCGGCCTCGCCGGCAAGGTCGACGCGATGGTCACCCAGATGACCCAGTCGGGAACCGGCCTGCTGGTGATCCAGCAGGACAGCCTGCGGACGCGCAACCGCAGCTGGGACGATCAGATCACGCGCATCGAGAGCGCGGCCGACGCGCTCGGCGAGCGCCTGCGCGCCCAGTACAGCCAGCTCGAGCAGGCGGTCTCGGCGATGCAGTCCAACCTGTCCTACCTCACCACGCTGTTCGGGAGCTGACCATGTACGCCCGCGCCATCCGGACCTACCAGACCGTCGCCGACGAGTCCGCGCCGCCGGCGCGCCTGCTCGACGAGCTGCTCGCGCGCCTCGCCCGCGACTGCCGCGACGCCCGCGCCGCGCTGCTCGCCGGTGACCTCGCCGGCAAGGGCCGCGCGATCGGTCACGCCCTCGCGATCATCGGCGAGCTGGCCGCCAGCCTCGATCACGACGCCGCGCCCGCGCTCGCCGGCAACCTGGCCGCGCTGTGGGACTACGCGTCGACCCGGCTGCTGGCCGGCAGCGCCGACCGCGACGCCGCCGCGGTCACCGACGTCGAGCGCCTGGTCGAGGACCTGCGCGCCGCGTTCGCGACCGCCGCCGGAGGCGCGCCGTGAGCCGCACCGCCGGCACCGCCGAGCTGATCGAGCGCCTGCTGGCCGCGACGCCGGAGCCGCCGGGCGACGAGGTCGCGCCCGATCGCGTCCTGGGCGGCGCGGTCGCCGTGCTCGAGCAGGTCGGCCCGCTCCTCGGCGCCCTGCGCCTCGCGACCGCCGAGCGGCCGGTGGGGCTCGAGGTCGGTGACGCGATCACCGCGCTGCAGGACCGCACCCGCCGCTGGATCGAGGCCGCCGCGCGCGCTCGCACGCGCACCCTCGACCAGCTCACCCAGCTCAACCGTGCCCGCCGGGCCGGTTCGCCCTAGGAGGACCCGATGAGCGACGACGACGAGACCGACGCAGCTCCCGCCCCGGACGCCACCGCTCCCGCCAAGGGGGGCGGCGCCCGCGTGGGCGTCCTGGTCGCCGCGGTGAACCTCGCGGCCACCGGCTTCCTGGTGTTCCGCTCGCTGACCGCCCAGGCCGGCCACGCCGCGCCGGCCACCCACGAGGCCGAGCCCGCCGGCACCGCCGCCGCGGTGTCGGGCCCGGTGGTCGCGCTCGATCCGTTCGTGATCAACCTGCGCGACGAGGGCGTCAGCCGCTACCTCAAGGTGTCGTTCGAGCTCGAGCTGTCGAACCACGACGCCGTCGTCGAGCTCGATCGGGCCAAGCGGGTCGTGCGCGACGATCTGCTGCGCTACCTGTCGGGCCTCGCGGTCGCCGACACCCTCGGCGAGGACGCCAAGCAGCACATCCAGGACGCGGTCGTGGCCCGCCTCGACCACGCCCTGGGCGAGGGCCGGGTCCGGCGCCTGTTCTTCACCGAGTTCGTCGTGCAGTGACCTCGGTCGGTCCCGCGCGCACCTCAAGTTCCACCCCCCCTGGCCGAACCAACCACCGATGGCACTCGTAGGAATCCTCATCGTCCTGGGCTGCGTCGGCGGTGGCTTCGCCATCGCCGGCGGCAACTTCGGGGTCCTGTTCCAGCCGGCGGAGTTCGTCGTGATCGTCGGGGCCGGGGTCGGGGCCCTGGTCGCGACCGCGCCCGGGCGGATGCGGGCGCGCGTCATGCGCGCCCTCAAGGCCGCCTTCAAGGACGGCGTGCCCAAGAAGGACGACTACCTCGAGCTGCTCAAGCTGCTCTACGACGTCTTCCAGCTGGTCCGCCGCAACGGCGCGCTCGCGCTGGAGCCGCACCTCGCGGAGCCGCAGAAGAGCGCGCTGTTCAAGAAGTACGGCGGCTTCATGAAGAACCACCACGCCGTGCCGTTCCTGATGGAGGCGCTCGAGCAGATGATCAACGGCGTCGAGGTCCACGACCTCGACCAGCTGATGGAGGCCGAGCTGGAGACCTTCAAGGAAGAGGGCCACCTGCCGATCGGCCTGATCAAGACCGTCGGCGACTCGCTGCCCGGCATCGGCATCGTCGCCGCCGTCCTCGGCATCATCGTGACGATGAGCCACATGGACGCGCCGCCGGCGGTGATCGGCCACCACGTCGCCGCCGCGCTGGTCGGCACCTTCCTCGGCATCCTCCTCAGCTACGGCGTCATGGGCCCGCTGGCCAACAACGTCGAGCTCCAGGAGGCCCACCAGCTGCGCTACCTCCAGTGCATCCGCACCGGGCTGATCTCGTCGATGAAGGGCGCGTCGCCGTCGATCGCGGTCGAGTTCGCCCGCAAGACCGTGTTCGCCGACGACCGGCCGGCGTCCCGGGACGTCGCCAAGGCGCTGGCCTCGGTGAAGGGCTAGGACCCGGCCATGCGCGGCAACCGTCCCGTCATCATCATCCGCAAGAAGGCCGGCGGCGGCCACGGCCACCACGGCGGCGCCTGGAAGGTCGCCTACGCCGACTTCGTCACCGCGATGATGGCGCTGTTCATGGTCATGTGGCTGCTGGCGTCGACCGACGCCAAGAGCCGGCACGAGATCGCCAACTACTTCCGCACCGGCATCCTGCCCGACGGCGACATGTCGATGGGCCGGGCCTCGCAGTTCGTCCCGGCGGTGATAGAGGACACCTCGAGCCCCCCCAGCATGCGGCGGGCGATGGTCGAGCGGCAGGCCGAGGACCTGCGCACCGCGATCGCCGAGATGATGGCGTCGGGGCGCGACGGCGCCGAGCTCGCCGACCGGGTCAAGGTCGAGGTCACCGACGAGGGGACGCTGATCGAGGCGCTCGATCGCGAGGGCCAGTCGCTGCTCTACGACATCGCGTCCGCGGACGCCAAGCCGGCGCTGATCGACTTCCTGCACGGCCTGGCGCCGACGCTGGCCACGATGGACGTCGTGGTCGAGGTCATCGGCCACACCGACGCCCGCCGCTTCGGCACCGCGTCGGGACCGATCCGCGACAACTGGACCCTGTCGTTCGCGCGCGCCGACGAGGCCCGGCGGCTCCTGGTCGCGGCCGGGCTGCCCGACCGGATGATCGGCGGCGTCGTCGCCCGCGCCGCCACCCAGCTGCGCGACGCCGACGACCCCCTGGCCGCCGAGAACCGGCGCCTGGCGCTGCTGGTCCGCCCGGTGCCGCCGCCCGGAGACACCGGCGAGGCCGCCACGGCCACCGGCGCCCCTGGCGCCGGCCGCGGCGGCGCCCGCGTCGGCCGCGGCGCCCGCGGCGCCCGCGGCCCCGGAGGTCATCGCGCCGTGAGTCAACCGGCTGACGTCGCCACGACGCTGGCGGCGGCAGCCTGGCGACGGCGCGCACCGGCCCCGACTTCACTAGGGAATTCTTCGAGCCCCGGTTCGGCCCGGGAGCTGCAAACCCAGGGTTCGGACCCCACGAGAGGACTCGTCATGCAGCCTGCCTACGACCACGATCCCGTTCCCACGCCGTCTCGGACCCCCGGCCCGACCGCGTCGTCGGTCCTGGTGGTGCGCCACGTGACGCAGCCGCACGATCTGGCGAGCTGGCTGACCGGCCCCGATGGCGCGCGCCCGGCCATCATCGCGCGGACGCCGGCGCAGCCCGGTGGGGACGACCGGGCGCTGCTGACCCGGGTCGAGGCCGACGATCACGCGTCGCTGGTCGGCGTCGTCGACGCGGCGGTCCTGGTCGAGGGCGCCGACGCCGCCGCCGAGCTGGCGCCCGCGCTGGCGGCCGGCGCGGGCCTGGTCGGGGGCAGCTCCCAGAGCCGCGCCACCGCGCTGGCCGGCGCGACCCTGCTGGGTCGCGAGCTGCAAGGATCGCTCGAGACCCTGGCGATCGCCACCGGCGCGATCGGCGCCGGGCTGTGGTTCCACGGCCAGGGCGGCGCCGAGCCGCACGGCGCCGAGCTCGGCCTGATGGATCTGCTGGGCGGCGCCGAGCGTGGCCGCACGGTCGCGGCGCTCGGCGTCCCGGTCGTCATGTGCGCCGACGACGTCTTCACGATGATCGCGGTCGCGGTCAGCCCGGCCGGCGCCAACCCCGGCGCGGTGCTGGCGCTGGCCTGGCGCGGCGTCCAGTTGATCGACGGCGCCCTCGACGCCGAGCTGCGGGCGCTGACCGCGCGCTTCGCCGGCGAGGCCCGGGTCCTGGTGGTCCAGGAGCGGCTGCTCGCCGAGCACGAGCGCCTGCGCGAGACCGCGATGCTCGACGGCGTCACCGGGGCCTGGAACCGGGCCGCGTTCGAGCGCGCGACGCTGGTCGAGATCTCGGCGGCCGGACGCCGCGGCGAGCCGCTGGCGCTGGTGCTGTTCGACGTCGTCGGCCTGTCGCGGATCAACGATCGCCTGGGCCACCGCGCCGGCGACGCCGCGCTCGCCCACGTCGCGTCGGTGATCCGCGCCAACGTCCGGGTCACCGACGAGATCGGCCGGGTCGGCGACGACGAGATCGCGCTCTTGCTGGTCGCGGCCGACGTCGCGCGCTCGGTGCCGGTCGCCGAGAAGCTGCTGCGCCGGATCACCGAGCGCCCCGCGCTCCACGACGGCGTCGAGATCCCGGTGACCGTGCGGGTCGGCGTCACCGAGATCCGCCCCGGCGATCGCACGTTCGCGCCGCTGCTCGGCCGCGCCGCCGCGGCGATGGCCCACGTCCGGCCCAGCGGCGGCGTCGTCGCCTACGCGACCCAGGAGCACCGCGGCGAGGCCTCGACGATCGCCGCGACCCGCGGCGACGCCGCGCTGTTCGAGCTGCCCGCCGGCACGATCGGCGGCGCCTACCGCGTCCTCCACGAGCTGTCGCGCGGCGCCACCGGCGTGGTCTACCGCGGCGAGGACATCGCCCTGGGCCGCCCGGTCGCGATCAAGGTCCTGCGCACCGACCTGGGCCGCAACCGGCCCCTGGTCGAGCGCTTCCGCCGCGAGGCCCAGGTGCTGGCGTCGCTGCGCCACGCCAACCTGGTCCAGGTCTACAACTTCGGCGTCCAGGGCGACGACGTCTACCTGGTCATGGAGCTGGTCGAGGGCCCGACCCTCGGCGACCTGGTCAACGACCACGTCGCCCGTCACGAGTCGCTCGATCTCGAGGCCGCCACCGAGGTCATCAACGAGGTCGCCGACGCGCTCGACACGATGCACGCCGCCGGCGTCGTCCACCGCGACGTCAAGCCCGACAACATCATCATCGATCGCATCGGCGAGCGCGCCGTGCTGGTCGACGTCGGCGCCGCCAAGCGCACCGGCGAGCGGGTCGCCGGCGCCGGCACCCCCGGCTTCGCCGCGCCGGAGTCGTTCGCCGACGGCGAGGAGGGCCTGGCCACCGACGTCTACGGCCTGGCCGCCACCGCGTACACGCTGCTCACCGGCCGGCTGCCGCACGGCCACGGCGACGCCCTCGCGGTGCTGTCGCGGCAGCTCGACGCGCCGCCGCCGCCGCCCAGCGCCCTGCGCCGCGGCATCCCGGTCGCCGTCGACGAGGTCCTCTTGCGGGCGCTGTCGGTCGAGCCGACCCAGCGCTACGGCAGCGCCGGCGCCTTCGCCCTCGCGCTGACCCGCGCGATGAGCACCAGCGGCCGCCACGCGGTGCCGCGGGGCGCGCTGACCCGCCTGACCATCGACGGCGAGCTGGTCGTGAGCTCGACCGCGCCGGCGCCCTCGGACCAGCTCGGCCAGGTCCGCGGCGCCGCGTTCCGGGTCGCGGCCAAGGTGCTCGGGCATCGCCGCGGCGAGCCGTGGCTGCGCCGGGTCGCCGAGACCGATCTGTCGCTGGCCTACGTCCTGCGCCCGACCCTGGCCCCGGCCAGCTGGCAGCGCCTCGACAAGCTGGTCGAGCTGATCGGCCTCGCCACCGACGGCGACGACCAGCTCGAGCTGGCGCGCACGATCGGCCGCGGCCTGGTGTCGGCGACCTTCGCCGCGCTGTTCGGCGCCGCCACCGGCGAGCTCGACGCCAACGTCGTGCTGGCGGCTCTGCCGTCGGTGTGGGGCGAGTACCTCGACCGCGGCCGGATCGAGCTGATCCAGTGCTTCGGCGGCACCGCCCGCTACCGCCTCGTCGACGGCGTCGCCGACCGGCGCGCGGTCGAGATGGTCTGCGGCATGCTGCAGCGGGTCGTCGAGAGCACCGGCGCCGACGACGTCGAGGTGGTGGCGACCGCCGGCGACACCGCCGACGAGCTCGTCTTCGACCTCGGCTGGTCGATGCAGGTCGAGTGACGCGTGCGCCTCAGCAGCCGAACAGCGCGATCACCGCGGTGATGTTGTAGCAGTAGTACCACTGGCCGTTGCGGCACCAGCTGTCGTGGCGCGCGCAGCCGCTGTGGTAGCAGCAGTCGCCGCACACCCACGACCAGCACGAGCAGCCGTAGCCGCACATGCCGTAGCAGTCGTTGGCGGTCGCCCGCGCGCAGTAGCCGGCCTCGTCGGGCTCGACGTCGAGCGCCGGCACCTCGATGCCGAGGCCGTCGGCGCTCTCGCGCGCGACCTTGTGGAGCGCGAGGCTGGCCGGGAACGCGGCGCCGGTGAAGCCCTGGGCGCCGAGGGTGCGCGACAGCCAGGGCAGGGCGGCGACCTCCGGGACGGCCATCATCTCGTCGAGGACGTCGAGGTCGCCGGTCCAGGTCACGCCCGCCTCGCTCTGCGCCACCGGATCGTCGACCGGCGCGGCGCGCACCGCCTCGACCCAGGCCTTGTCGACGGACAGGCCGAGCCGGCCGTCGAGGTACTCGAACTCGTAGGTGTCGGCGTGGGTCTCGGCGTGGATCAGGACGTGGCCGCTGCCGGTGGTGACGTGCATGAACAGCGCGTCGTCGGTGCGGGCGACGTCGAAGTCGACCTCGAGCCCGGTGTCGGGCGCGGCGTAGTGGCCGGCGAGGTGCTCCGGGGTCGCGACCCGGAGCGCGAGCCCGTCGGCGGGGGCGGCGCCGACGAGGTCGGCGAGGGGTCGGCGTCGGTGCAGGCGACGGCGAACAGGGCGACCGGGACGAGGGCGAGCGCGTGCTTCACGGGAGACCTCCGCTGGCTGGTTGCGGACCTCCTCCAGTTCACGGCCCGTACCGGCCGCTCGCGCGGCTGATCTCGCCGCCTTGGCGGCGCCGCGGCGTCGGCGAGTCGGCGGCGCCGTGCAGCTTGCCCAGGACCTGCGCAGCCTGCCTTGCGCTAGCCGCGCACGCGCGCGCGACCGACCGCGCCTTGACGCGTCGCGCCGGCGTGGACGTCGGCGCGGCGTCGCGGCGATCAGTACGGCGGCTCGTCGTCGACCGGCTCGATCACGACCGGCTCGGTCGCGAAGCCGGACTGCGCGAAGCCCCGCCGCAGGGCCCGGGTCGCCCGCTCGCCGTCGACGGAGATCAGCGCGCCCTTGCGGAACACCAGCGCCTGCGCGACCTCGCCGTGGTCGTCGAGGACCGTCCACGCGCCGTCGAGCTTGCCGGCGGCGAAGCCGCCGCGGGCCAGCGGCGAGCCGTCGTCGCGCCAGAACGTCCACGCGCCGTGCGGGACGCCGCGGACGTACGGCCCCTCGGCGAGCCGGGCGCCGCCGGGCGCGACCCGCCGGGTCCACGTGCCGGTGCGCTGGCCGGCGGCGTAGGTACCTTCCTCCCAGCCGTCGCCGGTCTGCTCGCCCCAGGCGCCGACCTTCTGGCCGTGGTCGAGGGTGCCGCGGGCGGCGAGGCCGCGGTCGTCGTAGGCGATCCAGTCGCCGCTGTCGTGGTCGAGCTCGGCGGTCGCCAGCACCGCGCCGGCGGCGTCCCAGTAGCGGAACGTGCCGTGGCGGACGCCGTGATCCCAGTGCTCCTCGCTGCGGCGGCGGCCGAGGTCGTCGTAGCGGATCCAGGTGCCGTCGGGGGCGCCACCGGCGTACGCGCCGGTCGCGACCAGGGCGTGGGGCGCCTCCTCCTGGCGCTCGAGCGCCGGCCCGTCGAGCTTGCCGGCGCGGTAGGCCTCCTCCTTGACGACGACGCCGTCGTCGGCGGCGACCGTGATCGCGGCGCCGTCGAGGACGCCGTGGTCGTAGACCTCGTAGGTGGTGGCGTACTTGGTCGCGGTCGTCCACAGGCCGTGCGGCTTGCCGGCGACGTAGCCGCCCTCGAGGACGTCGTCGTAGCTGCCGCCCTGGGACCACATCCCGACCTGGACGCCGTCGGCGTAGGCGCCGTGGACCCAGCGCACGCCCTCGCCGAGGTCGTAGCCCTCCTCGTACTCGTCGTACGAGCCGTGCTTCTTGCCGCGGCGCTCGCACCATACCCGCGCGCGGCCGCGATCCATCACGTGCGACGCGCCGCGCGGCTTCGCGCCGCGGGGGCAGCGGGCGACGATCTCGTCGCCGCTGGTGGGCCAGTCGCCGGGGCGGGCCTGGTCGGCGATGGCGCGGAACGCCGCGGTCGCCCACTGCGCGCGCCAGGCGTCGTCGTAGCGGGCGCCCGCCGCCAGGGCGCCGCAGCCCGCGCAGGCGTCGGCGTCGGCGCCGGCCCGCGACGCCAGCAGCGCGAGCGCGCGGTCCGGCGCACCGGACGTCAGCTGCGCGACCGCGAGCTGGTAGCGGACCTCGGGGTGCGCGGGATCGAGGGCGGGGGCGAAGTCGAGGGACGGCAGCGCCGCCAGCGGATCCGGGGGCGGCGGCGGGGGCGGCGGCGCGGGCGGGGCGCCGCCGGATCGGCGGCCGCCGATCCGGCGTCGGTGGCGACGGTGGCGACGGCGTCGGTCGCGCCGTGGTCCGAGCCGGCGTCGTCGGCGAGCGCGGCGACGCGCGCGTGGTCGCCGCCGACGTCGTCGGCGACGTCCGGCGGACCGCCGTGTCGACATGCCACGAGCACCACCAGGCCCAGCGTCCAGGTCCCTCGCATGGCCGATATCTTACCGCGCCGCCCGGCGGCGACGGCGGCCCGTGCGATAGTCGTCGACGCTCGCGGCCGGGGACCGCGGGCCCGACATCCGTTCCCCGGGGTCTATTCTGAGGAGAGGTATGAGCTCAAAGCGTTTCGTGATGTGCCTCGGCGCCGCGGCGGTGATCGCGCTCGGCGCGGGCGCGTGCAAGAAGAAGGGCGACAAGGCCGGCGAGGGCGGCGGCAGCGCCACGAGCGGCGGCAGCGCCGCGAGCGGCGGCAGCGCCGGCACCGGCGCGGCCACGCCCACGGCGGGCGTCAAGGTCACCCAGCTCGTCGCCGGCGTCGCGGACGCGTGCGCGATGGTCGAGGGCGGCGAGGTCCGCTGCTGGGGCATGTCCGATCACGGCGAGCTCGGCACCGGCCGGGTCGAGGGCCAGGCCGCCACCGCGACGCCGATCGCGGGCGCCAAGGGCAAGCAGCTGGTCTTCGGCGGCGACTCCGGCTCGTCCGGTGACGTCGGCTGCACCGTCACCGACGGCAAGGCGTGGTGCTGGGGCGGCGTCAACATGATGCCGGACCCCGCCCCCGACACCAAGGGTGGCGAGGCGACGGCGCTGGCCGGCGTGACGCAGCTGGCGCTGAGCTCCGGGATGGGCTTCTTCCTCACCAACGACGGCACCGTCAAGGGCTGGGGCGGCAACACGTTCAACGCGATGGGCCTCGGCGCCAGCACCGACGTGCCGCGCGACAAGGTCGAGACCATCCCGGTCAGCGGCGTCGTCGCGGTCGACGCCGGTCAGAACCACGGCTGCGTCCTGCACGAGGACAGCACCGTGAGCTGCTGGGGCTACCTGGGCTCCGACAAGCTCGATCCCACCAAGGTCGAGGGCGTCACCGACGCCGCCACCCTGGTCACCGGCTGGAGCGACAACTGCGTCATCACCAAGGCGAAGAAGGTGCAGTGCTGGCGGGACGTCAAGGGGGCCAAGGAAGTCGACGGCCTCGACGACGTCGTCGCGCTCGACGGCCTCGGCCACTGGTGCGCGGTCAAGGGCGACGGCACCGTCTGGTGCTGGGGCAGCAACAACCTCGGCCAGCTCGGCCAGGGCACGACCGGCAGCTCGACGTCCAAGCCGGGGCAGGTCGTCGAGCTGACCGACGCGACCGCGGTCGCGGTGGGTGGCCAGTTCTCGTGCGCGCTCGAGAAGGACGGCACCGTGTGGTGCTGGGGCTCGAACCGCTACGGCCAGCTCGGCGACGGCACGCTGGTCGACCGCTCCAAGCCGGTGCAGGTGAAGGGCGTCAACGACAAGACCGCGCCGGCGCCGGCCGACGGCCTCGCCGAGGTCCAGGAGCCGACCACGGTGCAGAGCTGGGACGGCCTGCCCGAGGGCTGCGTCCACGACGCCCAGCTCGATCTCGAGTTCAAGGACTTCGAGGGCAAGTTCGACGTCAAGTCGAGCTACGCCAGCGACACCGGTGACCAGGGCGTCACCTACAAGGTCGAGCTCGCCAACATCAACCGCGACCCGGGCCAGTACGTGCCGCTGCGTGGCAAGCAGCTGATGCTCAGCGTCCGCTTCGGCAAGGTCGACCTCGAGGGTGACAAGAAGCCGATGCCGGTCGACGTCGGCGTCTACTCGATGGACCACGAGCAGGAGCGCCTGGTCTACCCGGCGTTCGCCGACCGCGCGTTCGACAACTACATGATGTCGGACATCAGCCTGGAGGGGATGAAGGCCGGGGAGGCCGAGATCACCCACCTGGACGCCGACTGGATCTGCGGCGAGCTGCGCCTGCAGACCAAGTCGTCGAAGGCGCTGGGTAAGTTCGCGGCCCGCATCGTCCACAAGTAGCGGATCGGCGCCGGGCGGGGATCGCTCCCGCCGTGTGACGAAGCCGCTTCGGGGGGCGCGCCGCGTTTGTCACGCGGCCGCCACCGAGCGGCGAAGGACGCGTCATCGAGCCGCTCCACTGTGCGCTCGATGTTCGAGGGCTTCGAGCAAGCGAAAGATCAGCAGGCCAGCAAGCGCTGGTTCGCGTCGGCCGGCACGTCGCTGATCATCTTCGTGTTCGTGGGCCTCGGCCTGGTGGTGCTGGCCCGCCAGACCGTGGCGCGCTCCAAGGAGGAGCCGCCCATCGACGTCACCTTCCACGCCTCGGACGAGCCCGAGCCCGAGGCCAAGGCGCCGCCGCCGCCGCCGCCGCCGCCGCCCAAGACCCAGGGCCCCAAGCCCAAGCGTCCCGGCAAGGCCGCGCCGCTGCAGCCCAACGTCATCCCGGAGAGCCGGCCCCGCGAGGCCGAGCCGACCGGCCACATCGACGCCACCGCGATGCAGGAGGAGTTCGGTGACGGCGAGGTCGGCGCCGCGCTTCCCGTGCAGGAGCTGGCGCCGCCGCCGCCGCCGCCGCCGCCGCCGCCGGTGGCCGACACCCGGATCCCCGACCCGATCGACGAGATCGATCCGGGCGTGACCCCGCCCAAGGCGGTGGCCGGCAACGCCATGCCGGTCTACCCCGAGAAGGCGCGCCACGACGGCCTCGAGGCCGACGTCATCCTCAAGATCAAGATCTCGGCCTCGGGCGACGTCATCGCCGTCGAGGTCGTGCGGGGCGACGAGCCGTTCGCCTCGGCCGCGGTCGCCGCGGTCAAGACCTGGCACTACGCCCCCGCCAAGGTCGACGGTCGCCCCGCTTCGTTCGTTCGCCTGGTCAAGATCCCGTTCCGTATCCACGCCTGAAGGAGCCCCCCATGAGCTTCGATCTCGCCGATGTCTTTCGCCACATGCAGCCGTTCGCCATGGCGATCGTCGCGGTCCTCGCCGTCATGGCGATGGCGTCGCTGTCGGTCTTCGTCGAGCGGCTGTGGGTCTACTACAAGTCCCGCAAGACCTCGCGGAAGTTCGCCGCCAAGGCCGGCGGCCTCCTCGAGCGCCAGGATCACGACGCGCTGATCAAGCTCGCCGACGAGCACAAGGCCAGCCACCTGGCGTCGCTGATCGCCGGCGGCATGCGGACCTACGTCGCCGCCCGCAAGCAGCCCGGCGAGGTCCCGCCGCTCGAGCTGACCCGGCGCGAGCTGGAGCGCAAGTCGGAGGCGGTCTCGGCCGACGTACGGCGCGGCCACAGCATCCTGGCCTCGGTCGGCTCGGTCGGGCCGTTCGTCGGCCTGCTCGGCACCGTCATCGGCATCATCTCGGCGTTCCAGGGCATCGCGGCCGAGGGCTCCGGCGGCCTGTCGGCGGTCTCGGCCGGCATCGCCGAGGCGCTGATCGTCACCGCGATCGGCCTGATCGTCGCGATCCCGTCGGTGCTCGCCTTCAACATGCTGTCCGGCAAGTCGGACGCGCTGCTGCTCGCGCTCGAGCAGTCCAAGGGCGAGTTCCTCGACTACCTCGAGAACAAGACCGGCAGCGGCGCGACCGGCGCGGGCGCCGGCGCCGGCGCCAGCGCGGCGCGGGTCTCGGCCGCGGCCGCCGCCACGATGATGGGCGAGCAGCCGCTGGAGGCGCGGGCCAGTGCGTCGGCCTGATCGACCCAAGCCGGACATGAACGTCACGCCGCTCGTCGACGTGGTGCTCGTCCTGCTGATCATCTTCATGGTCATCATCCCGCAGATGCAGGCCGGCGCGCCGGTCAACGTCCCGGGCATCGCCAACCCGGACCAGGCGCCCGACGCCTCGCACCCGCCGATCACGCTGAGCGTGACCAAGGGCGGCCGGCTCTTCCTCGAGAAGGCCGAGGTCGCGCGCGAGGACCTGCTGGCGACGCTGCGCGAGGCCCACGCCCGCGCCGCCGCCAGCAAGCTGATCCTCAAGGGCGACCGCGACGCGCCGTACGGCCTGATGCGCTCGCTGTTCAAGGAGTGCCAGGAGGTCGGGTTCCCCGGCGTGTCGCTGCAGGTCGGCGACCTGCGCAAGGGCGAGGGGGCCTGAGATGGGCGCGGAGCTGCAGGCCGGCGGCAAGGGTCGCAAGGTCCGCCCGTCGATGAACGTCACGCCGCTGGTCGACGTCGTCCTCGTGCTGCTGATCATCTTCATGGTGATCGCGCCGATGATGGTCAAGCAGTTCTGGCTGCACGTCCCCAAGAAGGAGACCGCGGCCAAGCCGGACCAGCCCGACGAGCCGGACGATCCCGATCGGGTGCCGATCGTCGTCACCGTCCACGGCGACGGCACGATCTGGATCAACAAGGACCAGGTCACGCTCGACGAGCTGCCGACCAAGCTCGAGCGCATCTTCGCGGCTCGAGACGAGCGCATCATGTTCTTCGACGCCGAGGACGACGTTCCCTACGGCGAGGCCATGAAGGCGCTGGACGCTGCCCGCGGTGGCGGCGCCGTCAACATCGCGGTCCTGACCGACTCGGTCATCAAGTAGCGGCGATCTCGCCGCTGCCGAACCTGCGTCGCCACCGCTTCGTGACAGAGGCGGCGTGAAGGCGCCATCTGCGTCGAGGACATTCCGCGTGGCACCAGGACTCAACCAAGTGCATCGCTCCTTCCACAAGCTCGCGACGCTGATCGTCGTCGCCGGCGCCGCGACGACGCGGTGGCCGACGACGGCCAGGGCGCAGCCCGCCGACGCCGGCGCACCACGGCGGCGGCGCCCGCGTCGGGTGACGCCGCCGCGCCCGCGCCGGCACCGGGGCGGCTGCGCCCGCGCTGGCCGCGCCGGCGCCGGGGTGACGCGGCGCCGCCCGCGCCCGCCCTGGCACCCGGTGATGCGGCCGCGCCTGCGCCAGGCGACGCGGCCCCGCCCGCGCCGTCGCCTGACGGTGCGCCCGCGCCGTCGCCTGACGGTGCGGCCGCGCCTGACGACGGTCCGGCGCCCGCGCCCGGCGACGCGCCCGTCGGTCCCGACGGCGCGCCGGTGGACACCGGCGCGCCGCCCGACGCCGAGCCGCCGCCGCCGCCCGAGGTCAAGAAGGGCTACGTCGGCGTCCGCGGCCGCGTCGTCGACGCCGACACCGGCGAGCCGGTGGTCGGCGTCCTGGTCGAGGTCGACGGCACGGACGTGTCGTCGACCACGGATCGGGCCGGCGAGTACGCGCTCGAGCTACCGCCGGGCACCTACACGCTGCGCCTCTACGGCGACCTCTACCAGCGCCACCGCATCCGCGGCGTCGTGGTCCGCCGCGGCGTCACCAGCGTCGACGTCCGGCTGTCGGCCGAGGCCATCGAGGAGGTCGTCGTGCTGGCGCCGCCCGACACCGCCAGCGACGCGGTCCAGGTGGTGCGGCGCCGCAAGCGCGCCACGGTGTCGGACGCGATCAGCGCCGAGCAGATCTCGCGCTCCCCCGACAGCAACGCCTCCGACGCCGCCAAGCGCATGGTCGGCGCCACGGTCCAGGACAACCGCTACGTCGTCATCCGCGGCCTCGGCGGCCGCTACAGCCTGACCCTGCTCAACGGCGTGCCGCTGCCCAGCCCGGACCCCGACGTCCCGGCCGCGCCGCTCGATCTGTTCCCGGCCGCGCTGCTCGCCAACCTCACCGTCACCAAGACCTTCAGCCCGGACATGCCGGGCAACTTCGCCGGCGGCGCGCTGTCGATCGAGACCCGCAGCTTCCCGTCGAAGTTCACGCTCAAGCTCAAGGCCGGCATGGCCGCCGAGAGCGAGACCACGTTCAACAACCTCAACGCGTACCAGGGCGGTCGCTACGACGCCCTCGGCTACGACGACGGCACCCGCGACCTGCCGTCGCTGATCCCCAGCGACAAGCTGGCCGCCGATCCGTCGCTGACCCAGGACCAGTTCACCGGCCAGATGCTGGCGTTCAGCGACGTCTGGACCGTCGACCAGAGCAAGGTCGGCCCGGCCGCCAGCTTCGGCGTCACCGTCGGTGACACGATCGAGAAGCGTGGCCAGCGCCTCGGCTACTTCGCCAGCGCCGGCTACGGCCACAGCTACAACCGCCGGCTGACCCACGTCGCCAAGGTCGGCGAGCCGGACGGCGAGGGCGGCTACCTGCCGTCGGTGCTGCAGCTCGATCAGGAGCAGGGCACCGCGTCGGCCAGCCTCAACGGCCTCCTGACCGCGGGCTGGTCGCCGTCGTCGGCGCACACGCTCAACCTGATCACGCTGTACACGCACAGCGGCGAGGACTCGGGCAGCCTGGTGCGCGGCGTCGAGAACAGCACCGCCCACTCGGAGCGGACCCGGCTGCGCTTCCTCGAGCGCCAGATGTTCTTCACCCAGCTGGTCGGCGACGACGGCCTGCTCGACGGCAAGGCGATCCTCGGCTGGCAGGTCAACGTCGCCCGGGTGTCGCAGCACGAGCCCGACACCCGCGACCTGCTGCGCACCCAGATCCCCGACGGCCGCTACGTCATCGATCGCGGCTCGGGCTCGGCCGACCGGCTGTTCTCCGACCTCGGCGACACCAGCGGCGGCGGCGGCGCCGACGTCACGGTGCCCTTCGAGGGCGTCAAGCTCAAGGTCGGCGGCAGCTACCTGCGCAGCGCCCGCGACTACCAGGCCCGCCGCTTCCACTTCCTGGTCAACGGCGACGACGTCTACAACCCGCCGGAGGAGGCGTTCTCCGACGCCAACGCCGACAGCCTGTCGTTCTACGAGGTCACGCTGCCGTCCGACGGCTACGCCGCCACCCGTGGCATCACCTCGGCGTTCGCGATGGCCGACCTGTCGCTGTGGGAGCCGCTGCGCATCGTCGGCGGCGCCCGCTTCGAGCAGTCGACGCTCGACCTCGGCCTCGAGTCGAAGATCGACCTGGGCGCGCCGCCGATGACGCTGAGCCAGCGCACCGACCGCGACGTCCTGCCCGCGCTCAACGTGGTCTACGGCCTCACCGGCACCACCAACCTGCGCGCCGCCTACGGCATGACCGTGGCCCGGCCCAACTTCCGCGAGGTCGCGCCGTCGCTGTTCTACGACTACGTCCGGCGCCGCGCGATCGGCGGCAACCCCGACCTGATCGAGACCCGGATCCACAACGCCGACGTCCGCTGGGAGACCTTCCTCGGCGACACCGAGCTGGTCGCGGCCAGCCTGTTCTACAAGAAGTTCCTCGATCCCATCGAGCAGACCGTCGAGGACGCCGGCGACGGCCAGAACGTCGGCTTCGCCAACGCCGCCGGCGCCACCAGCTACGGCCTCGAGCTCGAGGCCCGGCTGTCGCTGGCCCGCGTCGCGCCCGCGCTGCAGGAGCTGTCGGTCAGCGCCAACCTGGCGCTGATCGGCTCGAAGATCGATCTGATGGGCGTGTCGCGGCCGCTGCAGGGCCAGTCGCCGTACGTCGCCAACATCGACCTCGGCTGGGAGCGCGCCGCGCTCGGCACCCAGGTCGACCTGCTCTACAACGCCTTCGGGCGGCGCATCGAGGAGGTCGGCACCGGCGGCTCCGGCAACGTCTACGAGGAGCCGTTCCACCGCCTCGACCTCTCGCTCGGCCAGAAGCTGCCGCGCGGTCTCAAGCTCAAGCTCGCCGCCACCAACCTGCTGCACCAGCGGGTCGTCAGGACCCAGAACGACGTCGAGATCTTCGCCTACCAGGTGGGGACCAGCTTCGTCGCGAGCCTCGAATACAGCGCCGAATGACCGAGTCACGGAACCACAAGGAGCGACCTATGAATCCCCCCCGCAAGACTATGTATCGCAAGCTGGCCGTGGCCCTCGGCCTGGTCACGATGGCCGGCCTCGCCGCCTGCGGCGACGACACCAGCGCCGGTGACGACACCACGTCGCCGGACGCCGACACCACGATGCCGGACGCCCCCCCGGGCTCGCAGACCATCCGCGTCAACGACGACATCACCGAGGACACCACCTGGGTGACCGGCAACACCTACGTCATCCCCCGCCTCAAGCAGCTCTTCGTCGAGCCCGGCGCCACCCTCACGATCGAGCCCGGCGTCGTCGTCAAGGGCGAGCAGGGCTCGGTGCTGGTGATCACCCGCGGCGCCAAGATCATGGCCGAGGGCACCGCCGACGCGCCGATCGTCATGACCTCCGCCCAGGCCAACACCCCCGGCTACTGGGGCGGCCTGCTGGTCCTCGGCGCCGCGCCGATCAACACCAACGTCAACTCCAACCCGTCCAGCACCGAGGCCACCTTCGAGGCGTTCACGAGCGCCATCCCCGAGGGCCTCTTCGGCGGCACCAACGCCGCCGACAACAGCGGCAAGATCAAGTACGTCCGCATCGAGTTCGCCGGCTTCAACTTCGTCGCCGACCGCGAGTTCAACAACTTCACGCTGTGCGGCGTCGGCTCGGGCACCGAGATCGACTACGTCCAGGTCCACGGCGGCTCGGACGACGGCATCGAGTTCTTCGGTGGCACCGTCAACGTCAAGCACCTGGTGTCCAGCCAGAACGGCGACGACGGCTTCGACACCGACAACGGCTGGGAGGGCAAGGCCCAGTTCGTGATCATCCAGAACGTCCACCCGCAGGGCTCGGGCGACGCCTCGAACGGCTACGAGTCGGACAACCACGGCACCGCGGCCTCGTACACCGCGGCGCCGCGGACGCTGCCGACCATCTACAACGTGACGATGCTCGGCGACCACAGCTACACCGGTGGCACCAGCTTCGCCACGGTCCTGCGCCGCGGCACCGGCGGCCACTACTACAACCACATCATCGCCGGGTTCCCGCAGGGCCTCGAGGTCCGCGACGCCGCGACCAAGGATCAGCTCGACGCCGGCAACCTGTTCATCAAGAACTCGATCATCTACAACAACGCCGCCGACGGTAACAACTGGCCGCCGCCGCAGGCGTCGAACGACATCGACGAGAGCGAGTACTTCACGTCGACCGACTGGAACAACCAGTTCGTCGACCCGGGCCTGCCGGCCGCGGCGTTCGACCCGAGCGCGCCGGACTTCAAGCCGACCGCCGGCGCCGCGGCGCTGACCGGTGGCGCGACCCCGCCGAACGACGGCTTCTTCGACACCTCCGCGACCTACATCGGCGCGGTCGGCACCGAGGACTGGACCGCCGGCTGGACGTCGTTCCCGCAGCCCGACTGAGCGACCACCCTCACCGGGACCGTCCCCGCGGTCCCGCCGACGAGTCGCCGGCACGCCCGGCGGCTCGTCGCCGTTTCGGCGCCGGACGGTCGAGGCCGGCCCGACGCGCCGGGCTCCGCTCAGTTGGCGTTGTTGGTGCCGCCGGCGCCCTGGCCCGACTGGTTGCGGTAGTTGAAGCCGCTGCCGCTGAAGCTGATCATCTCGAGCACCTCGCGCGGCGTGTCGGGGTAGCGCAGGCAGGTCGACACCACGAAGACCGTGGCGTCGGTGTCGAGCGACGGATCGTTGGTCGCCGGCGGCAGCTCGTCGTCGTTGTCCCGGACCTCGACGTGGTAGTCCATGACGCCATCGCCGTCGAGATCGCCCTCGATCGGGTAGCCGTCGGGATCGTTGCTGGTGTCGCCGTCGAGCATCGCCGGCCAGTCGGTGGCGTGGGTCGCGACGTAGGAGCGCGATGCCGCCAGCCCGGCCTCGGCGCAGAACAGCGAGCCGCGGGACTCCGAGAGGAACTTGGCGGCCTTGGTGTCGGCCAGCTGCAGGTACATCGCCAGGGCCCCGCCGGCCAGCAGCGCGGTGATCAGGATCAGCATCAGCGACAGCGCGGCGCCGCGCTGGGGCGACCAGCGGCGGGCCGGCCGCGGGCCATCGACCCGGCTCATGGCGATCCGTCCAGGTTGCGGATCTCGACGATCGTCGACACCAGGCGGCGGCGGAAGCCGTCGAGGCTGCCGCCGGGGTGGTCCTCGACGTCGGGCGCCGCCGAGATCTCGCCGCCGACGTCCTCGGTGGCCGACCGCGCGACCACGGTCATGCGCAGGGCGCGCCACGGCCGCGTCGTGATCGTCGTCGGCGTCGTGTCGCCGACGGCGTTGTAGTGCCACTCGTCGGCGGCGCTGGTGTCGTCGAAGATCGCGCCGTCGCCGTCGTCGTCGACGCCGACCGCCACCTGGAAGTCCTCGACGTCCTCGGCGAGCGGCTCGGGGGCGAGCGGGCCGTCGCCGTCGTCGTCCATCATCATCGTCGACACGCCGCTGACGTCGGCGACGTAGAAGCGGATGATCCGGGTGCGGAGCACCAGCGCGCCCGGCGCGTAGGAGAACGACAGCCCGCCGCAGGTCGACGCGGCGACGTCGAGGGTCCAGTCGTCCGGGCCCTGGGTGACGCCGGTGATCTTGACGACGTGGCCCTTGTCGAAGTCGGAGATCAGCACCAGGTCGCCGGCGGTGAAGCCCGAACCGTCGAGGACGGTCATCGTCGTGGAGCCGTCCGTGAACAGCGCCCGCGCCGACGTCACGACGCCGCCCGCCGCGGTCACCACCGACAGCTCGTCGGGCCCGGTCGTGCTGTCGACGACGTCGATCGCGTTGAACGGGGTGCAGCCGGCGGCGTCGGTGATGTTGCCGGTGGGCACGCCGGCCGACGCGTTGCGGACCGCGTCCGAGATCAGGTCGAGGGCGCTGCGCGCCGACCGCTGCGCGGCGACGCCCTGGCGGTGCTGGCTGTAGCCGTGCAGGACGACGACCGCGATCTGCAGCGCGATGCCGACCAGGATCGCGACCAGCGCCATCGAGACCAGCAGCTCGACGATCGTCAGGCCGCGCTGGCCACGATCGGCGTGGCGCCGACGGGCGGCGGCCCGGGGGTGGGTCACTGGCTCCTCTTGGTCCGGAACGAGATCTGGTGGCTGCCGTCGGGCTCCTCCCAGGACACCGCGACGCCGAGATCGGCGGTGTCGCTGATCCAGTCGATCGTCCAGGTCCGGGTGAAGGGGCCGTCGGTGGTCGCGGTCCCGGCGGCGTCGACCCGATCGCTGCCGCCGACCACCGACCTGATCGCGACCGTGCGCAGCTCCTCGAGCTTGTCTTCGCCCAGGACCGAGGCCTCGGTGGCGCGCCGCGAGTAGCCCGAGGCCTGGACCGCGCCCTTCTCCAGCGCCAGGACGCCGACCAGGCCGATCGCCATGACCGTGAGGGCGACCAGCACCTCGATGATCGTGAAGCCGGCGTCGCCGCGCCGGGGCCGGCGCGCGGTCACCACGTCGCCCTCGCGTAGGCGGTGCCGGTACCGCGGTAGACCATGATCCGCCCCAGGCTGCGGCCGTCGTTGCTGGCGAGGTAGACGGTGCGGCCGACGCTGGAGCCGTCGGGCGCGAACAGCAGGGCCTCGTCGAGCCCGTCGCCCTCGTTGGGCACGCCGGCGCCGTCCTCGGCGTTGGCGGTGGTGGCCAGGCCGTAGACGGTGACGTTGCGCGGCACCGACAGCTTGCCGAGCTCGGTCCAGGCGTCGTCGGCCGGCATCGTCATGCCGACCGGATCGCCCTGCTCGAGCACCATCGCGCGGCTGGCGTCGTCGTAGCGGATCCGGTGCCAGCGCCGGCTCGAGATCGCGCGCAGCCGGGCCTCGTCGGCCTGGCCGACCAGGTCCTCGCTGAAGGCGCGGAGGTTGGCGCGCCGCTCGCCGGTGTAGGCCGCGGTGATGCCGGCGAGCACACCGATCATCGCGACGACGACCATGAGCTCGATCAGCGTGAACCCGCGCTGGGTGCGGTGCTGAGAGGGAGGCAGCATCCGTGCAGGACAGTGGGGCGGAGGCCCGGGAAGGTCGCAGGTTTCTTCGAGGGTTCGTGGCTCGGGAATCATCGCAGGCGCAGCCACAGCCGGCGCGTGCCGCTGGCCTCGGGGGACACCTCGGCGCTGCCGCCGCTGCTGGCGAAGCCGGTCGGGTCGTCGCGGTGGACGCCGCCGCCGCCGGTCGCGACCACCGCGCCCGCGGTCAGCGAGACGTCGACCGCCGCGGCGCCGCTGGGGATCGTGACGATCGTCGGGTTGGCGCCCTGGTCGGCGAGGCTGGCCCGCCACAGCTGGCCGGTGTCGTCGGTGGCGCCGAAGTCGGCGGAGTTGACGTTCTGGCTGTCGGTCGTGATGAACAGCTCGTTGCCGGCGATCACCGCGGGGCTGAACGCGCGCTGGCCGGCGCCGAAGTCGATGAAGACGCCGAGGTCCTCGTTCTGGACGTCGTTCTGGTCGATCGGCACCGCCGAGGCGTCGGGCGCCAGCGGGAAGCCGACCGCGTACTGGTGGACGTCGTCGGGGGCCCACACCGAGCCCGACGGCGCGAACGGATCGGCGAAGCCGCCGGTGACGATCAGCGCCTTCAGCTCGCTCTGGTCGTCGCGGTACAGCGACACCGACGCGCCCACCGGGTGGAAGTCCTCGGTGAACTGGAACAGCGGGACCTCGACGCCGCCGGTCTGGCCGTACTCGTTGATGCCGGTGCGAGCGTTGAGCTTGTAGACCGCGCCCCACAGGCTGGGCACCAGGACCGCCTCGATCGTCGTGCCCGACAGCGACGGCACCAGCGTGACGCCGCCCGGGACGCCGGTGTCGGGGACCTCGGGGTTGCCGTCGGTGCGCGGCGCCGGGTAGGCCTGGGTGAACGTCCACACGACGTCGCCGTCGTCGGCGTCGAGCGCCTGCACGACCATGCCGGGGGTGGTCGTGCCGCTGTTGGTCTGCAGGAACACCAGCGGCCGGATGCTGGAGTTGTCGCGGACCCAGCCCATGGCCAGGCCGAGGCCGGGGCCGTCGGTGGTGTGCTCCCACAGGACGTCGGGCTGGGTCGGATCGGTGACGTCGATCGCGTAGGTCGCGGACGGCGAGGTGTTGCCGGTCTGGAACACGAGCACGGTGCGCAGGCCCTTGCCGCCGGGGAAGGTGCCGAAGACGTCGGCGACCTTGGGCGAGCCGTCGACGCGCGCGGTGTTGGACTTGACCTTGCTCAGCTCGCCCTGGGGCATGAACGCCCACAGCTCGGTGCCGGCCGACGCACAGCCGGCGCCGGCCTCGGCGCAGATCGCGTGCAGCATGCCGTCGAGGCCGCCGACGTAGGCCATCGTCGCGCGCGACACCGGGATCACCGGGCTGGGCTCGATCACCGCCAGGGTCGAGCGGTCGATGCCGCCCAGCGCCGCGACGTAGCTCGAGCCGTCCTTCTTGCCCGCGTTGATGCGCGCGATCAGCGTCCTGGCCTCGTCGTCGGTGAGGCCGGTGCCGAGCAGCGGCGACAGGGTCGCGACGTTGCCGTAGGCGATGAAGGTCTCGGTGGGATCGGTGGAGCTGCCGGTGTTGGTGAAGACGCGGCGGCAGTCGTCGAACGTGGTCGGTACCGGGAAGCCGCAGCCCGTGCCGGTGTAGCCCGGCGACGGCAGGTGGTCGGCGGCGTCGAACAGGACCAGGCCGGACTGGCGGTCGGCGTCCTCGAAGGTGGTCGTGCCGGTGCCGAGCTGCGCCAGGTCGAGCGCGCGCAGGTGACCCTCGACGTGGGGGAACTCGAAGGTGCTGTCGTCGGCGGCGCTGGCCCAGGTCGGCGCGTCGGTGGGCGGGAACAGGGTCTCGTACGAGCCGGTGTACTGGGTCTCGACGCCGTCGACGGTGGCGATGATCGGCGACGACCGCGACACCTCGGTGACGCTCTCGTTCTCGCGGGTCTGGGTCGCCAGCAGGGTGTTCATCAGGATGCGGAAGCCGGCGGCGGTGACGCGGCGCCAGTGGAAGCCGCCCAGGTAGTAGATCGTGCCCTTGTCGGGGTCGTTGTCCTTGCGGCGCCAGGTCGCGAAGTCCCAGTTGTCCTTCGACGAGTACGCGGCCACGCTGGCGTCGTCGCTGTAGATCATGCGGCGGACGCCGTCGCGGTAGGCGCGGTCGTAGCGGGGCCGCCAGTTGAACTTGCTGCCGCCGATGCCGGTCCAGACGATGCCGCCGAACTGCGCGGCCGGGTCCGAGTAGTCCTGGCCCAGGGTGGCCTCGCTGGCGTTGCCGTTGTCCCAGGTGCTCGACACACCGTTCATGATCAGGCCGCCGTTGCTCATGAAGCCCTCGGCCGGGGTCTGGCTCGACGCGTAGTTGACCCCGGCCATGACGCCGTAGCCCTCCATGACGCCGATCGCGCCGTCCTGCAGCAGGACGCTGCCACCGGCGTCGGCGAAGGCGGCCAGCTTGTCGAAGAACGCCTGCTGGCGCGCGGTCGGCGCGGCGCCGAGATCGAACGGCGGCACCCACACCAGGTCGTAGTCGCCGGCGTCCAGGGCGCCGGCCAGGACCTGCGGGATCGTCTTCCAGTCGAAGACGGTGCCCTCGAGGTCGGCCATCAGCGCCTCGTCGATGCTGCCGGCGGTGAAGTTGGTCTTCTCGTTCGACAGCGCGGTGGCGCCGTCGGTGAGATCGATGACCGCCAGCTTGGGCACCGCGTCGATGGTGCGGTAGATCGGCGCGTCGAAGCCGACCGCCGCGACGTGGACGTCGACCTCCTTGTAGCAGGTGCCGGTGCTGCAGATGCCGGCGTAGCTGTCCATCAGCGCCAGCGCGGCGGCGGCGTGCGAGGCGTCGATGACGAAGGGCGCGCCGCGGTACTTGAGGGTGGTGATGCCGGCGTACTTGGTGGCGTCGGTGGCGCCGCCCGGGTTGCGGTGCGCGACCGGCCCGCCACCGGCCCGGACCACCTGGAAGTCGTAGTCGTTCCACCCGGTCTTGCCGTAGCGGATCGCCCAGTTCACCGGGATGCCTGCGCGGATGAGCCGGAACATCAGGGTGTAGGCCGGGATCAGGCCGTCGTCCTTCTCGCTGGTGCCGTTGCACTTGGCCGTGGTGCGGTTGAGCGGCGCCACGACGGCGTCGATCTCGGCGTTGGCCATGAAGCTCGGCCGCGCGTAGCAGCCGTCCATGGGGATGATCAGCGAGCCGGCATCGAAGTGCAGGATCGTCGTCGGTCCCAGGTTGGCGGGCGGGTTGGGGTTCTGGTCGTGGCCGGCGACGTGGTGGGCGCGGCCGCCGGCCTGCAGGCCGAGGACGGTGAACACACACACGGCGGCGACGCGGGCGGTAGTGGCGAGCGGATGACGGGGCATGGGCCTCCGCGAGTAGGGTGCGCCGCCGTCGCCGAAAGGTCGCAAGTATCTGCGAGCGCACCGGGCCGACGAGGCCCCGTGTCGGGCCGCGTGCGAGGACACCGCCTTGTCCGTACACCGGACGTCACCCGCGCATCAGGGCTTCCACGGCATCGCCCCGGGTTGCGCCGGGGTCGCGAACGGGCCGGGGGCGTCGGCGGTGCCGGGGAACGCCGCCCACCGGCCGACGTCGGCGTCGAGGTAGGTCGACGCGAAGACGACCACGCCCTGGGCGCCGACCTCGCGGGCGCGGGCGACCCGCGCCGCCACCTGCGCGAAGTCCCAGCCGCGGCCGCCCCCGTCGACGACGTCGAGCGCGTGCATGCCGGCCCACACGTGGCGGTCGCCGCGGTCGGCGAGGAAGCCGTCGAGCAGCGCCGCCCAGTCGGTGCACGCGCCGGGCGCGATCGCCCAGTACATCATCGGGACGATCGCGTCGATCGTGCCGCGCTGCAGCCAGCCCAGGGAGTCCTGGTAGTACTGGCCGTAGCCCCAGCTGGTCGCGCAGCCGGGCAGCGGCTGGTAGATGCCCCACACCGACGCCGACAGGCGGACGTGTGGGCGGACCTCGGCGATCGTGGCGTCGAGCTCGGCGACGGTGGCGTCGACCTGGGCGCGCATGAAGTCGGCCCAGGTCAGCGACGGATCGACGTCGCGGGCGGCGGCGAACCGGGCCTCGGTGACGGCGTCGTGCGAGTAGTCCGGCCCCGGGGTGCGGATGCGGTCGAGATGGAGGCCATCGACGTCGTAGCGCTCGAGCAGCTCCCGGGCGGTGGCGACGATGTGGGCGCGCACCGCCGGGTTGCCAGGGCTGAACCACAGGTACTCGCTGTCGTGGCTGGTCCCCGACGAGTCGACGGCGAGCCAGTCGGGGTGATCGTGCAGCGGGTGCTGGACGTCGCCCTCGGCGACCGGCAGCGGGTCGCCGGCGGGCCAGGCCGAGAACACGTTGAAGTAGGCGTGCAGCTCCAGGCCGCGGGCGTGGGCGCGGTCGATCGCGACCTGCAGCGGGTCCCAGCCGGGGTCGCGGCCGAGGACGCCGCCGAGCCGGGCCGCCCACGGCTCGTGGCTCGACCGGTAGTAGGCGTCGCCGTTGCCGCGGATCTGCACGAAGACGGCGTTGAAGTGGGCGTCGGCGGCGCGATCGATGATGGCCTCGAGGCCGGGCTGGTCGGCGTAGGCGAACCGGGTGATCCACACGCCACGCAGCTCGCCGCCGTCGTCAGGGGCCGCGCCATCGGCGGCAGGTGCGGCGTCCGGGCCGGCGGCGGCGTCGCCGGTCGACCCGGACGACGGATCGACGCTGCACGCCCCCAGGCCCAGCGCCACCAGGGCCACGCCCACCAGTACGCGTCGCATCCGGCCTGGGAATGCACGCGGGCGGCCAGCGGCGCGGTCGAGGACTTCCGCGGGCTTGCCTCGACGGCTGCGGCCGGGCGGCTGCAACCGTCGATGGGCATCGGGACCGACGGGTCGCGGTCGGCCCCGGGGCAGGGATCGCCGCGGGCTCGCGCGCCGGGTCCTGTCGTCCGGCAGGCGACCTACTTCGGATCATGCAAGCTATCGAGATCACAGGCATGCGTCGCATGCCGGATGGCCGTGCGCCCGCCGCGGAGGCATCGACGAGGGGCACCCCAGCCCAGGAGCCTCCATGTCGAAGGACGATCCCACCCCCCGCCGTGCCGCCATCGCGATCGCTGTCGCCTCGGCCGCCACCACCCTCGCCATCGGTGTCACCGCCGCGGTCATGCTCGGCTACGTCGGCCCGCGCCCCGCGGCGGTCGAGCCCGCGCCCGCCGCCGGCGCGCCCGATCCCGGGGTCCCGGCGCCGGCCGCGGAGCCGGTGTCCGCGCCGCCCGTGATCCTGGTCCCGGTCCGGCCCGAGGCGGCGCCGGCGGTCGAGGCGCCGCCGGCGCCGCTGCCCGACCCGGCCGGTGAGGTGACCCTGGCCAGCTCCGACGTCGCCCCGGCGCCGGCCTGGTACGACGACGACGACGACGAGCGCGAGCACCACGGGCGCCACCACCGTGACCACGACGACCGCGAGGGCGACGACGATGACGACTGAGCGGCGCGCCCGCGATCGCGCCGCGCCGCGCATCGCGCTGACCGGCCTGGAGTGGCGCCTGTACCTGATCGGCGCCCTGGCCCTGGCCTACGTCGCGGTGGCGTGGGACCTGACCACGCGCCTCGCCGTCGAGGTCCCGGCCGATCCGTCGGGCGAGGCGCCGGCGCCGTCCGCCGCGCCGGGCGAGCCCGGGCGCGCGCCGCGCGCCGCGATCTGGATCGATCAGCTGCCGGTCGCGGCGCGACCCGCGGTCGCGCTGCCGCCAGGATGGACGATCGCGGTCGAGCCTGGCGCCGCGGCCGGCGCGGCCACGCCCACCGCGGCGCCGGCGGTGCGCCGGGCAGCGCCGGCGCGGCCGGCGGTGCGTGCGGTGCCGCGGCGGCGGATCCGGACCCGGAGCTCGTGATGTACGCCTTCGACGCCATGGGCACCGAGGTGGTGCTCGACGTGCCCGGCGCCGGCGCCGCGACCGCGCGGCGCCTGGCCGGCTTGCGCCGCGGCGGCGTTCGCGCGCGCCGAGCGCCGCTTCAGCCGCTTCCGCGACGACAGCGAGCTGAGCCGCCTCAACCGCGCCGGGGCGCCGTGGTCGGCGTCGGCGCCGCTGTTCGACGCGCTGGTGGCGGCGCGTCGCTGGTGGCGTCGCACCGAGGGGCTGTTCGATCCGGCGATCGGTGGCGCCCTGATCGCCGCCGGCTACGATCGAGGGCTACGCGCCGGGCGCGCTCGATCGCGACGCCGCGCCGGGCGACGCGCCGGCCGCGACGCTGGTCGCGACGCTGGCGCGTCGCCGGCCGCGACGATCGCCGACGTCGACCTCGACGCCACGACCAGGTCGTGACCCGGCCGCCGCACGTCACGCTCGATCTCGGCGGCCTCGTCAAGGGCGCACCGTCGACGCGGTCGCCGCGTCGCTGCCGCGGGTCGCCGCGATCGACGCCGGCGGCGACGCCGTGCTGCGCGGCGCCGGCCCGGACGGTCGCGGCTGGCTGGTCGACGTCGAGGATCCCGGCGCGGTCGGCGCCACCCTGCTGACCCTGCGCCTGCGCGACCGCGCGGTCGCGACCAGCGCGCCGAACCGGCGTCGCTGGCGGGTCGGCGCCGACGTCGGCCACCACCTGATCGACCCGCGGCGCGGCCGCCCCGCGATCAGCGACCTGGCGCAGGTCACGGTGGTCGCCGACCGCGCCGAGACCGCCGAGGTCGTGGCCAAGACCGTCTTCGTACTCGGCGCCACCGCGGGCACGACGTGGCTGCGCGGCTGGCCCGGGCTCGGCGCGGTCCTGGTCGGCCGCACCGGCGCGGTGCAGCTCGTCGGTGACCTCGACGTCGTCGCCGCGGCGGAGGCGCGCGCCGGTGCGTAGGCCGCTGGTCGTCGGCGCGATCGTCGGCGTCGCGCTGCTGCTCGTCGCGGACGCGGCGCTGACCCGCGCCGGCGTCGTCGTCGGCGCGCTGCCTCGCGCCGCGGGGCCGTGGCCGTGGGTCGCGACCCGGGCCGCCGGCGTGATCGCGTACCTGGCGCTGACCGCCGACGTCGTCTTCGGCCTGCTGGTGTCGTCGGGCGCCGGCGACGGCTGGGTCGCCCGCGCCCGCAGCGTCGAGCTCCACCGCTGGCTGTCGAGCGTGACGCTGGCGCTGGTCGCCGTCCACGTCGTGACGCTGCTCGCCGACGGCTTCGCCCGCCTCGACGTCCTCGACGCCGTCGTGCCGTTCGCGTCGGGCTACCGGCCGCTGGCGATCGGCCTCGGCGTGCTCGCGGCCGAGGTCGCGGTGCTGGTCCACCTCAGCTTCGGCTGGCGCAAGCGCCTCGGCGCGCGCGCGTGGCGGCGGCTGCACCTCGCGACCTTCGGCGTGTTCGCCGCGGCGACCGCGCACGGCGTCCGCGGCGGCAGCGACGCCGACGTGGGCTGGATGCGGACGATCTACCTCGCGTCGATCGTCGTGGTCGCGCTGCTGCTCGGCGCCCGCCTGTGGCGCTCTCGCGCCCGACGACACGTTGGCTCGCGTACGTCTTCTTCGACAGCAACGCGATGAGCGCGCGGTCTGACCGCGGGCGCGTCGTTTGGGCGTGGACATCGTCGATCGCGTTGCCCTAGGGTGCGCCGCCATGAAGCGCTGGTTCACGCCCTGTCTGCTCGCGTTGTCGCTGTCCTGGTCGGTGTCGGTGACGATGATCGGTTGCGCCGGTGACGACGACGGCGGCGCCGTCGCCGAGGACTGCAGCCTGCCCGGCGACGAGGACGGCAACGGCGTCGCCGACTGCGCTGACCCGGCGTGCGCCGGCACCGCCGCGTGCCCGCCCGGCTGCGGCGACGGCCACCGCGACGCCGACGAGGCCTGCGACGACGGCAACCGCGTCGACGGCGACGGCTGCGACGCCAACTGCACCGTCAGCGCGTGCGGCAACGGGGTCGCGGCGCCCGGCGAGGCCTGCGACGACGGCAACACCGTCGACGGCGACGGCTGCGACGGCAACTGCACGCCGACCGGCTGCGGCAACGGCGTCGTCACCGGCGACGAGGCGTGCGACGACGGCAACCTCGTGTCGGGCGACGGCTGCGACGCGACCTGCGTGATCAGCGGCTGCGGCAACGGCGTGGTCGCGCCCGCCGAGGCGTGCGACGACGGCAACGACGTCGACGGCGACGGCTGCGACGCCAACTGCACCGTCACCGGCTGCGGCAACGGCATCCAGACCATGGACGAGGGCTGCGACGACGGCAACGACGTCGACGGCGACGGCTGCGACGCCAACTGCACGGTGTCGGGCTGCGGCAACGGCGTGGTCGGCCCCGACGAGGCGTGCGACGACGGCAACGCCATCTCGGGCGACGGCTGCGACGCCAACTGCACCGTCACCGGCTGCGGCAACGGCGTCCAGACCGCCGGCGAGGCCTGCGACGACGGCAACCTCGACGCCAACGACGGCTGCAGCCCGACCTGCGTGATCGAGTGTGGCAACGGCACGCTGCAGCCGACCGAGGAGTGCGACGGCGACAACTTCGGCGGCCAGAGCTGCGTCTCGCTCGGCCAGGGCTACATCGGCGGCGACCTGGCGTGCACCACCAGCTGCACGCTCGACACCAGCGGCTGCGTGGCGCCGGCCTGCGGCAACGGCGTCGTCGAGGTCGGCGAGGCCTGCGACGGCGTCGACCTCGGCGGCGCGACCTGCGCCTCGATCGGCCAGGGCTACGTCGGCGGCACCCTCGGCTGCGACGCCTGCGCCTTCGACACCAGCGCCTGCGTCGAGGCCGGCTGCGGCAACGGCATCCTCGAGGCGCCCGGCGAGCAGTGCGACGACGGCAACCTCGACGCCGGCGACGGCTGCGACGGCAGCTGCCTGATCGAGGGCGTCCTCGCCGAGCGCGAGCCCAACGACGACGGCACGCCGCAGCCCGGCGGCAGCGGCATCACCGGCAACGACTTCGACGCCACCGCGGTGAGCAACGCCCTGGCCAACGGCGTCATCGACGCCACCGGCGGCGACGTCCTCGTCTACGGCCGGATCGGCCCGGTCGGCGACGAGGACGTCTTCGCGATCTCCAACAGCACCGGCGGCCCGGTGCCGGTGCGGTTCGACGTCTACAACCAGGCGCTCGGCGTCGGCGTCGCCTGCGGCACGTCGATCGACACCGGCCTGCAGCTCCGCGACGCCGCCGGCACGTCGCTGGCGTACAACGACGACCGCGCCGGCGCCAACGATCGCTGCTCGGCGCTGACCTACGTCGTCCCGGCCGGCGCCACGGTCTTCGCCCAGCTGGTCGAGTACGGCGACGACGCCGAGATCCCCGGCTACTTCCTGGGCGTCGACTTCCTGATCCCGGTGTGCGGCAACGGCACCGTCGAGCCGGGCGAGCAGTGCGACGACGGCGGCACGGTCCCCGGCGACGGCTGCGGCGCGACCTGTCGGGTCGAGGGCGTGATCGCCGAGGTCGAGCCCAATGACACCACCGCGGGCGCCGACGCCGCCGGCGTCGTCGTCACCGGCACGTCGACGCTGGCCGGCACGATCACGGACGTCAGCGACGAGGTCGACCAGTACCGCGTCGAGGTCGCGACCCCGACCGTGGTCCGGGTCGAGGCGTTCACGTCGCTGTACGACTGCGACGCGACGACCATCACGGTGCGCCTGCGCGACGCGGCCGGCGTCGAGCTCGCGAGCGACGGCGGCGCCGGCATCCGGTCGTGCGGCGCGATCGTGACCTACCTGCCGGCCGGCACCTACTACGTCGGCGTCGAAGAGACCGGCACCAACGCCAGCATCGCGCAGTACTTCGTCCAGGTCGCGTTCCAGGACGACGCCGGCGCCGAGGCCGAGGCGGCCGGCGCCTCCGGGGCCAACGACGCGGTCGCCACCGCCGAGGCCGGGCTGGTCGGGGCGTCGAACGCGTACGTCTCCGGCGACCACGTCCTCAACGCCGACAGCGACGTCTACGCGATCACGGTCCCGGCCGGCGGCCGGCTGCGCGCCGAGGTCATCGAGGGCGATCGCGCCGCCGAGACCTGCGAGTCCAACGGCATCGACGCCCGGCTGACCCTGTTCGACGAGGCCGGCGTCCAGCTGGTCGACGACGACGACGACGGCCGCGGCTACTGCTCGCTGATCGACGGCACCGGCGCCCAGCCGCTCGACGCCGCGGCCCGCAACGACGGCGCCACCGCCCGGACCTACTACCTCCAGGTCCGGGCGTCGTCGTTCGCCCAGAGCGGCGCCGCCGGCCAGTTCGTCTACCGGCTCCAGGTCACGGTCCGGTAGCCGGGCGGATCGCCTGGAACCGGCCCGGCCCGGCGGCCCATTCCCGACGCCGGCGCCCGGGCGCGATCGCGGCCAGAACCGAAACCACAAGGAGGCAGGGGCTCGCGCGGCCTGCTAGGGTCTCGGACATGCCGCGGTTGCTTCCGGCCCTGATCCTGCTGTCGTTCCTGGGTTGCTCCGGCTCGCGCAAGCCCGCCGGCGAGGCCGCCGCGCCGGTGCCGTCGCCCGGCGCCGGCGTCGCCGCCACGCTGCCGGCGCCGGATCCGCGCGAGGCCAAGCTGGCGGTCGCCGTCACCGGCCTGCTCGAGGACCACCACGTCCGCGGCGTCAAGATCGGCGACGACATGTCGCGCAAGGCCTTCGACCTGTACCTGCGCGCGCTCGACCCCGGCAAGATGTTCCTCCTCGCCGCCGACGCCGACGCGCTGCGCGTCCACGCCGACACGATCGACGACGAGCTCCACGCCGGCAAGATGGATCTCGCCCACGACGGCGCCAAGGCGTTCGCGGCCCGGCTCGAGGTGGTCAGCAAGGTGGTCGCCGACCTGCTGGCGCGGCCGTTCGACTCCTCCGACGAGGAGTACGTCGAGCTCGACGCCGACAAGCTCGAGCTGGCCAGGACCGAGGACGAACTCCGGCAGCGCTGGCGGCAGCGCCTCGAGCTCGAGGTCCTCGAGCGGGTCGCGACGATGGAGGAGCGGCTCGCCGCCGCCTCCGGCGGCGACGCCGGGCCGGCCGCGCTCGACGCCGGCGTCGGCGCCGGCGCGATCGCCGAGATCCCGACCACCCCCGAGGGCCGCGAGGCCAAGGCCCGCGCCGACCTCGCCGACACCTACGCCGCCCGCTTCGCGCGGCTCGCCAAGCCGGACCCGCTCGACGCCGCGTCCGAGCTGATCAACGCGGTCACCGCGGCCTTCGATCCGCACACGACCTACCTGCCGCCGGCCGACGAGGCCAACTTCGACATCGCGATGAGCGGCTCGCTCGAGGGCATCGGCGCGGTGCTGCGCGAGGACGATCACTTCATCCGGGTCGTCGAGCTGGTCCCCGGCGGCGCCAGCTGGCGCCACGGCGGCCTCGACCCCGGCGACCTGATCCTCGCGGTCGCGCAGCAGGGCGAGAAGGCGGTCGACGTGGCCGACATGCGCATCGACGAGGTGGTCGCGATGATCCGCGGCAAGAAGGGCACGGTCGTGACGCTGTCGGTGCAGAAGCCGACCGGCGACGTCGTCCAGCTGTCGATCACCCGCGACGTCGTCGAGATCGAGGACGCCTACGCCCGCGGCGCCACGGTCAAGCGCAACGGCGCCAAGCGCGCCTACGGCTACATCTACCTGCCCAGCTTCTACGGCGGCCAGGGCGCGACCCACTCCGCCGCGGCCGACGTCAAGAAGCTGCTCGCCGAGCTCGCCGAGCAGCACCTCGCCGGCGTCATCCTCGACCTGCGCAGCAACGGCGGCGGCATCCTCGGCGACGCCGTCGACCTCACCGGCCTGCTGATCGACAAGGGCCCGGTGGTCCAGACCGAGGGCGAGGGCGAGCACGACGTCCTCGACGACGAGGACCCCGGCACCACCTTCGACGGCCCGGTGATCGTCATGGTCGATCGCTTCACCGCGTCGGCGTCGGAGATCGTCTCGGGCGCGCTGCAGGACTACCAGCGCGCGCTGATCGTGGGCACCGGCCCGACCCACGGCAAGGGCACGGTCCAGGTCCTGGCCGACCTCGACCGGGTCGCCGGCCGCGGCTCCAACCTCGGCGTCCTCAAGCTGACCTTCCAGCAGTACTTCCGGGTCAGCGGCGCGTCGACCCAGTGGAAGGGCGTGGTGCCCGACATCGTCCTGCCGGACCCGGCGGCCCACGTCGACTCGCGCGAGCGCGACCTGCCCAACTCGATCCCGTGGTCCGAGATCGACGGGGTCAAGCACGACGTCTGGCCGCGCACCTACAAGATCGAGGACCTGGCGGCCAAGAGCGCCGCCCGGGTCGCCAAGGACGAGGTCCTGTCCAAGGTCGCCGAGCGTTCGGCCCTGCTCAAGAAGCGGCTCGACGAGACCAAGGTGCCGCTGCAGAAGGACGCCTGGGAGAAGCGGCGTCAGCAGCGCCGCGACGAGCTGACCGCGGCGATCCCGGACCCGGCCGCGGGCCCGGCCCGGATGGTGGTCACGGTCCTGGACCAGCCCGAGGGCAAGGCCAAGCCCAGCGCGGACGGCAAGATCGACGACCGGGTCACCCGGTGGCGGGACGCCCTGGCCCGGGACGCCTGGGTCGACGAGGCCCTGGCCGTCATGGACGATCTGGTCGCGGCGTCCGCGACGTCAGGTCACTCGCGGTAGCGGCCGACTTCGGGTACGTTCCGCGCCATGAGCGACGAGAAGCACGACGACCACCCGGCCCCGCCCCAGACGTACATCCTGCACGCCGTCGGGATCGCGCTGGTGCTCGTGGTCGCGATGGTCGTGTTCCTGTTCAAGTCCTGGGGCTGAGCGCCGGACCCGGCGGGTCGACCTCGGGGTCGGCCCGCGCCCGCGCCCGCGGCCGGGCGCGAGCCGGGCTCCGAACGCGCAGCCGTCGGGCTGTGGCGCCGCCGTGGCCCGCGCCGGTGCGGCTCACGCGGTGGTCGCGACGTGCGCGCGCAGCAGCAGCAGCGCCTGCAGCGCGTGCTGCACGAAGTCGATGCGGACGTCGCCCGCGGTGCGGCTGATCCGGACTCCGCCGAGGGCGCGCGCCGGCGCCGGCAGCAGCGGGCGGTCGCGGTCCTGGTAGGTGAGCACGTCGAGGAAGCGCACCGCGGCCAGCGCGGCGGCGCGGTAGCGGACGGCGCGGGCCTGGTCGCCGCGCGCGACCACGAGGTCGAGCGCCGCGGCGACGCCCTCGAGGTAGACCCCCGTCGAGCAGCCCGGCGAGTCGGCCTGCTCGCCGTTGAGGAAGCCACCGCTTCCGGCCTCCTGGTGATCGAGCGCCCAGTCGATCACCTCGGTCGCGATCGCGGTGGCCTCGGCGGCCGCGTCGTCGCTGCCGATCAGCGTCGCCCACGCCGCGGCGGCCTGGGGCAGCCACGACACCTGGCCCCAGCCGCGCTTGTAGCGGAAGCGCTCGCGGCAGGCGCGCAGGGCGCGGGTCACGATCGCCGGGTCGACGTCGATCACGCCGCGGTGGGCGGCGGTGGCCAGGGCCAGCACGACCTGCGCGGGCGCGTAGTCGCCGAAGGCGTCGCGGCGCCGCCGCTGTAGCTCGCGGTCGCGCTGCGCCTCGCGCGCTGTCGGTCGCGGTCGCGCCTGGCGCTGGCGTCGCGCGCGCGGGGGGCGGCGCGCCGTCATCGTCGTCATCGTCGTCGTCGCCGTCGGCGTCGCCGTCGGCGTTGCCGTCGTCGCCGCCGCCGCTGTCGTCGGTCGCGGTCGCGGCGGTCGGCGCGTCCGCGGCGGCCGCGGCGTCGTCGATCACGACCCGGCCGTGGACGTCGATCGCGGCGACCAGCGCGGCGGCGAGCTCGACCGCCACCGGGTCGGGCGCGCCGTCGCCGGCCTCGACCCGCGCCAGCAGCAGGCACGCGCGCTCGATGATGGCCATGCCGGGGTTCTGGGCCGGCGTCGCCGCGACCGCCGCGGTGACGGCGTCGACGCTGGCCCGGGCCCGGGCGCCGAGCTCGTCGTCGCCGAGGACGCGGTGGGCGCGGGCCAGGATCCACGCGCCGTGGATCTGCCGCGGCCGCTCGAGCTCGCCGAGGACGCGATCGAGGAACGGCCGGTAGACGCCGTCGCGCAGGCCGTCGGCGCGCTGGTGCTGGCGCAGGTAGCCCAGCATCAGCGGCGTCAGCCGCGCCACGCCCTCGGCCAGCGACGCCGGCGGCGTGCCGGGCGGCAGGCCCCAGCGCACCATGCGCGGCCCGGCGTCGTCGGCGAACCAGGTGTGGGCGTCGTAGCGGACCCAGGCGTAAGGCGGCCGGGTGATGCCGGCCTTGTCGATGACCTCGGCGACGAACTGGGTCGGGGTCAGGCTCTGCTGCAGGATCACGAACGGCAGCAGCAGGCCCATGCGGGCGCCCTGGAACACCATCAGCGCCTGCTCGCCCTGCCGGATCATCGGCGCGACGTCGGCGGGCGCCTGGGCGCCCATCGGCGCGGCGTCGGTGAGCACCGAGACCGTGACGGCGAGGGGCGCGCCGGGCTCGCGCCGACCGCGCGCGAACCGCGGATCGTCGACCGCGCGCCCGGCCAGCCGGCGCAGGTCGTCGTCGAGCGAGACGATCTTGGTGCCCATGCAGCCGACGACCTTGCCGCCGAGGTAGACCGTGACGTACAGGCCGTCGCAGGGGCCGATGACGTCGTCGGGCAGCGGCCCGCCTGCCGCGGGCTCGCCGGTGAGCGCGGCGCGGGTCAGCGCGTGGGCGCGGGCCGCGATGCGCCCGGCGCGCGCCGGGTCGCGGTACCACGCGTCGCCGTCGTCGCGGGGCACGCCGGTCGGCTGCCAGGCCTCGCCGGGCTCGACCGCCTTGGCGACGGTGTGGCGATACAGGACGTAGGGCTCGAACGACAGCAGCTTGGCGTTGCGGGTCCGGGCGTGCTCGAACTGGGCCCAGGTCCGGGTCATGCCCGGCATGCGGGGCAGGGCGCCGCCGAGCCGCTCGACCCGCTCGGCGCTGCGCACGACGATGCCGTAGCGATCGTTGTCGAGGTCGCCGACGGTGCAGGTCTCGAGCGCGCCGAAGAACGTCACCGCGATCGCGCTGTCGTCGAGGACCCGCGGCGACGGCAGGCGGGTCGCGGTGCGCAGCGCGGCGCGCACGACCGCCTCGCCCGGGGTCGGCCGCGGCTCGCCGGGGAAGATCCACTGGCCGTCGCGGCCGTGGCGCAGGTGCACGTTGGCGCGCGACCGCACGCTGACCCACGCGCCGCCGGCGCTGTCGTGGTCGTCGTCGAGGCGGGCCGGCGGCCGCGGCACCGGCTCGCCGGCCAGGTGCCGGGTCATGACCAGGCGGGCCAGCGCGGCCGGGTGCAGGCCATCGGGCGCGGCGTCGTCGGCCCACCGCACCGCGGGCAGCGCCAGCGACGGGTTGAACGCCGGCCGCGGCCGGGTCGGCTCGACGATCGGCACCAGATCGGTGTGGACGTCGAACACCGACGCGACGTGCAGGCCGCGCTCGATCAGCCGGGCGTAGCCGCCGTACCAGCCGAAGCGCACCAGCACGACCGCGCCCTCGACGCGCAGCCCGGCGGCCTCGAGGATCTCGAGGCCGCGGAAGATCGAGCTGCCCGAGGCGATCGAGTCGTCGAGCATCACCACCGGGCGGTCGCGATCGAGCGGCCCCTCGATCAGCTTCATCGAGCCGTAGCCCTTGCGCGCCTTGCGGATGACCAGCCCGGTGTGGCGGCCGCCCGACGCCATGACGCACGCCTGCAGCAGCGGGATCGCGGTGACGCCGTAGGTGGCGATCTGGGTCGACTCGAAGCCCTCGAGCTGATCGAGCAGGCAGCGCGCCGCCAGCGCCGCGCCCGGCGCGGTCAGCGAGATGCGCTGCGAGTCGAGCATCCAGGCGATCGACGAGCCGTCGTGGCTGACGATCGGGTGCTCCGGCGTCGACCGGAAGATGCCGTCGGCGCACAGCAGCTCGCGCAGCGCCGCGCGATCGGCGTCGCGCTCCGGCGCGGCTCGCGAGGTCATGGCCAGGCTCGCCGGCTCAGAAGCGCATCAGCTCGCCGAGCAGGCTGGGATCGATGTTGGGCAGGAAGTCGCTGGGCAGCATCGGCCCGAGCTCGCCCATGAGCTCGCCGACGTCGGGCAGGCCGTCGAAGGTGGGCAGGAAGTCGCTGGCCATCTCGCCCATGAGCTCGCCCATCATCTCGCCGAGGTTGGGCATGCCCTCGAAGCTGGGCAGCAGATCGGAGGGCAGCATCTCGCCCATGAGCTCGCCCATCATCTCGCCGACGTCGGGCATGCCCTCGAAGCTGGGCAGCAGGTCGCTGGGCAGGAAGTCGCTGGGCAGCATCGGCCCGAGCTCGCCCATCATCTCGCCGACGTCGGGCAGGCCGTCGAAGGTGGGGAGCAGGTCGGTGGGCAACAGCTCGCCCCTGAGCTCGCCCATGAGCTCGCCCATGAGCTCGCCCATCATCTCGCCGAGGTTGGGCATGCCCTCGAAGTTGGGCAGCAGGTCGCTGGGCAGCATCTCGCCCATGAGCTCGCCGAGCAGCTCGCCGAGGAAGCCGCCGCCGCGGCCGCCGGTGCTGCCGGTCGAGGGCACGAAGTCGCTCGGCATCATCTCGGCCATGAGCTCGCCGACGCTGGGCAACAAAGATGGGGTGGGCATGCTGGAGTCCTTCCGCGAGTCGACGCCGTCCGCCTGCATCTTACGGCAGCGCCCGGGCGTGTCTTCCTCCGCGACCGCCGAGACGTTAGATTGCCGGCATGCAGTGGGACCAGGCCCGGGCGCACCTGAGGGAGTCGTTTGCGGTGGTTCGTGACACCGAAACCTCGATGGTCGTGAGGCTGGTCCTGCGCGTCGGCGACCAGGACGTGCCGCAGCACGTCGGCCTGTCGCCTGCGACCGTCCACGGCCAGGCGTGGCTGGCCATCGTGGCCGACCTGTTCGCCGAGCCGCGGCTCAGCCCGCGCGGTGCGATAACCTGCCAGGACCACATGGCTTTTGGCGCCCTGGTCAGCCGCCATGGCGCCTACCTGCTGCGCCACGGCGTGCTCCTCGACGACCTGTCGGCCGGGGCCCTGGACTGGAACATCGCCGCGACGGCGCAGGAGGCGGTCCGGATGCGGGTCAACCTCAAGGCGCCGCCCAGCGAGCCGCTGGCCTTCTACGCCGAGTGACGCCGCGGCCGCTTGTCGCTCCCGGCTAGGCCGGACCGAGCGGATCAGCGAGCGAGGGACACCTAGGCCCGGCGCCGGGCGTCGTCGCCGAAGGTCCCGAGCACGGCGGCCGGGACCGCGGCGGCCGCCGCGGCGTCGTCGACGACGAACACGGCGCTGGCCAGGTCGCGGGCCGCGACCCCGAGCCGCGCCGGGATCAGCGGCACCAGGCCGCGGATCCGGGCCTCGAGGACGAACCCGTCGGGGCGTCGCTCGGCGCGCGGTCCCGGCACCAGCAGCGCGCCGACCCGCGGCGCCAGCCACGCGGCGACGTCGGGCAGCGGCGCCGTGGCCGGCGCGATCACGGCGACGACGCCGGGGCGGCGGCCGTCGCCGGTGACGATCGTGCCGGTGCGCGGCGGCAGCTCGTCGAGCGCGGTCGCCACCAGGCGGGACAGCCGGACCCGGCTGCGGCGCCAGCGCATCGCGCCGCTGCCGGCGAGCCGGCCGCCGCCGAGCGCCTCGCGCCAGCGCCAGCCGGTGACGCGCGCCAGGTCGACCGGCGCGACGCCGTCGAGGCCGCACAGGTGGGCCCCGTAGCTGAGCTCGAGCGCGTGGGTGAGATCACCGTCGAGGGCGAGCCGGTCGGCGATCTCGAGCAGCAGCCCGGCGTCGACGACCGGGGGCTCGCCGACCGCGCCCGACACGACGCCGCGCGCCCACGCCGCCACGGTCTCGCGCCAGTTGGCCGAGGTCCGCACCGCGGGCCGCGGCGGCGGTGGCGTCGCCGCCTCGCTCGGCGGATTGGCCCGGATGCGCTCGCGCCACGCGGCCAGCCGCTCGGCGGCGGTCGGCGCCGGTCGCGGCGGCGACGGCTCGAAGATCTCGGGCGGCTCGACCTCGACCGGCTCGCGGCTGGCCTGGTCGCGGATCGCGACCGCGCGGATCGCCGCCGGCACGCCCAGGACCTCGAGCTCGGCGCCGACCACGACCAGCTTGGGGCTGCGCGCGATCCACGCGGCGTCGGCGACCGGGCCCGGCGACAGCAGGATCGGCGGCGCCGACCCCGGGGCCTCGACGAAGACGATCGATCCGGTGCGCGCGCCGACGATGGCCAGCAGATCGCCGCTGGGATCGACGGCGACCCGGGCGGCAGGCTCCGGCAGATCGATGCCGTGCGGCGGGGTCGAGCCGGCCAGCGGGATGACCTCGATCCGGTCCGGCGTCGCCGCCGGGATCATCCACACCGCGTGCTCGCTGCCGCCGACGTGGTGGGCGATCAGCGGGCGGCTCAGGCGGACGCGGCGGGTCGGCGAGCGGGCCAGCGCGTCCCACTCCTCGACGACGCCGCCGGCGCAGATCAGGAACCGGCCGGCGCCGAACGGCCCGGCGGCGGTGATCGCGGCGCGCACCGCCAGCGGCGCCACCGGCAGATCGCGGCGCGAGGTGTCGACCAGCCCGGCGGTGGCGGCGCCGGCGACCAGCACGAGGTCGCCGGAGGTGGCGGCGATGCGGGTCGCGGTCGCGACCTCGAGATCCGCGAGCTTGTCGGGGCCGAGCGGATCGACGACGTAGAGGTGCGCGTCGCCGTCGCGCCGGGTGAGGATCACCAGCCGGTTGGGCGGCCCGGCGAAGACGACGTCGTTGAGCTCGGCGGTGGCGTCGAGCCCGATCTCCGACACCGGCGTGAGGTCGGGCACGTCGCGCACCTCGACGCGATCGGCGAAGATCAGCGCGACCAGCGCGCCGTCGGCGGAGGTGATGACGCGCTGCGCCTGTGTCACCGTGGTGTCGCCCAACGGCGATCGTTCGACCATCCCGGCGATTCTACCCCGGGCACCGCCGATCCCGACAGGCTCGTGGTAGGGTGCCTGTCGCCGCAAGCTGGCGTGTTCCGTACCGGTTTTCGCATGGAATTCGATCGGAAACCCGAAGATGTGGAGTCCTTGCTCGAGCCCCTCATGGACGAGGAGCTCAAGCACGACGTCGCCGAGACCGCGGTCCAGCTCGAGGCCGCGGAGGAGCTCGTGGGCGCCTCCGAGTTCGAGTCGCGGCTCGAGGCGGTCGCCACCGGCGACGTCGATCCCAGCGCGCTGAGCCAGTGGATCGACGACCTGTTCGCCGGCGAGGACGAGCGCGAGGAGGGCGAGGATCTCGGCGAGCCCGCCGGCCTCACCGAGGACTTCAAGCGCGACTCCGCGATCGCCATCGAGCAGGACGTGCCGCCGACCCGCGACGACGCCGAGTTCTTCTTCTCGGCGACGCGCCGGCACCACGACGAGGACGACGCCGGCGACGGCGGCGGTGGCGGTGGCGGCGGTGGTGGCGGCGGCGGTGGTGGCGATGACGGCACCGGCGACGGCGACGACGGCACCGGCGACGGCGACGGCGACGACGCCGGCCGCAAGGACGCCGCCGCCGGCGCGCCCGGCGCGGCCGACAAGCCGGCGAAGAAGACGAAGCAACCGGACAAGCCCAGCGCCAAGGCCGGCGACGAGCCGGGCGCCGCCGATCGCAAGCCCAGGTCCGGCAAGCCCGGCAAGCCGGGCGGCGGCGGTGCTGGTGGCGCCGGCCCCGGGCCGCAGTGACCCTTCGTGACCCCGAGACCCCTCGACGTGAGTGACCTCCGCCCATGACAACTGCACGGTCCACCCAGCCCGACGAGAAGGAAGTTGCCGACCGCTGGCTCGCCGCGGAGCTCAACCGCATCTGGCTGGTCGCCGAGCGCACGCTGCGCGCGTTCCAGAAGGCGCAGATCCGCCCGCAGCCGGGGCACCCGTCGATCGCCGAGGTCGAGGGCATCCTGGCGGCGCGGCGCGCCGCGCGCCTCGGCCCCGGCCACACCGAGACCGAGGACGAAGCCGCGCTGACCAAGGCGATCGACGACGCCGAGTCCAAGCTGGTCGCGCTGCGCAAGGCCGCGCCCATCGGTCGCGTCATCGCCAACATGCAGCTGCGCCCGCTCGAGATCGAGACGCTGGTGACGGTGCTGGCGCCGCACCTCGACGCGCCGCTGTCCGACATCTTCGCGGTCGTCCGCGGGCCCGGCGCCGGCCGTCGCGGCGTCGACCTCGCGCTGGTCGCGCAGCTGTTCCGGCTCAAGCGCACCGACCGCGTCGCGCTGCTCGACGCCGTCGACCCCGACCGGCCGCTGCTGCGCTGGCGCCTGCTCCACGCGCTGCCCGCCGAGTCGATGGAGGCGTTCGGCTCGGTCAACCACCGCGCCCTGCGCCCGACGTTCGATCTGCTGTCGGCGCTGTGCGGCCGCGCCGACCTGGCGCCCGAGCTGACCCGGTTCACGTCGCTGATCCGCGCCGAGGCGCGGCTCGACGACCTGCTCTACGAGTCGACGATGGAGGCCGAGGTCACGGCGCTGTGCGAGGCGGCGCGGGCCGACGCCACCAGCTCGCCGGCGGCGGTGCCGTGGATCATCATCTGGGGCCCGGCCGCGGTCGGCAAGCGGACGCTGGCGGCGCGGGTCGCCGCCTACAGCGGCCGGCCGCTGATCGCCTTCAACCCGACCGTGCTCGACAAGGGCACCTTCGACGACATGTTCGCGCGGGTCCAGCGCGATGCGCTGATGCGCGGCGCGACGCTCTACGTCGGCCCCCTGGTCCCCGAGCTCACCGCCAACGGCGCCCGCGAGCTGACCAAGCGGCTGATCGGCTTCAACGCGCCGCTGATCATCGGCGTCGAGGGCTTCGAGGCGCCGCGCATCGTCAGCGAGCAGCCGATCCGCGAGCTGCACCTGCGGCTGCCGCCGGAGCCGATCCGCGCCAAGCTGTGGAACGAGGCGATCCCCGAGGATGTCCGGGGCCCGGACCTCCAGCTCGGGTCGATGGCGCGCGCCTTCAACCTCGCGCCCGGCGAGATCGTCAGCGCCGGCATCGAGGCCCGCGCGATCGCGCGGCAGAACAGCCGCAAGATCACCCACGCCGACGTCCGCGGCAGCGTCGAGCGCCGCCTGCGCAACGACCTCGGCGAGCTGGCGCGCCGGATCACCTCGGTGCCCAAGTGGAGCGATCTGGTCCTGCCCCGCGAGGACATGGAGCGCATCCACGAGTTCATCAGCCGCAAGAAGTACTTCGACACCGTCTACAACGAGTGGGGCTTCGCCGCCCGCATCGGCTACGGCAAGGGCCTGATCGCGCTGTTCTCGGGGCCGCCCGGCACCGGCAAGACCATGCTCGCCGGGCTCATCGGCCAGGCCCTCGACCTCGACCTCTACCAGGTCGACCTCGCGCAGGTGGTGTCGAAGTGGGTCGGCGAGACCGAGAAGCAGCTCGGCAAGGTCTTCGACCAGGCCGAGCGCGCCCACGCGGTGCTGCTGTTCGACGAGGCCGACTCGCTGTTCTCGAAGCGCACCGAGGTCAAGACCTCCAACGATCGCTACGCCAACATGGCGGTCAACTACCTGCTGCAGCGGCTCGAGCAGTACACCGGCGTCGCGGTCCTCACGACCAACAAGGACGCCGCGCTCGACGAGGCGCTGCAGCGACGCCTGACCCTGCACCTGCACCTCGAGATCCCCGAGGTCCCCGAGCGCGAGCGGCTGTGGAAGTCGTTCCTGCCCGAGCGCGCGCCGATCGAGGCCGACATCGACTACAGCGTGCTGGCCAAGGAGTTCGAGCTGTCGGGCGGCTACATCAAGAACGCCGCGGTGCGCGCGGCGTTCCTGGCCGCGGCGCACAACGCGCCGATCGGCATGGAGCTCTTGCGCTTGGCCTCGGCGCTCGAGCTCGAGGACATGGGCCGCGTCGTCATGCAGCGGGGCAGCCGCCCCGGCGCCGACGGCGATCCGCCGTCGTTCAGCTGAGCCCGTCGCGCGCGGCGGCCGCGACCACCTCGGTCGCGATCGCCGCCAGCTCGGCCATCGTGTCGCCGTGGCGGACCTGCGGGTTGGCCTCGACGATCGCGGCGCCGTGGTGACCGCCGACGACGGCGACGACGTCGCGGGGCAGGGCGCCGAGCCAGGCGCCGATCGCGCCGGCCTGCGCCGGCGACAGCGCGGCGCTGGCGCTGATCCAGACCAGGCGCGGGTGGTGGTGGGCGACCGCCTGGTCCATGGCCTGGACCGGGGTGTCGGGGCCGAGGTTGACGGCGCGCATGCCGACCGACGCCACGACGATCGCCGCCATGAACGACGGCAGCAGGTACGGGTCGTCCTCGGGCGTGCCGCCGAGCGCGAGCGGCGCGCCGGGCTGCGGGTCGAACGTGCCGCGCAGGTGCGCGAGCGCCTGCAGGCAGGCGTCGGTGGCGCGGTGCTCGACGAAGACGCCGTCGGCCTCGTGGCGCCAGCGCTCGCCGAGCGTGTGCATGGCGTCGCGGATCGGGCCGTCGCACAGCTCGGCCACCGACGCGCCGCCGAGGTAGGCGCCGAGCACCCAGCCGCGCGCGGCGCGCGCGTCGCCCTCGACGAGGTAGCGCAGGAAGGCGTCGTCGCCGGCCTCGCGCTCGGCCGCGGCCAGCTCGGGCATGTCGAGCAGCTCGGGCCGGACGATCGGCGTGCCGCTGTCGCGGATGAAGCGCACCGCCTCGGACAGGCGGATCCGACGGTGGCCGCCCTCGGTGCGCGCCGCCCGGATGCGGCCGGCGTCGACCCATCGCTTGAGCGATGACTCGCTGACGCCGAGGGCGTCGGCGAGCTCCCGGGGCGAGAGCATGCGCATGACCCCCCCATGATGCTGCCGGTGGTGTGCGCAGTTACAGACCGGTGACGGTCAGGGTGCAGGGTGGGGTGATCCCCGCGGTTCAACCATCTGGAATCACGGGTTCTTCTGGAAATCGACACGACGCCCGTTGACGTGGACGAATTAACGGTCATCATGACCGTTATGCACGATTTGAACGTTAATTCGTCCACTCAGGGCGGCTGGGGTCAGGTCACGGCGCTACCCGAGCCGACGCGGCGCGTGGTGGACGAGCCGGGCCGTGCCCCGGTCGACCTGCCCCGGATCGCCCGCGCGGTGCGCGAGATCCTGCTCGCCATCGGCGAGGATCCCGATCGCGAAGGCCTGCTCGACACGCCCGACCGGGTGGCCCGCGCCTACCGCGATCTGACCGCCGGGCTGGCCCAGGACCCCGCGACCCACCTGGGCACCGTGTTCGCCGAGGGCGGCGACGACCTCGTGGTCGTGCGCGGCATCGAGCTGCACAGCCTGTGCGAGCACCACCTGCTGCCGTTCTCCGGCGTCGCGCACGTCGCGTACCTGCCGGCGGGCGGGCGTGTGGTCGGGCTGTCGAAGATCGCGCGCACGGTCGAGACGTTCGCGCGCCGGCCGCAGGTGCAGGAGCGGCTGAACCGGCAGATCGCCGACGCGATGATCGCGCACCTGGCGCCGCGCGCGGTCTCGGTGCTGATCGAGTCGGAGCACCTGTGCATGAAGATGCGCGGCGTCGCCAAGCAGGGCGCGTCGATGACGACGGTCGCGCACCGCGGCGTCTTCGCGACCGACGTCGCGCAGCGCGCCGAGGTCATGTCGCTGCTGCGGGCGCGGGGGGAGCGCTGATGGCGGTCCCGCAGCTCCAGGCCCGCGACCGCGTCGTCTTCGGTGACGACGAGCGTCGCTTCGTCTACGCGGTGGCGCGCCGCATCGTGCGATCCGAGACCGACGCCGAGGACGTCACCCAGGAGGCGCTGCTGCTGGCGTACCGGCACCGCCACGCGTTCCGCGGCGACGCCCGCTACAAGACGTGGCTGTACCGGATCGCGTCGACGACGGCGCTCGGCCACCTGCGCAAGGCCAAGCGCCTGGCGCAGCGGGTGGTCGCCGACGACGGCCAGGCCGAGCTCCACGTCGCGGACCCGGCGCGGTCGCCGGAGGCCGACGTCGCCGACCGGGAGATCGCGCGGCTGGCGCGGGCGGCGATCGACCGGCTGGATCCGAAGTACCGCGACGTCTTCCTGATGCGCGCCGAGGACGCGCCCGAGGCCGAGGTCGCCGAGGCGATGGGGATCAGCGTGCCGAACGTGAAGATCCGGGCGCACCGGGCGCGGCACCGGCTGCGCGGCGAGCTCGCGGCGCTGGTGGCGTAGGGCGCCGTCCTCCCGGGCGCGGCGGGCTACGCCGGCGCCAGCACGTAGAGGACGTTGCGTGGCCACAGCGCGCCGACGGCGCCCAGCGGCACCACCTCCTCGACGCGCAGGCCGGCCGCGGCGAAGCGGGCCCGCCACGCGTGCTCCTTGCGGAACCGGGTCCAGCCCATGAACGTGAACGTCGCCAGCCACGCGTGGAACCCGATCGTCCGCACCTTCTCGCCCACGGTGTCGACCCGGTCCTCGGCCACCAGCACGCGGCCGTCGGCGCGGCACACCCGGCGGGCCTCGCGCAGCACCGCCAGATCGTCCGCCGCGTGGTGCAGCACGTACATCACGATCACCCGGTCGCGGTCCGCGTCGGCCAGCGGCAGGTTGCGACCGTCGTAGACCTGGAACGGCAGGTCGGTGACGTTGTGGTCGACGACGTCGACCAGGGTCACGTCGCAGCCGCGGCGATCGCGCAGCAGCCGGCCGAGGCGGCCGTCCCACGCGCCGACGTCGACCACGCGCGCGCCCGCCGGCACGAACGGCGCCAGCTGGTCGTAGGCGCGCTCGCTGTGGGCGTCGCGGATCCGCGCGCTCTTGGCCGCGAACCAGCGCCGCCACGCGCGCGGGCTGTACAAGAGCTGCCAGCGCGGCGGCGCGGTCGGGGCCAGCGCGGTGGTCACGGCGCGACCTCGCGCAGCGGCACGAACACCTTGGTCCGCTGCTGCTCCGGGTCGGGCGTCGTCACCGGGTTGGTCAGGAACACCTCCCACCGCGGCCCGGCGGCGTCGCGGCGGTGCGCGGCCAGCCAGCCATCGAGCGCGGCGTGGGCCTCGCCGAGGCGCTCGTGCGGCCCGACGAACACCAGCGCCACCGCCTCGCCGGCCGGCAGCTCGCCGGCGACGACGTCGTCGGGCAGCGCCCCGGTCGGTGGCGCCACCACCGGCAGCCCGGCCTCGACGACCATCGTCGGATCGGCGGCGTCACCGCGCGAGAGATAGCGCGCGAACGGCGGGCCCGCCGGCTCGGCGCCGCTGCTGCTGGTCGCCGCGATCAGCCCGAAGATCGCGCCGGTGAGCGCGTCGCCGAGGTCCGCGGGCGCCGCGCGCACCGTGCGCAGCAGCGCCGGCTGCGCGGTCAGCGTCAGCACCTCGATGCGCGGATCGTCGACGATCGCCGCGGGCGCGTCGCCGCCCGCGCCGGGCGAGGCGGGCGTCGCGGGCGCGGCGGCGCCGCCGCAGCCGAGCAGCGGCGCGGCGATCGCGAGGGCGAGCAGGGGCGAGATCTTGGGGCGCAAGGGTCACTCCGGGTGGATCGCGCGGCCGCGCCAGATGACCGGCACGCCGCGCGCGCGGCGTCGAGGGCGGCCGCGGCCGAGACCGCGACGAAGACGAGGGCGGCGACGGGGAACGCGAGCGCGCCCCACGCCGGCAGGGGCCCGACCGCGCGCTGCCGCCGCGCGACCTCGGCGGCGGTGAGCAGCCCGAGCGCGGCCCAGGTCGCGGCCAGCGCCGGCGCGCCGGCGGCGACGGCGACCGCGGCGGCCAGCGGCACGCCGAGCAGCCAGCCGATCACCGCGACGACCTCGAGCGTGCCGCCGCCGCCGGCCGAGGTCAGGCCGTCGCGGAAGCTGCGGCGCCAGCCGCGCCAGAACGCGCGCGGCCCCTCGGGGTACATGCGGACCTCGACCAGGCCGGGGGCGTGGGCGACCGCGTAGCCGAGGCCGGCGTCGTCGACCCGGCGCGCCAGCGCCAGGTCCTCGGCGAGGCGGCCGCGCACCGACGCGTGGCCGCCGATGCGGTCGTAGACGTCGCGGCGGAACAGCAGGTACTGGCCGATGCTGAAGCGGCGGCTGCCGCGGACCCCACGCGCGCCGGCGCGGGTCGCGATCAGCAGCAGCAGCTGGAAGGCGCCCTGCATCCGCTCCCACCACGACGGCGACCGGTGGGTCGGGACCACCGACAGCAGGCCCGCGTCCTGGGCCCGCAGCTCGGCGACCGCGGCCGCCAGCGACCACGGCGCGTGCGCCGTGTCGGCGTCGGTGAACAGCAGCAGGTCGCCGGTCGCCGCCGCGGCGCCGGCGTGGCACGCCCACGGCTTGCCGGTCCACCCGGCGGGCAGCGGCGTCGTCGCGATCACCGTGGCGCCGGCGGCGCGCGCGATCGCGGCGGTGGCGTCGGTCGAGCCGTCGTCGACGACGATGACCTCGTGCGCCGGCGGGTCGAGCCGGCGCAGCGACGCCAGCAGCGCCGGCAGGTTGTCGGCCTCGTCGCGGGCCGGCACGATGATCGACACCCGCGGCGCCGCGTCCGCGCTGGCGCCGGCGTCCGCGCCGGCCCGCGGCGTCGCGGCCGCGCGCAGCTGGCCCAGCCGCCACGTCCACACCGCGACGCCCGCCGCGCCGACCGCGGCGACCACCGCCGACACCACGATCGCGAGCTCGATCATCCCACGCCCATCGCCGCCAGCGTCGCCTCGACGCCCGGGTAGCCGAGCTGGTAGCAGCGCCACCACGCCAGCATCATGATGCCGTGGCCGATGAAGATGCCGACGTGGCTCCACATCTCGACCGGATCCGAGTGCAGGCTGGTGTAGCGGCGCCAGTGGAACGCCTCGTCGATGAGGCTGTAGACGAACGACATCACCGTGAAGACCATCGCCGGGATCGCGAAGCCGCGGTTGCCGTAGGCCAGCACCAGCAGGATGCAGCTCAGCACGCCGCACACGATCGTGATGTGGTGGACCAGCTGCTCGCCGCCGCGCAGGACTTCCTTGTAGATCGTGCGGTGGCCGATCGTGTCGATCGCGATCGCGACCGTGAAGATCGCGGCGCCCAGCGGCACCAGGTACGCCTCCGGGGGCCACGCGGCGCCGTGGGCGCGTCCGAACCACACGAAGCCGCCGGTCGAGCCCACCAGGCCGAGCATCATGCCGATCCAGCTGACGTAGACCAGCCAGTCGACCCGCTCGAACTCGCGGATGCGGCCGACGTAGACGGCCAGCGCGTTGCGCTGACGGGGCGGGACGATCTCAGAGCCTGGGGACATCGGCGACCTCCAGTGTGCGGCGGGGGACGTGACCGGCGCGGCCGGCCACCAGGCGAAGGAAGCGGCGCGGCGACGACGCCGTGACCCGGGCGACCGCGCCGGCGACGCGCATCAGCTTGGCGCCGGTCGGCACCACCGCGCGGCCGGCGGTGACGTCGTGGCCGGCGCGCGCGACCCGGCCACCGATCGCGCGGTAGACGCCGTGCGCCGCGCGCACCGCGATCGCGGCGCGCCAGGGCAGGGCGATGACCCCGGCGTCGCTGGCCCGGTAGTGTCGATCGGCGAGCGCCAGCAGCTCGGCGACCGCGGCGCCGACCGGCGCGATCGCGTCGCCGGGCAGCGGGCCGCCGAGGGCGTCGGCCAGGCCACCGGCGCCGTGGCGCGCCAGCAGCTCGTCGGGCAGGTACAGCCGGCCACGCGCCCAGTCCTCGGCGACGTCGCGGCTGATGTTGGTCAGCTGCATCGCGATGCCCAGGTGCGCGGCGGGGACGACCGCGTCGTCGTCGGTGACGCCGAAGACGTGGGTCATCATCAGCCCGACCACGCCGGCGACCCGCCAGCAGTAGCGGTACAGCTCCTCCATCGTGGCGTAGCGGGTGTCGGCGACGTCCATCGCCATGCCGGCGAGCAGCTCCTCGGGGTAGCGCCGCGGCAGCTCGCGGGCGCGCGCGACCTCGCCGAACGCGGCGAGCACCGGGTCGGCGGCGACGCCGGCGTAGGCGTCGTCGAGCTCGGCGGTCAGCCGTGCCACCGCGGCGGCGCCGTCGCCGCCGCCCTCGTCGACCGCGTCGTCGGCGCGCCGGCACCAGGTGTAGACGACCGCGGTCTGATCGCGGATCCGCGCCGGCAACAGCCGGCTGGCCAGCGCGAAGCTCTTCGAGTGGTGCGCGATCGTCGCGCGCGCCACCTGCGCCGGGGCCGCGGCCACCAGCGCGGTCGTGGTCATGGCAGGACTCCCGCCGCGGCCGCCAGCAGCGCCGGCGCCCGCGTCTGGTCGAGCCCGAAGTCGTCGGCGATGCAGGTGAACGTGGCGTGGGCGCCGTTGATCACGCCGGGCACGCCGGCACCGGGGTGGGTGCCGGCGCCGACCAGGTACAGCCCCGGGATCCGCTTGTCCTTGTTGTGCGGCCGCATGTACGCGCTCTGGCCCAGGGTCGGCGCGCACGAGAACGCCGAGCCGTGGAAGCTGGCGAGCTGGTCGCGGAAGTCGACCGGGGTGAAGTGGCGGCGCACGGTGACGTGCTGGCGCAGGTCGGGCAGCAGGGCCTCGAGCGACTCGAGGATGCGGTCGCCGTAGCCGGCGCCGATCGCGTCCCAGTCGAGCGGCGCGTTGCCCAGGTGCGGCACCGGCGACAGCACGTAGAAGCTGCCCCGGCCCGGCGGCGCCATCGACGGATCGGTGACGTGGGGCGCGTGCAGGTACAGCGAGAAGTCGTCGGGCAGGTCGTGGCCGTGGAAGATGTCCTGCAACAGGCCCCGGTAACGCGGCCCGAACACCACCGTGTGGTGCGCGATCTGATCGGCGTACGAGACGTCGGTGCCGAAGTACAGGACGTACAGCGACATCGACCAGTCCATGCGCTCGAGCTTGCCGACCATGCGCCTGGCCGCCGGGACCTCGGCGTAGAGCCGGCTGTAGGTGCTGTGCAGATCGGCGTTGGACACGACCAGGTCGAACGGCTCGTCGGCGTGCGCCTCGGTGGTGACCAGGTGGCGGGCGGCGCCGCCCTCGCCGGTGTCGACCCGGACGCCGCGGACCGGGGCGTCGAGGCGCAGCTCGCCGCCGAGATCCTCGAGCAGCCGCACCAGCGCGGCGACCAGCGCGCCGGTGCCGCCGCGCGGGAAGAACACGCCCCACTCGCGCTCGAGGTGGTGGATCAGCGTGTAGATCGACGAGGTCTCGAACGGGTTGCCGCCGACCAGCAGCGAGTGGAACGACAGCGCCTCGCGGACGTGCTCGTCCTTGACGTAGCGCGCGACGGTCTTGTAGACGGAGCGGTCGGCGCGCAGCCACGCCAGCTTGGGCGCGACCTTGACCATGTCGGAGAACTTCAAGAACGGCGTGTGCGCCAGCTCGGTGTAGCCGGTGTCGAAGACCTTGCGGGCGTAGGCGACGAAGCGCCGGTAGCCGGCGACGTCGGCGGGGCGCCGGTCGCGGATCTGTGCCTCCATGTGGTCGGCGTCGCCGTCGTAGTCGAAGGTGTCGCCGTCGGCGGTCCACGCCAGCCGGTAGAACGGCGTCACCGGCAACAGCTCGACGTAGTCGGCCATGCGGCGGCCGGCCAGCGTGAACAGGTCCTCGATGCAGTGCGGCGCGGTGATCACCGTCGGCCCGGCGTCGAAGGTGTGGCCGCCGTCCTTGTAGACGTAGGCGCGGCCGCCCGGCAGGTCGCGGGCCTCGAAGACGGTGACCCGGACGCCGGCGGCGGCCAGGCGGATCGCGGCGGCCAGGCCGCCGAAGCCCGAGCCGATCACCGCGGCGCGCAGAGGACGGGAACGCTCACCCATAGCTGGCCTCCATCCGCCGCAGCTCGGCGGCGATCGCATCGATGACGGGGCCGGCGCCGACCGCGCGGGTCAGGCCGGCGATGGCCTCGTCGAGGGCGGCGCGCACCTGGCGCCGCCCGGTGTCGCCGACGGCCTCGACCAGCGCGTCGGCCAGCGCCTCGACGTCGCCGTCGCCGGCGGCGACCGCGCGCTCCATCGCGGCCAGCCGCGCCCAGGCAAACGGCCCGGCCTCGGCGAGCCACGCCCACGGCCAGGTCGGCCGGCCGTTGCGCAGATCCTCGTGGCCCTTGTCGCGGCGGGACCGCGAGGTCAGCGAGCCGAGATCGTCGAGCATCTGCAGCGCGACGCCCATGGCCTCGCCGAAGTCGGCGACCGCCGCGCGCCGCGCCGGGGCGGCGCCGGCGGCGATCGCACCGAGCTCGGCGGCGAGCCGGCACAGCGCGCCGGTCTTGAGCCGGGTGGTGGCGGCGACCACGGCGGGCACGTCGTGGAGCTCGAGCTCGCCGATGCGGGTCGCGAGATCGAGCGCCTGGCCCTGGTGGCAGCGCACCAGCGTCGCCAGCGTCGCGCGCTGCGCCGCGAGCTCGACCGCGGGTGGCAGCCCGAGCTCGGCGACCTGGGCCAGCGCCCAGAAGTACATCCACGACCCGGTGTTGATCGCCAGCGGCACGCCGACCAGGCGGTGCAGCGTGGGCGCGCCGCGGCGCTCGTCGGAGTCGTCCTCGACGTCGTCGATGATCAGCGAGCCGGCGTGGAGCAGCTCGATCAGCAGCGGCAGGCGCTCGGGCATCGCCGCGGCGGCGCCGCCGCCCAGCATCCAGCCGGTGCGGACGATCGTCGTCCGCAGCTCCTTGCCGGGGCGGCCCAGGAACTCGGCGGCGGGGCCGGCGAGGGCGCGCTGCCACAGCGCCGGCGGCACCGCGGGATCGAGGGCGCTGACGCCGCCGGGCGCGAGCGCGGCGTCGAGGGCGTCGAGCAGCGTGGGCAGGGACGACGGCGTGGCGAGCGGCTTCACGGGACCTCCGGACGCAGGGCGGCGCGCAGCGACAGGCCGCGCGGCGGTCGACCGACCAGGATCCGCGCCCGGTCCAGCGCGGTCAGCTCGAGCGCGTAGAAGCGCCGGATCAGCGGCTCGGGCAGGCGGTAGAAGCGCTCGAGCACGTGGTAGCGGCGCGCCGGCGGGAACCACCGGAACAGCATCTTGTTGAGGCGCAGCGCGAAGCCGAGCTGGTCGCCGTGGGCGGCGGCGAGGCGGGTCAGCCCCGGGCCGAACAGCGCGGCCGCCGGGGTCGCCGCGACGTGGCCGGCGACCCGCGCCGCCATCGGGAACGAGTAGCCGGTCACCGGGTGGAACCAGCCGCCGGCGTAGCCGGCGCGCAGCGGCGCGGTCGCGGTGGGCGCGGCGGCGCGCCAGGGCAGCGGCAGGATGCCGGTCTCCTCGCGCTCGACGGCGACGACCGACCAGCCGCGGTCGGCGACGTAGGCGGCGACGCGCGCGCGCAGCGCCGCGGCGTCGATCATCGAGCCGTCGCTGAAGTAGGTGTCCTCGACCAGCAGCCGGTCGGGCGCCAGGGGCAGCACGTAGACGAAGCGGAAGCCGTCGAGCTGGTCGACGGTGGCGTCCATGAGCACCGGCCGGTCGAGGCCGTGCGGCGCGGCCAGCCGCAGTTCCTGGCCGAGGAACTTCTGCCAGCCGCAGGCGGTGGGCGCGCCGTGGTCGGGGCCGCGGGCGTCGATGACGACGGTGGCGCGGACCTCGTGGACGCCGCCGTCGGCGGCGCGCACGGTGACGCGATCGGCGGCGACCTCGGTGGCGACGGCGCCGGTCCACAGCGCGCAGCCGGGCGCGTCGAGCGCCTCGGTGAGCCGCGCCGCCAGCCGCTCCGACGACACGCACGCGTAGACGGCGTCGAGGCGGCGGCGGTGCGCCGGGAACGCGACGTCGTAGCCCGGCCAGCGCGCCACCACCAGCGGATCGATCCACGCGCGCGCGGCGTCGTCGAGGTCGCCGGCGTGGAAGCACCAGGTGTGGTTGCCCCCGGGGCGCGGCCCTCGCTCGACCACGGCGACGCGCGCGCCCGGCTGGTGGACGCGCAGCGCCAGCGCGATCAGCCCGTTGTGCAGGCCAGCGCCGACGAGCGCGTAGTCGAAGTCTCCGTTCATCCAGACATTGGATGGCGGCCCGAGCGGGGGGTTACGCCGGGCCGCGTTTGACCGGGGGAGCCTCGCATGGGACAACCCGCGGGTGCGACGGAGTGTCCACACGATCGTCGGCGCCCTGGTTGCAAGTTCACTGATCTCGACAGGTTGCGTCGACCGGATCGTCGCCGGTCAGACCATCGCGCTGCTCGACCGCAGCGCCGCGGCGATCGAGCAGGAGTCCGATCCCGACCTGGCCTTCGCCGCCGCCGCCGCCGGCATCAAGCAGCTCGAGGGCTTCTACGTCGCCTACGGCGGCGACCGCCGGATGCTGCCGGTGCTGGCCCGCGCCACCTGCGGCTACGCCGCCGGCTACCTGCAGGATCGGTGGGAGGCCGCCACGCTCGACGGCGATCGCGCCGCCGCCGCGACCTGGGGCCACGAGGCGCGGCAGCTGCTGGGGCGGTGCGCCGCCTACGCGCTGCGCGGCCTGGCGCCTGGCTTCGCCGCGCTGATCGACGGCGACGACGCCGCCGCGGCGCGCGCCCTGGCTGGCGCGCGCGCCGCCGACGCGCCGCTCCTGTATTGGCTGGGCACCGCGCTGGCCGTCGCGATCGGCATCGCGCCCGACGACCTGGCGCTGGCCGCGATGCTGCCGCGGGCCACCGCCATCCTCACCCGCGTCGTCGAGCTCGACGACGGCATCGACCACGGCGGCGGCCACGTCACCCTGGGCATCCTGCTCGCCGCGCAGAGCGCCGCGGTCGGCGGCGACCCCGAGCGCGGCCGCGCCCACCTCGAGCGCGCGGTCGCGCTGACCGACGGCCGCGGCCTGCTGGCGCCGGTGATGACCGCGCGGATCTACGCGGTGACCACCCGCGACCGCGCGCTGTTCGAGCGCCTGCTGCGCGAGGTCCTGGCGACGTCGCCGGCGGTGTGGCCCGAGCAGCGCCTGGCCAACGAGCTGGCGCAGCGGCGAGCGCGCCGCTACCTGCAGCACCGGCGGCGCTGGTTCCCCGACGCCGCGCGGTGAGCGCGCCGGGCCGGGCCGCGACCGCTACTGCGGCTCGGGGACCGCGATGCCCTCGGCGCGCAGCCGCGCCCGCCACGGCGCCGCCATCGCCGAGCCGCGGCGGTAGAACACCGCGGGCTGGCCGATCGGCGCCTTGACCGTGACCTGGGTGCCGCCGCCGGTCGAGCCGTAGGCCTTGCCGCTCCACAGGTGGATCCACCGCCCGCGCGGCAGGTACACCTGCTTATCGTAGGGGCACCACGGCCAGGTCCAGCACTTGTTCTTGACCGGCGCCACCAGCACCTCGCTGCCGAGCAGGAACTCGTCGTCGGTGCGCTGCGCGACCGGATCGTCGGGGTAGTGCAGCCACAGGTGGCGCACCACCGGCCAGCCGTGGGTCGCCGCCTCGTCGAACAGCGTCCGCCGGTACGGCGCCAGCGACCGGTACACGCGGGTGAAGCGGGCGAAGTGATCCATCGCGGCGGCGTCGCTGTAGACCTGGGCGTTGACGTCGGGCTGGTTGCCCTCGTGGGTGCGCAGCACCGCGGTGAACGCGTTCATCTCGGTCCACCGCCGCAGCAGCTCGGGCTCGCGCTCGTAGCCGACCAGGCCCTGCAGGCTCAGCGACGTGTAGCCGCCGGTGTCGGAGTGGTCGATCGACAGCCCCGACATGCCGGCGTCGAGCAGGCCGTGCAGCGCGCTGACCAGGCCGTCGTACTTGTCCCAGGTGGTGAGCTGGTCGCCCTCCCACATCATCAGGCTCGCGCCCGGGGTCCGGGTGCCGCCGGAGCGGTTGAAGATGACGACGTCGCCGAGCCGGCCGGCCTCGTCGACGGCGTCGCGGTTGAGCTGCGCCCACGCCACCGGGTAGCGGTCGTGGTAGCGGGCGGCGTCCTCGCCCGAGTGTAGGCGGGCGTCGAACGGCAGGGCCTCGCCGAAGTCGGCCATCCAGCCGCTGCAGCCGGCGCCGTCGAGCAGCTCGTCCTGCAGCACCGCCTTCATCCAGGCGCGCGCCTCGGGGTTGGTGAGATCGAGCAGGCCGACGTCGAACGCGGTGACCCGCAAGAGGTAGGGCGAACCGTCCGGCTTCCGGACGAAGTAGCCGGCCGCCGAGGCCTCGGCGAAGAGGTCGCGGGTCACGGTGACGCCGTCGGGCGGCGCCACCAGCATCGGGTTGACGTAGCACAGCGTGCGGATGCCGTCGGCGGCGAGGTCGTCGACGAAGTCGTTCCAGTCGGGGTGGTAGGCCGGGTTGGCGACCCAGTTCCACAAGACCTGCTCGCCGATGAAGGTGCGGACCTTGCCCGACCAGGTCTGGTTCCACACCGCGGCGATCGCGGCGCCGCGCGCGCGCAGCCCGGCGATCAGCGCGCGGCTCTGCGGCAGGTCGCGGGCCAGGCCGAGGATCGCGCCGCCGTCGAGCCAGGTCGGCGGCGGCGGCATGCGGCCGGCGTACTCGGTGAAGCGCTCGATCAGCGCCAGCGGGCTGTCGCCGGCGAGGATGCGGCCGGTCATCGCCGGCGCCCACAGCCGCAGCTCGGTGGCGTCGTCGCGGCTGAAGTCGAGCTCGGCGTAGGCGGTGTCCTCGAGGAAGATCGAGCGCAGGCGGCTGGTCAGGTAGTGCGCCGACGCCGCGTAGGTCGACGCCTCGCTGCCTCCCGAGCCCGGCGACGCGAGGTCCACCGCCTGGGTGATCGGGGTGTGGCCGCGGCCGACGCCGCCCTCCTGCGCCAGCACCGGGATCGTGCGGCCCTTGAGATCGATCGTGTCGTGGCCGAACTGCTCGCCGGCGCCGTAGACGTGCTCGTCGCGATCCGAGGCGACGCGCAGGGTCAGGCGATCGAACGACGGATCGTCGGTGGTGAGCCGGAACGCCAGGTGACCGGGGCGGGCCTGGCACAGCTGCAGCTCCCAGCGCACGGCGTGGCAGGCGGCGGCGTCGTCATCGAAGCCGCCGCGCAGGACCAGCGCGCCGCCGGCGGCGCGGGCGTCGTCGACGTGGGCGCCGCCGCACGCGACCTCGACCTGGTCGTGGGTGGTGAACGAGCCCTGGCGATCCTCGACCGTGAGGTCGGCGCGCGCGGCCTGCAGCGACGGCCCGGTCGCCGGGCTGGCGAAGATCGAGCGTGCGCCGGTGTCGGCGTGGCGGACGTCGAGGCGGGCGTCGCGATCGACGGTGACGTGGAAGCCGCCGAGGTCGATCGCCGCGGGCAGGCCGACCGGGGCGCCGGGCACGCTGGCCGCGGCGAAGCACGTCGCGGCGCCCGGGTCGGCGCCGTCGGCCTTGCCGCTGTCGTCGGGCGACGGCGCGGGTGGTGGCGCCGCACCCTCGGTGCAGGCGGTCGCGAGGGTGCCGCTGGCGAGCAGGGCGAGCGGGACAAGCGTACGGCGGGGGCGCATGACGGGGTGCGTCGCAATGGCCGTGCCCGACGTAACTATTCAAAAATACCAGATCGTAGAATGGCGTCCGGCCAGTCGAGTAGCCAGCGTCAAGTCTTAATGGACACTGTAGGAGCCAGCCGGTCCTGCGCCGCCACCCGCCGGGCGCGATACGGTCGTGGGCGTGAACGAGCCCCACGCGCCCATCGGCCTGATCCCCGCCGCCGGGCTCGCGAGCCGCCTCGGCGGCTTCGCGTACCCCAAGGAGCTCTTGCCGATCACCTACGGCACCGGCGCCGACGGCCGCGTCACGCCGCGGCCGGTGCTGCACGCCTCGCTCGACCAGCTGCGCCGCGCCGGCGTCACCCGCGCGATCGTCGTGATCGCCGAGTGGAAGCTCGATCTGGTGCGCGTCCTCGGCGACGGCGCCGCCACCGGCGTCGCGCTGGCCTACGTCGTGCGCGGCGTGCCGCGCGGCCTCGCCGACGCCCTGACCGCGGCGGCGCCGTGGCTCGACGACCGCGACGTCTGCCTGACCCTGCCCGACACCGTGATCGCGCCCGACGACGCGCTGGCCCGGCTGCGCGCCGAGCGCGCCGCCAGCGGCGCCGACCTCGTCCTCGGCGTGTTCCCGACCGACAAGCCCGAGCAGCTCGGCCCGACCCGGGTCGCCGCCGACGGCCGCGTCGTCGAGGTCCTCGACAAGCCGACGACCACCGACGTCCGCAACACCTGGGGCATGGCGGTGTGGTCGCCGCGGTTCACCGCGCTCCTGATCGACGCGGTCGCCGCGACGCCGCCCGACGGCGCCGGGCCGGTGCTCGGCGCCGTCTACCAGCGCGCGATCGACGACGGCCTGGCGGTCCGCGCGGTGTGGTTCCCGGCCGGGCGCTTCGCCGATCTCGGCACCCCCGAGGGGCTGGCGGCGGCGCAGGCCGCCGGCATCATCCCGGCCGGGACGCCCTGAGCGTCCGCGCCGCGCCGCGCGGCTACGGCGTCGGCGCCGGCGTCGTGCAGTCGAGCGCCTCGATCGTGCCCTCCAGCGCCACCGGGTAGTCGCCGACCTTGCCGGCGCCGCCCAGCGTCACCTGGACGGTCGGGCCGTCGTCGCTGGTCCCGGTCGCGCCCAGGGTCGCGGTCAGCGCCGGGTCGTCGCCCTGGCTGGCGGTGGCGATCTGGTTGCCGTCGAGGAACCACGTGGTGCCGGAGCGGCGCAGCCGGGCGCCCATGTACCAGGTGGTCGCGCTGCAGTCCTTGGGGAAGTCGAGCAGGACGACGTCGTCGCCGAGCTTGACCGCGCCGCGCACCGGGAACGCGCGGCCCGCGATCGTCATGGTCGCGGCCGACGGGTGCGCGACCTTGGGGACGCCGGGGCCGCGGGTGGTGTCGGGCTCGCCGCAGCCCTCGGCGACGAACGGGCCGTGGACCGAGAGCTTCTCGCCGTGGCCGCCGGTCGCGGTGAACCCGAGCTCGACCGCGACCCGGGTGCCGGCGTCGGCGCGGCCCTCGATCTTGGCGGTGGCGCCGGGGTCGGCGGTGGTCGGCGGGCCCATGAAGACGCTGGTCACCGTCATCGGCGCGGTGCCGTCGGCGGCGAGCCGGGGCACGACGTCGAGGGTGAACGCGGTGGTGCCCGGCGACGTCCCGGCCATGCTCGACAGGAGCGCGTTGCACGAGCCGCCCTGCTCGGTGACGCGCAGCTGGAAGCTGCCGTCGGGCTGGCGCTTGACGAACGCGTGCTTCATCGCCGCCGGCTTGCCGTCGACCGTGACCTCGAGCTTGCCGAACGGGTCGCCGGCGGGCGCGGCGCCACCGCCGCCGCTACCCTTGTCGGCGGCCGGCTTGTCGCCGCCCTTGCCGCAGGCGGCGACGACCAGGGTCAGGATCCAGCCCGCGCCCACCAGGTGGGGCGCGTGGCGCACGACGCGGGATCGGCTCATGCCCCTTCATACCGCGGCCGCGGCCTCCCCGGCGAGCGCGGCGGGCGCGGTCCGCGTGGGGGAGGACCGACGCGCGGCTCAGCTCGGCGCCAGCACCCGCATCAGCGCGTCGGGATCGCCGATGCGGCGGGCGCGCATCCACGCCAGCGCCGCGGCGACGTCGGCGGCGCCGGCGTCGCCGCCGACGTGGCGGCCCAGGTGGTGGCGCGCGGTGGCCGCCAGCAGCGCCATGCCCTCGGCGTCGGCCGCCGCGACGGCGTCGCGCAGCGCGGCGGCGGCGACCGCGTCGTCGTCGCCGCCGATCCGGGCGAGCCCGGCGCGCAGCAGCGCGACCAGCCCAGCCGTCCACGGCGCGCGCTCGCGCTCGATCCGCGCCACCGCGCGGGCCGCGGTGCGCGTCAGGGCCCGGCGATCGCCGCCGTCGGCGACCGCGCCCAGCGCGGCGCGCGCGATCAGCGACGCCAGCTCGATGCGCAGCACCTGGATCCGGCGCAAGAGCGAGCGCTCGAAGCGGCCCGCGACGCCCTCGATGCGCGCCAGCGCGCGGGCCGGCGCGCCGACGTAGAGATCGATCTGGGTGTCGGCGACGCCGTGGAAGTAGTCGTGGAGGTGAAACGCGTCGTCGTCGGCGCGTCGCGGCAGGCCGGCCGCCGCCATCGCGCGCGCGTCGTCGGGGCGGTCGACGATCAGCCAGTAGATGTTGCCGCGGCCGACCCGCATGCCGCCGAGCGCGTGGGCGTCGCCCAGCTCCTCGGCCTCGGCGACGTAGCGCGGCACCAGCCGGACCACCTCCTCGGTGTCGCCGAGCTGCCAGCTGGCGTGGATCCGGTAGAACTGGGCCATGCTCAGGGTCCAGCGCATGCCCTCGCAGTGATCGCGCAGCAGCGCCTCGGCGCGGCCGGTGTGCTCGGCGGCCTCGCGCCAGCGCCCCGAGATCGCGGTGGCGACGCCCCAGCTCGACGCCAGCAACCCCTGCAGATCGGGGCGCCCGAACTCCTCGATCGTGGCGCGCGCCCAGCCGTGGGCGGCGTCGAGCCGCGCGGTCGCCGCGGTGCCGCGGAGCGCGATGTGCGGGAGCTCGACGCACAGCGCCCGGGCCAGGCGGCCGGGTTCGCCGCACGCCAGCGCGGCGAGCAGGTGGTGGAGCTGCGCGACCCGGCCCATCGGCGGGTTGAGGTACGCCAGGCCGCTGTGCAGCGCCCACATCGTGTCGATCCGCTCCAGCAGCGCCGGCGGCGCGTCGGCCTCGGCGCGAGGCACGAACCGTCGCCCCCGCAGTCGCAGCCGCAGCTCGAGCGCGATCGCGGCGGCGATCGTCGCGCGTCGCGTGATCGGGATCCGGACCCCGATCTCGCCGCACAGCGCGCGGGCCTCGGCCAGGCCGCGCGCCGAGTCGCCGGTGCGCAGCAGGTACTCGATCTCGAGCCGCTTGAGGGCGCGGCGCTCGTCGGCGGGGGCGCCGTCGCCGGCCTCGGCCAGCGCCGCGATGGCGTCGTCGAGGCGCCCGATGTTGGCCAGGCACGCCGCCATCCGGTGCAGCAGGGCGCGGCGCTCCTCGACGGTGAGCGCGGCGTCGGTCAGCGTGAGCCGGTAGAGATCCGCGGCGCGGTGGAACGCCAGCGTGTCCTCGGCGATGCCGGCGGCGATCCGGGCGTGCGCCGCCGCCGCGGCCTGGTCGCCGGCGGCGAGGTAGTGGGCGACGAGGTCGGCGGGCACGGCGTCGGCTCGGCCCGCCATCGCCGCGGCGAGCCGGCCGTGCAGCGCCGCCCGCCGCGCCGCGGGCAGCGCCGCGGTGACGGCGTCGCGGATGCGGTCGTGGTACGGCTCGATCCAGGTGCCGCCGTCGTGGCGCGAGCCGCGGACCAGGCGCTCGATGCGCAAGGCGGTCATCGCCGCGCCGCCGGGGCCGCCGGCCACGACCGCGGCGACCTCGAGCGGCAGCGGCCGGGCGGCGACCGCGCACAGCTCGAGCAGATCGCGGGCCACCGGCGCCAGCCGGGCGACCCGCTCGTCGATCACCTGCTCGACGGTGGCCGGCGGGGCACCGTCGGCCACCGCGGGCTGGCGCGCCAGCTCGGCGGCCAGGAACGGGTTGCCGCCGGACTCGGCCGAGATCGCGCGGGCCCGCGCCATCGCGTCGCGGTCGGGCGCGGGCGGGCCGGCGCCACCGTCGTCGCCGTCGCCGTCGCGGCCGACCGCGGCGACCAGCGCGGTGACGTCGTCCGCCGGCATCGGCCCGATCGCCAGCTCGCGGACCGTCAGCGCCCGCGGCGACGCCGGCTCGGTGTCGCTGGCGATCCGCACCGTCGGGGTCGCGCGGTCGTCGCGCGCGGTCGGCGCCGCGTGCAGCAGTTGCTCGGCGCTGCGCGACGCCACCACGAACAGCGCGCCGATGTCCTCGAAGCCGCGCACCAGCTCGGCCAGCACCGCGCCGGCGTCGGCGTCGCTCCACTGCAGGTCGTCGAGGAAGACCACCAGCGTGCGCGCGCCGGCCAGGCGCTCGAGTAGCTCGGCGAACGCCGCGACCGCGCGGCGTCGGACCTCGGCGAGATCCGGCGGCAGCGGCGCGCGCCGGTGGGGCGCGACGATCGCCGGGACCCGGTTGAGCGTCGGGAACAGCCGGGCCAGCGCGGCGATGTCGCGCGGCAAGAGCGCCTCGATCGCCGCCGGCGCCAGCGTCGCCAGCCGGGTCGCGACCGCGTCGACCAGGCTGTCGATGGCCTGGAACGGCACGGTCTCGCGCTCGTAGCAGCGCCCGTGCAGCACCAGCGTCCGCGTCGGGTCGAGGCCGTCGAGGAAGTGGCGGATCAGCGTGGTCTTGCCGATGCCCGACGGCCCGGTCACCGGCATGAAGACGGCGACGCCGTCGGCGGCCCGGGCCAGGCCGTCGGCCAGCGCGTCGAGCTCGGCGCGGCGGCCGACGAACGGCAGCCCGGCGCCGAGCCGCTCGATCGCCATCGTCGGCGGCGTCGCCGCCCGCCCGAAGGTGGCCAGGATCGCGGCGCCGTCGGCGCGGCGCGCCGGGTCGCGGTCGAGCAGCGCCAGGCACAGCCGCTCGAGCTCGACGGGCACCGCCGGCGCGAGGTCGCGCGGCGGCCGCGGATCCTCGCGGGTGCGTCGTCGCAGCGTGTCGACGGCGGGGCCGTCGAACGGGCGCACGCCGGTGAGGGCCTCGTAGAGCATGACGCCGACCGCGTACCAGTCGCTGGCCGGCGTCAGCGGTCGATCCATCGCCTGCTCCGGCGACATGTAGGCCGGGGTGCCCACCGCCATGGCCTCGTGGGTGCGCTCGACGTCGTCGGGATCGGCGTCGCTGACCAGGCCGAAGTCGAGGACGACGACGCGGCCGCCGGGCTCGACGAGCACGTTCGACGGCTTGAGGTCGCGGTGGATCTTGCCGGTGGCGTGGATCGCCATGACGGCGTCGGCGAGCTGGGCGAAGACGTCGGCGAGCGGGCCGTCGCCCAGCGGCGCGCCGGGTCGCGCCGGGCCGCCCGGCAGCTCGCCGGTGGGCCCGGTCCGGGTCGGGGCCTCGTCGTCGAACGGAGACGTGCCGCCGTCGTCGGTGATCGTCGTGGCGCGGCGGCGCAGGTGGTCGCGCAGCGGCACGCCGTCGACCAGCTCCATCGAGAACGACCACTGGTCGTCGTGGACGAACAGCTCGTAGAGGCGCACCAGGTTGGGGTGCATGACCTCGGCGAGGGCGCGGAACTCGCGCTTGAAGCGGTACAGGTCGCGGCCGCTCGATCGCGCCAGCACCTTGACCGCGACCTCGACGCCGAGCACCAGATCGAGCGCGCGGTAGACGACGCCGTTGCCGCCCTCGCCCAGCTGGGCGAGCCGGAAGAAGCGCGCCGAGCCCCCCGGCTCGGCTGCGGTCAGCGGCCCCATCGCGGCCAGGATCGCCCCCCGGCACGCCCGTGGCAAGGCTCGTCGGCGGCGGCCGCCCCAGGGTCAGCGCACGAACCGCTGGACCGGCTCGAAGCCGGCACGGCGCCCCGCCATGCGGCGGGCGAACCAGCGATCGCGGGCGCGCCGGGCCCGGCGGTCGGCGACGTCGTCGAGCGCGGGGACCCAGCGGCGCAGGGTCTCGGCGGCGAAGATCGGCGGGAACCACAGCAGCGGCACCAGCGCCCAAGGCCCCGCCGCCGGCAGCCGGTTGTGGCGGTAGCTGCGGGCGCTGAGGAAGAAGCGGGTGTAGCCGAGGTGGACGCGGTGATCGATGGCGTCGCGCCAGCGCCGGGCCCGCGGCGCCGCCGGATCGGGCGCGAACGCCCGGGCGTACGACTGGCACAGGCGGACGCCATCGTCGCCGGCGCGCCGCGCGCCCTTGAGCGCGGCGACGAAGCTGAGCTGCGCCGCCTCGCGCAGCGACGTCGGGTACCAGCTCGGCCGCACCCCCATCAGGTGCCCGACGTAGCGCCAGAAGTGCATCATCGCCTCGATGTCGGCGCGCGACGGCCGGTAGCCCATCGCGCGCAGCGCCAGGCCGGGCGCGAAGCTGCCGCCCATCAGCGTCAGGAGCGCGTCGCCCTGGTTGATCGGCACGCCCCAGGCGGCGGCGTCCCACTCGGGGTGGGCGAGCAGGCGGCGGCGCACGAACACGTGCATCAGCCGGACCCGCAGCGCCGCGGCGCGGCCGGGCGCACCGGCGTCGAGCCCGCCCGGCTCCGACACCGCGATCCAGAACGCCGCGGTCTCGAGGAAGCGGTGGCGGGTCGACGACCCGGCGTAGGCGCCGGTCAGCGCCAGCGGCTTGGCCACCGAGCTCTCGGCGTAGGCCTCGAGCGTGATCGTGCCGGCGAAGCGGAACACCGCGGGGCCGAAGCGACGGAACGCGCGGGCGCCGCGGTCGACGAGCGCGCGGTCGAGCCACGGCGGCGCCTGCTCGAGATCGTCGAACAGCCGGCGCAGCGACGCCGGCGCGTCGGCGACGGCGTCGACGCCGTCGGCGAGGGCGCGGTCGACCAGCGCGCGGGCCGCGCCCCAGCCGGGGCCGGCGCGCATCTCGTCGACGAACGCCTCGGCCACCGGATCGCCGTCGTAGTACGAGCGCGCGAAGGCGCGGACCCGGTCGTCGGGTGGCGCCGGATCGAAGCCGAGGACGCGGCGGCCGACGGCGCGGGCCAGGCGGGCCGGCCGGCTGTCGAGGTGCTGCCAGTAGCGGAACTCCTCGGGGATCGCGTCGGTCGCCGGCATGCCCCGAGGGTGCCACGCCGGCGCGGCGGCGGCGGCGGCGGCGGCTGACATGGTCGGTCGTCGCGGCGGCGGGTGTGACCCGGCGCGGCGCCGCGGCGGCGCGGCGCGCGCCTGGGGCGCTCAGGCGCGGCCGGCGAGCAGCTGGTCGAGCTGGCCGGGGTCGAACGCGGCGTCGCGCGCGGCCTCGACGCTGACCTGGTGGGCGCGGACCAGCGCCGCCAGCGTGCGCTCGAGCGGCACCATGCCGGCGGCGCGGCCGGTCTGGATCAGGCTGGGCAGCAGGTGGGCCTTGCCGTCGCGGATCTGGCCGGCCACCGCCGGCGTCACGACCATGAGCTCGTGCGCGGGCACCCGCAGCGGCGGCGCCAGGCTCGGCACCAGGACCTGCGTCAGGACCGCGCGCAGGGTCATCGCGAGCTGCAGGCGGACCTGCTGCTGCTGGCGATCCGGGAAGACGTCGATGATGCGGTCGACCGCGAGCGCGGCGCTGGCGCAGTGCATCGTCGCCAGCACCAGGTGGCCGGTCTCGGCCGCGGTCAGGGCCGCCGCGATGGTCTCGCGATCGCGCAGCTCGCCGACCAGGATGACGTCGGGGCTCTCGCGCAGCGCCGCGCGCAGGCCGGCGGCGAAGCTGTCGACCTGGTGGCCGACCTCGCGCTGGTGGATCAGGCAGCGCCGCGGCTGGTACGCGTACTCGATCGGATCCTCGAGCGTGATGACGTGCTTGTCGGCGGTGCGGTTGAGGTGCTCGATCAGCGCCACCAGCGTGGTCGACTTGCCGGAGCCGGCGCGGCCGGTGACCAGGACCAGGCCGCTGCTGGGGCGGGTCAGCTGGTGCAGCTCGGCGGGCAGCCGCAGCTGCTCGAGGGTGGGGACGTCGCGGCGGATCGGCCGCAGCGCCGCGGCCAGGCCCACGGCCTGGCGGAACAGGTTGACCCGGTAGCGGCGCGGCGCGTCGTCGCCGGTGGCGACCGCGAGCGCGGCGTCGGCGCTGCCGTCGCGGTCGAGGGCGGCGCGCCGGGCGTCGTCGAGCACCGGCGCCAGCAGCGCCAGGATCGCGGCGTCGTCGGTGGCCGGCTCGTCGAGCACGACCAGGGCGCCGCCGACCCGCAGCCGCGGCGCCTGGCCCGACGACAGCAGCACGTCCGAGGCCTGCGCCAGGTCGGCGCGCGCCAGCAGGTGCGCGAGCGCGCCCTCGCTGGCCGCGACCGTCACCGGCGCGGCGGCGGGCGCCCACGTCGATCGCACCGGCGTTGCTGCGGCCGCGGCCGCGCCGTCGTCGTGCACCACCGCGAGCACCAGGCGCGCCGCGGCGCTCGCCGGCGCCGCCGCGGCGACCATCGGGCGCGGGGCCGGCGCGGGCGTCGGCGCCGGCACCGCGCCGGGCCGGCACGCCATGCGGTAGCCGCCGTCGCGGCTCTCGATCAGCAGCGCGAAGCGCGATCCGTCGGGCAGGGCGTACGTGGTCTCCGCGGCGCCGGCGTCGCCGAGCCGGCCGCGGGCGTCGTCGTCGAGGACCTCGTCGACCAGCGACGCCACCAGCTCGGCGGCCAGCGGCGGCATCGACAGCGGCTGGGCATCGCCGGCCTTGCGCAGCACCGGGACCTGCCCGGAGGTGATGACGAGGACCTCGGCGTTGCGGACCAGGATCAGGCGGAGCAGGGCGTCGACAGCGGCCATCGTGGCCGCCGAGATTGCACGCCACGTGCCGCTCGCGGCGGCGCGCAACCCCGCGGCGCGCCGTCGCCACCGCGGCACGCTCGTGCCGGAATGGCAACGGCGCCGTTGCGGCCGTGCCAGCGCGGCGACGCCGCCCTCGTCTGGTACCTTCGGCGGATGTCGCGACCGGCGGCGCGAGCGCTCGCGATCCTCACGTTCATCAACCTGTTCAACTACCTCGATCGCTACGTCGTCGCCGCCCTGGTCGAGAGCCTCAAGAAGCCCGACGCGCTCGCGCTCACCGACACCCAGGCCGGCCTGCTGTCGACCGGGTTCCTGGTGGTCTACATGGCGGCGTCGCCGGTGTTCGGCGCGCTCGGCGATCGCGGCGCGCGGCCGAGGCTGATCGCCGCCGGCGTGTTCCTGTGGAGCCTGGCCACCGCGCTCGGCGGCCTGGCGGTCGGGTTCGTGTCGCTGTTCGCGGCCCGCGCCCTGGTCGGCGTCGGCGAGGCCGCGTACGGCACGATCTCGCCCGGCATCATCGCCGACCTGTACCCGCGCGAGCGGCGCGGCCGGGTCATGGCGACGTTCTTCATGGCCATCCCGGTCGGCTCGGCGCTCGGCTACGTGCTCGGCGGTCTGGTCGACAAGGCCGCCGGCTGGCGCGCCGCGTTCCTGGTCGCCGGCGCGCCGGGCATGGTGCTGGCGCTGCTGTGCGCCCGCCTCGCCGACCCGCCGCGCGGCCAGCACGACGAGCCCGAGGTCGCGCCGCGCCCGGGCGGCCTGGTCGCGACCTACGGCCGGCTGCTGCGCAACCGACCGTACGTCATGACCGTGCTCGGCTACGCCGCCTACACCTTCGCGATCGGCGGCATGGCGTTCTGGATGCCGGCGTTCCTCGAGCGGGTCCGCGGCGTGCCCAAGCAGGAGGCGACGACGGTGTTCGGCGGCATCCTGGTCGGCACCGGCTTCGCCGGCACGTTCCTCGGCGGCTGGCTCGGCGATCGCCTGCTGCGCCGGACCCCGCAGGCGTACCTGTGGCTGTCGGGCGTCGCGACCCTGCTGGCGGTGCCGCTGGCGTGGCTGGTGTTCACGTCGCCGGAGCCGGCGGTGTACTACGGCGCCGTCGTCGGCGCCGAGCTGCTGCTGTTCATGTCGACCGGCCCGATCAACTCGGCGATCCTCAACGAGGTCGCGCCCACCGAGCGCGCCACCGCGGTGGCGCTGGGCATCTTCCTGATGCACATCCTCGGCGACGTGCCGTCGCCGGCGCTGATCGGCGCGGTGTCGGACGCGTCCGGGCTCGACCGCGCGGTCCTGATGGTGCCGGTCGCGATCGCGGTGGGCGGCGCGATCTGGTGCCTCGAGGCGATCCTCGCCGGCCGCGCCGATCGCGCTCGCCCCGCCGACGCCGCGGCCGGGTAGCGGCTCAGGTCGCCGCGGCGCGGCGGTCGGCGTCGCCCGCGTCGGGGGCGGCGAACCGCAGCCGGATCGCACGGTCGCGCTGGGCGAAGATCGCGCGCAGCTGATCGGCGACGAACAGCCGGTTGGCGATCCGGCCCAGCGGCCCCAGCGGCGGCGCGTAGTGCACGGTGTCCTCCATGATCGTGCGGTCGCCGTCGCGGCGGAAGCGGTGCTCGTGCCACCAGCAGCGGTACGGCCCGCGGGCCTGGACGTCGACGAAGCGGCGCGCCGGCTCCCAGGCCTCGATGATCGTGCGCCAGCGCAGCGGCACGCCGCTGACCTGGATGCGGTAGTCGATCGTCGCGCCGGGCGCCATCGCGATCGGCGTCGGGCTGGTGATCTGGAAGCCGAGCTCGGCCGGCGTGATCGCCGCGAGGTTCTCGGCGTCGGCGAAGAACTCGAAGACCTCGTCGAGCGGGCGCGCGATCACGGTGCGCGCGGTCAGGGTGTACGCCGGCGAGCGCGCCCGCAGGTACGGCGACGCGTCGCGCACCGCCGGATCGACCGGCGCCAGGCAGGTGGCGGCGTCGCCGGTCAGGGCCTCGCGGAGCGCGTCGTCGAGCGCGGGGCGCGCGAACCGGAAGCCGGCCCGGGTCAGCGCCGCCGGCACGACGTGCTGGCCGCCGAGGACCAGGCCGGCCCGCTCGCCCAGGACCAGGCGCAACAGCGGCGCCGGCGCCGGCATCACCGCCGGCCGGTGCAGGACGCGGCCCAGCGCCGCGGCCAGGTCGCGGTTGCGCACCGGCGTCGGCGCCACCAGGTTGACCGCGCCGTCGAGGCGCGGCTCGACCGCGGCGTCGCGCAGCGCCTCGATGGCGTCGTCGAGGTGGATCCACGGCACCCACTGGCGGCCGCCGCCGAGCGGGCCGCCGACGCCGACGCGGAACGGCGGCGCCAGGCTGGCGAGCGCGCGCGCCGCCGGCGCCGAGGACCACACGCCGATGCGGGCGCGGACCAGGCGGTCGACGTGCGGGCGCGCCGCCTCGGCGGCGGCCTCCCAGTCGCGGCACAGCCGGGCCGCGAAGTCGTCACCGGCGGGGGCGGCCTCGTCGACGACGTCGTCGCCGCGGTCGCCGTACCAGCCGACGGCGCTGGCCGACACCAGCACCGGCAGGCGCCGGCCGCGCGCGGCGATGGCGTCGACCAGGCGGCGGGTGAGGTCGACCCGGCTGGCGACCAGCGCCCGCTTGCGGGCCGCGGACCACCGCCGGTCCATGATGCCCTCGCCGCCGAGGTTGACCACCGCGTCGGCGCCGGCGACCGCGCGCCGGACCTCGGCGTCGTCGGCCAGCGGCACGATCGCCGGGGCGGCGCCGAGCGCGGCGCGGGCGCGGCCGGCGTCGCGGACCAGCGCGGTGATGGCGTGGCCGTCGCCGAGCAGGCGCAGGACCAGGGCGCGACCGAGGAAGCCGGTGGCGCCGGTGAGGACGACATGCATGGCGGTGAGACGCTCGCCGCGCCCCGGAGGTTTCGCGGCGGCGTAGGATGCGGCGGCATGCCGCCGCGCTCCGTCCACCACGCCGAGGTCGTGCTGCCCGCGCCGGCCCTGGCCGACGCGGTCCGGTTCTTCACCGAGGACCTGGGCTTCCGCGTCGACGCCATCATCCCCGCCGACGACCCCGCGATCGCGGTGCTGTCGGGTCACGGCCTGCGGCTGCGGCTCGATCGCCACCGCGGCGGCGATCCCGGCGTGCTGCGGCTCGGCTGCGCCGCCGACGATCCCGCCGCCGGGACCACGCTGACCGCGCCCAACGGGACCCGCGTCGAGGTCGCGGTCGCCGAGCCGCCGGTGGCGCTGCCGCCGCTGGTGCCGGCGTGGGTCCACGCCCGCGCCGCCGACGCCCGCTGGATCGAGGGGCGCGCCGGCATGCAGTACCGCGACCTGATCCCGGGCCGTCAGGGCGGCCGGTTCGTCGCGTCGCACATCCGCATCCCCGACGGCGGGCCGGTGCCCGACTACGTCCACTTCCACCGCGTCCACTTCCAGCTCATCTACTGCCACCGCGGCTGGGTGCGCGTGGTCTACGAGGATCAGGGACCGCCGTTCGTGCTGCAGCCCGGCGACGCGGTGCTACAGCCGCCGCGCATCCGGCACCGGGTGCTCGAGGCGTCGCCGGGGCTCGAGGTCATCGAGATCGGCTGCCCGGCCGAGCACGAGACCTGGGCCGATCACGATCTGGTGCTGCCGACCGCGCGCGTCGACGCCGCGCGCGACTTCGACGGCCAGCGCTTCGTCCGCGACGTCGCCGCCGAGGCGCCGTGGCGACCGTGGCGGCACGGGGGCTTCGTCGCGCGCGTCACCGAGGTCGCCGACGCCACCGCCGGGCTCGCCGCGGTCGAGGTGGCGCGGGCGCGCGCCGCCGGCGCCACCACCGGGATGCACCGCCACGACGCCGAGCTGCGACTGTGGGTCGTGCTCGCCGGCGGCGCGATCGTGCGTCGGTTCGACGGCGGCGGCGACGACGACGTCGCGCTCGCCGACGGCGACGCACTGGTGGTGCCGGCCGGCGTCGATCACGCGCTCGACGCCGTGGCGGGGCTCGAGCTGCTCGAGGTCAGGCTGCCGGCTGGCCAAGGAGCCTCCGACCCGGCGTCGACCACGCCGTAGCGCGTAGCCGCGATCCCGCGAGCGATGGGGAGACCGCGGGCCACCGGCCCGGGTCCTGCCGCGAGCGTGGGGGGGCGGCCTCCGGCTCAGACATCCTCGCGGTGACGAGACCGCGGGCGGTGGGGCGGGTGCGGGCGGTGACGCCGTCGCGTGGTGGCGCGGACCCGCGGCGGGACTCGCCGTCGGCCACCCCCCACGCGCTCGCGTCACCCGTGCCGGCGTGCCGTCGCACCGCCGGCGGATCGGCCCGTTGTCGGGGAGGTCAGCCGCTTTCGTTCGCGCCCGGGTCGCCACTTTGGATCGACACGGGCACGGCGCGCTGATCGAATGGCGAGGTGAACGCCTGCCGTCCTGGGCGCTGGCCAGGCTTCAGTGCCCGGCGCCCTGGCGGGCCTTGTCGGCGTCGGCCTTCGAGATGCCGAGCGCGGTGGCGAGGCGCTCGACGAACGCCTGCTCGGCGGCGGCGACGTCCCGGTCCATCGCGGCGACGCCGCACGCGACCGAGTAGATGTGAAGCCGCTCGTGCTCGGGGATCTTGGCCAGCTCGGCGTCGTCGACGGTGACCGGGGCGGCCAGCCAGCCGGTCGCGACCGCGCGCTGCTCGTCGCTGAGCTTCGACGCCGCGATGATGGCCTGCATCGTCGCGCGCTCGGCATCGACGATCACCCCGTCCGCCCACGCCGCCGCCGCCCAGACCTTGAACGCTGTCAGCAGGTAGTCCTGATCGCTCATGGGTCGACTATCGCACCCCGACGCGTGAACGGCGGTTGATGCGGACCGTGAACCGGGCCGCCGGTGCGCGTGATCGAGGCGTGTAACTACAGGAACTTGGCAGATCTGGAGTATTGGTCCGACCATTGCTCTAGGCATGGACCATCCACGAAGGAGCCTGCTCATGACCACGACCACCCGCCGCGCCCACCTCCGTCCCGCCTTGCTGATCGGCGCTGCCGTGCTGTCGACCGCCGCGCTGTCCGCGCCCGCGCGCGCCGAGTCCGCTCCGCCGTCCGCCACCGAGGTGACGCAGCACGCGTCGCCCGCCGGCCGCGGCGCCACCGCGCGCACCTACGTCGGCACCGGCGTCGTGCTCGCCGGCCCCAACCAGGGCGCCATGGGCGACGTCGATCTCGGCGTCCGCGCGGTCGGCCCGGTGTGGGTCCGCGCCCGCGCCAGCGGCGGCTGGTCCGGCGTCACCCTGACCGGCAGCCCGCAGCGCGCGTGGGCGGTGCTCGGCGGCGCCGAGGTCCGCGGCTGCGCCGGTCCCACGGTGTGCTTCCACCTCGGCGTCGACGCCGGCTTCGAGACCGGTGGCGAGCAGGCCGGGTCGTGGGACCTCGGCCCCGGCGACGTGGCGCGGTGGCGCGGCGCCGTGATCGAGCCGCGCCTCGGCGTCGAGATCGGCTCGCGCGCGGTCGCGTTCCGGCTGACCGGCGGCGTCCGCACCTTCGTGCCGTTCGCCGGCAGCGAGGGCACCGGCGGCGGCCTCGGCGGCAGCGAGGACGTGCGGACCGGTGGCACCGTCGAGGTCGGCGTCATCGCGCGGTTCTGACCGCGGCGCCGTGACGCTGGCGTCGCGGCCCGACCTGGGGTTCCATCAGGTGTGCGCGCGGCGAACCCCCGACGACGATCCTGGCGCGGCCGTGGCGGCGCGCTCGCCGCGGCGCTCGCGCTGGGCGTGGCCTGCGGCGGCGGTGACGGCGCGCCGCCCGACGCCGTGCCCGCCGACGCGGCGGCCGCGATCGACGCCGCGCCCGCCGACGCCGCCGGGCCGTGCCCGGTCGAGATGGTCGAGGTCGGCGACGCCTGCATGGATCGCTACGAGGCACCCAACGTCGCCGGCGCGCTGCCGCTGGTGATGTACACGTTCACCGAGGGCGAGGCGTGGTGCGCGGCGCGCGGCAAGCGGCTGTGCTTCGACGACGAGTGGCAGCGGGCGTGCGAGGGCGCCGCCGCCGACCCGTACCCCTACGGCGCCACCCACGAGCCCGGGGTCTGCAACGACGACGCGACCTGGCGGGTCTACGACCAGAGCCTGCTCAACGGCTGGCCGGCCAGCGCGTCGTCGCCGACGATCACGTCGCTCGACCAGCTGTGGACCACCGCCGCGGCGGTGTCGTCGACCGCGGCGGCCGCGGTCGCGCACGTCCAGTCGCTGTACCAGGGCACCGGCGGCGGCGACCGCGCCGGCTGCGTCGGCGCCGCCGGCGCCTACGATCTGGTCGGCGACGTCGAGGAGTGGACGCGGCGCCGCGACGGCGGCACGGCGCAGTTCCACGGCAACCTCAAGGGCCGGTACTGGGCCGAGGCGCGGACCTGCCAGAGCTCGGTGCTGGTCCACGGCGACGCGTTCCGGTTCTACGAGATCGGGTTCCGCTGCTGCCTCGATCCGTGAGCGTCGCGCGCCGCTACGCCGGCGGGTGCACGTACATCACGAACCGGAACGTGCCGCGCAGCCAGAACTCGCCGGCGACGTCGTCGGTGCGCGCCGCGATCTGCTCGTCGACGACGTGGGCGCAGCTGCCGCCGAGCCGCTCGACCTCCTGGATGATCCGGGCGCGCGCGACCTCGACCAGGCTGCGGTAGCAGCGGCCCCACAGCGCGTCGCGATCGGCGAAGCCGTGCGGCACGTGCTCGCTGTCGGCCTCGAGCTCGTGGGTGCCCTCGAGCTGCTCCGACAGCGGCGGCAGCTCGCGGCGCCAGTAGACGATGCGATCCATGGGCCGAGGGTACCGCCGGCCCGGCGGCGTGGGGCGCGGCGACGTGGCGCGCCGGCCCGCGGGGCGCGCGGCTCAGACCACGCCGTGCGCGATCATGCTCTCGCCCATCGAGACCACCATGTCCTGCAGCGAGTGCGGCTGCCAGCCGAGGACGTCGCGGGCGTGCTGGTTCGACAGGTCCTGGCGCTTGCCGAGCTCCTGGACCGCCAGCTTCGCCGTGCGATCCCACAGCGACACCAGCTTGAGCGCCCAGCCGGGGACGCGCCGGGTCGGCACCTTGTAGCCGCGCGGCCCGAACGTGGCCTTGAGGATCGCGGCGATGTCGCCCATCGACGCGTGCTCGATCGCGAGGACGAAGCGCTGGCCGGCGGCCGCCGGCGTGGTCATCGCGGCCAGGTGCGCGGCGGCGACGTCGCGGACGTCGACCACCGCCCAGCCGATGTCGGGGACGCCGGGCAGCTCGCGCTTGAGCAGCTTGCGGACCACCTCGCCCGAGGTGCTGAAGTCGGCGCCGAGCAGGGGGCCGAGCACCAGGCCCGGGTTGACCGTGACCAGCTCGGGCCGGCCCTCGGCGGGTAGCGTGGCTACGTAGTCCCAGGCGGCGCGCTCGGCGATGGTCTTGCTCTTCTCGTAGGCGCCGACCTCGTCGGTGAGCTGCGACCAGTCGGCCTCGTCGTAGGTGCGGCTGCCGTCGCGGGCGTGGCCGTAGACCACGGCGGCGACCGACGAGGTCATGACGACGCGCGCGACGCCCTCGGCGGCGGCGGCGGCGAGCACGCGCAGCGCGCCGTCGCGGGCCGGGACGATCAGCTCGTCCTCGTGCTTGGGCGGCTTCGACGGCAGCGGCGACGCGACGTGCTGGACGAACCGGCAGCCGCGCACCGCGTCGCGCCAGCCGTCGTCCTTCATCAGATCGGCGGCGACCAGCTCGAAGCGATCGAGCGCGCCGCCGTTGGCGGCCAGGACCGCGCGGACCTCGGCCTCACGCGACAGCGAGCGGACGGTGCCGCGGACGCGGTAGCCGGCCTCGAGCAGGCGGAGGATCGTGTGCTGGGCGATGAATCCGGACGCCCCGGTGACCAGGACGGTGGTGTCGGCGGGGGCGGGGGTGGTCGGTGCGGTGGTGGCCATGGCGGACTCTCCTGCGGTTGAAGAACGGTGGTCTCTTAATTAAGAGACCACCGTTCTGTTGTCAAGGAGAGATCTGGACCGCCGCCACAGGATGGCCCATGGACACGGGATTTTGACACCTTGCCGAAGCTCTTGTATAAGAGAACACAGGTCTGATGTCCCGCCTCGCATTCCAGCGTGCCCGCGAGCCCGAGCAGAAGGAGCAGCGCCGTCGCGAGCTGCTCGACGCCGCCGCGCGCCTGCTCGGCGACGGCGGCCTCGAGGCCGTGACCCTCAGCGCCATCGCCCGCGCCGCCGGCCTCGCCAAGTCGAACGTCTACCGCTACTTCGGCAGCCGCGAGGAGATCCTGCTCGAGATCCTGGTCGACGACGAGCTGACCTGGGTCGGCGAGCTCGAGGCCGCGCTGGCGCCGCTGGCCGGCGCCGGCGACGTCGACGCCGTGGCCGGCGCGGTGGCGCGCACGATCGCCGCGCGCCCGGTGACGTGCACGCTGATCGCGGTGGTCGCCAACGTCCTCGAGCACAACCTCTCCGCCGACGCCGTGCACCGCTTCAAGCTGCGCGTGCTGGAGCTGTCGATCCGCCTGCGCAACGCGCTGCACGCCGCGGTGCCGGCGCTGCCCCACGCCCGCACCGAGGCGCTGCTCCGCTACCTCCACGCCATGGTCGCCGGCCTGTGGCCGATGGCCCACCCGGCGCCGCTGGCCGCCGAGGTCATGGAGCAGCCCGAGTTCGACGGCCTGTGCTCCGACTTCGAGACCGATCTGGCCGGCGCGCTGGCCGCGATGATGCGCGGCGTGATCGCGAGCGGTTGAGCGCGCCGGTCGCGGCCGCTGGTCAGGGCGCGCGGTCGTCGAGCGCGCACTCGACGACGAGGTGCTCGTCGGCGCGCAGCAGGCCGGCCGGTGCGTCGGCGGCCAGGCGCGACGGCGTGTAGCCGCACCGCGCCTCGTCGGCCGCGATCGTCACGCACCCGGCGTCGCCGGCGTGGGCGCAGACCGCGAGGCCACGCCGGGCTCCCCCGGGGATCTCGGCGGAGGCGCGGCAGGAGGGGGATGCCGGCAGGTCGCCGAGCAGGCAGGCGCGCGCGGCCAGCACGCCGGCCGTGGTGCTGGCGATCCGCACCAGGTGCGCCGCCATGTCAGCGTCGCAGATCGGCGCGAGCACGTAGCGGCAGGGGAACGCCTCGGCGAAGGCGTCGAGGCGGACGGCGGGGTAGGCGTCGGCGCCACCCGGGCACAGGCTGGCCAGCGTGACCTCGGGGGCCCGTGTCGGATCGGGCATGACCTCGATCGGGCCGGCGTCGCCGAAGATGCCCGCGACCATCACCATCGACGGATCGGCCTTGAGGCCGCGCAGGAATTCGACGTAGCCGGCGACCGGCGACAGGAACGGGCTGTCCTCGCGGGGCACGCATCCGTCTTTGCCGCCCGGGGTGCGCGGGTCGTCGTCGTCGCAAACGACCCCGAACTCGAAGCAGCGGAAGCTGTGCAGCGGGCCGAGCGGGCTGTCGATGCTGGCGTCCGTCGGGCTGAAGACGGCCGGATCGAACGCCGAGCAGTCGTCCTCGTCGGACAGGATCACGACCAGCAACAGGGCGTCGTCGCGCAGGAACCCGGCGTTGCCGGGCTGCGAACCGTCGAGGGCGCGGCGCATGGCCTCGAGCGGATGCTCGAAGCCGCAGCCGCTGGTGCCGAGGGCGGCGATGCACCCGAAGGCGTCGCCGAGCGTGCCGTCGTAGTTACGGATGCGGCCGCCGGCGCCGTCGTCGATGTCCTCGATCCACGGATCGCGCGGCGCCGCGCAGCCCTCGACGCGCGGCGTGTGGCGCAGCTGGCCATCCGGCGCATCATCGGTGCAGGTGAGCCCGTCGACGTCGAGCGACACGGTCGTCGAGATCACGCCGACCCGGAGGTCGGGGAGGCCGTCGGTCTGGGTGGCGAGCTGATCGAACAGGGCCTGCTGGGCGCTCGCGATCAGCGCGTCTTGCTGGTCCTGCATCGAGGCCGAGTCGTCGATCACGAACAGCACGTCGAGGGCGTGGATCGGCTCCGGCGGCTGATCGAGGACCGGGACGAAGGCGGCCCCGATCGACGCGGTCTCGCCGGCGCAGCCGGCCAGAGCGGCGAGGCCGATCGCGGCGGTGACGGCAACGGGACCGTGGAGCAAGCGGTGGCGATCAGGGCGCATCGGGGGCCTCCGGGGCGAGGTGGTCGCACGCGCGGGCGGCGCGGGCGCGGTGGGGCGACGCCGGCCAGCGGCGGGTCAGCGCGGTCAGCGCGTCGTCGGCGTCGTCGGTGCGACCGAGGCCGCACAGCGCCTCGACCTCCAGCGCGAACGCCTCTTCGGCGAGCTGGCCGTCCGGAAAGTCGCGCCGGTAGGTGTCGATGACGGCGACGGCGTCGTCGGGGCGGTCGTCCGCGAGGGCGGCGCGCGCGGTGCGCAGCAGCGCCAGCTCGCGGCGTAGTGGATCGTCGTCGGAGGCCGGTGGTGGCACCTCCGCCGTCGGGGCGACCGATGGTGCCGATCGAGCCGCGCTCCGGGGGTGCGACCTGGGCGCGGGGGCGCGGCCCGGCGCCGTGGCAGGTGCGGTCGACGCCACAGGCGCCTCGGGGATCGCGGACGCGATGACAGGCGCGACCGCAGGCGCCGTCGTCGAGGGAGCTTCGGGCGTCGGGACGGTCGCCGGCTCGGCCGATGGCGGCGTCACGACCCGCGCGGCGTCGTCGCTCGCCGCCCGTTCGCGGGCGAGCACGATCGCGACCACGACCATCGCGACCCCGACCACTCCGGCGAGCACCAGCCGCGCCGCGGCCGATCCCGATGCCGCCGCCGTCGCCGCGCCGGGTCGCGGCGGCAACGTGACGGCGCCGGCGGCCGCTGCCGCGACCACTAGCTCGCGTAGCCGTGCGGTCTCTCCGGCGCTCGGGATCAACCCCGCCCGGCCCTGGACCAGCAGGTCGCGTGCGCGTGCGGACAGCTCCGGGACCTCGATGGCTTCCATCACGGGATCTCCTCTGCGTGGCGGCGGCGCGCGACCGCGGCCTCGAAGCGCTGGCGCGCCAGGCGCAGCCGCGAGTACACGGTGTTGAGCGGGATGCCGAGCAGCTCGGCCACCACCGGTGCCGCCAGCTGCTCGATCTCCATCAGCGCGAAGACCTCGCGCTTGTCGTCGTCGAGCTCGTCGAGCAGCTCCAGCAGCAGCGCCGCCGCCTCCCGCCGCTGGGCGGCGTCGAGGGGAGACTCGCCGGGCGAGATCTCCCGATCGAGCGGGGCGTCGCCCGCGAGGCGGCGCTCGGCGGTCCGGCGGCGCCGGTGATCGGCGGCGACCCTGCGCGCGATGCCATATAGCCACGTCGTGATCGACGACCGCTGCTCGAACTCGGCGAGTCGTCGGTGGACGACGAGGAACACGTCCTGCATCGCGTCGTCGAGCCGGCCGGCGTCGACGCCGAGCGCGCGCAGCGTGCGCCACACCGTGGCGGCGTGGTGATCGTAGATCTGCTCGAGCGACAGCCCGGGTGAGGTGGCAGGCGGCGGCCCGGCGGTGGCGTCAGGCGGTGCGAGCTGGGGCTGCATCGAGGGAGTGGGTGGTGGGCCGGCCCCAGATCCGTCACGCTCGGCGCCCATCATCGCAGCGGCACCTCGAGGCCGACCGCGAGCCGGATCGCCACGGCGGCGGGCTCGAACAGCAGCGTGCCGTCGTCGAGCGTGAACCGGGGCCGCTGCAGCGCCACCTGGCCCTCGAGCTCCACCGCGAGCAGGATGCCCGTGGTCAAGGGACGACGCCAGCGCGCGGCGCCACTCGCCGCCCACCACGGCAGGCTCGCGGCTCGGGCGGCGCCGACGCCGACGCCGGTGCCGCGCAGCCGGCCGGCCGCCACGCCGGCGCACCCCGCCATCGAGCCGCGCTCTGCGCACCCGACGATCCGCCCCGCCCACAGGCCCACGTCAGCGCCGGCGCCGGAGGCGTCGGGGATCGTGGTGCGGGCCTCGGCGGTGCCTTCGGCGCCCAGCTCGACGACGAACGGTCGCCACGCCACCGCCACGGCGATCAGGCCGCCGAGGTTGGCGCCTGGCGCGGGGCCGGTGCCGACGTGCGAGGCGACGCGCAACCGCAGCTCGGGCGGGGGGTGGGCGCCGTGCACCTCCGGCGGCGGGGGCGCCTCGGTCGCGACCGCCGGAGTCGGAGCCTGCGACACGACCGGTGTCGGCACGGGGCGCGGTTCGGTGCTCGCCGCGGCGACCGGGGCGGCCATCGCGATGACCAGCGCCGCCGCCTCCGCCAGCGCGACGCAGTCGCGGGCGTGCAGGGCCCTCGTCGCCGTGACACCTGCGACGCTGATCGTCAGCGTCGCGGTGAAGGTGCCGTCGTCGCGTCGCTCGACCTCGACCTCGGCCGCGACGTCGGCGTCGTCGCCGAGGGGCGCCCCCCGCTGCTCCGCGACGCGGCCGGCGAGGTCGACGTCGTCGCCGCAGCCCTCGGGCCCCGACCACCGCAGCGGATCGGCGCTGGCCGTCGCCGCCGCGACCACGACGGTCAGGCCGCAAGCCAGTGGGAGGTGGGCGTGCACGCCCCGATGTTAGTGGTGTGGGCCTGCCAGATCCGTCACGGATTCGCCCGCACCTCGCGGTGTCACTCGGGGACGCCGAGCATGTCCTCCCAGCGCACCGAGAACACCAGGTAGTCGGCGACGTCGAAGGGGTGCTCGGCGAGGGTGGCGCGCTGGTCGTCGCGCAGGGTGGCGAGGAAGCGCTGGTTGGCGTCGTCGACGGTGCCGAGGACGTCGCGGGCGAGCGCGACCCCGGTCGACGGCTTGAAGCGGCCGGGCAGGAGGTCGCCGGACAGCACGCCCTGCATGACGCGGTCCTGGATCATGGCGCCGGCGTCGTCGACCGCGGCGTCGAGCTCGGCGCGCTGGGCGTCGTCGAGGTGGGCGGCCGCGACGAAGGCGTCGCGGGCGCGCTGGACCCGGGCCCGCTGCGGCGCGATCGCGGCCTGCGCCACCGGCAGCATGCGATCGCGGTAGGTAAGCAGATCCTCGCCGGGGTGGGGCAGGACGAACGCGGCCCACGCCGGGACCCGGTAGCCCCACAGCGTCAGCGTGCCGTCGTCGCCGCCGTCGCCGTCGTCGCCGTCGTCGGGCGCGGCGCCGGCGCCGTCGTCGGCGCGGCCGGCGCGCACGCCGTCGCGATCGCCGTCGCCGCGGCCGCGGCCGGCCGCGTCGTGATCGCTGCGGGCGGCGGCGGCGCGGTCGTCGGCGCGGGGCGCGGGGCGGCGGCCGCGCCACCACACCACCGCGCACGCCACGGCCAGCGCGATCGCGATCGCGCGCCAGCGTCCCGCGCTCACCGGTACGGGTCCGGCAGCGGCGCCTCGGTGGGCGGCGCCTCGGTGGGCGGCGCCGGCGAGGGCGGTGGTTCGCCGGCGGCGCGGCCGTGGTAGTCAGGCGGCGCCGGCGGCGCCCCAGCGAGGGCGCGCCTGGCGCGGTCGTGGTCGGGGGCGGCGGTGCCACGGGCGGCGCGGCGCGGTGGTGCTGGTAGCCGACGCCGACGCGGATCTGCCAGGTGAGGATCGGGCCGCCGAGATCGTTGGCGGTCAGCCAGTCGAGGGACAGCGGCCGCGCCCACAGCCGCCAGCTGTCGCTGATCGCGAGCTCGAAGGTGCCCTCGGCGCGCACGGTCAGGCCCGTGACGTCGCGGAACGCCGGCTCGTCGAAGTTGACCAGGGTCGCGCCCATGCCGAGGCGGGCGCCGAAGCTCCAGCGCCGCGGCGCCTCGGGCTGCCACTGGATCGCCGCCAGCAGCGTGCCGTGGCTGGCGTCCTCGTTGCCGAGGCTGTCGAAGTCGAGCCAGCTCGACACGCCGTGCGGCAGCCGCCGGCCCACCGACAGCGTGAACCCGGCCAGCGGCGGCACCTGGTTGTTGCGGCGGTTGAGCGGCGACGACCAGCCGGCGAGGACGCCGACCTCGTAGTCGCCGCGCGGGTCCGTCACCGCCAGCCCGTCGGCGCCGGCGTCGTCGGCGTCGGCAGCCCGGCGCCGGTGCCGTCGTCGGCACCGGGCCCGGCGCGCACCGCGCCGGGTGCGGCGACCACCAGCGCGGCGGCGACGAGCGCCGCGGCCGTCGCGGTGGCGGCCCGGCGCCGCCGCCACGCCCACGTCGCGGCTAGCGCGGTCAGCAGCAGCAGCGCGAACACCTGACCGCTCGACAGCGGCCCGAAGAAGCCACGGCCGACGTCGCCGCGCAGCTCCTCGATGCCGAGCCGACCGATCGCGTAGGCGACGACCGCGACCACGACCACCCGGCCGTGGCGGGCGCGCGCCCACGCCGTGCGCGCCACCACGATCGCCAGCGCCGCGATGACCAGGCCGAGCCCCGCCTCGTAGAGCTGGGTCGGGTGCACCGGCAGCGACGCGCCCCGGCCGGCCGGGACCAGGCCGGCGTGGACGTGATCGCGCCACGCCGGGCTGCCGGTCGGGAACCGCACCGCCCACGGCGCCGACGACACCTTGCCGTAGTCGCAGCCGGCGACGAAGCAGCCGAGGCGGGCGCAGGCCAGCGCGACGCCCAGCGGCGCCGCGGCGAGATCGCCGAGGCGCGCCGGCGCGATCCGGTGGGCACGCGCCACCAGCGTCACCGCGACGCCGCCGGCGAGGTAGCCCCAGAAGGACGTCATGCCGGCCCAGTGCAGGCGCGGCCGGCCGGTGCGCAGCGTCTGCTCGATCAGGTCGATCGCCATCGGCACGACGATGCCGGCGACCACCGCCGCCAGGTAGCCCCACAGGATCGCGCCGGCGATGACCGCGCGATCGACGCCGGCGCGGCGCGCCGCGCGCAGCATCAGCAGCAGCGTGATCACGCCGGCGAGGCCGACGAAGGTGAACCAGGTCGGCGCCAGGATCAGCGCGAGGTCGCGGGACATGAACCGCGCCATCCAGTCGACCAGCGCCGGCCTCACGACGCCACCTCCGCGTCGCCGCCGGCGCCGGGCCCACCGTCGTCGGGGGCCGGCTCGGGCCCGGCGGCGCCGCGGCTCGCGTCGGCGTCGGCGTCGGCGTCGGCGTCGGCGTCGGCGTCGGCGTCGTCGTCGGTCGCGTCGTCGCGGCGCCGCCGGCGCGACCGTCGCCGCACCCAGCCCGCGACCGGCAGCGGCGACAGCGCCCACAGCACCTGGATCATCACGGTCCACGGCGGCGCCGACGCCGGCCGCCGCGCCACCCCGCACGAGCCGCCGCCGCCGCCGCTGTTGCAGCTGTTGCCACCGCCACCGCTGCCGCAGGAGCCGCCGCTGCTGGAGTTGTCGCAGGAGCCGCAGGAGCCGCCGCTGCTGGAGTTGTCGCAGGAGCCGCAGGAGCCGCCGCTGCTGGAGTTGTCGCAGGAGCCGCAGGAGCCGCCGCTGCTGCCGCCGCTGCTGCCGCAGCCGTCGCGGCTGCCGCCGCCGCTGCTGCCGCCGCAGCCACCGCCGCTGCTGCCGTCGTCGGTGCCGCCGTCGCACGACGCGCAGCTGCCGCCGCCGGACGAGCTGCACGAGTCGCAGCTGCCGCCGCAGCCGCCCTGGCTCGACGAGCTGGCGCAGGTCGAGTCGCACGACAGCGAGTTGTTGCAGCTCGGCCCGCTGACGTCGCAGCTGGGATCGAACGTGCAGTTGGGCGACGTGTCGCCGCACCCGACCGAGGTGTTGCGCGGCGGCGTCGGATCCGGCCCGGTGTAGGTGCCGTCGCTGGCGCCGTAGAGGTCGGCGAGGCAGCCGTCGAGCGCGGCCGCGCAGGTGGCGTCGTCGACGAACACCGCGTTGCCGGCGAGCGCGCCGAGCGTGCGCACCGCCGCGACGTCGCGCGGGCACGACGGCGCGGCGTCGGCGACGCACTGCTCGACCCCGGTGATCGCGATCGCCATGTTGATGCACCACAGCGCGTAGCCCTGGCCGGTGTCGGCGGCGAAGGCGTCGCACTCGGCGTTGCCGTCGCCGCCCTCGGTGCGCGCGGCGCAGTCGCCCGCGGGCCGGCACAGCTCGCAGCGTAGCTGCTCGGCGTAGGCACACTCGGCGATCGATCCGTAGAACGAGTACGGGTTGGCGGCCAGGCTCGACGACGCCGGCGCCGGCGCCCCGGGGTCGTCGTCGCGGCGACGGGCCACGGCGGTGCGGTCGTCGGCGCCGCGGGTCGCGGTGGCGGTCGCGCCGGTGGCGGCCGCCGCTTCCAGGCCGGCGGCCTCGTCCGCGGTGGGCTCGAGCGCGCCCAGCAGCACCGGGTTGACCAGCAGGTGGGCGGCGTGGTCGTCGTCGGTGGCGCCGGGCGCGCCGGGCGCGGCGGCACCGGGCGCGGGCGCCTCGACGTAGGCGGCGACCACCGCGAGCCGCGGCGCGGGGATGACGACGACCGGGCCATCGCGGTGGCCAGCGGTCACGGCCATCGCGGTCAGCACCGCGCCGTCGTGATCTCGATCGACGAGCCAGCCGGCGCGGGTCCGGGCCCAGCGTCCGGACCGGCGGAGCTCGAACCGCGCCGCCGCGGCGACCACCGCCGGTTCCCACGCGAACGGCACCGGGTCGGCGCCGACCGACGCGTCGGTCACCGCGACCCGGACCAGGCCCAGGGCGTCGTGGCCGCCATCGGCGAGGCCGCGATCGGCCTGCCCGATCGCGGCGATCAGTTGACCGTCACGATCGAGCGCCGGATCGAACGACGCGGTGACCGACGGCGCGATCTCGGCGACCGCGAGGCCGTCGCCGAGCACCGCGCGGGCGGCCGCCCGCTGGTCGCCGTCCCATCCGGCCGCGACCTCCGGATCGAAGCCCAGCAGGTCGCGGAGCTGTAGATCGGCTGGATCGACGCTGTTGTCCGAAGCGTCGCACGCGATCCCCGCCAGGCCGGCGGCGATCGCGAGCGATCCCCAGACCACGCGCGCCGCGTGGTGGAAGCTCGGTGCCATGGTTCCCCCCAGTCTCGGGAGAAATCTTGCACCCCTTCGCCGCCGGGATGGCCGACCTCACCCAGGTTTCCCTGGGCGTGGGGCCGGCCTCACGCAGATCCCGCCTGATCACGCGATCAGGCGGGGTTGGAGAGCGTACGCGCGACTACGACGCGCTCTTGCCCTCGTTCTTGATGGTCTGCACCTCGGTGCGGACGGTCTGGGCGAAGGTCTTGAGGTCCTGCATCGCGGCGCGGACGCGGGTGCCCGCGGCCTTGTTGCCTTGGACGTAGAAGCGGATGAAGTCGTCCTTCATCGCAGCAACCATGCGCTCGAGCTCGTCGTAGCGCGACGCGGTGGGGGCAGCCTCGGGGCCGTTGGTCGAATCGGTCATGGTGGTGTTCTCGATCTCCATGGGGCGCCGACCTTCTCCTGAGGGGCTGACATCACAGCCCGGGAGCCCAGGGGCAGGCGGCTTGGTGGGCGCACTTTACGGCATGACCACCCACTCGTGTCCACGCTCGACGGCCAGGACCCCGACGGTTGCTGCAACCGGGCGAGACGACAGGCGAATGAAGGCGAGGTCACGCACCCTGGGTGCGCCGACGCGGCTTCAGCAGCCGCATCCACCGCCCTCCTGGACCTCCTGGCGCACCTCCACGATGACCATCGAGGGCCCGTCCGCGGCCAGCTCCAGCTCCACTCCCGCGTCCTCGTTGCGGCACACCCCGGTCGCGGCGCTGCACGAGGCGTCGCCGGCGACCGCGGCCAGGTGATCGAGGTTGGCGTCCGCGGGTGCGACCTGCCGGGTGACCCACAGCCAGCGGCCATCGTGCTCGATGCGCGCGCCGTCGTCCCCGACCTCCGTGAACGGGAGGTCGGCGGTGGCCGGGTCGGCGTCGACCCGGGCATCGTAGCCGTCGTCGTAGTCCTGATCGGCCACCGCGACCCCGCGCCGGCCGATCCACGCCGCCAGGCGCGCATCGCGATCGTCCAGGCTGGCGCCGTCGAGCATGCACAGCGCGCGCATGTGGGCGGCCAGGTCGTGGCTGGCCGGGCGCGCCGGCAGCCGCGACGGGTCGCCGCGGTCGGCGAGGATCTCGGCGGCGCGCTCCGCGAGCTCGCAGCTCGCGGCGTGGTCGGCGACGTCGCGCAGCGCGGCGTCGAGATCGGCGCCGGGGAGCTCGGCGATCGCGGTGACGACGTCGATCCGCGCCGCGTCGTCGAGGTCGTCGTCGCCGACCAGCTGGCGCAGCGGGGCGCGGTAGCGGGCCGGATCGGCGGTCATCAGGTCGATCGCGCCGCGCAGGTGCAGGTCGAGCGCGGCATGGATCCGGGCGGCGTCGGCGCGGAGCAGGCCGGCCTGGGGCTCGGCGAGCTCGGGCGCCGCGACCTCGAGCAGGCGGAGCCGCAGGGCGTCGTCGGCGTCGCCGACGACCGCGAACGCGGCGGCCTGCAGCTCGGTCTCCGGCGCCTCCATCGCGACCAGGTCGACCAGGACGTCGTCGAGGCCGCGGGCCTGGTGCGGCGTCAGCTGGTCCAGCGCCCACTGCGCCAGGACCCGGCGCAGGCACGGATTGTCGAAGGTCGCGGCCGGATCGAGCGGCGCCAGCTCGCGGTAGTCCTCGCCGCACCCGCTCGAGACGATGACGTCCGGACAGGCGAAGCCGCCGTCGCGCAGCAGCGCGCGCGCCATCACCACCGCGGTCGGGCGGTCGGCCGCCAGCGCCGCCAGCGCCTGGTCGTGATCGGCGCCGGTGAGGCCGAGGCCGCGCCAGCGCGACAGCGCGTCGGCGTCGTCGTGCGGCGGCAGCGCGTGCTGCACGGTGTTGGTCAGCGAGGTCGCGACCGGCGCCGGCGACCGGACCGGCGCGCCGCAGGCCGCGACGGTGGTGACGACGAGCCACGGAGCCGGGGTGCGCATGCCGAGAACGACGTTCGGGACGGCGCGGCCATTCCCCGCACCCGCCGGCGCCGGTGTAGGCGCGCGTCGCCGTGGCCGTCGCCGCGCCGCGTCGGTACCATGACCCATGGCCGATCCCGCCGACGACGCGATCGAGGCGCTGCTGGGCGACGGCGATCCCGAGGCCCGGCGCTCGTTCTGGCGCCGCTTCGGCGAGGTGGTCAAGCGCGCGGCGGTGGCGACCGGGCAGGGCACGGCGTGGCTGGCCCGCGCCGGCTACGACCACCGGCACTACCTGCCCGCGGTGATCAACGGCGCGGTCGGCGACACGCTGGCGCGGCGCGGTGACCGCCTGGCCATCCCGATGGCGTTCCGCGACGAGCGCGGTGACCTCGCGATCGAGGCGCTCGACGCCACGCTCGGCGCCGGCGCCGGCCACGTCGCGGTGTTCGTCCACGGCCTGATGGCCGACGACGTCTACTGGCGCGAGCCGTTCGGCGACGGCGAGGGCCTGGGGCCACGGCTGGCCCGCGAGGTCGGCGTGACGCCGCTGTACCTGCGCTACAACTCGGGCCGCCACATCTCGGAGAACGGGCGGGCGCTGGCGGCGCTGCTGGCGCGCCTGGTCGAGCACCACGGCGACCGCATCGAGCGGCTGTCGCTGGTCGGCCACTCGATGGGCGGCCTGGTCGCGCGCAGCGCCGGCCACTACGGGCTCGAGGGCGGCCACGCCTGGGTGGCGCGGATGCGCGCGATGGTGCTGCTGGGCGCGCCGCACGACGGCTCGTACCTCGAGCAGCTCGGCCACGTCACGACGTTCGTGCTCGACGCCATCCCGACGCTGTCGACCCGGATCATCGCGCGCGTCGCCGACGGCCGCAGCGACGGCATCAAGGATCTGCGCGACGGCGTGCTGGTCGACGAGGACTGGCAGGATCCGGGCGCGGCGCGGCTGGGCCGGCGGGCCCGGCGTCCGGTGGCGCTGTTGCCCGGCGTCGACTACCACGTCGTCGCCGGCGCGCTGGGCGACGACTTCGACGGCCTGATCGCCAGCTACCTGGGCGACGGCCTGGTCGGCACCCGCAGCGCGCTCGGCCCGCACGTGATGTGCCGGGTGTTCCCCGGCAAGGGGCACCTGGCGCTGGTCGGCGACCCCGAGGTCCAGGCCTACGTCGGCGACGCGCTGCGCGGCCGGCCGGCGCTGACCGCGGGCGGCGCCGCGCCCGACGACGCGGCGCCCGACGCGCCCGACGTCATCGACCCGCCCGACGCCATCGACGCGCCCGACGCCATCGACGCGCCCGACGCCATCGACGGCGACGCGGGCGGGGCCGGCGCCGCCGACGGCGCGCCGATCGTCGATGACCTCGCGACCGCGACGCTGTGGAACCTGCGGGTCGCGCTGATCGACGCGGGCGTCCTGGCGCGCGACGGCGCGCTCCTCGATCTCGACGGCTTCGCGCGCGCCCTGGTCGGCACGCTCAAGCGCCCGATCGTCGTGCCGCGCGGTCACGATCTCCAGGCCGCGCTCGCCGCCGGCCAGGCGCCGATCACCCACGTCGCCGTCACCGTCGTCCGCGACGACGACGGGCCGCGCCGCGCCGGGTTCCGCGGCGACCGCCTGACCGTCGACGTCGGCGAGCGGGCGGTGCCGTACGTCGCCACCGCCCGGGACGGCCGGCCGGTGATCGACGGCGCGCCCGCGCTCGACGCCGCCGCGACCGCCGCGGTCTTCGCGATGCTGGCGGCCGAGGTCGCCGCGACCCGCCTGTTCGACGACCAGCCCGCCGCGGTGGCCGCGGTGCTGCGCGACCTCGTCGGGGTCGACGAGTGATCGCCGCCACCGCCGGGAATGCGCCGGGGTGGGGCGGGCGTCGGGACCGGTGATGACTCGCGAACGATGGATCCTCGCCGCCGCCGCGACGGCGGCGGCGTGCGGTCGGCCTCCGGTCACGGCGCCGGCCGCGGCGCCGGTCGGCGCGCTCGGCAACGCCGGCGGCGCGGCGGCCGCGGCGACGCCAGGCTGCGGCCGCTGGCCGGCCCGTACCCGTCGATCGCGGCGGTCGCCGCCGCGCGCGGTGACGGCGGCGACGACCTGCGGGTCCGCGTCCTGGCCAGCGCCCGCGCCGGCGACGACGAGGTCGGCCTGGTCGAGCTGGCGACCACGACGACGGCGGCGAGCTGCATGGTGGTGGCGTGGCGCGGCGACCGCGTCTTCGCCGGCCCGGGCTTCCTGTGCGCCGCGGCGCGCTCCGACGAGGACGTCCGCACCGACGCGGTCGCGATCGCCACGGTCGACGGCGAGCTGGCGATCCGGTTCGACGTCACCTACGCGCGCGATCGCGCCCCGGCGTCGCCGGCGCACCACGAGATCCGGTGCGACGTCACCGCGCGCCCGCCGGCCTGCACCGCGCCGCCGGCGATCGGCGGCTACGATCTCGAGGAGTGACCGGCGCGGCGCGGATCGTGGCAAGGTCGGCGCCGCGATGTCCGCGCCCGTGCCGGTCTTCACCGACGAGCCCCTGGCGGCGATCCTGACCCACGTCCGCGGCGCCCTCGCCGGCGGCGCCGCGACCGTGACGCTGCGCGCGCTCGATCCCGACCACGGCCGCGGCCGCTACCCGGGCGAGGTCGTCGAGGTCGACGGCGTCGCCTACCGGCATCGCTCGTGGCGGCTGTGGGTCGAGCTGGCCGAGCGCCTCGGCCTGCGGCTGGCGACGCCGCGGCCGGCGCCGGCGCCGCTGGTCGAGGTCCGGCTCGAGCGCCTCGATCCGGCGGCGCGCTGGCACGACGACGTCGCGCCCGACCGCACCGAGAAGTACGGCGCGGCGTCCGGCTTCGCGCGGGTCTCGAAGCTCGAGGAGCCCGCGTTCGTGCTCGACCTCGCCGAGGCGGTGGCGCGGCTGCGGTGGCCCGCGCGGCCGCGGATCCTCGATCTCGGCGTCAACACCGGGGACGAGGTCGCGCTGCTGCTGGCGCTGGTGCCGGGGCTGGCCGACGGCGCCGAGCTCGTCGGCGTCGATCACAGCGCGTCGGCGCTGGCGGTGGCGCGGCGCCGGTTCGCCGACCGCGCCGCGATCCGCTTCGTCGAGGCCGACCTCGGTGACCTCGCCGGGCTCGCCGCGCACGCGCTCGGGCGCTTCGATCTGGTGCTCTCGATCGGCACGCTGCAGAGCCCCGGCATCGACGACCGCGCGCTGCTGCGCCAGCTGGTCCAGGATCACCTCGCGCCCGGCGGCGCGATCATCCTCGGCGTGCCCAACTGCCGCTACGTCGACGGCGAGGTCGAGCACGGCGCGCGCGTCCGCAACCGCCGCGAGCCCGAGCTGGGCCTGGTGATCAAGGACGTCGCGTTCTACCGCAAGTACCTGCAGCAGCACCGGCGCGAGGTCTTCGTCACCGGCAGCCGCTACCTGCTGGTGACCGCGGTGCCGGTCGCCGGCGCGACCTGAGCCGCGGCCTCGGCGACGGCGAGGTACCAGGCGCGGCGGGTCGCGCCCAGGCGTCGGGCGCCGGCGCCGGTGGCGTCGGCGCGCAGCGACGCGGCCAGCGCGCCGCGGTCGTCGGCGGCCAGCGCGGCGACGACGCCGAGCAGGGCGGGGCGGGCGTGATCGTCGGGCTCGGCGACCCGGACCACGCCGCCGACCGCGCCGGCCCAGCCGTCGCCGAGCGGCCGGCCGTCGCGCCACCGATCGGTGACGACGCGCGCCACCAGGTGCAGCCGGGACCGCTCGGGCGCGGCGTCGGGATCGAGGCAGCCGAGCAGGTGACCGCACGCCGCCCGCGCCGCGTCGTCGGCGGGCAGCGCGCGCAGCAGCAGGTGATCGACCAGGGTCGCGAGGCGCTCGCCGCGCGCCGCGGCGTCGCGGCCGCGCGCCCACGTCGTGGCCTGCGCCAGCAGCCGCGCCAGCTCGGCGGCGTCGAGCGCCGTCAGCACGGTCTCGAGCAGGCCGCGCAACCGCCCCGGGTCGTGGCCGTCGAGGAGCGCGCCGCCGTCGAGGCGGCCGGTGGTGCGCAGCGCGGTCAGCGCGAGGTCGCGGCGCCCCGGGTCGGCGAGGTCGCCGGTGAGCTCGGCGACCGGGCGGCTCGGGTAGGCGGCGCGCGTCGCCGCGTCGAACGCCAGCGCCACGCCGTCGAGGTTGCGCGGCGTCGCCGGCAGCGCCTCGACCACCACGTCCTGCACGATCAGGACGTCCTGCCCGACCTCGACGACGCGCAGCGCGCCGGGGTAGCCGATCTGGACCGGCGACACGTGCGGATCGGTCCACGCCACCGGCGGCGTCAGCCGGAACGTCTCCCGCGCCGGCGGCGGCGGTGGCGGTCGTCGCCACCAGCGCCACCACCGCGGCGGTGGCGGCGGCGCCGGCGCCGGCCAGCGCGCGGTGATCGCGACCTCGACCTCGACCTCGCCGCCGTCGCCGCGCACCGCGACCACCGTGCCGCGGATCACCCGACCGCGGTGACCGGCGATCTCGGTGAGCGCCAGGAACTGGTGGTGCAGGGCACCCATCCCACCAGCCTACGCCGGTCGGCGCCCGCGAACGCCACGCCCGGCGGCCGCGCCCCGAGGTATCCTGCCGCCCATGGTGCGCCGTGACGACGCCGATGGCCCGCAGGGGCAGGATGCGTCTTGCTGCGCTTCTCCAGCGGGTGGAAGTCCCGTCCCGGTAGGCGTCGGAGCGCCGGGTAGCAGGCCGCCGGAGCGAGGAGAGATCCTCGGTGCCGAAGCGCGGCGTCAGGAGCCCGGGAACACCGGGGAGCAAGAACGCGGGCCGCAACATGAAGTGAAGCCTGCAGCCTCGACAGAGAAACAATGGGGGAGCCGAGCCGCTCATGTCACGGCGAAGGCCACGCGCGACGATCGAGATCCGAAGCGGTCGTCGCGTCCCTCCGGGGTAGGGGGCGCAGCACGCGTTCAAGGAGAAGCACGGAACACGGGAGATCCGTCTGCACGGCCCTTGTCGGGGCGACGCGAATCGAGGAGGCCGAGTGCCGGTGCGACCGCGGTGCAGCGGAAGTCCGAGGGGATCGTAGTACCGAGGAGGCCGGCGCCGCAGAACGCCGGCGGAGGGAAGGGTCCCTGGGGTGGTCATGACGGCGAAGGCCGCAGGCACAAGGGCATGGTCGCGGAACGCGGAACAGGTAACCCCTCCCGCCGGCGATCCAACTCCCCCGACCGTCGTATGCCGGTCGACCACGTGCAGCGGCTGCAACGACGTCTGGGGGAGGCGGCCAAGCGAGGGCCGGGAAGGCGCTTCCACGCGCTGTACGACCGTATCTGGAGGGCTGACATCCTCCGGGAAGCGTGGAGGCGGGTCGCGCGGAACGGTGGATCGGCGGGTATCGACGAGGAGTCGATTGCCGCGATCCGCACGCTCGGCGAGGACGCGTTCATCGCGGATCTCGGCGAGCGGCTCCGCGCAGGCACGTACCGACCGCAAGCGGTGCGGCGGTGCTGGATCCCGAAAGCGAACGGAGGACGGCGAGGGCTGGGGATCCCGACGGTGCGCGATCGCGTGGTGCAGGCGGCAACGAAGCTGGTGCTCGAGCCGATCTTCGAGGTCGACTTCCAGGACTGCTCATACGGGTTCCGGCCCGGTCGCAGCGCGACGCAGGCGCTGGAGGTCCTGCGCGTCCGAGGGGCGCGCGGGGGCAACCACGTGCTGGACGCCGATATCCGCGACTTCTTCGGTAGCCTCGATCACGGGGTGTTGATGGAGCGCGTGAGGCGGCGGGTGAGCGACCGGCGGGTGCTGAGGCTGATCCGGATGTGGCTCGAGGCCGGGGTGATGGAGGAGGGGCGCGCGATCGCGATGCTCAGCGGAGTGCCGCAGGGCGGCGTGATCTCGCCGTTGCTCTCGAACATCTACCTGGCGTTCCTCGACGAGCGGTGGACGAGGCAGTGTGCCCACCTGGGGACGCTCGTCCGGTACGCGGACGACTTCGTCATCCTGTGCGATACGAAGGCGAAGGTCGAGGAAGCGGAACGGCGCGTGAAGATCATCTTCAAGCGTCTGAAGCTGGAACTGCACCCGGAGAAGACCCGGAGAGTCGAGCTTGCCGACGGAAAGGCGGGCTTCGACTTCCTGGGGTGTCACCTGCACAAGCGCATGTCGGGACGGATCTGGGCCGCGGAGAAGAAGCGACGCTACTTCCTGCAGCGCTGGCCGTCGGACCGGAGCATGAAGCGGGTGCGTCAGCGCGTGAAGGAGTTGACCCCGCGAGCGGCGTGTCACCGGGATCTTCGCGAGACGATCGCGACGCTCAACCCGGTGCTGCGCGGCTGGGGCAACTACTTCAAGACCGGCAACGCCGCGCGGAAGTTCAATCAGCTCGACAGCTACGTCTGGCAGCGGCTCCGTGCCCTGGTGCGCAAGCGCAAGGGCCGGAACCTGCGGCCCGGCGAGATGGCGCGCTGGACCCGCGATGAGTTCGTTCGCCTCGGGCTCCACCGCTTGCGCGGGACTGTCCGCTATCCCGGCGACCGTACGATGCCGCTCCCTGACCGACCACCGGTAAGCCGTGTGCGGGAAATCCGCACGCACGGTTTGAACGGGGGTCTTGCGACAGCCCGCCCCAAAGGCGGAGGAAAGTAGGATCTACCAATGTCAGCACGCCCCGGGGTGGTGAGCCTTCTCGCGTCCTCGCTGGCCTGCGCGGTCGGCCTCGGCCTCGCGGCCTGCGGCGGCGGCCCGGCGGGCGGGCCCGACGGCGGCGATGATGACGGCGGCGGTGGCGGCGGCGACGCGCGCCCGATCGACGCCTTCCCCGAGGTCTGCCTCGACGTCACCTGCTCCGGCCACGGCACCTGCTTCGCCGTCGACGGCGCCGCGACCTGCCAGTGCGACGGCGGCTACGTCCGCACCGACGCCACCACCTGCGAGGCCGCGGTCGGGCCGACCCTCGGCGGCTGCCCGCTCTTGCCCGCGGATCACCTGTTCAACACCCCGATCGACGCGCTGCCGGTGCACCCCGACAGCGACGCCTTCATCGCGACCATCGGCGGCACCCGCCGCGTCCACCTCGATCTCGGCACCACCACCGACCAGCAGGATCCCGAGTTCTACGGCATCCCGTTCAACCTGGTGCACGGCGGGACCTTCACCTGGCCGACGGTGGCGTTCCTGTCCACCGATCCCGACCTCGACTGGAACCCGCGCGTCGAGAGCGACTGCGCGGTCGGCGCCGGCCACAGCTTCGTCGCGCCGTGCACGTCGCAGCAGGCGCCGGCGCCGCTGCTGCCCATCCCCGCCGGCGTCGTCGTCGAGGGTGGCGTGAACAGCAGCGTCGATCAGCAGCCGTACGGCGATCACCACATCCTGCTGCTCGACGTCGACACCTGCCGGCTGTGGGAGACCTACCACTCGTACTCGCCCGGCCCCGGCACCTGGAACATCTACGGCGCCGCCGGCTGGGACCTGACCTCGAACGCGCTGCGCCCGGATGGCTGGACCTCGGCGGACGCGGCGGGGTTCCCGATCCTGCCGCTCTTGCTGCGCGCCGACGAGGCGGCCACCGGCGAGATCAAGCACGCGCTGCGCTTCACGATCCAGTCGAGCAAGATCCGGACCTCGTACGTGTGGCCGGCGCGTCACCTCACCGGCAACGGCACCGGCTCGACCAGCCTGCCGCCGATGGGCCAGCTGTTCCGGCTCAAGGCCGACTACGCGATCCCGTCGGGCGCCGGCGTCCAGGCGCGCGCGGTGCTGCAGGCGCTCAAGACCTACGGCATGTACATCGCGGACGGCGGCTCGGACATGTACGTGCAGGGCGACCCCAGCGCGGCGTGGACCGACGACACGTTCGCGGTGGTCCAGGCGGTGCCGGCCAGCGCCTTCGAGGCCGTCGACCTGGCGCCGATCATGGCGCGCCCGGGCTGGGACGTCGACTCGGGCGCGGTGCCGTGACCGGCGCGGCGCCGGGCCCACGGTAGCCAGGCCGCCCGGCGCCGCTCACTCGACCTGGATCGTCTCGCGGTGGACGACGTCGCTGGTCTTGCGCGGGTAGTGGGCGTGGAGGCGGAGCTCGTAGGCGCCGGCGGTGGCGGGCGCGGTCAGCGTCACCGTGCGGGCCGCCGCCGCCACGTACGACCACGATCCCCACGACGAGTCGGGCTGACCCGCGGCGACGATCGTGGCCCAGAACCGCTCGCCCTTGGCCGCGACCAGGGGCGCCGCGAAGCGCAGCTCGATCTTGTCGCCGCCGTGCACGGTGCGGTCGGCGATCGTGAACCGCTGCAGGCTCGCCGGGGTCTCGGCGTCGGCGTCGGCGGTCGCGGGCGGCGCCTCGGCGGCGGCGATGGTGACGTCCACGGTGTGCGCGACGTGATAGCCGGCGCGCGGGTAGTCGGTGTAGAGGCGGACCTCGTAGCGCCCCTCGTCCGCCGGCGCGGTGAGCTTGGCGCGGGTGGCGCCATCGCTGACGTAGGTCCAGGTCCCGTACGACGTCGCGCTCGAGCCGGCGACGCTGACCGCGACCCAGGCCCGGTTGCTGCCGGCCGACGGCACCGGCGCGGCGAACGCGATCGCGATCTCGTCGCCGGGCGCGAAGGTGCGCCGCGCCAGCGTGAACGACGCGGGCTTCGGCGCCGGCGCCGCCGGATCGGCAGGCGCAGGCGCGTGGTGCGCCGGCGTCGGCACGCCGGCGTCGGCCGGCGCGGCGGCGGCTCCGGCGTCGACGGGCGCGGCGCTGGTCCCGACGTCGGCGGTGGTGAGCAGCGCGGGCGCGGGCGCGCGTGGCCGCGGCAGGGGTCAGTGCGGCGGCCGTGGTGGCGGTCGGCGCGGCGACGGTCGGTGCGGCGGCCGTGGCGGTCGTCGGCGCGGCGGCGACCGTCGCCGGCGCGGTGCTGGCGCGGCGGCGGGCGGCGTCGGCGTCAGCGCGGCGGTCGTCGCCGGCGCGTCAGGCGCCCAGGTCAGCACGAACGTCACCGCGGCGGCGGCGGCGGCGAGCGCGAGCGCGCCGGCGATCCACAGGCCCCGGCGACCGGCGGCCGCCGGCAGCGCGGCCACCGCCGACGGCGTCGCGACCAGCTCGGCGGCGGCGCCGCTGTTGGTGGTGGTCGTCGTCGCGCCGGGCGCCAGCGCGCGCGGCGCGGCCAGTGGTGTCGGCGACGGTCGGCTCGTTGCCGGTGACCGCGGCGCCGACGCCGGTGGCGGCGAACGCCTCGGGGATCCGCGCGCCGCTGCCCGGGCCAGTCCGCGGCGCGGTCGCCGCGGCGTCGCCGGCGACGCTCGACGGTGGCGGCCAGGTCGCGGGCGCGTCGGCGCCGGCCGCGACCAGCGCGGCGCGCAGCTCGCTCGCGCTCTGGAACCGCGCCGCCGGATCCTTCTCGAGCAGGCGCAGCGCGATCGCCGCCAGCGGCGCCGGCGCCGCCGGCTCGAACGTCCGCGGATCCGGCGCCGGATCGCGCAGGTGCGCGGCGATGATCATGCCGGTGCCGTGCTCGCTGACGAACGGCGGCCGGCCGCACAGCAGGTGGAACAGGATGCAGCCCACCGCGTACAGATCGGTGCGGTGGTCGACCTCGGGCAGGCCCATGCACTGCTCGGGGCTCATGTACGCCGGCGTGCCGATCATCGTGCCGGTCTGGGTCCGCACGCCCGAGGTCGGCTCGTCGGCGAGCTTGGCGATGCCGAAGTCGAGCAGCTTGACCTGGATGCCGCCCGGCATCAGATCGTGCGGCACCAGGAAGATGTTGTCGGGCTTGAGGTCGCGGTGGACGATGCCCTGGGCGTGCGCCGCCGACAGCGCGCCGGCGACCTGACCGAGGATGTTGGCGGCGTCGACCGGCGGCACCGGGCCGCGGGCCAGGCGCTGCGCCAGGGTCTCGCCGCGCAGCAGCGCCATGACCAGGTAGGCGCTGCCGTCGTCGTGGGTGCCGAAGTCGTAGATCTCGACGATGCCCGGGTGATCGATCGCCGACGCGGCGCGGGCCTCGTTGAAGAAGCGCTGGACGATCGCGGGGTCGCGCGACAGCTGCGGCAGCAGCATCTTGAGCGCCGCCGGCCGGCCGAGCTGGACGTGCTCGGCGCGGTAGACCATGCCCATGCCGCCCTTGCCCAGCAGCGACACCAGGCGGTAGTTGCCGACGATCTGACCCAGCACCTCGTCCAAGTGTCCGCGGTGGCCGCGGGCGGGTCAAGGCGCGCCTCGGGGGCGCCGGGCCGCGCCGGGCGGCGTCAGCGCCGCAGCCGGCGCACGCAGTCGTACAGCGCCGTGTTGAGCCGCAGGATCCGCAGGTCGCCGATGGGCGTGCCCGAGCCGCTGTTGACGATGAAGCCGAGCGCGACCTGGCGATCCGGATCGCCCCACGCCCCCGAGCCGCCCCAGCCGAAGTGGCCGAACGCGCGCGGCGCCACGCCCCGGAAGCTGCCGATGCGGTGGTAGCCGAGCCGCCACCGCATCTTGAAGATCGTGATCTGGTCGTAGCCGTGGGTCTGGATCTCGGTGGCGCGGGCGACGGTGTCGCGCGACAGGACGCGGACGCCGTCGAGCTCGCCGCCGGCGGCCAGCATCGCGTACAGGCGCGCCAGCGAGCGCGCCGTGAACAGCCCGTTGGCCGCCGGGATGCTGGCGGCCAGGACCTCGTCCGACGAGAAGTCGAAGCGCGAGATGCCCGGCGGCGCCAGCGCCGCGGCGGCGCGATCGAAGTCGACCGGGTGACCGGCGAGCTTGAGCAGGCGCTCGACCGCGCCGTAGATGCGGCGGCGCCGCCGCGCCGCGGCGCTGCGATCGGCGGCGCCGCGCGGCCCGGCGGCGCGGTCGCGGCGCGCCGGCGCGTCGACCAGGCGGGCGGCGCGGTGCAGCTGGTCGGCGGGGGCGCCGATGTAGAGGCCGTCGAGGCCGAGCGGGCCGGCCAGCTCGTCGGCGATGAACGTCGCCAGCGACCGGCCCGACACCCGCTGGATGACCTCGCCGATCAGGAAGCCGTAGGTCAGCGCCTGGTAGGCGGTGGCGCGCGGCGGCAGCGGCGCCGGCGCGGCGGCGGCCAGCGCCGCGGTCATGTGGTCCCAGTCGAGCAGGCGGCGGGCGTCGTCGACCAGGTCGCGGACGTTGAACAGCCCGGCGCGGTGGGTCATCACGTCGCGGATCGTGATCGCGCCCTTGCCGGCCTGCGCGAACTCCGGCCAGTAGCGCGCCACCGGGGCGTCGTAGTCGACCTCGCCGCGATCGGCCAGGACGTGCAGCGCGGTCGAGACCACGCCCTTGGTCGTCGAGTACGACACGCACATCGTGTCGCGCTGCCACGGCGCGCCGGCCTCGTCGCGCACGCCGCCCCACAGGTCGGCGACGCAGCGGCCGCGGTGGTAGGCGCACACGGCGGCGCCGCCGCGGGCGCCGCGCAGCTGGCGCGCCATCGCGTCGGCGAGGGCCTCGAACCCGGGCTGAACCTCGCCGCGTACGGTGGCGTCCACGGCGCCAGCGTGCCACCGCGGCGCGCCGACGTCCACGCGCGCGGCGCCGCGGCGCCCGGGTCGTGACCGAGCCGGCGTCAGTTCAGCGACTCGCGGTCGAGCGCGTGGGCCAGCAGCGCCTGGCGCGGCACCACCGTGGTCGCGCGCTCGTGGGTCGCGGCCAGCACCACCGGCGGCGCGACGCCGGCGTCGAGCGCCTCCTTCCAGCGCGCCGCGCACAGGCACCAGCGATCGCCGGGGCGCAGGCCGCGGAAGCCGGGGCGCGGGGTCTCGAGGTCGTTGCCCTGGCGCCGCGAGAACGCGAGGAACTCGGCGGTGACCTCGGCGCACACGACGTGGCGGCCGACGTCCTCGTCGCCGGTCTCGCAGCAGCCGGTGCGGAAGAACCCGGTCATCGGATCGGTCGAGCACGGCTCGAGCGGCAGGCCCAGCAGGCTGCGTTGCGGCGGCGGGTCGTCGACGGGCATGGCCGCACCCTACCCGATCCGCGGTAGCCTCGGCGCGGGCGCGGGGTGCGCCCGAGGGGAGGACGCCATGCACATGCCCGAGCCCGGTCCGCCGCACGCCAACCTCGCTCGCCTCGCCGGCACCTGGCGCGGCGACGAGACCCTGTTCCCGTCGCCGTGGTCGCCCGAGGAGCGCACCGCCACCGGCGCGTTCACCGCGCGCATGGGCTGCGACGGCTTGTGGCTGCTCTCCGACTACGAGGAGTCGCGCGACGGCGCCGTCTTCTTCCGCGGCCACGGCGTCTACGGCTGGGACGCGGCGCGCGCGCGCTACACGATGTACTGGGTCGACTCGATGGGCGGCCACCCCGCCGAGACCCTCGGCGACTGGCAGGACGACGTCCTGACCTTCAGCAACCAGGGCGCGCACGGCCACGGCCGCTACGTCTACGAGCTCGACGGCGCGGATCGCTACGTCTTCCGCATCCTGTCGTCGCGCGACGGCGAGGCCTGGTCGCCGATGATGGAGGGGCGCTACCGGCGGGTGTAGCTACCGCCACAGCGAGAACAGCAGGTCGAGCAGGGCGCCGCCGCCGCGGTCGCTGCTGCGGGCGTCGCCGCGCATCGCGGCCTGGGCCTGCGCCGCGGCGACGTCGGCGCGGGCCCGCCGTACCGCCTCGCGCTGATCGGCGAGCTCGGCCTTCTCGGCCTTCTCGAGGCCGCCGTTCATGACGAACTCGACCACCGCGGGCAGCTCGCCGCCGTCGAACCAGGTGCCGTGCTTGCGGCAGACGTCGATGACCACGCCCGAGCCGCGCGCGAACTGCCGCCGGTTCATGACCACGCGGCACACCGGGCACATGATGTAGAGCCGGCCGCCGCGCGGCGTGGTGTCGACCGCGCGCGGCGTGCCGCGATACGTCCCCAGCACCGCCTCGGCGCGCGCGGCCTGGCGATCGCCGAGCAGGCGCTCGATGGCCTCGCCGTCGATGAAGACGCCCGCGCACGACGGGCAGTCGTCGAGCGCGAGGTCGCCGAGCAGCCGCGCCACCAGCGGCGTCTCGCAGCGCGGGCACGGCCGCTCCTCGGCGGCCGGCACCGTGGCGGCGACGTCGGTCGCGGCGCCGCAGTGGGGGCAGTGGCGGTGGCCGTGGAAGACCTTGGCCAGGCAGCGCGGGCAGCTGCGCACCAGCAGCGCCGCGTGGCAGAAGCCGCATTGCGGGTCGGTCGCGGCCACCGCGCCGCCGCACTGCGGGCACCGCAGCAGCCCGGTCTCGGCCGCCGGCGTCGGGATCAGCAGCTCGGCGCCGCACCGACATCGGGCGCGGGTGCCGGGCGCGAAGCCCGACACGTCGTGACGGGCGTGGCACGAGGAGCACTCGACGATCACCCGATCAGCGTAGCGGATCCGGCCCGGGCGTGCGGCCCGGATCGCGGCGCGGGCCGTCGCCGCGCCCTGGCAGCGTGTAGCGGATACCCGCCTGGCGCGAGCGGTGGGGAGACCGCGGGCCGCCGGCCCCGGGTCCTGCCGCGAGCGCGGGGGGGCGTCCTCCGGCTCGGACAGTCCTCGCGGTGACGAGAGCGCGGGCGGTGAGGCGGGCGCGGGCGGTGACGCCGTCGCGTGGTGGCGCGGGCCCGCTGCGGAACTCGCCGTCGGCCGCCCCCACACGCTCGCGTCACCCGTGCCGGCGTGGCCTGGCACCACCGCGGTCGGGCACGAAGGGATCGACACCAGCGCGGCGAGCGGATCGCATGGCGGGGTGAAGCCCTTGTCAAGCGCCACTAAGAACTGACCCCCGAACGCCACCAAAACTGACCCCGCCCAAGTGTTCAGCGGTTGGTGTTGTTCGAGCCGAGGAGACCGGCTCGCTTCTTCTGCTTGAGGCGGAAGCTGTCGCCCTGGATTACCAGGACGTGGCTATGGTGGAGCACGCGGTCGAGGACGGCCGAGGCGATCATCTCGTCGCCGAAGACGTGTCCCCACTGCGTGATGGTTTGGTTGGTGGTGATGAGCATGCTGCCGCGCTCGTAGCGACGGCTGACGAGCTGGAAGAACAGGTTGGCGGTGTGCTTCTCCAGCGGCAGGTAGCCGAGTTCGTCGACGACGAGCAGCTTGGGCTTGGCGTAGAAGGCGATCTGGTCGGCGAGCTTTCCTTCCTGCTGGGCCTTGGCCAGCGTTGCGAGGAGTGCCGTCGCGGTGACGAACAAGACCGAGTGGCCGGCCTCGACGACGGCGCGCCTAAGCGCGATCGCGAGATGCGTCTTGCCGACGCCCGGCGGACCGAACAGCAGGACGTTCTCGGCACCGACGACGAAACGGCCGGTGGCGAGCTCGGCGGACGAGCTTGGCGTCGACGGACGGCTGGAACTTGAAGTCGAACTCCTCGAGCGTCTTGATGGTCGGGAAGTGCGCGATCTGGATCCCCATCGCGACGCGCTTCTTCTGCTTGGCCTCCGTCTCCTCGGCGAGCAGCTGGTCGAGGAAGTCGAGGTAGGTCGGCTCGCCGCGCGCGGCTGCCGACAGGAGGCCGTCGAGTCGCTGCGCAACCGCGCTGAGCCGCAGCCTGATGAGCCGCTCCTCGACGCGCGCTCGGACGAGCTCGCTCACGAGGCACCTCCGATGGCGTCCGCGTAGACGTCGAGACTGCGGGTCAGCGGCGACCGTGATGGCGACTCGTCGTCGTCATGCGCCCTGTAGAGGCCGTCGAGGTGCCGCGGGTTGACCACACGCTGATGTGGTTCGCGCACGCGCCGATGACGCGCGATCTCGATCCGCCCATCGAAGACGACGACCTCGTCGTCGCCGACGAGCACGTCGACGGTGCGCCTCACGAACGCGTGCGGCACGCTGTAGCGCACCGTCTCGACATCCACGAAACAGTCGGTCGCGACGCGGCGCGAGACACGTCGTTCGCGAACGCGCAGCGTCGGCGACGGCAGTGGCCGCAGTGCTCCTCGCTCGTCGCGTTCGAAGCGCACGATCGGCTGCTCGTGCGTCGTGCCGTGGATGCGGCGGTCAGCTTCGACCATCCACCGCGCGAGGTGCGCGTCGAGCTCGGCGAAGCTGGCGAACGCGAGCCCGGCGATCGCGTTTCGCTTGACGTAGCCGACGCCCGACTCGGTCTTGCCTTTCGTGCGTGCCCGGTACGGGCGGCACGCCGACACCTCGACGCCCCAGTCGCGGCAGAACGCAGCGAAGGCGGGGTGGACGCGGGCCGTGTTGGTGTCGCGGTCGTGTCCGACGACGAGCGCACCGGCGCGGTCGATCAAGATGCGCTGCGTGACACCGCCGAAGCGCTGGAACGCGCCGGCGAGGCCTTCTCGCCAGTCGTCCTGGCGCTGGCTCAGCGACGCACGGACGAAGATGCGACGCGAGTACCCGAGCACCCCGACAAAGAAGAACACGCGCGTCCGCACGCCGGCGATCTCGACCCACTTCTCGCCGAAGTCGATCTGGGTTTGGTGCCCGGGCGCGGTCTCGAATCGGACCGTCGCGAGCTCGGTGGCTCGCTTCGCCTGACGATGCGGCGCCAGCGTTCGCTGCAGCGTACGCAGCGGCACGACGACCTCCCGCTCCGCCAGCAGGCGCCGAACGACCACGGCGTTGCCCTCCGCAGGACCGTCGAGGAGCGCACGTGCCGCGGCCTCTTGGTCGGCGTCGAGCGTCCGCGCACCGGGCCGCACCTGTCTCTCCGCGGCGTCGCCTTCGCGCAGGTAGCGCCGCACGCTGTTGCGCGCGGCGCCAACCTCGCGGGCGATTCGCTTGGTGCCCCAGCCCATCCGGCGTAGCAGCCGGATCCGCGACACGACTTCAGGATCCAACATCGGGACGACCATCGCCCCGGACCTGCTTCCTAGCGTCTTTTCCATGGGTTACCCCCGTCCGGGCGGGGGTCAGAATTAGTGGCGCGAGGGGGTCAGTTTACGTGGCGCCTGACAGCCCTACCGTCCGTACGCGCCGATGCAGTCGTTCCTGTTGCCGCCGTCGCCGCGTGAGTGGCTGCCGGCGTCGCACCTGGTGTGCTTCGTCTTCCGGGCGCAGGCGCCACGCACCATGCCCGCGTAGGCCGCCCCGGGCCGCACGCGATACCCGACCGCGGACGATGCCGTCCCGGCCCGGGTGGCTATCGGCTACAGGCTCGTAGCCGCAACGCCGGTCAGACAGGCTGTGGTCCCCTGGGCGCACGGTGAGACCGCGGGCCGAAAGGGCCCGTGCCAGGACAGGGAGGAGCGGTGACTCCCGGAGCCTCCCGCGACGGAGAGGCCGACGTCGACGGGCGCACCGCCTCGACCAATGTGTCCGGTGGCCGGACAGAAATCGACCGGTGTGGTCGATTCTTCTTGACGGGCCTCGGGCGGCCGCGCGGGTGCCGCATTCGAGGCGGGGGCGGATCGGCAACGTGCGGCGAGGAGCTGACCCGAGGCCCCTGCAAGCGAGCGCAGACCCGTTCGACGGGGTCGTGGGCGTCTTCGCGGCGCAGCGGCGACGACAGGAGGCTGGAATCTCCCGTGGTAGGGAAGGAGTGCGCGTGTGCGCGGGAGGTGTGGCGATGTTCGATCGTGACGACGAGCGAGTGGACCTGACGTCGATCTTCGAGGGTGCGGCAGGGGCGACCGGCGCGGATCGCGCGCCGCCGGCGGACGACTGGCGGCGCCTCGACCGCGCGCTGCGTGGCGTCGCACGGCGGCGCGCCGCGCTCGACGCCGAGGAGGCGCGCGGGCTGGTCGCCGCGCAGCGGATCGCGCTGCACCGCCGCTTCGGCCACGCGACGCTGGCGGAGTACCTCGAGCGCACCCTGGGCTACGGGCCCCGCGCGGCGCGCGAGCGGCTGCGGGTCGCGACCGCGCTGCAGACGCTGCCGAAGATCGCCGACGCGCTGGCGCGCGGCGCCCAGTCGTACTCGGCGGTGCGCGAGCTGACCCGCGTGGGCCGCGACGACACCGAGGCGGCGTGGCTGGCCGCCGCGGCCGGCAAGACCGTGCACGAGATCGAGGCCATGGTCGCCGGGCGCCGGCCCGGCGACCTGCCGGGCGCCGAGGTCGATCCGACCGAGGTCCGACGGTCGCTGACGCTCGACATCGGCCCGGAGACGCTGGCGCTGTGGCGCGACGCCCGGCTGGCGCTGGAGCTGGAGCGAGGCGGCGCCATCTCCGACGACGAGCTCCTCGCCACCATGTGCCGCGAGATGCTCGGCGGTGGCCGCGCCGGCGACGCCGACGCGCGTCCCACCGGCCGCGCCGCCTACCAGATCGCGTTGACCGTGTGCCCGGCGTGCGAGCGCACCACGCAGGACGGCGGCGGGCGCGCGATCGAGGTGCCTCCCACGGTGGGCGCGCGGGCGCGGTGCGACGCGACGGTGCTCGGCCGCGTCGACGGCGGCGACGTCGGCCGGGCGGTCCAGACCGTGCCGCCGCGGATCCGTCGCGCGGTGATCGCGCGGGACCACGGTCGATGCCGGGTGCCGGGCTGCCGGTCGACGCGGTTCGTCGAGCTCCACCACGTGCAGCCGCGGGCCCAGGGCGGCCGCCACACCATGGCCAACCTGATCTCGCTGTGCGGCGGTCATCACGACGCGGTCCACGTGGGTCGTCTGCGGATCGCGCGGGCCGCGTCTGGTGAGCCGGTGTTCAGCCACGCCGACGGGCGACCGTACGGGGCACCCTCGCCGGCGCCACCGACGACGCGACGCCACGCGGGACAGGCGTCGGCCGACGCGTCGAGGTCCGGCTCCCACGACGACCCGCTCGGCGACGTCGAGCAGGCGCTGCGCGGCCTGGGCTTCCAGGCCGCCGAGGCACGCGCGGCGACCACCGCGTGCGTGCCCCACGTCGGGCAGCCACTCGAGGAGCTCGTCAGGCGCGCGCTGCGCGCGGCGCACAGGGCGTGAGGCAAGCGTCGCGGCGCCGCCGAGGCGCCACGCCGCCCGGTCCGGCCGGGCGGCGGCAGCTATCTGACCGGCATCGGGCCTAGCGCCGCGGCCGCCGTCGCCGCCGCGCCACCAGCCCGAGCAGCGCCAGCGCCGCCGCGCCGCCGGCCGCGCCGCCGCCGCCGCCCGCCGCCGCGCAGCCCGCGGCCTGGTAGCCGCCGTCGTCGTAGCCGGTGTAGTCGCAGGCGTTGCCGGCGCCGTCGCCGTCCTCGTCGGCCTGGCTGGGGTTGGCGACGGTCGGGCAGTTGTCGTCGGCGTCGGGGATGCCGTCGCCGTCCTCGTCGACGTCGGGGCCCGGGCCGCCGTCGCCGCCGCCGCCGGACCGGGTGCAGCTCGACGGCTCGCCGCTGCAGGTCCAGCCGGCCTCGACCTCGCACGTCGCCGAGCAGCCGTCGCCGTCGGCGGCGCCGCCGTCGTCGCAGGCCTCGCCGCCCTGGACCACGCCGTCGCCGCAGCCCGCGACCACGACCTCGACGTCGTCGATCGCGAGCTCGTCGTAGCCGCCGCTGCCGTGGTCGTAGTCGGGCAGCCAGCGCAGGAACAAGAGCGCGCCGGGCGCGATCGTCGTGCCGGTCAACGTCAGCTCGCGCGCCGTCACCTGCCAGCTCGGGGTGGCGTCGGGATCCTGCGGCGTCGTGACCCGCAGGGCGTCGACGGTGTGGAACGAGCTGCCGTCGCTCGACCACGCGAAGCCGACGACGCTGGCGCGGCCCGAGTCGTTGTGGACCCACACCTCGTAGCGCAGCGTCGGATCGACGAGCGGGGCGTCGGTGGCGTTGACGAAGCGCAGCGTGATCTTGCCCGGCGTCAGATCGTCGCCGGTCTGCTGGAACCCGAACGCCTGATCGCCGGCGCCGACGGTGAAGCCCCACAGGCCGCCCTCGGTGATGCCGCCTGACGACGCGCCCTCGCTGAAGTCACCGCCGACGAACGTGCCGCCGAAGCTGGTGTCGCCGTCGTTCATGCCCGTCACCTTCCAGCTGTCGGAGTCGAGCTGGCCGGGGCCGGGCTCCGGCACCAGGCCGGCGCCGGCGTAGCCGGTGAAGTCGAGGTGCGTGACGGGGCCGGTGATCGCCTCCTGCGCCGACGCCGGGGCGGCGAGCGCGGGAATCAGCAGGACCAGCGAGGACGTGAGCACCAGGTGTGGGCGCATGGCGGGGGGCTCCTGGCGGGGTGGGGATGTATCGACCCTCGCATCGTTTTCACGACGCCGACAGCTGGGGACTTGTGCGCCAGCGCGGCGACTCGACCCCCAGCGGCGCGACGCGCGGGAGCCACGCAGTTCCGCGGGGTCGCCGCGATCGGGGCCGGGGCCGGGGGCCGGCGCCACGATCTTCCCCCGCGGGCTCCTCGCTTCCGTGGCCCCGGCGGGCTATAGAACCGACCCCGTGACGCCTCGCCCCGACCTCGACCGGGTGATCCGTGGCCTCGCCGAGCGACGCGTGTCGATCGACCTGGGGTCCATGGATCTGTGCTTCCTGGTCGCGCTGCACGTCCGCGGCGCCGCCGGCCAGCTGGCGTCGTTCGGCGAGGCCCAGCTCGAGGAGGTCTTCGAGGCGGTGTCGGCGATGGTCCAGCCCGACGCCGAGCAGGTGAAGCGGCGCGCCGGCCACGCCATCCAGCGCCTGCGCGACCAGCGCATGCTGGCCCGGGTCGACGGCCAGGGCGTGGTCCGCACCGGCGAGTTCGCGCTGTCGCGGCTGGCCACCGCGATCGTCGAGTTCTTCCTCGAGGACGACGTCCTGACCCAGGAGAGCCTGGGCGCGCTGACCGGCGCGCTGCGGGTGACGCTGACCGACCTGCGGGCGGCGGCGCAGCGCGCGACCGCGCCGGCGGCGTGGCAGGCCACCGTGACCGCGCCGCTGCGGGTGACGATCACCGAGCTGGTCGCGGCGATCGAGCGCCGGCAGCGCGGCCTCGACCTCCGGCAGGAGGACTTCCAGGCCGAGATCCGCGGCCTGCTCGAGGCCGACTGGTTCGGCGCGCTCGACCGCTGCCAGGCGCTGCTGGCGTCGACCGGCGCGGCGCTGCGCGATCTCAACGACGTCCTCTTGCGCGACACCAGCGAGCTCTTGACGCTGCTGCAGGACATCCAGGAGCGCGCGATCGAGGCCGGCGACGCCGACGCCGAGGACGCCGCGCTGCGCCTGTGCGAGCAGGTCGATCGCATCGCGGCGTGGGGCGGCGCGCGGCAGCGGGCGTGGTCGGAGTACTTCCAGCACGTCCACCGCTACCTGCGCGACGTCGTCCGCCTCGATCCGACCCGGGCGCTGACCCAGCGGCTGCGCGACCAGCTCGCCGGCGCCGCCGGGCCCGCGTTCACGCTGGCGGTGGCGGCGGCGCCGCCGATCCGGCTGCTGCGCGCGGTCGCGCCGGTGCGCGAGCCGGTGCCGGTGGCGCGGCCGCGGGCCCAGCGCGAGCGCGAGCCGGCGCCCGACACCGGCGTCGATCCGCAGGCGGTGCTCGAGGCCCGGGTCCGCGGCGCCCTCGACGACGGCGCCGCGGCGCTGTCCGAGGTCACCGCCGCGGTGGTCGCCGAGGTGCCGGTGGCCGAGCGGTTCACGATGGCCGGCGGGGTCGCCGCCGGCGTGGCCCGGCTGGCCCGGCCGCAGGTCGCGCGCGAGCGGCCGTGGGTGCCGGTCGACGGCATGGTCATCGAGGACTGGGTGCTGCCGCCGGCGCGCGGCGGCGGCGGAGGCGAGCGGTGACCGAGCGCCGCGGCTTCGCGATCCTGCAGGACGTCCTGCTCGACGACGAGTTCCCGGCGCTCGACCTGGCGCTGCGCGGCGGCCGCCACGTCGATCGCGACGACCTGGCCTGGTACCAGCTCCTCACCGACGGCCAGGATCTGCTCGAGCCGTTCTACCGGCGCTACGGCTGCGAGCTGATCCACAAGAGCGACGGCTACTTCTACCTGCTGCCCAGCGGCGACAAGCTGCCGCGGCGCCACCTCAAGGTCGGCGACATGGTGGTCGGCCAGGCGCTGGCGCTCTTGTACCTCGACCCGGCGTCGGTCGAGCGGGGCGGGGTGGTGACGCGCGATCAGGTGGTGGCGCAGCTGGTCGCGGTGCTGGGCGAGGGCGGCCTGGTGCGCACGTTCCACGCTCGCAAGCGCCGCGTCGACGAGCGCGTCGCCCACAAGCTGGTGCGGGCGCGGATCGCCGAGGCGGTGCGGCGGCTGGCGGCGCTCGGCTTCGTCGATCTGGTCGACGACGCCCAGCTGCGCCTGCGCGCCGCGCTGCTGCGCTTCGCCGAGCCGGTGCGCGGCACCGGCTCGCCCGGCGACGCGCTGGCCAAGCTGGTCGCCGACGGCGAGGTCGCGCTGGCAGGCGACGGCGACGGCGACGGCGACGGCGACGGAGGCGAGGGCGACGGCGATGAAGGCGAGGGCGACGACGGCGACGACGCCGAGGTCGCGGACGGCGACGCCCGCGACGGCGACGACGACGAGCGTCGCGGCGACGACGACCACGGCGGGCGCGGGGAGGAAGAGTGAGCGCGGCGCGGACCCGGGCCACCGCCCTGGTCCTGGTCAACTGGAAGGGCGTCTTCTACGAGCGCTACCAGCTCGATCGTCACGTCACCGCGCTCGAGGGCGCCAACGGCGCCGGCAAGACCACGGTCATGATCGCCGCGTACGTGGTGATGCTGCCGGACCTGGGCCGGCTGCGCTTCACCAACCTCGGCGAGAGCGGCGCCACCGGCGGCGATCGCGGCATCCACGGCCGCCTCGGCGAGCCCGGCCGGCCGGCGTACGCCGCCCTCGAGCTGGCGCTGCCCGACGGCGCGCGGTTGATCGCCGGGGTCCGGCTGACCCGCGGCGCCGCGCCCGCGGTCGAGGCGACGCCGTTCGTGATCACCGGGCTGACCGCGGCGGCGCGCCTGCAGGACCTGCTGCTGGTCCGCGACGGCGACGTCGACGCGGTGCCCGAGCTCGACGACGTCAAGGACGCGGTGCGCCGCCACGGCGGCGCGATCGAGGTCTTCCGCACCGTCAAGGACTACCTCGCGGTGCTGTTCGAGCGCGGCGTCACGCCGCTGCGCCTGGCCAGCGAGGAGGACCGCAGCAAGCTCAACGAGATGCTGCGCACCAGCATGACCGGCGGCATCTCGCGGGCGCTGACCACCGAGCTGCGCGCGTTCCTGCTCAAGGAGGAGAGCGGCCTCGGCGACACGCTGGTGCGGATGCGCGCCAACCTCGAGGCCTGCCGTCGCACCCGCACCGAGGTCGCCGAGGCCCGCTACCTCGAGCGCGAGATCACCGGCGTCTACGAGGCCGGCCAGGCGATGTTCGGCGCCGCGGTCCACGCCGCGCGCGCCACCGCCGAGACGCGCGCGGCGGCGGCGCGACGACGCCGAGGCGGCGCGGCTGGCCGCCGAGCGGGCGGTGGCGGCGCTGGCCGCCGACGCCGCGACGATCGCGACCCGCCAGGCGTCGCTCGACGCCAGGCTGGCCGCCGCGCAGGCCGAGGTCGAGCGGGCGGCGGCGGCGCGCGACCGGCGGGCGGCGGCGCGGGCGGCGGCGGCGCGCCTGGCCGAGCTCGCCGCCGAGGTCGCGACCCGCACCGAGCTCGCCGACGAGGCGCAGGCGGCGCAGGTGACGGCGGCGGCGGAGCGGGTGGCGCGCAAGCAGGCGCGCGAGCGCGCCGCCGAGGCCTACGACCAGGCGGCGCACGGCCTGGCCCACCTGCAGGCCGGCCTCGACGAGCTGCATCGTCGCGCCCACGCCCACCGCGCCCTCGGCCAGCGCCTCGCCGAGGCCGCGACGCTGCTGGGCCGGCCGGTCGCGATCGAGGACGCCGCGGCGACGATCGGCGAGCTCGCCGCCGAGGCCGAGCGGCTCGACGCCGAGCGGGCGCGGCTCGAGCGCGACGCCCGCGACGCCCGCGCCCGCGCCGACGATCACGCCTGCGCGCCGCCGCGGCCCTGGCCACGATCGAGGCCGCGGTGCCGGGGCGCGGCGGCGGCGACCGCGCCGCCGCACGAGCGGGCGCGGCTGGCGCTGGCCTGGCTCGCCGAGCGCGAGGCGCTGGTGGCCCGGCTCGCCGACCTCGGCCGCGACCTCGCCGACGCCGAGCGCCTGGCGGCGCGGCAGCGCGACGCCAGGCCCGGGCCGCGGCGCTCGACGTGCCGTGCGGGGTCGCCGGCGCCGCCGCCACCGTGGCGGCGCGGCTCGACGCCGCCGAGCGCGACGCCGGCGCCGCCGCCGAGGACGCGCGCGCCGCCGACGCCGCGGCCGCGGCCGCGCGCGACCGCCTGACTGAGCTGGCCGCGGTGCGGCCCGCGCTCGACGAGCGGGCGGCACGGTGGCGCGGCGCCGACGAGCGGGCCCGCCGGGTCGCCGCCGCGCTGGCGATGCCGCTGACCGATCGCGCGACGGTGCAGGCGGCGCGCGACCACGTCGTCGATCGCCAGCGCGACGCCGCGACGATGCGCACGGTGCTGACCGACGAGCGCGAGGCGCTGCTGCGCCGCGCCGGCGCGCTCGCGATCGCCGGCGAGGTCGATCCGGCGCTGCTGCGCCTGCGCGACGAGCTGGGCGCCGAGCTGCTGGCGCAGCGCTTCGAGGACGCCGAGCCCGACGACGCGGCCTGGCTGGAGGCCCGGCTCGGCCCGCTCGCCGACGCGCTGGTCGTCGAGGACGTCGACGCCGCGGTCGCGGCCCTGGCCGCCGCCGATCGCGAGCTCGCGACGGTGTGGCTGGTCGGCGCCGACGCCGCGCTCGACGTCGCGCCGCCGGCGGCGACCGCGGCCGGCGACGCGGCCGGCGACGTGGTGGTGCGCGAGCCGTGGGGCGCGCGGGTCACCCGGCCGGTGGCGGCGCCGACCCTGGGCCGCCGCGCCCGCGAGCGCGCCGCCGAGGCCCTGCGCGCCGACGCCGAGGCGCGCGGCGCCGAGCTCGAAGCCCTGGCCGAGCAGGTCCGCCGGCTCGCCGGTTGGCGTCGCGATCTCGATCTGCTGGTCGAGGACGCCGACCTGCTGGTCGCCGGCGACCCGCAGGCGGCGTGCGCCGCCGCCGACGCCGAGCGCGCGACGCTGACGCTCGCCGAGGCCAGCCACCGCGACGCGCCGCCGCCGCGGCCGGGCCCGCGCCGACGCGCGCGGCGCCGACGCCGCGGCGCTGCGCCGGCTGCTCGGCGAGGCGCTGCTGCTCGAGCCGCCCGACCACGAGGCGCGCCGGGTCGCGCTCGCCGCCGATCACGCCGCCGCCAGCGGCGCCGCGCGCTGCTCGACGGCGTCGCCGGGGCGCGCCGCGTCCTGGCCGAGCGGCTCGACGCCCTGCGCACGCCGCCGCCGTCGGAGGCGGCGCTGGCCGAGGCGGTGGCGCGCGCGCGCCGAGCTGGACGCCGCGCTCGATCGCGGCTTCCGCGGTCGCGCCGCCCTGACCGAGGCGCTGTCCCACCGCCACGCGGCGTCGTGGCACGACGCCGAGGCGGCGCTGGCGACGTCGGCGGCGCTGGCGCCGGCGCTCGAGGCCCAGCACGCCGCCGCCCGCGAGGCGGTCGCCGCCAGCGACGCCGCGGTGACCGCGGCCGAGACCCGCTGGGAGGCGGCGACCGCGGCGTGGCAGGACTGCGAGGCCCACCGGGTCGCGGCGGTCGCGCACCACGATCGCGTCGCCGACGAGCTGGCCGCGCTCGGCGACGACGTCGCGCTCGAGGTCGACGACGACGCGGTGGCGCGCGCGGTCGGCGACGCGCTGCGCGCCCGCAGCCAGCTCGACGTCGAGGCCCGCGAGCTGGTCGAGGCCAACGCGCTGGGCCGGGAGCGGGCGAGCCGCGCCGCCGCCGCCGTCGAGGACGCGCGCGCCGCGGTCGCCGACGCCGATCGCGAGGTCGCGCCCCTGGTCGCGGCCTGGGACGCGCTGGCGGCGGCGACCCGCGACGCCGGGCTGCTCGACGCGGTGCTGTCGTCGCCGGGCAGGCGCGCCCAGGCCAGGCGCGGCGGCGTCGCGCTCGCCGCCGAGGCCGCGAGCAAGCGCGAGCTGCTGCTCGACCGGCTCGGCGCCGCCCGCGGCGGCGCCACCCTCGCCGACGAGCTGCGCGGCGGCGCCGACGACGACGACGACGACGACGGGCACGGCGATCGCGGCGCGACCCGCCGCGCGCCCGACGCCCTCGCCACCTGGCTGGCGGTGCGCGACTGGCTGCGCCACCGGGTGCCGGCGCAGGTCGCCGAGGTCGCGGATCCGCTCGAGGCGCTCGAGCGCCTGCGCGATCACCTCGACGTCCTCGAGCGCCGCCTCGAGCGGCAGGAGCGCGATCTGCGCGGCGCCTCCGAGGACGTCGCCCGCGGCATCGAGGTCCAGTTGCGGCGCGCCCGCGGCCAGGTCCGGCGCCTCAACCAGCACCTCGAGGGCGTCTGCTTCGGCAGCGTCGCCGGGGTCCGGGTCGAGATGCGCCGGGTCGAGCGCATGGAGCAGATCCTGCGCGCGCTGCGCGACGGCGAGGCCCAGGAGCTGTTGTTCCTGGCGTCGATGCCGATCGAGGAGGCGCTCGACGAGATCTTCCGGCGCCACGGCGGCGGCCGCGGCGGCGGCCTGCGCCTGCTCGACTACCGCGAGTACCTCGACCTGGTCGTCGAGGTGCGGCGCCGCACCGGCGACACCTGGGAGCCGACCAGCCCGACCCGGCTGTCGACCGGCGAGGCCATCGGCGTCGGCGCCGCGCTGATGATGGTGGTGCTCACCGAGTGGGAGCGCGACTCGCAGCTGCTGCACGGCCGGCGCACCGGCGGCAGCCTGCGGTTCCTGTTCCTCGACGAGGCCAACCGGCTGTCGCGCGACAACCTCGGCATCCTGTTCGACCTGTGCCGCAACCTCGATCTGCAGCTGCTGATCGCGGCGCCGGAGGTGGCGCGCGCCGAGGGCAACACCACCTACCGGCTGATCCGCCACGTCGGCGACGACGGCCGCGAGGAGGTCATCGTCAGCGGTCGCCGCGCGCTGCCGGCGGCGGAGGAGGGCGACGACGCCGACGACGCGGCGGCCGACGGCGAGGCGGCGGCCGACGGCGAGGCGGCGGCCGACGGCGAGGCGGCGCCCGACGGCGAGGCGGTGCCCGACGACGGAGACCGCGCCGGGGCCGGAGCATCCGCGGCGGACGCCGCGACCGCGCCGACCGCGCCGACCGCCCTGACCGCATCACCGCCGGCGCAGACCGCGTTCGCGGCGCTGGTCGCCCCGTCGCCACCGACGACGACCCGCCGGGCCCGAGCTGAGCCGCGCGCGCCCGCCGCGCCGCCGGGCGCGCCGGACGCCGGGCGCGCCGTCCGAGCCCGCGCCGGGGCCCCGGCGCCGCTCCGGCCCTGACGCCGCCGCGCGCGCGCCGCGGCCGCGCGGTGGCGTAGACTGGTGGCCCTGTCGCGATGACTTGCTCGCCCCAACGCTGGCGCCGCACGCCACCCCGAGCCGGTGACCGTGCAGCGTGCCGCCCCCGCGCCGCGCCTGCTGGTGACGGCGATCGTCACGCCGCTGCTCGCCGGCGTGCTCGCGCTGTACTGGTACACCGACTGGATCGTGCTGCAGGGCTACCCGCCGCTGCGCATCGCCAGCTTCGGCGTCGGCGTCGTCGGCCTGGTCGCGGCGGCCGGCGCGATCTGGGTCCGGCGCGCCCGGCCCGCGACGCCGCCCGCGGCGCGCTCCAGGGCCGCCGCCGCCGCCGCCGCCCGGCCCGCCGTCGCCGCCGAGCCGCCGTGACTGGATCTGGATCGTCGCCTACGGGCTCACGGTGCTGCCGCTGTCGGTGGGCGCCCAGAATCTGTCGCTGGCGCGTCTGCCCATCGCGGTCGTGGTGGCCGCGGTCATGGGCGGCGACCTGCTGTGGCAGGCGGTCGGCGACCTGCGGCGCACGCGCACCGTGGTCGCCGCCGTGCTCGCGACCCTGGGCCTGGGCTCGCTGCTGGTCGGCGTCGGCGTCGGAGCGCTCACGATCGTCCTGATCGGGGTCGCGCCGCTGGCCCGCGCACTGGCCCACGAGCTGCTGCACCGCGAGGTCCGCGCGCCCGGCCACGACGTCCGCGCGATCAGCCTCCTGACCGCCGCCGTCGTGCTGCAGGTCGTCGGGCTCTGGCGCGGCGAGACCTTCGGCGACGTGCCGCGGTCGGCGACGCTGGCGCTCGGCGCCCAGGTCGTGCTGGCGCTGATCATCATCGCGCTGCAGATCATCGCCACCGCCGGTCACCGCGCCGTGACCCAGCGCGCCGGCGCCGCGACGCTGGCGGTGATCGCCGTCGCCAGCTCGCTCGGCGGCGGCCTCGGCCCCGTGGTGGCCGTCGCGGTGGCGCTGGTGTGGGCCGCGCTGGTGGTCGAGCCGGTGATGGTCCGGCGCGGCCGCGAGCCGCGGCCGTAGGCGCGTGGCGGCGGCGACCTGGCGCCCGGCGCCGTCGTCAGCGCAGCGAGGTCAGCGCGCGGCCGCCGTCGATCGCGACGCGGTCGCCCGTGATCCAGCCGGCCTCGTCGCTGCACAGGAACGTGGCCAGCGCCGCGACCTCGTCGGCGGTGCCGGCGCGGCCGAGCGGGTGGGTGTCCTGGCAGCGCTGCAGGAACGCCGCGTACGCGGTCTCGTCGAGGCCGGCGCGGCGGTGCAGCTCGGTGACGACGACGCCGGGGTTGATCGCGTTGACCCGGACGCCCTGCGGCGCCAGCTCCAGCGCGATCGACTGGGTGAACATGTCGATCGCGGCCTTGCTGACGCAGTAGCCGAGCATGCCGGCGTAGGGGCGCGTGCCCGCCACCGACGACACGTTGAGGATCGACGCCCCGGCGCCCGCGATCAGGTGCGGCACCGCGCGCGTCGTCAGGTCGTAGACCGCGAAGAAGTTGGCGTCCATCAGGCGGCGCAGCTCGTCGGGGCGGGGCGCGACCACGCCGTCGTAGCCGATGACCCCGGCGGCGTTGACCAGGACGTCGAGGCCGCCGAGCGCCGCGATCGCCTCGTCGACGCAGCGCGCGTTGTCGGCCTCGACGGTGTGGTCGGCGATCGCCGTCGTGGCGTCGCCGCCGGCCGCGACGATCGCGGCGTGGGCCTCGGCGAGGGGGTCGGCGCGGCGCCCGGTGAGGACGACCCGCGCGCCCTCGGCGGCGAAGCGGATCGCGATGGCGCGGCCGAGGCCGCTGGAGGCGCCCGTGACCAGGGCGCGCTTGCCGGACATGCGAGCTGACATCGCCGGCACGGTACCGGGCCCGGCCGCCGCCGTCACGCCCGCCGGCCGCCGGCGCGATACCATGGCGTCGTGCTCCGCGAGATCGCCCACTTCGTCTGGAACGCCCCGGCGACGCTCCGCCTCAAGGCGCGCCTGCCCCAGGAGCAGCTGTACGAGACCCTGATGGACCGCGCCGATCAGGCCGGGCTGGCCGACCACCGCCGGGCCCTGGTCGCGGATCTCGCCGGCGACGTCCTCGAGCTCGGCAGCGGCACCGGCCGCATGTTCCCGCACTACGGCGCCGACGCCCGGGTCACCGCGATCGAGCCCGACGCGCGCTTCGCCGCCCTCGCCGAGGAGCCGCGCCGGCGCGCCGCCGGCGCGATCACGACCACGATCGGCAGCGGCGAGGCCCTGCCGTTCGACGACGCCCGCTTCGACGCCGCGGTGGTGGCGCTGGTGCTGTGCAGCGTGCCGTCGCCGGCCGCCGTGCTGGGCGAGCTGCGCCGCGTGGTGCGCCCCGGCGGCCAGCTGCGCCTGATCGAGCACGTACGCAGCCACCGCGCGGTCGCCGGCTGGCTGATGGATCGCGTCGACGGCGCCTGGCTGCGGCTCAACGCCCAGGGCTGCCACCTCAACCGCGATCCGCTGCCGGAGATCCGCGCCGCCGGCTTCGAGGTGGTGCGCACCGCGCCGTTCCAGGTCTACTCGGCCGGGCTGCCCGCGTTCCCGATGCGCGCGATCACCGCGACGCGCACGTGACGCGCACCTGACGGCTCACCGGCGGCCGCTCCGACGGCGGCTGCCAGGAATCCACCACCCCGGCCACGCGATCGCGCGGGGTTGGCGTACGGCACGGGCCTCGCAAAGGTCCGACCACATGTCACGCCCCCGCCCGACCCTCCGTGACGCCCGCCTCGCCGCCCGCCTCGCCGCCGCCGCCCTCGATCCCGATCGCCCGATCATCACCCACCTGGTGGTGACCCGGCGCTGCAACCTCAGCTGCGGCTACTGCTTCGAGTACGACAAGGTGTCGCCGCCGGTGCCCCGCGACGTCCTCGAGGCCCGCATCGATCACCTCGCGCGCCTGGGCTCGATCTTCGTCACGCTCACCGGCGGCGAGGCGCTGCTGCACCCCGACCTGGTCGCGCTGGTCCGCCACGTCCGCGCCCGCGGCATGGTCCCGCTGCTCAACACCAACGGCTACCTCCTGACCCGGGCCGTGATCGAGGCGCTGAACGACGCCGGCCTGTGGGGCCTGCAGCTCAGCATCGACAACGCCCGCCCCGACGCGGTGTCGAAGAAGTCGCTCAAGCCGCTGCTGCCCAAGCTGCGCCTGCTGGCCCGCCACGCCGGGTTCCACGTCCGGGTCAACACCGTGCTCGGCACCGGCGCGCCCGACGAGGCGCTCGCGGTCGCGCGCACCGTGGTCGGCTTCGGCTTCGCCGCCAACTGCTCGCTGGTGCGCGACGCCCGCGGCGAGCTGATCCCGCCCGACGCGGCGACCCGCGCCGCCTACGATCAGATCCGCCGGCTCGGCCGTCGCCTGCCGGCGTTCCTCGACGACGACTTCACCCGCGAGCTGCTCGATCGCGGCGAGATGCGGTGGAAGTGTCCCGCCGGCGCGCGGACCTTCATGGTCTGCGAGGACGGCCTCGTGCACCTGTGCCAGCCCCGCATGGGCGAGCCCGGCACGCCGCTGGCCGCGTACACCGTCGCCGACATCCGGCGCGCGTTCGCCGCGCCCAAGCCGTGCGCGGCGCGCTGCCCGATCGCCTTCGCCCACCACGCCAGCAAGCTCGATCGCTGGCGCGCCCAGGACGGCGCGCCGCTCGCGATCGCCCCGGCGGCGCCGGCGGCCGAGGCGCCGCCGCCGGTCACCGGTCAGCGCAGCCCGCGGCTGCGCCTGGTCGCCTGATCGACCTCGCCACCGAGGAGGAGCCCGTGCCCGAGCCCGCGTCGCCCGAGGAGTCCGTCGAGCCGGTCGCGGCGTCCGTCGCGGCGTCCGTCGCGGCGTCCGTCGCGGCGCCGCCGTCCGAGCTCGCCGGCCACGTCCGCTGGCTGGTGCGCGCCGGCGTCGTCGTGGTGGTGGCGGCCGCGATCGTCGCCGCGGCGTGCTGCTTCCTGCCCGGCTACGCGCGCTACCGCAACGATCGCGACCGGTGTCCGCCGGTCGAGCTCGGGTTCTGCCGCGGGCCCGCCGAGCCGTGCGAGGTCCACGAGTGGTCCGACGGCACCGAGCCCGCCGGCGACGTCGGGCTGGCGGTGGCGGCGCTGGCGGCGGCCGCGACGGCGCTGGGGGCGTGGCGCCGCGCCTCGGTGACCACCGCCACGCGCTGGGCGCTGCTGACCCTCGGCGCGCTGGTCGGGTACGCCGCGCTGGTGATGACGACCACCGACGCGGGCGGGCAGGGCTGCGTGACGTCGACGGTGCGCATCGAGCCGCTGTGGCCGTCGCGGCTGCTGCAGCAGTGCCTGGTCCTGGTGATCGTGACGCCGCTCGCGGTCGCCGGCGTCGTCGCCTGCGCCCGCGGCCTCGCCCGCGCCCGGCGGCCCCTGGCTGCCGCGCGCGATCGCGCGCGCCGCGCGGTCCGCGCCGCGGCGACGAAATGAACCCGGCGCGCCGGTCGTTGACCGCGCGTGCGCCCGCTCATCGCGACCGTCGCCGCCGCCTCGCTGGCCGGGTGCGCCCACGCCGCGCCGGCCCCGTCGCCGGCGCCCGCCGCCGCCCCAGGCGCCGCCGCGGCGCCCGCCTCCGCCGCGACGCCGTGCTTCCCCGACGCCCCGGCGCTCGCCGCCGCCGACGTCTACCAGCAGCTCGAGCGCTTCGCGTGGGCGGCGTACGACAACCCCGACGAGCCGGCGCCGACCGGGACGTTCGGGACCTGCCGGGTCGAGCGCAACGTCGTCCGCGACGCCGCCGGCGCGGTGGTCGCCGAGCTGGGCTGCGGCGTGCGCATCCTCCAGCCCGGCATCACCGACGGCCTCGGCCTGCAGCTCGGCGCCCGCGGTGACGAGGTCATGGCGCGGACCTCGCGCGCGGTCGACTCGCTGGTCTGCGTCGCCAACGGCCCCGACCGGGTCCGGTGCAGCTTCGCCCGGCGCGACGACGAGGACACCGATCCCGACTGGTACGTGGTCGCCGGCCAGCTCGACGACGACGTCGTCACCGGCGCCGCGGCGCGCGCGTTCTTCGGCCCCCGCGCCCTCGTCGAGCTCGACGTCAGCGTGTGGTGCCACTAGCCGGCCGGGGCGCCGGGGCGCCAGCGCTGCGCTAGCGGGCGGCGCGGGTCGCCAGCAGCGCCGGCACGATCTGCTCGAGGCCGGCGGCGCCGCCGCGCGCCAGGCTCTGCGCGATCTGCCGGACGTGCGCGGCGATCACGAGCGCCACCGCCGGGCCAGCCAGCGCGACCGTCGGCGCGCCGTCGACGACGACCGCGTAGACGCAGACGCCGGCGGCGCCGATCGCGACCGCCCACGCCCACGGTCGCATCGCGGTCTGCAGGCCGACCCGGATCGTGCTGCGGAACGTCTCGGCCACCGCGACCGTGGCCGCGGCCCCGATCTCGCCGTCGAGCTTCTGGACCTCGACCGTCGCCAGCTCGACCGCCTGCGCGATCGGGCTGCGCGGCGCCGCGTTGCACAGCTTGCGGAGCCGGTCGAGGTTGCCCGCCGCGATCAGCTTCATGCAGACCTGGTAGAAGACGACGTGGTTGATGGCGCGGACGAACCACGGCAGCCACGCGACCAGCGCCGCGGCCACCGCCACCACCGCGGCCACGACCGACAGCACGACGGGCGACATCCTCCGACGATCGCCCGCCGCCCGCCGCGGCGCAACCCGGGCCGGCGCGCCAGCGCGCCCGGGCCGGCGCGCACGCGCCGCCGCGCGACCTAGTTGGCCGACGCGTCCCGGACCCGGTCGCGCAGCTTCTCGAGCTGCTGCTTGAGCTCGGTGCCCATCGCCTGCAGCTCGGCGCTGACCTCGCTGGTGGCCTTGCTGGCCTGGGCCTCGAAGCGGGCGAGCTGGGGCTCGAGCTTCGTCCACGCGTCGCGGGCGTCCATCCCGGCGAGGTGGACCTTGACCCGTACCTCGTCGACCATGCGGCGGACGTCGGACGCGATCCTGTCGAAGGTGCCTCGGAGATCTTCGGTCACGGTGGCCTCCTTGCTGCTGGCTCCCACGTAGTCACCGCAGGGGCTCGGTCAACGCGGCAGCCGGCCGCACCCCCGTGCGTCCCCGCCTCCGCGTGGTTAGCTTGGAGCTCCCATGCGCAGCACCATCCCCGACCTCGGCCGCCGCCCCGGCGCCACCTCGCCCGCCCACCGCCACGGAGGTCGGTCGTGACCGCCGCCGCCGGCCAGGTCTTCGAGGTCACCGACGCCGACTTCGACGGCGCCGTCGTCGAGCGCTCCCACGACACCCCGATCCTCGTCGACTTCTGGGCGCCCTGGTGCGGCCCCTGTCGCATGCTCGGGCCGGTGCTCGAGCAGATCGCCGCCGAGCGCGCCGGCGCCGTCGAGGTGGTCAAGCTCAACACCGACGACAACCCGCGGGTGGCGTCGCGCTACGGCATCTCGAGCATCCCCGCGGTCAAGCTGTTCCACGGCGGCAAGGTCGTCGGCGAGTTCGTCGGCGCGCTGCCGGCGCCGCGGGTCCGCGCCTTCCTCGACCAGCACCTGCCGACCGAGGCGTCGCAGGCCGCGGCCCGCGCGGCCCTGGCCCTCGCCACCGGCGACGCCGCCGGCGCCCGCGCCGCCGCCGAGGCGTCGTTGACCGCCGATCCCGAGGGCGCCGGCGCCGGCGCCGCCCACCTCGTGCTGGCCCGGCTGGGGCTCGCCGCGCGCGAGCTCGACGCCGCCGACGCCCACGTCCGCGCCATCCCCGCCGCGGCGCCCGAGTGGGACGCCGCCCAGGCGATCCTGGCGGCGATCGAGCTGGGCCGCGCCGCGCTGGCCGCCGGCGATCCCGCCGCCCTCGACGCCCGCCTCGCCGCCGATCCCGGTGATCACGAGGCCGCGTTCGCCCGGGCGATCCACCACCTGCTCGACGGCGACCTGCCGGCCGCGCTCGACGGCCTGCTCGGGCTGGTCGAGCGCGCCCGCAAGTGGAACGACGAGGCCGCCCGCAAGGCGATGCTGGTGATCTTCAGCCTCGCCGGGATCCGCTCGCCGCTGTCCGACGCCTACCGCCACAAGCTGGCGCTCCTGCTGTAGCGGCGGCCCCGCGCTCGCGCCGAGCCCACGGTTGCAATCGCGCGGGCGGGGGTGCTCACTGGAGGCATGGACTTCGTCTTCATGCTGACGAGGGCGGATCAGACGGTGGCGGACGGGCTCGACGTCCTCGACGACATCGCGTCGGTCGGCCTGACCCACATCGGCTTCAAGGACGTCGGGGTCACGCCCGCCGAGCTCGACGCGATCCACCGCCGCATCAAGGCGATGGGCGCGACCAGCTACATGGAGGTCGTGAGCACGACGCCCGAGGCGTGCCTGCGCTCGGCCCGGGTCGCGCGCGAGCTCGGCGTCGATCGCCTGCTCGGTGGCACCCAGGTCGACGAGGTCCTGGCGATCCTCGCCGGCAGCGACGTCGCCTACCTGCCGTTCCCGGGCCGCCCGTTCGACCACCCGACGCGCCTCGGCGGCAGCGCCGCCGACGTCGAGGCCGACTGCGCCCGGTTCGCGGCGCGCGGCTGCGCCGGCGTCGACCTGCTGGCGTACCGCGCCACCGAGGCCGCGCCGCTCGAGCTGGTGCGCGCCGCGCGCGCCGCCACGCCCGGCGTCCTGCTGGTCGCCGGCGGCGTCGGCCGCGCCGAGCAGGTCCGGGCCCTCGCCGACGCCGGCGTCGACGCCTTCACCGTCGGGACCGCCGCGTTCGACGGCTCGTTCGCTCCGCACCTCGGGTCGCTGCGGTCGCAGCTGCGTGCGGTGCTCGATGCCTGCCGCTGATCCGATCGAGCTGCTGCTCGCCGGGCGCTATCCGGATCCCGCGACCGGCGAGCTGCTCGCCGCCGAGGCGCGGGCGGTCGTCGTTGCCGACGACCTCGACGGCGACGAGGTCGAGCTGGTCGCGGCGCTCGGGCTCGGGCCGCGCCTGGTCGTGATCGCCGATCGCGACACCGACGCCGCGATGGGCGCGCGGGTGACGCGGGCGCTGGGCTCGCGCTACGCGGTCCAGCCGCTGGTCCTCGATCGCGAGCCCCACGCCGACGCGGCGACGGTGGCGCGCCTGGTCGCCGCCGCCGATCCGCGCGCCGACGCCGTCGTCGCGGTCGGCGCCGGCACGCTCAACGACCTCGCCAAGCTGGTCGCCCACGCCCGCGGCGTGCCGCAGGTGGTGTTCGCGACCGCGCCGTCGATGAACGGCTACACCTCGGTCAGCGCGTCGGTCCTCGACGGCGGCGTCAAGCGCTCGGTGCGGACCGCGACCCCGCGGGGCGTGTTCTTCGACCTCGGTGTCCTGGCCGCGGCGCCGGCGCGGCTGATCCGCGCCGGCCTCGGCGACAGCGTGTGCCGGGCCACCGCGCAGGTCGACTGGCTGCTGGCCCACCTGGTGCGCGACCGGCCCTACCGCGAGGCGCCGTTCGCGCTGCTCGCCGCCGACGAGGAGGCGCTGCTGGCCGAGCCGGCGGCGCTGGTCGCCGGCGACGCCGCCGCGCTCCGCCACCTGGTCCGGACGCTGGTGCTGTCGGGCTTCGGCATGACGATCTGCGGCGGCAGCTACCCGGCGAGCCAGGGCGAGCACCTGCTCGCCCACTACGTCGCGATGATGGGCGACGCCGACCGGCCGCGGACCTTGCACGGCGAGGAGATCGGCGTCTGCACCGTCGCGATGGCCGCGCTGCAGGCGCGGCTCCTCGACGCCGACGCGCCGCCGCGGCTGCGGGCGAGCCGGCTGACCCGCGCCGACGTCCTCGCCCACTTCGGCGCCGCCGCGGGCGCGACCTGCTGGGACGAGGTCGCGCCCAAGCTGCTCGACGACGCCGGCGCCGAGGCCGTCAACGCGCGGCTGGTCGCCGGCTGGACGACGATCCGCGCCCGGCTCGCCGCGGTCGCGCTCGGCCCCGACCGGCTGCGCGGCGTCCTGGCCGCGGCGGGCGCGCCGACCGAGGCCGCGGCGCTGGGCTGGTCGCCGGCGCTGTTCGCGGCGGCGCGGCGCCACGCCCGCGAGATCCGCGACCGCTACACCTGCCTCGACGTCGCCGCCGACGCCGGCCTGGCGTGGTGAGCCGCGACGCGGCGCCGGCGCTCACAGGAGCAGCAGGAACCCCACCGGCAGGATGATGCCGGCGCTCAGCAGGCCGATGATGATCCGGCGATCGCGGCGGTACTGGAACGCCATGACGATGCCGAGCACCGACGACGCGATCAGCCCCAGCGACATCAGCAGGAAGAACACCTTGAGCCCGGCCGAGCGCGGGATCGGGCGCCGCTGCGGGCGCGGCGCGCCGGCGGGCGGCGCGCCCCGGCGCCGGGCCGGGCGCCGGCGGGGGGCGCGGTCGTCGTGGTCGCCGTCGCCGCCGCGATCGGCGGGCGCGCGGCGTCGGCGGCGCGGTCGGCGGCAGGCGCGGCGCGCGGCGGCCGCGCCGGCGGATCCGCGATGCTCTGGATCTTGTGGATCTCGGCGAGCTTGGCGATCCAGGCGGCGGGCTCGTCGCCGCCCTCGCCTCGTGCAGCTCGCACAGCTGCAGCATGCCGCTGAAGGCGAAGAAGATGATCGCGGGCGCGAAGAACACGCCCAGGTAGAAGTGCAGCTTGCGCAGGAGCTTCATCGAGCCCGCAGTCTACGCGGCGCGCGCGCGCGGCGCCGTGGGGGCGCCGCGCGACCGACCCGCCGGTCAGGCGCTCAGGCCGCCGCCGCCGGGGTCGCGGCCGCCGCGGGCAGCGCGTCCGGGGCGGTGCCCATGCGGCGCAGCATCCGGCCGTGCGACGCCACCGCCGACACGAACGACGGGAACTGGGTGTAGCGGACGCCGAACTCGGTGCACACGTCCTGGACGATCCCGGCGAGGCGCGGGTAGTGGACGTGGCAGATCTTGGGGAACAGGTGGTGCTCGATCTGGAAGTTGAGCCCGCCGACGTACCAGGTGATCAGCGGGTTGTGCGGCGCGAAGTCGGCGGTGGTCTCGACCTGGTGGATGGCCCACGCGTTGTCGATGCGGTTGGTCACCGGATCGGGCTCGGGGAACGGCGCCTCGTCGTGGCAGTGCGCGACCTGGAAGACGACGCCGAGGATGATGCCGACCGCGAACCACAGCGAGGCGTAGAAGGCGAGCACGACCCACCAGGTGTGGAAGAACATCGGGATCGCCAGCGACCACGCCAGCACGAACGCCTTCGACGCGAAGACCTCGAACAGGCGGAGGCCGCGCGGCCGCGGGAAGTGGTGGGGGCCGACCTTGCCGCGCTTGACGTTGAGGAAGTCCTCGGTGAAGTGCATGTGGTAGACGGTGAAGCCGTACAGCGCCCACATGTACAGGTGCTGGAAGCGGTGGATCCGGCGCCGCGGCTGGGTCGGCGCCAGGCGCGCGAACGGCAGCAGGTGGATGTCGTTGTCGGCGCCCTCGACGTTCGTGTACGTGTGGTGGAAGACGTTGTGCTTCCAGCGCCAGATGTACGAGCTGGCGCCCAGCATGTCGAGCGTGCGCTCGAGCAGCCGGTTGACCAGCTTGTGCTTCGAGTACGCGTCGTGGTTGGCGTCGTGCATGATCGAGAAGCCGATGCCGGCGATCGCGAACGCCAGCGACGTCGCGCCGAGCACGCCCTGCCACCACGTCGACGCCACGAACACCAGGAACGCGTACGACGCGCCGAACCAGGCCAGCATCGAGGCGGTCTTGAGGCGCATCCGCCAGCCACCGTGCGGCGACCGCCCGGTGTCGGCGAAGTACGCGGCGACGCGCTCGTCGAGGCGCTTGCGGAACCCGTTGTCGGGGGCGAACCGGGGCCGGTTGCCACGAGACGAGGCGGGATGCTCAGGAGAGACGGCTACTTCCACGGGATCGAATGTGGGGTTGCACCCGTAGGGAACTGGTCACAATGCGGTCACGGCTCGCAGATATCGCGCGTCGCGACCCCACGACCGAGCCGATCTCTGAGGCGCGGCCGCGATGCCGCACCGCGCCGTGCCGCGCCGCGGGCGGCTCACGCCACCGGCTGCGCGACCGCGAGGCGGCGGAACAGGCTGCGCTTCTTGTGCTGGTGGGCCGCCATCCGCCGCAGGATGTCGTCGAGCGCGGCCACCGCCTCGGCGACGAACGGGCCCTTGTTGAGCATCACGCACTCGGCGCGACCCGACATCGCGGCGTCGGTGACCTCGGCGCGTGACGGCTGGCCGGTGCGCGCCAGGGTGTCGAGCACCTGGGTGGCCCAGATGACGGGCAGGTGGGCGGCCTCGCACAGCCACAGGATCTCCTCCTGGACCTCGGCGAGGCGCTCGAACCCGATCTCGACCGCGAGGTCGCCGCGCGCGATCATGACCCCGACCGGTGGCCGGGTCATGGCCTCGAGCAGGATCGCCGGCAGCTGGGCGAACGCGTCGCCGGTCTCGATCTTGAGCACGACCCCGAGGTGACGGCCGCCGAGCGCGTCGAGGCGCGCGTGCAGCGCGCGGACGTCGTCCGGCGACCGGACGAACGAGGCCTCGACGACGTCGGCGTGGTCGACCGCGAACGCCAGCGCGCGCTCGTCGTCGGGGCCGAGCGCGGGGACGTCGAGCCGGGTGTCGGGCAGGTTGATCCCCTTCTCGGCGCGGAGCGCGAAATCGGCGCCGGCGAGCCGGCGCACCCGCAGGGTCGCGCCGGCGTCGTCGGTGGCCTCGGCGACGGCCTCGAGGTGGCCGTCGTCGAACAGGACGCGGTGGCCCGGCTGGATCGCGCGCACCGCGGCGTCGAGCGTGCAGCCGATCGCGGCCACGCCGGGCGGGGCGGCGACGCCGGGGCGCAGCAGCCGGAACCGGTCGCCGGTCGCGACCCGCAGCGCGAACGGCCGGGCCGGGACGTCGTCGCAGCGCCAGCGACCGCGCCGGGCGCCGTCGCGCCGTACCGTGATCGTGGCGTCGGGGGTCAGGTAGACCGTGCGCTCGACGGTCGCGCAGGCGGCGTCGACGACGCGGAGGCGTCGCTTGCGGCCCCGGGCGTCACGAACGCGGACCTGGTCGTCCGGCGTCAGCGGCCACAGCGCGTCGGGCACGGCGAGCGCGGGGCCCGGCGGGGCCGGGCGCGACGCCGGGTGCAGGGCGACCCGCGCCGGGGTCCGGACCCGGCCCAGCTCGTCCTTGTCGGGGCGCCAGCGGACCACCCGCGGGCCCGTGCCGAGCGCGACGGTGCGCAGCTTGGGGCCCGGCAGATCGACGACGATCGGGCAGGGCCGGCCGGCGCGCGCCGCGGCGGCGCGGACGGTCGTGACGATCGCGAGCCAGGCGTCGGCGTCCTCGTGGGCGGCGTTGACGCGGAGCACGTCGGCGCCGGCGTCGAGGACGCGGTCGGCCCAGCGCGCGTCGACCACGGCGGCGGCGGGCGCGGTGATCATGACGTGCACCTGGCGCGCCGCCGGCGGTGGGCCGAGCAGCGCGCGGGTGTGGTCGTCGAGCAGCCGCTCCGCGTCGTCCTGGGTCGGCGTCGCCACCGGCGGCAGCGCCGCCGCGGCGGGGGCGCCACGCCGGACCCGGGCGTCGTCGAGGCGGGCCCGGACCTGGTCGAGGGCGGCGACGACGTGGCTCTCGATCCGGCCCAGCGACGACAGCCCCCAGCGGCCCAGCGCGAGCTGCAGCTCGCGATGGTCGGCGGCGCGCAGCGCCAGGTACGCCACCAGGTTGCGCGCGCTCGACAGGTAGCCGGGGCTGATGCGCGCGAGCGCCGCGGCGTGATCGCCGGGCGCCGCCACGGCGCGGCTCCGCAGCTCGTCGATCGCACCGAACAGGGCGTCGAGGTCGTCCATGCGTGCACGATGCCCCGGCTCGGTGACGGTGGCGTGGCGCCGCGGGCCATCCCGGCGGCGGCGGGCGCGGCGTCGGGTCGCAGCCGGCCGGCCGTCCGGCGCCGCGGGCGGCCGCGGCTACAGCTCCCAGGTCAGGCCGAGCTGGACCAGGGCGCTGGTCCGCTCGGCGAGCAGCAGGAAGCCGGGGTAGCTGTAGCGGAAGAGATCGACGCGAGCGTCGAGCAGCAGGCGGCTGCTGCCGAGGCCCTCGGGCTCGCGCAGCACCCACGACACGCCGAAGTTCCACAGGTGGCCGACGACGTCGCCGAGGTCCTTGTCGGCGGTGTAGTAGGTGTACGTCGACGGATCGGCGGTGTACTTGTCCTGGAAGAAGTCGGCCTTCCACTGCTGGTAGTAGCGATAGCCGAGCTGCAGGCGCCAGGTCGGCTCGGCGACCCGCAGGTCGAGCGCCGCGCTGGCGCTGGTGACGCCCCAGCTGTCGTGGCTGGCGCGCAGCTGCGGGTGCAGGCCGACGTGATCGCCGAGCGCGTGCAGGAGCTCGAGCGTGGCGGCGTGGCGGAGCCGGCTGGTCGGCTCGAGCTCGGGCATGCCGTCGGCGGGGCCGAGCGTGTTGGTGAACATGATCTGGCCGCGCGGGCCGGTGGTGGTGCTCCAGTCGCCGAAGCGGACGTTGCGGTACGGCGACGACTGGTAGCCCTCGTGGCTGTCGCCGTCGTAGCGGAGGCGGACCGCGTCGTTGCGGGTCAGCACGCGCGCGATGCCGAGCGACCAGCCCAGCGCGTACATGCGCTCGTGCAGGTCGCGATCGAGGACGCTGGCGATCCAGTTGTCGGTGAAGCTGACGCCGCCGAGCAGCGTCGTCGTGCGATCGAGGACGTCGATCGAGCCGTTGAGGTTGGCGCTGAGGCTCTTGTAGTCGCGCTCGGTGGCGGCGGCCCCGGTCAGCGACACGACCCGGCCGTGGCTGTCGTCCCAGGTGACGCCGCTGGTGGCCTGGATCCGGTTGTCGGTCATCTGGCCGCCGGAGGTCGAGGTCCGGCCCGAGGCGCTGGTGACGACGTCCACCGCGCTGAGATCCGGCGACGACCGGACGTCGACCGAGGCGCTGGTGACCGCGTCGATGCCGACGCTGCCGTTGAAGGCCCACGCGCCGGCGGCCGACGACACGACGCCGAGGGCCCGGTACACCGAGGTCTGATCGCTGTCGGTGTAGACGCCGAAGCGCAGCGCGCCGGTGGTCGGCGTGTCGTCGCCGTCGTCGGAGGCCGCGCCGTCGTCGGAGGCCGCGCCGTCGCCGTCGACGCCGAGCTCGTAGTCCGCGATCAGGTCGTCGTTGCTGTCGGGATCGTCGTCGGCGGGCGCGGCGCCGGCATCGGTGCTGCCCGGCGCCGCCGAGGTCGCGCCGGGCCCGGCGGGCGTCGCGGCGGCGGTGTCCGGGGCGGCGGACGGCTGGGCCTGCGCGACGGCGCCGATCGGGACGAGCAGCGCGGCCAGCAGCCAGGCCCGGGGCCTCAATTGCACCCGCAGCCGGCGCCGGCGGCACCCGGTCCGGCGCTCGGGAAGGTGGAGCCCTCGGTGATCTCGGTGACCGAGTCGCGCTGGGCGTCGGCGGCCGCGTTCATCTCGAACCGCATCGCGGGCCCGGCGAGGCGGCCGCGCTGGCTGGGTCGGACGTGGCCGCATCCCGCGACCGAGGTGGCGACCAGCGCCAGCAGCAAGGCGGCGACCGCCGCACGGGTGAGGGCCAACGACTTCATGGACGACCTCCACAACAGTGGACCGAAGCTCGCGGCGCCGGGTTGCCTTCGTGAGGGGCCGATGTCGATTCTTCGCGACGCGGGGCGATCTGCCCCGCGCCGACCGCCGTCGGTGCGACGGCGATCACGCGCCGGTCGGGACTTCTCGGAGGCGCGCGGGGCGCCGTCGCGCGCCGTCACGCGCGGTCGCGCGTCGTCACCGTCGCTGGCGGCTCGTGGCTGCTGCGGCTCAGGCGGCGGCGCCGGCCGGGCGTCGGTACAGCGCCACGCCGACCGTGATCCCGGCCCCGGCCGAGACCAGCAGGACGTGGCGCGCGCGCGCCAGCTGCCCCGACATCGCCGCCGCGTCGAGCGCCGCGATCGGTCCGGCGGTGTGCGCCGGCGTCAGCGCGGGATCGATCGGCGGCGGCAGGCGGTCGGTGCCGAGGCCGAGCGCGACCGCCACCGCGGCGGCGAAGCCGCGCGGGTACGGGCTGGCGATCAGCAGGTCGACGTCGGCGGGCCGCAGGCCGCCGCGGTCGAGGTGATCGCGGGCGACGTCGACCGCGTGGACCACGCAGCGGGCGCCGAACGCGGGCGCCTCGCGGACCTCGAACAGGTTGCGGCCGCGCCGGGTCAGGCCGGCGTGCGGCGCCCACCGCAGGTCGGCCTCGAACAGGTCGGCGTCCTCGGCGAAGGTCCGCAGCGTGACGCCCTGGAAGCCGTCGTCGTCGTCGCCGTGCGCCAGCAGCAGCGCGCCGCCGACCGCGGCGAACGGGAAGCCGTGCGAGGTGTGCGGCATCGGATCGGCGTCGGCGGCGACGACCAGGCCGAGCTGGGCGGCGCCGGGGCCGACCATGCCGTCGATCAGCTGGACCGCGGTGAGGACGCCGCACGCGCCGTTGAGGACGTCGAACGAGAACGTGCCGTGGTGATCGCGGCGCGGCGGGTGGCCCGGGTTGGCGCCGACGTCCTCCTGGATCAGCGCCGCCAGCGCCGGCTCGGCGACGTTGTGGTCCTTGTAGAGGCCGGCGTTGATCAGCAGGTCGAGCTCGTCGGCGCGGTGGTGGCCGCGTCGCAGGCAGCGCCGCGCCGCCCGGTCCGACAGGCGCAGCGCGCCGCGGCCGAGGCGGCGGCCCCGGTACGCGGCGGTCGCGATCGACTCAATGTGGGTGCCCATGGGTGTCCCTCAGCTCGTCCATGACCAGCGACACGACGCCGACCTCGAGCCCCGACGCCACCGACAAGAGCAGGACCCGATCGCCGGCGGCGAAGCGGCCGGCATCGAGGTAGCGGTGCAGCGCCAGGAACAGCGTCGTCGACGCCGTGTTGCCGTAGTCGTCGACGGTGACGATCGTGTGGCCGGGGCGCTCGCCGGTGCGCTCGGCCAGGACCTTCTCGCCGGCGCGGATCGCCCGCACCGAGGTCTGGTGCGGGATCAGCCAGTCGACGTCGCCGAGGTGCAGGCCGTGACCCTCGAGGACCTCGGCGAGCAGCGGCGGCCCGTCGGCCATCGCGACCTCGTGGATGCGGCGGGCGCGGGTGAACATGCGCGCGCCCGGCTGGTGCGGCGCCGGCAGCCCGACGCACAGCCGGCTGTGCTCGGCCAGGGTCGTGAACCCGGCGAGCTCGATGCCGGCGCGGCCGTCGGCGGCGCGATCGACGATGACCGCGGCGCCGGCGTCGCCCAGGGTCAGCGACGCCAGCTCCGGGCTCAGGATCGACCGCACCGAGCGGGTCGCGTTCTGGCCCAGGCCGGAGATGTGCTCGCCGCTGACCACCATGCCGCGGCGGATCGCGCCGCGCCGGACCAGGTCGTCGAGCAGGAACACGCCGGTCAGCATGCCGGCGCACGCGTTGGACAGATCGAAGCTGGTCGCCGCCGACGCGCCGATCGCCTCCTTGATCGACAGGCTCAGCGGCGGCTCGAAGCGGTGGGTGGCGGCGCCGACGTGGCGCGAGATGCTGGTGCTGATCACCATGTCGAGGTCGGCGCCGACGTAGCGCGACCGCGCCAGGCAGTCGCGCGCCGCGTCGATCGCCAGCGTCAGCGTGTCCTCGTCGGGGCCGCACACCCGGCGCTCGCGGATCCCGGTGAGACGCTCGAGATCGATGCGGGTGCGGTGGCGCGTGCTCGCCATCAGCGCCGCGGTGGTGAGGACCTGCGCCGGCAGCCGGGCGCCGACGCTCTCGATGCGCGCGACGTGGGGCGGCGCGGCGCCGGGCCCGGGCGCGGCGAGCATCCACGACCGCGGCCGCTCGACGTGGGCCTTGAGGGCCCGGTTCATGATCGCGAACGCGCGCCGGGTCTCGGGCACCAGGACGCGGCGGACGATCGGCGGCAGGCTGCCGCCGAAGACCTCGCGCTGGATCAGGCGGACCCGCTCGGGGCCGAGCGCCTCGATCGTGAACGTGTGCTCGCCGGCGGCCAGCCACGGCGCGCCGACGTGGCCGCGCCAGCGCAGCTCGCGATCCTCGATCCGGTCGAGGACCTCGGCGGTGAAGCGCAGCGGCAGCCCCATCGGGGTCCGGACCCGGACGTGGACGCGGCCGCCCGGGACCAGCTCGCCGCGGGCCTGGCGGATGAACGGGTTCCACCGCGGGTACGCGGCCAGGTCGGTGAGCGCGTGCCACACCGCCTCGGGCGACGCCGCGATCTCGGTGGCGACCTCGAGCGGCGGCACCGGCGCCGGCGGCGGGCCCAGCAGGTAGCGGCGATCGCGGGTCAGCCGGTCCAGCGTCGCCTGCATCGCGGCCTCGACGTCGCGGTAGCAGCGGGCGACCGCCGCCGGATCGTCGGCGGCGTCGGGGCCGAGGTCGGGCCATCGCATCGGCGGCAGGAACGCGACCGTGGTCTGGGCCGGCAGCGGCAGGTACGGCAGGAAGCCGGTGGTGAGGCCCCACGGCAGCGCCAGCACCAGCGGCAGCACCTCGGTGCGGGCCCAGCGGTGGGCGCCGACGCGGCGGGCCAGGCGATCGCCGCGGCGCAGCACGATCAGCTGCTCGTGGGTGCCGGCGGTGACGACCGGGACGATCGGCACGCCCTCGCGCAGCGCCAGCTCGACGAAGCCGGTGCGGCCGCCGAGGACGATCCGGTCGCGATCGCCGAACGGGCGGAAGGTGTCGAGGTCCGACCCCGGGTAGACCAGCACGCCGGCGCCGGCGGCGAAGGCGTGGCGGGCGCTGACGTGGCCGGCGCGCAGGATGCCGAGGCGGCCGGCGTAGCGGCGCAGCACCGGATCCTCGAACAGGAAGTCGTGGGCCAGCGCGTAGATCGCGCGGTCGGCGCCGAGGTGATCGTGGATCGCCAGCGCCGTGAAGAAGCCCTCGCTGGGCAAGAGGCCGCCGCTGTGGTTGCCGACCAGCAGCATCGGCCCGGTCGGCGGGACGTGCTCGACGCCCTCGACCTGGAGCCGGAAGTAGTGGCGACCGAGCAGCCGGAACAGGTCACCGACCAGCGTCACCAGCGCGGGATCGCGGGCGCGGACGTCGTCGGCGGTGGCGTGCCCGGCCTCGCCCATGGTGCGGCGCAGGGCGAACCCGGCGAAGCGCGCCACCAGGCGCGGCGGCGACAGCAGGACCTTGCGGTCCGGGTGAGGAACCAGGCGGCGTGCGCGCGCGACCCAGTTCGCGAGGTCGGTCGCGAGGGTCATGCGTGGGTGCGTTGCATACCGCGCGCCCGGCGCCGTCGACGGTCGGATCGCCGTGCCTGCGCGGTTTCGCGGGGCCGCGCGGGCGCGACCGCCGGGCCGGCCCGCAGTCCTTGCGTCGCCGCGGCCGCCGACGCGAAGCGCGGACGCGGCCGGGCCCGGGGCGCGACCGCCGCCGCGAGGCCGCACCTGTAACCTGGCGCGCCACAACCGCGCGGCGTGATCGTCGTGACTCCGGCCAGTTGGCCGCGGCACGGCGGTTGCGAGGGCAGGGGCGCATGAGATCCACCACCGTCGCGTTCGTGTCCGCGCTGCTGTCCCTGCACCTGCTCGCCTGCGTCGCCGAGGACGACCCCGACTTCGTCGAGCCGCCGCTGACCGCCGAGGAGCTCGCGCTGCTGCCCGACGACAGCGTCGTCGACGTCGAGCACACCGACGACGTCCTGGTCGCGGGGCCGGCCGAGGACGACGCCGCCGCGTTCGACGACGACGAGGCGTGGCCGTCCTACGACGTCGCGGTCGTCGACGACGACGGCGACGCCCCGGCGGCGGTGACCCCGATCGCGAACGCCGCGCTCTTGCGCTGGGGCCTGCACCCGCGGGCGTCCGACGCCCTGCGCGCCGCCGGCGTCGCGGCCTGGCGGATCACCCAGACCATCGGGAACGCGCCGGCGTCGGCCGGCTACCACGCCCAGGACGGCAGCGTGAACGGCCACCCGTACTCGGCGGCGACCGACCTGTCGGTGAGCGGGCTGTCGAGCACGCAGATCCACAACCTGCTCGAGAAGCTGGGCAAGCTCGGCTTCGCCGCCTGGTACCGCAAGAACGGCGTCGACGGCTGGACCGGCGCCAACCACATTCACGCGGTCTACGCCAACTGCAAGATGAAGACGCAGCTGCGGGCCCAGGTCCGGTCGTGGCTGGTCGGGCGCAACGGCCTGGTGTCGAACCGCGCGTACACGTGGCACGCGTTCAGCGCGGCGGCGAAGCACGCGGTCCAGAACAAGTTCGCGCAGAGCCACGGCGGCACCAGCAACGGCGGCGCCGGGTACCCGGGCCGCATCAACACCAGCGGCGCGCCGCTGACGATCCGCGCCGGCGCCAGCACCAGCACCGCGGCGCTCGGGTCGGTCGCCGACGGCGCGTACGTGACGATCACCTGCCAGAAGCGCGGCCAGTCGATCAGCGGCACCTACGGGACGTCGACGCTGTGGGACCACATCGCCGGCGGCTACGTCGCCGACGCCTACGTCTCGACCGGCTCCGACGGGCAGATCGCGCCGACCTGCGACTGAGCTACCCCGGCGCGACGGCGGCGCGGGCGCGGTCGCGGCGCGCCGTCCGCGCGCCGCCGGCGACCCGCAGCAGGGCGCGGTCGCGCTGCCAGCGGGTCCCACTCGTCGTCGGGCGCGGCGGCCCACGCGGCCTCGATCGCGGCGACCTCGGCGGCGACCAGGTCGAGGACGCCGGCGAGGGCGAGGTGGGTCGCGGGCGCCGCGACGCCGGCGGTGGCGAGGCCGCGGGTCGCCAGCGCCAGGGCGAGCAGGCGCTCGGTGTGGACGGGGTCGAGGCGGTGGCGGCGGACCACGCCGATCAGGTAGCCGACCAGCGCGGCGTGGACGTGGAGATCCTCGACGGTGCGGAACGGCTTGAGGTAGGCGTCGTAGCCGTCGCCGGGCAGCACGTCGTCGGCGGCGACGCGGACGTCCTCGAGCACGACCTCGGCGTGCGGGATCTCGGGGACGAACGGCGCGGTGGTCGGGACCAGGCGGACGCCGGGCGCGGCGGCCGCGATCCGGACCGCGCGCAGCTGGTTGCGGCCGGCGGCGTCGACGCCGGTGCTGGCCAGGATCAGCAGCCACGCCGCCTCGGAGGCGACCGTCGCCCACCGCTTGTGGCCGGTCAGCCGGTAGCCGTCGCCGTCGCGGGTCAGCGTGGTGCGGATCGCGCGCGGGTGGGCGCCCTCGGCCTCGGTCGCGCACAGCGCGGCGAGCTCGCCGCGGCCGCCGGGGACCAGGGCGTGCAGCGCCGCCGCGTAGCCGGCCGCGAACGCGAAGCCGAGGCGGTCGGCGCAGGCGCCGCCGACCAGCGCCCGGTCGACCGGGGTGGCCCAGGCGTCGCGGTGGGGCCCGGTCGCCGCCCACCAGGCGGGCAGGGTGTCGACGGCGGGGGGCTCGCCCGACGGATCGAGCAGGGTGCGCAGCAGGTCGTCCACCCCGGCACGCTGCCACCCGGGCCCGGGCGCGGCAACGGGGATGCCGCGACGTTCCCTGGTGTTCGCGGGCCGCCGCGGTGCTAGGTTCCCGCGCCCGTGCGCCCCACCGCCTGTCGCCGTCGATGACCTCCGCCCTCGATCTGCTGATCGCCGATGGCATCATCGACGAGGTCCTCGGCCGGCTCAAGAGCGGCAAGGAGGCCGACATCTCGCTGGTCCGGCGCGGCGACCAGATCGTCGCGGCCAAGGTCTACAAGGACCGCGCGACCCGCAGCTTCAAGAGCAACGCCGACTACAAGGAGGGCCGCAAGGTCCGCAACACCCGCACCCAGCGCGCGATCGACCGCGGCGGCCGCTTCGGGCGCGACGCCGCCGAGCAGGCGTGGAAGTCGGCGGAGGCCGACGCGCTGTCGAGGCTGGCCGGCACCGGCGTGCGGGTGCCGGCGCCGGTGCTGTTCTACGAGGGCGTGCTGCTGATGGAGCTGGTCCGCGACGCCGCCGGCCGGCCCGCGCCGCGCCTGATCGACGTCGCGATCGCGCCCGACGAGGCGCTCGGCGTCTACGCCGATCTGGTGACCCAGCTGATCGCGATGCTGTGTCGCGATCTGATCCACGGCGATCTGTCGCCGTACAACATCCTGGCGTCCGCCGACGGCCCGACGATCATCGACTTCCCGCAGGTCATCTCGGCGGCGCACAGCTCGCGCGCCGAGTTCTTCTTCCTGCGCGACTTCGACTGCGTCGTGCGCTTCGTCGCCGGGTTCGATCCGTCGCTGGCGGTGCACGCCGCCGACGGCCGCGCCATCTGGCGCGCCTACCGCGCCGGCGAGCTGACGCCGCAGTTCGTGCCGCCGCCGCCGCCGCCGCCGCGGTCGTCGCGGCCATCGCGCAGGCCGGACCGTCGCGGCCGCCGCGACGACCGCCCGCGCGACCGCGGCCAGGCCGACCCGCGGCCAGCCGCCCGGTCCGACGCCCGGCCGCCGCCGCGATCCGAGCCGCGCCGGCCGGTCGCCGGCCGTCGCGACGATCGCCGCGACGACCGCGCCCGGGCGCCCGCGCCGGCCGGTCGGTTCGCGTCGGCGGCGCCGGCCGGTCGCGCCGCGGCGGGCGGTGGCGGCGGCGGTGGCGGTGGCGCGGGCGCCCGCCCGGGCCCGGCGGCGCGCCCTGGTCGCCGCCGCCCCAAGCGGCGCTGGTGACGGGCGCGGCCCCGGTCCGACCGGGATCGGGACGCGAAAGGTGGGCCATCGTGGCGCGGCGCCTTGTTCCGCACCGGATCGTGGCTACAGGTAGCGGACGTCGATGGGGGCGTGCAGGAGGTCGGTGATGGCAGATCCGCAGAAGACAGGGCAGGGCATCCGGGTGGCGTGCGAGACCAGGCGCTTCGAGCTCCAGCAGGCGCTCGCGCACCTGGCGCCGGGCGAGGCGTCGCCGACGCGGACCGATCTCGAGGCCGCGCTGGTCGAGGTCGACGAGCTCCTGGTCGGCGATCTCGACCACCTGCCGGCGATGATCACCGAGCGCCTCAGCGGCTGGCTGACCCGCAGCAAGTACCTGGGCCTGAAGGAGCAGCGCGAGATCGACGCCGCGCGCGCGGCATCGCGGCCGCCGGGGTGACCGCGCCCGCCAGCCTGCTCGAGGTCCTCGCCCAGCTCGCCGCCGACGGCGTGCTGCAGCGCGACGGCGCGCGCTACCGCACGACGCCCCGGTGGCGGGCCGCGATCCGCCGCACCGCCGGCGCGTCGCAGCCGGCGAGCACGCGCCTCGACCTGCGCAACCCGATCGTCCAGGCCCTGCTGGCCTTGTACGGGTCGCGGCGCGAGCTCGTGACGCTGACCCCGTTCGTGTCGGTGCTGCTGGCGATCGAGAGCTCCGAGCGGCCGCCCGGCTGAGCCGGCAGGGCCCCCGGCCGGGGAGGGTTCGCGGTAGAACCGCCGTCCGTGCTGACCCTGCTGCGCAACGCCGAGCTGTACGCCCCCGAGGCCCGCGGCCGCCGCGACCTGCTGATCGGCGGCGAGCGCGTGCTCGCGATCGGCGAGGCGCTGCCCGCGACCCCGCTCGCCGACGAGGTCGACCTCGCCGGCGCCCGCGTCATCCCCGGGCTGATCGACGGCCACGTCCACCTCGGCGGCGGCGGCGGCGAGTCCGGCTTCGCGTCGCGGGTGCCGCCGGTCACCCTCGGCACGCTGGTGCGCGCCGGCGTCACCAGCGTCGTCGGGCTGCTCGGCACCGACACCACGACGCGCACGATCGAGGACCTGGTCGCCCGCACCCTGGGCCTGCGCGCCGAGGGCCTGTCGGCGTGGTGCTACGGCGGCGGCTACCAGGTGCCGCCGCGCACCCTCACCGGCACGGTCCGCGGCGACGTCGTCTTCGTCGATCCGATCATCGGCGTCGGCGAGCTCGCGCTCAGCGATCACCGGTCGTCGCAGCCGACCCTCGACGAGCTGCTGCGGATCGCGTCCGACTGCCACGTCGCCGGGCTGACCACCGGCAAGGCCGGCATCGTCCACCTCCACCTCGGCGACGGCGCCCGCGGCCTCGACCTGGTGCGCCGCGCCCTCGACACCGCCGAGCTGCCGGCGCGGGTGTTCCAGCCCACCCACGTCAACCGCAACCCGCGCCTGCTCGCCGAGGCGATCGCGCTCGCGACCAGCCACGGCGTGCCGATCGACGTCACCGCCTTCGACGCCAGCGACGACGCCCCCGACGCGATCGTGCGCTGCCTGGACGCGCCGGGGTTCCCGGCCGCGCGCCTGACCTGCAGCTCCGACGGCGCCGGCTGCCTGCCGGTCTTCGACGGCGACGGCCGCCTGACCTCGATGGACGTGGGCCGGCCGTCGACCCTGCTCGCCGCGCTGCGCGCGCTGGTCGGGCGCGGCCTGCCCCTCGAGCGGGTGGTCCCGGTGTTCACGTCCAACGTCGCCGACCAGCTGCGCCTCCCCGGCAAGGGCCGGCTGGTCGTCGGCCACGACGCCGACCTGGTCATCCTCGATGCCGCCGGCGCGATCGACGGCGTGATCGCGCGCGGGCGCTGGATGATCCGCGGCGGAAAGCAGATGATGTTCGGGATGTTCGAGCGAGCGACCTCGTGAGCCCCGCGCGCGTGGAGTCCGAGCACCGGCGTGGCTGGATCGTCCCGGTCGGCGGCGCCGAGGACAAGATCCATGACGTCCGCATCCTGCGCCGCTTCACCGAGATCGCCGGCGGCGCCGACGCGCGCATCGCGGTGATCCCGACGGCGTCGAAGCTGGCCGACACCGGTGCCCGCTACGAGCGCCTGTTCGAGGACATCGGCGTGGCGTCGGTCCGGGCCCTGGCCTACGCCGAGCGCGGCGACGCCAGCCGCGCCGACTGGTACGCCTACCTCGAGCAGGCCACCGGCATCTTCCTCACGGGGGGCGATCAGCTGCGGCTGTCGACGATCCTCGGCGGCACGCCGATCGCCAAGCTGCTGCGGTCGCAGAACGCCCGCGGCGTGTCGATCGGCGGCACCAGCGCCGGCGCCGCGATCCTGTCCGAGCACATGATCGCGTTCGGCACCGAGGGCGCGACGCCCCTGGCCGGCGCCGCGGTCCTGGCGCCCGGCTTCGGCCTCACCAACCGGGTCATCATCGACCAGCACTTCCGCCAGCGCGACCGCCTCGGCCGCCTGCTCAGCGCGCTGGCCTACAACCCGTTCGCCACCGGGCTCGGCCTCGACGAGGACACCGCGGCCTTCCTCGACCCCGACGATCGCGTCGAGGTCGTCGGCTCGGGCGCGATCACCGTGGTCGACGTCTCGGGGCTGACCCACTCGTCGATGGCGCAGGTCGCGCAGGGCGAGCCCATCTGCATGACCGGCGTCCAGCTCCACGTCCTCACCAACGGCGCGACGTTCAACCTGCACACCCGGGTCGCCTCGCCGCCGCCCAGGGCCCACCCGGAGTCGGCATGAAGATCCTCGAGCGGCGCGTCTACCGCGGCCCCAGCCAGTACGCGCACTTCCCGGTCATGCGCCTCACCGTCGAGCTGGGGCCGCTCGAGGCCTGGCCCAGCGGCCGGATCGACGGCTTCAACGGCCGCCTGCTGGCGGCGCTGCCGACCCTCGACCAGCACACCTGCTCCTACGGCGAGCCCGGCGGGTTCGTGCGGCGCCTGACCGAGGACGACGGCACCTGGCTGGGCCACGTCCTCGAGCACGTCACGATCGAGGTCCAGCAGCTCGCCGGCGCCCAGGTCACGTTCGGCAAGACCCGGTCGGTCGGCGACACCCCCGGCCAGTACCACGTCGTCTTCGAGTACGAGGAGGAGCGGGTCGGCGAGGCCGCGGCCGACCTCGGCATGCGCCTCCTGCAGTCGCTGCTGCCGGCCGAGCTGCGCGACGCCGCGGCGGCGCCGGCCGCCGACGAGCCGGCCTTCGACTTCCAGGCCGAGCTCGAGGAGCTGATCACGCTGGCGCAGCGGCGCCAGCTCGGGCCGTCGACCGGGTCGCTGGTGCGCGCCGCCGAGGCCCGGGGCATCCCGTGGCTGCGCCTCAACGATCACTCGCTGGTCCAGTTCGGCCACGGCAAGTACCAGAAGCGGATCCAGGCCACGGTCACCAGCGAGACCCGCCAGATCGCGGTCGAGATCGCCGGCGACAAGGAGGAGACCAACCGCATCCTCGGCGACCTCGGCCTGCCGGTGCCGCAGCAGCGGCTGGCGCGCAGCGCCGAGGAGGCGGTGCGGGCGGCGCGCCGCCTCGGCTACCCGGTCGTGGTCAAGCCGCTCGACGCCAACCATGGCCGCGGCGTGTCGATCAACCTCGAGACCAACGACCAGGTGCGGGTCGCGTTCGACAAGGCGCGCGAGCACGCCCGGACGATCGTCGTCGAGACCTACCTGCCGGGCTTCGACCACCGCATGCTGGTGGTCGACGGCCGGCTGATCGCGGTGGCCAAGCGGGTGCCCGGCCACGTCGTCGGCGACGGCGTCCACACCGTCGCCGAGCTGGTCGAGCTGGTCAACGCCGACCCGCGCCGCGGCATCGGCCACGAGAAGGTGCTGACCCGCCTCGAGTTCGATCACCAGGCCGAGCGCCTGATGGAGCAGCGCGGCGTCACCGCGGCGACGGTGCTGCCGGCGGGGGACGTGCTGTTCCTGCGCTCGACCGGCAACCTGTCGACCGGCGGCACGGCGATCGATCTCACCGACGTCGTCCACCCCGACAACCAGGAGATGGCGGTCCGCGCCGCCCAGGCGATCGGCCTCGACGTCGCCGGCATCGACTTCATCACCGTCGACATCAGCCGGTCGTACCGCGAGGTCGGCGGCGGCATCTGCGAGGTCAACGCCGCGCCCGGGTTCCGGATGCACCTGGCGCCCACCGAGGGCAAGCCGCGCGACGTCGCCGGCCCGGTGATCGACAGCCTGTTCCCGCCCGGGACGCCGGCGCGGATCCCGATCGCCGCGGTCACCGGGACCAACGGCAAGACCACGACCTCGCGCATGCTGGCCCACATCCACAAGATGGACGGCCGCAAGGTCGGCCTGGCCACCACCGACGGCGTCTACGTCGACGGCGAGCGCACGGTGGTCGGCGACATGACCGGGCCGCGCGCCGCCCAGATGGTGCTGCGCGATCCCCAGGTCGACCTCGCCGTGCTCGAGACCGCGCGCGGCGGCCTCTTGCGCGCGGGCATGGGCTACCGCAGCTGCGACGTCGGCGCGGTGCTCAACGTCAGCGCCGATCACCTCGGGCTCAAGGGCGTCGACACGCTCGAGCAGCTGGCGCTGATCAAGCGGATCGTCGTCGAGGTCGCGACCGAGTGCGCGGTGCTCAACGCCGACGACGCGCTCAGCCTGGCGATGGCCGACCACACCGAGGCGTCGCGCATCGCCTACGTCACGATGAACCCGCGCCACGACCTGGTCCGCCAGCACATCGCGGCCGGCGGGCTGGCGGCGGTGCTCGAGGAGCAGATCCGCGGCCAGATGATCACGCTCTACGATCGCGGCACCCACCTGCCGCTGGTGTGGACCCACCTGATCCCGGCGACGCTCGAGGGCCGGGCCCTGCACAACGTCCAGAACGCGATGTTCGCGGCGGTCATGGCCTACGCGATGGGCGTCAAGATCGAGAACATCCGCCAGGGCCTGCGCACGTTCGACAGCACCTTCTTCCAGGCCCCGGGCCGGCTCAACGTCTACGACAAGCTGCCGTTCAAGGTCATCCTCGACTACGGCCACAACCCGGCCGCGGTGGCGGCGATGGCCGATCTGGTGCGCCGGCTCGACGTCGCCGGGCGGCGGATCGGCGTGCTGTCGGCGCCCGGCGATCGCCGCGACGAGGACATCCGCGACATCGCGCGGTCCGCGGCCGCGGCCTTCGACCACCTGATCCTGCGCCGCGACGAGGATCCGCGCGGCCGCGCCCCCGACGAGGTGCCGCAGCTGCTGGCCCGGACGCTGCTCGACGACGGCGTCGCCGCCGAGCGCGTGCAGGTCATCGTCGACGAGCAGCAGTCGATCGAGGCCGCGCTGGCGATGGCGCGGCCGGGCGATCTGGTCGTCATCTTCGGCGACAACATCACCCGGTCGTGGAAGCAGATCATCTACTTCAAGGGCGGCCCGCCGGCCGAGGGCGGCGCCGCGTCGCCGGCCGCGTCGCCCGCGGCGTCGCCGCCGACCGGGGCGCCACCAGGGCTCGGCGACGTCGCCGAGCCGTCGCTCGACGGCATGACGCTGATCGCCGACGAACGCGGCGTCCGCCTGGCCCGCCAGACCGACGACTGAGCCGCCGATGCAGCTCGACGAGTCCCGGCGGCTGACCGGGCCCAACCTCTACGCCGCGGCGCCGGGCGCGATCGCCGAGGTCGTCTTCGAGGGCGGCGACGATCCGGCGCACGCGGTCGCGCTGTGGCGGGAGGAGCTGGGCCGCGCGCTCGCCGCCCTGGGCTGGCCCGCCGACGACGTCCACGTCCGCCACTACCGCGGCGGCGCCGCGCTGTTCTTCGTGGCGCCGCTCGACGCCCTGATGCCGGCCACCGAGGTCAACGAGTGGGCGGTGGCCAGCGCGGCGGCCCGGCTGGCCGGCGGCGCGCCGGCGCCGCTGCCGACCGTCGACCTCGCGCCGCGGCCGCAGCTGCCGCGGCTCGCCGCCGCGGCGCGGGCCCGCGGCGTGCCGCTGCTGATCGACGACGACGAGGTCACGCTCGGTGCCGGGGCCCGGCTGGTGCGCTACCCCGCGACCGCGCCGCTGCCGGCGCCGGACGACGTGCCGTGGGCCCGGCTCGGCACCGTACCGGTCGCGCTGGTCACCGGCACCAACGGCAAGACCACGACGACCCGGCTGGTCGCGCGGATGGCCCAGCTCGCCGGGCGTCGGCCCGGGCTGTCGTCGTCCGACGGCGTCGTCGTCGACGGCCGCTACGTCGAGCGCGGCGACTGGAGCGGCCCCGACGCCGCCCGCCGGGTCCTGCGCCACCCCGACGTCGACGTCGCGATCCTCGAGACCGCGCGCGGCGGCATCCTGCGCCGTGGCCTCGCGGTCGAGCGCTGCGACGCCGCGCTGATCACCAACGTCTCGGTCGATCACCTCGGCGGCTACGGCGTCGACGATCTCGCGACCATGGCGCGGGTCAAGGCGGTGGTCGCGCGCGGCGCCGGCACGGTGATCGTCAACGCCGACGACGCCGCGCTCGCGGCGCTGACCTTCGACGCCCCGGTCGTGCGGTTCAGCGCGGCCGGCGCGGCCGGCGCCGCGTGGCGGGTCGTCGACGGCTGGATCGTCCACGACGGCCGCCCGGTGATCGCGGTGGCCGACGTCCCGCTGACCTTCGCCGGCCGCGCCCGCTACAACCTCGAGAACGCGCTGGCCGCGGCCGCGCTGGCCACCGCGCTGGGCGTGCCGGCGACCGCCGTGGTCGAGGGCCTGCGCACGTTCACCTCGTCGGCCCGGGACAACCCCGGGCGTGGCAACGTCGTCGAGCGCGACGGCGTCCAGATCGTCGTCGACTTCGGCCACAACCCGGCCGCGGTCCGCGGCGTGATCGCCCTGGCCCGGGGCCTGGCGCCGGGCCGCCTGTTCGTCTCGCTCGGCATGGCCGGCGATCGCCCCGACGACGAGCTGGCCGAGGTCGCGCGCGAGGTCGCCGCCGGCCGCCCGCACCGGGTCCTGATCCGCGAGCTCGCCGACTACCTGCGCGGCCGCGCGCCCGGCGAGGTCCCGGCGCGCCTGGTCGACGACCTGATCGCCGCCGGCGTCGCCGCCGCCGCGATCGCGATCGCCCCCGACGAGCTGGCCACGGTGCGCGACGCCCTGGCGCTGGCCCGCCCCGGCGACGTCGTCGTGATCCTGTGCCACCTCGACGCCGCGGTGGAGGCGTTCCTCACCCCGTCAGGGTGACGCCGGCGGGCGGCGCCACGTGAGCGGTTGCGAGCGGCAGGGTGTGGCACGGAGGCTCGCGTCGGTGCGGGCCGGCGTAGAGTGCGCGGGCGATGAGACGACGTGACTTCCTCAAGGGTGTGGGCGCTGGCGGACTGCTGGTGGCGTGCGGCGGCAGGTCAGGGCACCCGACGCCACCGGCGCCGCTGCCCGACGTCGATCTGATGTCGCTGGCCGACGTCGCGCTCGACGCGGCACGGTCGGCGGGCGCGACGTACGCCGACGTCAGGATCGCCGACTACCGGACCCAGGGCCTGTGGTCGCGCGAGGCCCGCGTCGAGTCGATCTCGGAGGCGCAGGACCGTGGCTTCGGGGTCAGGGTGATCGCCGACGGCACCTGGGGCTTCGCGGCCAGCGGGCTGGTCACCCACGACGAGGTGGTCCGGGTGGCGCGGCGCGCGGTCACGCTGGCGAAGGTGAACGCCAGGCTGCAGCGCGAGCCGGTGGTGCTCGCCCCGGTCGAGGCCCAGCGCGCGGTGTGGGCCACGCCGATTCGACGCGATCCATTCGACGTCGCCCTCGACGACAAGACCGCTCTGCTACTCGGGATCAACGCCGCGGCGATGGCGGTGCCCGGGGTCAGCTTCTGCGAGTCCGGCATGTGGTTCGTCCGCGAGCACAAGTTCTTCGCCTCGACCGACGGCTCGTACATCGAGCAGACCTTGCATCGCTGTCAGCCCTGGTTCGAGGTCACGTCGATCGACGCCAAGCAGGGCAGCTTCCAGACCCGGTCGACCCTCGCGCACCCGCGGAGCGCCGGCTACGAGTACTTCGAGGATCATCCGTGGACCGAGGAGGCGGCGCAGGCCGGCGAGGACGCGGTCGCCAAGCACTCCGCCCCGTCGGTGGAGCCGGGCGTCCGCGATCTGATCCTGCACCCCACCCACCTGTGGCTGACCATCCACGAGTCGATCGGGCACCCGACCGAGCTCGACCGCGCGGTCGGCCTCGAGGCCAACTTCGCCGGCACCAGCTTCCTGACCGTCGACAAGCTGGGTCAGTACGAGTTCGGCAGCGAGCTGGTCACGGCGCACGGCGAGAAGACCCACCCCGGCAGCCTCGCCACCTGCGGCTTCGACGACGACGGCGTGCCGACCACCGAGGCGCCGCTGATCGAGCGCGGGCGCTTCGTCGGCTACCAGACCACCCGCGACCAGGCGGCGTGGATCGGCGCCGACCGGTCGACCGGCACCAGCTACGCCGACTCGTGGGGCACCGTCGCGTTCCAGCGCATGCCGAACGTCAACCTGCTGCCCGGGGCCCGGCCGCTCAGCCTCGCCGACCTGATCGCCGACACCGAGGACGCGATCCTGATCAAGGGCGACGGCAGCTGGTCGATCGACCACCAGCGCTACAACTTCCAGTTCGGCGGCCAGCTGTTCTACGAGGTCAAGCACGGCAAGATCACCCGGATGATCAACGACGTCGCCTACCAGGCCCGGACCCCGGACTTCTGGCACGCGTGCGACGCCATCTGTGACGAGTCGGAGTACTACGTGGGCGGCACGTTCAGCGACGGCAAGGGCGAGCCCGGGCAGGCCAACGCGGTCAGCCACGGCTGCGCGCCGGCGCGGTTCCGCGGCGTCAACGTCCTCAACACCAAGCGGAGCGTGTGATGCTGTCCGAGGACGAGGCGCGGCGCCTGACCGCGCAGATCATCAAGCTGTCGAAGGCGGACGAGGTCGAGGTCAGCGTCGGCTCGGCGCGGACCACCAACCTGCGCTTCGCGCGCAACGCGCCGACCACGAGCGGCGAGACCGACCGGGTCTCGATCACCGTCACCAGCAGGTTCGGCCAGCGGGTCGGCGACGCGACGACCAACCAGCGCGACGCCGCGTCCCTCGAGCTGGCGGTGCGCGCCGCCGAGGAGGTCGCGCGTCGCGCGCCGGAGAACCCCGAGGTGATGCCGATGCTGTCGGCGCAGGCGTACGTCGCCGTACCCGGCGCGTTCGACGCGGCGACCGCCGAGGGCGGCGCCGAGGCCCTCGCCGACGGCGTGGCCGTGGCCCTCGACACGGCTCGAGCCGCGGGGCTGATCGCGGCCGGCTACGTCGAGGTCTTCGAGAGCGCGGTCTCGCTCGCTAACTCGGCCGGGCTGTTCGGCTACCACCGGTCGACCGGCTCGACCCTCACCGAGACCTTCCGGACCCCCGACGGCGCCGGCTCGGGCTGGGGATCGTCGGCGGCGGTGCGGATCGCCGACCTGGACTTCGTCGGCGTCGCGGCCGCGGCGTCGCGCAAGGCCGCGGCGTCGCAGCAGACCCGCCCGCTGGCCCCGGGCTCGTACGTCGCGATCCTCGAGCCCGCGGTGGTCGCCGATCTGGTCGGCCTGTTCACCCGGCGCCTCGACGGTCGCGCCGCCGACGAGGGGCGGAGCTACTTCGCGCGGCCGGGCGGGGGCACGCGGATCGGCGAGGCCCTGTTCGGCGCCGACATCACGCTGCGCTCGGATCCGCATGATCCGATCGTGCCCGGCGCGCCGTGGGGAAGCGAAGGTCTGCCGCAGACCGCGATCGACTGGGTTCGCGACGGCAAGCTGACCAACCTGCGGTACGGGCGCTACTGGGCGGCCAAGCAAGGCGTCCCGCCGGTGCCGCGGCCCTCGAACCTCCTGATGGCCGGAGGGCAGGGGACCACCGCCGACCTGATCGCGCGCACCGAGCGGGGCGTCCTCATCACCAGCGTCTGGTACATCCGCCCCCTCGATCCCCAGACCCTGCTGTACACCGGCCTGACCCGCGACGGCGTGTTCTGGATCGAGGACGGCAAGGTCACGCACGCGGTCAACAACTTCCGCTGGAACGACAGCCCGATCGCCGTGCTCAAGAACGTGACCGCGATGTCGGCGCCGGTGCACACCCTGTCCCGTGACCTGGGTGCCAGCGACATGGCGGTGCCGGCGCTGCAGGTCAGCGCCTTCGAGCTGTCGAGCGTGTCGGACGCGGTGTAGCCCCGGGCGACCCGGCGTCACGATGGCGCCCATGGTGACCCCATCGATGCCGCCGGCCGCGGCCGTCGACGGCCCCGCCGCGTGGCGCGTGGACTGGCTGCTGGGGCGCCACCTCGGCACGCCGACCCCGCAGAGCGCCGCCGGCGAGCTCCTGCACCCGCCGGCGACCGGTGGGGAGTCGCGCATCGACGACCGGTTGCGCGGCGGCATTCCCGCCGCGGGTCGCGACGGCTAGGCTGGCCGCGTGGCCGATCTCGATCTCGCCCTCGACCTCGCGCGGGTCCGCGCCGAGTTTCCCGCGCTGGGCTCGGACTTCGCGTTCTTCGACAACGCCGGCGGGTCGCAGACCCTGCGCGGCGTCGCCGACCGGGTCCGCGACTACCTGCTGACCAGCAACGTCCAGCTCGGCGCCAGCTACGAGGTGTCACGGGCGGCGGGCGCGCGGGTCGCCGCCGCGGTCGCCGGCGCGGCGGCCTACGTCCACGCGGCGTCGCCGGACGAGATCGTGCTCGGGCCGTCGACCACCCAGCTGCTGGCCAACCTGGCGCTGGCGATGCGGACCTGGCTGCGGCCCGGCGACGAGGTCGTCGTGTCGCGCGCCGAGCACGAGGCCAACGCCGGGCCGTGGTGCCGGCTGGCCGCCGCCACCGGCGCGGTCGTGCGGTGGTGGCCGCTCGACCCGGTGACGCTGCGGCTCGAGCCGCACGGGCTGGCGCCGCTGCTGGGGCCGCGGACCCGCCTGGTCGCGTTCACCCACGCCTCGAACCTGCTCGGCACGATCCACGACGTCGCCGGGCTCACCGCGCTGGCCCACGGGGCCGGCGCCCGGGTCGTCGTCGACGGCGTCGCCTACGCGCCGCACCGCGCGATCGACGTCCGGGCCTGGGACGTCGACGCCTACGTGTTCAGCGCGTACAAGGTCTACGGCCCGCACCTGGCGGTGCTGTACGGCAAGCGGGACCTGCTGGCGCCGCTGCCCGGCATCAACCACGACTTCATCGGCCGCGACCAGCTCGCGTACAAGCTGCAGCCCGGCAACCTCAACTTCGAGCTCGCGCACGGCCTCGGCGGCGTCTTCGCGTACGTCGACGATCTCGGCGGGCCGGCGGCGGCGTTCGCGCGCATCGCCGCGCACGAGGAGGCGCTGGCGGCGCCGCTGCTGGCGTGGCTGCGCGACGCCCCCGGGGTCCGCGTCCTGGGTGAGGCCACCGCCGACCGGGCCCGGCGGGTGCCGACGATCAGCTTCACCGTCGCCGGGCGGCGCCCCGAGGACGTGGTCCGCGTCGTCGACGGTCACCGGGTCGGCATCCGCCACGGCGACTTCTACGCCCGGCGGCTGGTCGAGGACCTCGGCCTCGCCGACGCCGGCGGCGTGATCCGGGCGTCGATGGTCCACTACAACACCCACGACGAGGTCGCGCGGCTGATCGAGGCGCTGGCGGCGGCGCTGCGCTGACCTCGGCGGTGCCACGCGCGGCCCGGGCGCAGTATCCTGCGCGCGTGACCTGCTCGCATCTCTACGCGCTCGAGGCCGGCCTCGAGGCCGCGTTCACCGTCGACGCCTCGCGGGTCACGTTCGGCCGCGGCGCGCTCGCCGAGGTCGGCGACCGCGTCCGGGCGCTGGGCGCGCGCCGGGTCGCGCTGATCACCGATCGCCGCCTGCGCGCGCTGCCCTGGTTCGCCGAGGTCGACGCGGCGCTGCGCGCCGCCGGCGTCGACGTCGCGGTCTTCGACGACGTCGCGATCGAGCCCACCGACGCGTCGCTCGAGCGGGCGGTGCGGTTCGCCCGCGATGCCCGCCCCGACGGCTACGTGTCGCTGGGCGGCGGCTCCGTGATCGACACCGCCAAGATCGCCAACCTGCTGGCCTCGCACCCGGCGCCGCTGCTCGACTACGTCAACGCCCCGATCGGCGGCGGCCGCGCCGTGCCCGGCCCGCTGGCGCCCCACGTCGCGTGCCCGACGACGTCGGGCACCGGCAGCGAGGTCACCGGCATCGCGATCTTCGATCTGCTGGCGATGCACGCCAAGACCGGCGTCGCGTCGCCGCGGCTGCGCCCGCACGAGGCCGTCGTCGATCCGCGGGTCACCGCGACCCTGCCGGCCGGCGTCGTCGCGGCCAGCGGCCTCGACGTCCTCTGCCACGCGCTCGAGAGCTACACCGCGCGGCCGTTCACGCGCCGCCCGCCGCCGGTCGCGCCGACGGCGCGGCCGATGAGCCAGGGCGCCAACCCGTGGAGCGACCTCGGCTGCCGCGAGGCGCTGCGCCTGCTCGGCGCCTACCTGGTGCGCGCCGTCCGCGACGCCGCCGACGACGAGGCCCGCGAGCAGGTCATGTGGGCGGCGACCCTCGCCGGCATCGCCTTCGGCAACGCCGGCGTCCACGCCCCGCACGCCATGGCCTACGCCGTCGCCGGCCGGGTCCGCGACTACCGCGCCGCGGGCTACCCCGACGACGCGCCGCTGGTGCCGCACGGCTTCGCGGTCGCGGTCAACGCGCCCGCCGTGTTCGGCCGCTTCGCGTCGACGTCGCCGGGGCGGCATCTCGAGGCAGCCGCGCTGCTCGGCGCCGACATCGCCGGCGCCGGTCCCGACGACGCCGGTCCGCGGGTCGCCGCCGCGGTCGCCGATCTGATGGCCGCGGTGGCCGCGCCCAACGGCCTGGGCGGCGTCGGCTACGGCACCGCCGACATCCCGGCGCTGGTCGCCGGCGCCGCGCCGCAGCGGCGCCTGCTCGACAACGCCCCGGTCGAGGTCACCGCGCCCATCCTCGACGCCCTGTTCCACGCCGCCCTGACCTGCTGGTGAACGATGCCCGCCGAGCGCCCCACCGCCGCCGCCTACCGCCACTTCGACGCCATCACCACCCGGTGGATGGACAACGACGTCTACGGCCACGTCAACAACGTCACCTACTACAGCTACTTCGACACCGCCGCCAACCGCTACCTGATCGAGCACGGCGGCCTCGACATCCACGCCGCGCCGGTGATCGGCCTGGTCGTCGAGTCGGCGTGCCAGTACCACGCGCCGGTCGCGTACCCCGCGACGCTGCGCGCCGGCCTGCGCGTCGATCGCCTGGGCCAGCGCGCCGTCACCTACGGCATCGCGATCTTCGTCGACGGCGACCCCGCCGCGGTCGCCCACGGCCACTTCGTCCACGTCTTCGTCGACCGCCCCACCCGCACCGCGGTGCCCATCCCGGCGCCGATCCGCGCCGCGCTCGAGCGCCTCGTCGTCGGCTGAGCCGGGGCGGGCGTGCCGACCGCCGGCGGTCGCGGCGCGGTCGTCGGCACGCGCGATCACGCGTGCCCGGCGCGCTGGATGGCGACCGCGCTTGCTGCCACACTCGCCGCGTGGGCCACGTCGCGGGAGCGGTGCGCGCATGATCGAGCTGGTGCTGGGCACCTCCCTGGGGCTGCAGCTGGTGGCCGCGGTGCTGGCGCTGCGGCTGGTGCGCAAGACCGCGAGCACCTGGGCGTGGGTGCTGATCGCGGTGGGCCTGGTGCTGATGTCGAGCCGGCGCGCCGTGACGCTGGTCGAGCTGGTCGCGGGGGATCGTGTCCGCGTCGATCTGACCGCCGAGCTGATCGCGCTGACGATCTCGATGATGATGGTCACCGGCGTCGCGCTGATCGGCCCGGTGTTCGAGCGCCTGCGCGACGCCGAGCAGCTGGTGCGCAGCCGCGAGCGCGACGTCCGCCACATGCTCGAGGGCTCGCCCGACGGCCTGCTGCTGGTCCGCGACGGGCGCTGCGTGTTCGCCAACCCGACGGCGCGCCGCCTGCTCGGGATCGACGCCGCGGCCGCGACCGCCGGGCGCGCGCTCGTCGACGCGCTGCCGGCCGCGGCGCACGACGAGCTGGCCGGCGGGCCGCTGGCGCCCGACGCCGCGCCCGGGCGCGCCGTCGAGCTGTGCCTCGGCGCGCCCGAGCGGCCGACCACGGTCGAGCTCGTCGCCGGGCCCGAGGTCGCGTACCAGGGCGAGGCGGCGCGGCTGCTGGTCGTCCGCGATCTGACCGAGCGCAAGGCCATCGAGGCCCAGCTGCTGCAGGCGCAGAAGCTGGAGGCGCTGGGCCAGATGGCCGGCGGCATCGCCCACGACTTCAACAACCTGCTGACCGTGATCGTCGCGTCGGCGGAGCTGGCGCGACGGGCGCTGCCCGCGGGGCACGCGGCCGGCGCCGATCTCGACGACCTCGGCGAGGCCGCCGATCGCGGCGCGGCGCTGACCCGCCAGCTGCTGGCGTTCTCGCGCCACGGCACCGGGCGCCGCGAGGTGCTCGACCTCGCCGAGATCGTCGACGCGATGCAGGCGCTCTTGCGCGCGCTCGCGGGCTCGCAGGTCGAGGTCGTCTTCGACACCGCCACGTCCGCGGCGCGGCGCCGCGTCCGCGCCGATCGCTCGCAGGTGGAGCAGGTCGTGGTCAACCTGGTGATCAACGCCCGCGACGCGATGCCCGGCGGCGGGCAGGTCCGGGTCGCGACCCGCGCCGCGCGCCTGCAGCGCGACGACACCCGGCCGTGGCGCGACGCCGCGGACGGCGACTACGCCGTGCTCGTGGTCTCCGACGACGGCGTCGGCATGGCGCCCGAGGTCCAGGCCCGGATCTTCGACCCGTTCTTCACCACCAAGCCGCCGGGGCGGGGCACCGGCCTCGGCCTGGCCACCTGCTACGCCATCGCGGGCCGGCTCGGCGGCGGGCTCACGGTGGCGACCGCGCCCGGGCGGGGCAGCACGTTCGAGCTGTGGCTGCCGGCGGCCGATGACGTGGTCGAGGCGGCGCCCGCGCCGGTCGCGCCGGCGCCCGACGCGGCGCCGGTGCCGCCACCGGGCGCGATCCTCCTGGTCGAGGACGAGCCGGTGGTGCGAGCGCTGGCGGCCCGGCTGCTGCGGACCGCCGGCCACGAGGTCGTCGAGGCGGCGGACGCCGCGGCCGCGCTGGCGGTGCTGGAGGGACGCCACGACTTCGCGCTGCTGTTGACCGACGTCGTCATGCCCGGCATGTCGGGCGTCGCGCTCGCCGCCGAGGTCGGGCGGCGCTACCCGGAGATGGCCCGGCTGCTGATGTCCGGCTACGCCGAAGGGCTGCCCGGGCACGCGGACATCGAGCTGGTGGCCAAGCCGTACAGCGCCGAGGTCCTGCTGGCTCGCGTCGCCGCCGCGCTGGCGCAGCGCGGCGGGGCGGCGGCGACGGCCACCGCCAGCGTCTGATCCGGCGCATGCCCCATCCCCGGGTCGTGCGCGTCCGGGACGACGCGCTGCGGCAGCGGCGCCTGCAGGTTGATCGCTGGCTGAACAAGTTGTTCAGCGAGCGATCAACGTGATCGGCGGGCGCGGGGGCGCTGACCGTCCAAGCGACTGAGATCGGAAAGAAACGTGGGCTAGCTGACCGCTGGTACGTCGACTGCACTGAGGCAGGGCAGGAGGGTCCCATGCCGCACTCGTCTCACCGCACGTTCTCGATCGTCTTCTCGACCGGCCTCGTCGCCGGCCTCGCCGCCTGCGCCGTCGACGGCCAGCCCGAACCGACCCCGGAGGCGTCGCCGCTGCGCATCGCGGCGCACGACGACCAGCAGCTGGCCGGCACCTTCGACGCTGGCGACCTGACGGTCACGTTCCAGGCCGAGAGCCCGGCGCCGCTGGTCGGCGTGGTCTGGGTGATGGTCGGCGACGCCACGCTGTCGCTGTCGGCCGACGCCGGCCGCGGCGAGATCGCGTTCGACGGCAACCTGTCGGTGCTCGACGACGCCGAGCACGCCGCCCTGGCCGCGTTCTCGCGCGAGCTCGACGGCTATCTCGGCGAGGTCGACGACCTGGCGGTCATGCACGACAGCGTCCTGGTCGTCGCGGCCCGCTACTTCGCCGAGGCGCCGGTGGACGCGGCGCTGACGTCGGTGGTCCGTCACGTCGCCACGGTCAAGGGCGACGTCCTCGGCAGCACCGGCAACAACGGCAAGACCTGCATCAAGACCGGCCAGTGGGTGACCGCGACCTACGACGGCGACGCCGGCACCACGTCCGAGACCTGGAACGTCGGCTCGAGCGGCGGCCAGCAGTGGAACGGCAACTTCGACTGCATGGGCCGCTGCGGCGTCGGCTGCGGCAGCTACGACTGGACGCTCGACTGCCTCGAGCACGACGCCTGCTCGCGTCGCTACTACTCGTCGAGCGGCGCCGCCGATCACAACTGCGGCGACGAGTACCTGGAGGCCGCCGACGACTACGCCGCGTTCTGGACCCGCTGCCGGAGCTGAGCGGGGCGGCCGCGCCACGGTCGCTACTTGCGCGGCCGCGGGAAGCCGTAGGCGTCGAGCTTGGCGATCAGCGTGCCGCGCGACATGCCGAGCAGGCGTGCCGCGCGGCTCTGGTTGCCGGCGCACTGCTGCATGGCCTCGAGGATCGCGGCCTTCTCGCGGTCGCGGAACTCGGCCCGCAGCGCCTCGGCGCGCAGCGTCGGTCGGTCCTCGGGCTCGACGCTCTCGAACGGCGCGGTGCGCTCGAGCGTGCGCTCGGTGGGCGGCTCCAGCGTGACCGGGTGGGCGCGCCGCGATCGCCCCGACCTCGCGCGCTCGTCGTCGACGACCGGGGCGGCCGCGCCCAGCACGGTGGCGCGGATCTTCTCGCCCGGCAGGTGCGCCAGGTCGATCGGGCCGCGGCCGGCCAGCACCACCGCGCGCTCGACCACGTTGCGCAGCTCGCGGATGTTGCCGGGCCAGGCGTAGTCGGTGAGCTGGCCCATCGCGGCCGCGGTCACCGTCGGTGGCGGCACGCCGAGGCGGGCCGCGGCGCGGCCCACGAACGCCTCGACCAGCGTCGGGATCTCGTCGCGACGCTGGCGCAGCGGCGGCACGAAGACGGTGATGCCGGCGAGCCGGTAGTAGAGATCCTCGCGGAACCGGCCGTGCGCGACCTCGGTCTCGAGGTCGCGGTGGGTCGCCGACACGAACCGGACGTCGATCTGCTGGGGTTCGAGCGCGCCCAGGCGCATGACCTCGCGGCTGTCGATCACGCGCAGCAGCTTGAGCTGCACCGCGGGCGGCAGGTCGCCGACCTCGTCGATGAACACGGTGCCGCCCGACGCCGACGCGAACAGCCCCGGCTTGGCCTGGGCGGCGCCGGTGAACGCACCCTTCTCGTAGCCGAACAGCTCGCCCTCGATCATCTCGGCCGGGAACGCCGCGCAGTTGAGCCGCAACAGCGGCCCGGCGTGGCGGCGCGACCGCCGGTGCACGGCCTCCGCGCAGGCCTCCTTGCCGACCCCGGTCTCGCCGAGGATCAGCACCGCCAGGTCGCTGGCCGCGACCCGGGTCAGTTCGTGGAGCACCGCCTCGAGCTGGCTGCCCGCGACCACCGTGACGCCGCCGTCGGTGACGACCGTGCCGGCCAGCGCGGCGGCGGCGTGGGACATCAGCTCGTCGCTGCTGGTGCCGTCGCGCGGCCACAGCGCGACGCCGACGGCGACCGTGTCGTCGGCGACGTCGAGGCGCCCGGCGACGACGCCGCGCAGCCGCGCCCAGGTGGCGTCGACGTCCTCGGGATCGGTGTCGACCAGCAGCAGCCAGTACTCGCGCGGCGCGTAGCGGCCGATGACGTCGCCGCCGCGGACGGTCGTCACCAGGGCCTCGTCGCACGCCGCCTCGCTGCGACCCTCGGGCAGGCGTAGGCGGATCACCGCGAACGAGCCGCCGGTGCGGGCGCGCCGCGCGCACTCCTCCTCGATGCGGCCCTCGACGTAGTCGTGCGACCAGATCCGGCGCGGGCGGACGTCGTCCCGCATCGGGCGCACCGACAGGAAGCCGACGCCGATCTCGACCACCTCGCGCGGCGTCAGCGGCACGAACCGGCCGGGCTCGATCCGCCGACCCTGGATCCACAGGCCGTTGCGGCTGCCCAGGTCCTTGATCGCCAGCGGCGACACCTGCAGCACGGCGTGGCGTGACGACACCGCGGCGTCGTCGAGCTGGACGCGGTTGTGGCTCGACCGGCCGATCGTGATCTCGCCGGTGCGGGGCAGCCGGAGCTCCTGCATGCGGCCGCCGCCGAACACCGCCAGCACCAGGTCGCGCTTGGTGCGGGCGTCGAGCTCCTCCGTCTGCTCGTCCTGCGCCATCGCCGCAGTATATCGAAGCGACGGCGTGGCGCGGTGGCGTGCTCGTGGACGCGGCCGTCACCGGTGGCCGCCGGCCCAGGCCACCGGCGGATCCGCGCCCGCGTCGTGCGCGCCGGCCGCGCGGGCGATCGCTTCGATGCTCGCTCCCGAGACGCGCGTGGTACCCTGAGCGCGGATCTTCGGGGAGCATCCATGTCCGATCAGCAAGCGCTCGTCATCGACAACGGCTCGGGCATGATGAAGGCCGGCTTCTCCGGCGACGACGCGCCCCGCGCGGTGTTCCCGACGATCGTCGGCCGGCCCCGTCACCAGGGGGTCATGGTCGGCATGGGCCAGAAGGACGCCTACGTCGGCGACGAGGCCCAGGCCAAGCGCGGCATCCTGACCCTCAAGTACCCGATCGAGCACGGCATCATCACCAACTGGGACGACATGGAGAAGGTGTGGCACCACGCCTTCTACAACGAGCTGCGCGTGGCCCCCGAGGAGCACCCGGTCCTGATGACCGAGGCGCCGCTCGATCCCAAGGCCAACCGCGAGAAGATGACGCAGGTCGTCTTCGAGACGTTCAACACGCCGGCGTTCTACGTCGCGATCCAGGCGGTGCTGTCGCTGTACGCCTCCGGGCGGACCACCGGGATCGTCCTCGACTCCGGCGACGGCGTGACCCACACCGTGCCGATCTACGAGGGCTACGCGCTGCCCCACGCGATCATGCGGCTCGATCTCGCCGGGCGGGACCTCACCGACTACCTGATGAAGATCCTCACCGAGCGCGGCTACTCCTTCACGACCACCGCCGAGCGCGAGATCGTCCGCGACATCAAGGAGAAGCTCTGCTACATCGCCGAGGACTTCGACGGCGAGATGCAGAAGGCGAGCTCCTCGAGCGAGCTCGAGAAGAACTACGAGCTGCCCGACGGCCAGGTCATCACGATCGGCAACGAGCGCTTCCGCTGCCCCGAGGTGATGTTCAAGCCCAGCCTGATCGGGCTGGAGCAGGACGGCATCCACACCACGACCTACAACACGATCATGAAGTGCGACGTCGAGATCCGGAAGGACCTGTACAGCAACGTGGTGCTGTCGGGCGGCAGCACCATGTTCCACGGCATCGCCGAGCGCCTGACCAAGGAGCTGGTCGCGCTGGCGCCGCAGTCGATGAAGATCAAGGTGGTCGCGCCGCCGGAGCGCAAGTACTCGGTGTGGATCGGCGGCTCGATCCTCGCCAGCCTGAGCACGTTCCAGCAGATGTGGATCACCAAGGCGGAGTACGACGAGGCCGGGCCCGGCATCGTGCACCGCAAGTGCTTCTGAGCGACGGGAGGCCGCGTCGCGCGGCGTGCGGGTCGCGACCGGCCGCGGGCGCGCGCGCGGCGCGCTAGTGGCGGCGGGGCGGCCGCCATGTGGGCGGCCGCGTGGTCGGGGGCCGCGGGGCCGCCCGCGGGGGCCGGCGCCGGGTCGGCCGGCGCCTGGGTCGTCGGCTCGGCCGGGGCCTGCTCGGTCGACGTCGCGGGCGCTGGCGCCTCGGTCGCGCCGTCGACGGCGATCGTGGGGCGTCGCCACGCCTTGCCCTTCTGACGGGCCTTGAACACCGGGCTCTGGAGCTTCTTCCAGGCGCGCTTGCTGACCTTCTCGACCCGGAGGTCGTTGCGCCGGGTGACCTTGGCCGCTCGATCGGCCTTGGCGTCCTTGCCGCCCTTGGCGGCCTTGCCGTCCTTGCCGCCCTTGCCGTCCTTGCCGCCGTCGTCCTCGACGAGGATCGGCTGACCGAGGTCGTCGGGGATGTCGATCGTGCCCCGGTTCTCGGCCAGGCAGGCCATCAGCTGGGTCCGGTTCTGGGCGTCGAGCTCGGCCTGGTCATCGCGGTCCTGGCCGCCGAACAACGTCAGCTTGCAGCGGTTGTCGGCGGTGCAGGTGGCCTTGCAGGCCTTGTCGCGGGTGCCCTTGCAGAACGCGGGGCACGACGTCTTGACGCACTCGGCGACGACCTCCTCCTCGCAGGTGCCGGCGGCGGCGCGGCCCGGGGCCAGCGTGACCGCGGCGGCGGCGACGAGCCCGAGGGCGGCGATGGCGAGCTTCATCATGGCGACCCCTCTCACGCCACCGACTCCGTGCGGCGGGTGTACTGGTAGACCGCCTCGACGGCGCGGTTGTGGGCCATGCCGTCGCCGCTGGTCGCGAGCACCAGCCCGTCGCCGGTGACGCGGATCGTGACGAACTCGCCGCGGCGGATGGCGTGGACGACGCGGCCGTCCTCGCTGTCGCGGATGAACACGAACTTGTGACCGTCGACGCGGAGGCCGCGCTGCTGCCACGCGGTGAAGTCGCGCGACGCCAGCACCGCCCGCAGCTCGTCGGCCTCGGCGGCCGCGATCGGCAGGGTCCCGGCGGTGCCGTCGGCGGTGACGAACCCGACGCGCTGGACGTGGACGCCGCCGGCACGATCGCGGCTGAGGTCGATGATCCGGGCGACGCGCGGGTCGGTGGCGGGGACCTCCGTCGCGTCGGCGCCGGGCGTGGGCGGCGCGGTCGTGGACGGGCGGATCGCGAGCAGGGTGGCCCCCGCGGCGGTCCCCCCGAGGAACGTGCGCCGGTTGATGCGACTCATCGAGCCTCGATGGTCCCTTGCCGACCCCGCGGTGTCAACGTGATCGCGCCCGAGGGGGGCCGCGGGGACGCGCCCCGGAGTACGCTCGCGGCGATGTCGGATCCCGACGGCGATCCCGGCGACGGCGACGGCGACGGCGACGGCGACGGCGCGGTCGCGCGGTCGCGCGATCCCGCGCAGGCCATCGACGACCTCGCGCACCTGCTGGCGCGGGTCGCCGGGCTGCGCCGCGCCGTCGCCTGGGACGGTGCCGCCTTCACGCTGCCGGACCTCCACCGCGCCGCCGCGCTCGTCCGCGACCATCAACCGGTCGATCCGCCCGGCGTCGCCGCGTCGCAGGACGCGCTCGACGATCTGGTCGCGTGGGCGCTCGCGCGCGGCGCCCGGCTCGCGCCCGGCCTGCGCGTGGTCGCGACCGGCCGGGGCGCCCGCGTCGAGGCCACCGCGGCGATCGCCGCCGGGGCGTCGCTGGTCGAGGTCCCGGTGGCGGCGATGGTGCGGACCGCGGCGGTGGCGTCGTCGCACCCGACGCTGGCGCCGTGGCTGGGCGACGCGCCGCTGTTCGGGCCGGGCACGCTGATGCTGTGGCTGGTGTGCGCGCGCCACGGCGCCGGGCCGCCGGATCCCCACGCCGCCTACGTCGCCGCGCTCCCCGGCGAGGTGCCCGGCACCGCGCTGTCGTGGCCGCGCTCGCCCGGCGAGCACCTGGTCGCGGCCGCCACCGGGCGGCGCTTCCTCGCCGGCGTCCTGCAGCTGTACTGCCTGGTGTACCGGCGCCTGCGCGACACCCCGGCGCCAGCGCGGCCGCTGCCGCTGGAGGCGTTCACGCTGCAGCGCTGGCTGTGGGCGGGCGCGATCCTGTCGTCGCGGCAGACCGCGATCGCCGGCGACCTGGCGCTGGTGCCGGTGTGGGACCTGCTCGATCACGACGACGGCCTCGGCGCCGAGACCACCGAGCTGGCCGGCGACCGGCTGCGCTGCGTCGCCGGCGTCGACGTCACGCCCGGCGACGCGGTCGCGATGTACTACGGGCACCGGACCCCGACCGAGCACTGGGTGTACGGTGGCTTCGCGCCGCCGGGGCCGCCCGACGGCGAGCCCGCGGCGCTGCCGTTCCCGCTGCCGCGTGAGGCGCCGCTGCGGCGCGACAAGCTGGTGTGGCTGCTCGCCGAGCGCGACCGCCCGGTCGAGGTCCCGGTCGGGCGCGGCGCGCTCGACGCCGCGCGGGCGCGTGCCCGCTGGTACGCGCTCGACGGGGACGAGCTCGATCGCCTCGGCGTGGCGTCGGTGGCCGACGTCTGGGACGCGCCGCCGCGCCTGTCGGCGGCCGGCGAGGCCCGCGCCGCCGCGCTGCTGGACGCGTGGCTGCGCCGCTGCGCCGGACCGGCCACCCCGGTGGATCCGTTCAGCCGCGATCACGCGTTCATCCTCGCCGCCGCGCACGCCCGCTACGCCGGGCTGATCCCCGGTCCCGGCGGGGTCAGGCTGCTCGACGACGCCGACGTCGTCGCGGTCGACGCGTTCCTGGCCGCGGCGCCGGGCGCGCCGCTGCTCCTGCGCGACGACCTCCACGCCGCCGGGCTGACGTTCTCCGCGATCCGCGGCAGCGGCACCTGGGTCGGCGCCGTCGTCGACGGCGTCGTCACCGGGGTCGCGATGCACGCCCGCAACGGCCACCTGCTGGTCCACGCGCCGGGGCCGGCGCCCGCCGACGCGGCGACGCTGGCGGCGCACGCGGTCGCGTGCTCGGGGCGCGCGGTGGCCGGGCTGGCTGGCGCCGCCGCCCAGGTCGACGCCGCGCGCGCGCGCGCTCGGCCTGGCGGCGTGGCCGGTGGCGCACGACCGGCGCGAGCGGGTCTGCGCGGTCGAGCTGGCGGCGCTGCGGGCGCCGCCCGGCGCCGCCTCGACCCAGGCGCGGCGCGCCGGCGCCGCCGACCTCGCCGCGGTCGTGGCGCTGCTGCGCGGCGCCGCGGCCCAGCTCGACGCCGCGCGCGGCCAGCTCGACGACGGTCGGCTGTGGCTGGTCGAGGCCGACGGCGCGCCGGTCGCGACCGCGGCGCTCGGCCGCGTCGTCGCCGACACCGTCGCGGTGACCGACGTCTGGACCGCGCCGGCGGCGCGGCCGCGGCCACGCCCGCCTGGTCGTCGCCGCGGCGCTGGCGGCGGCTCGTGCCGCCGGCGTCGCGCGCGCGGTCCTCCTGGTCGACGCCGACAACGCCGCGGCCCGCGCCGCCTACGACGCGCTCGGCTTCGGCGACGTCGGCGACCAGGCGATCGTGGTATTCGAGGGACCTGACACCGGAGCGACCGGTGACGGGAGTCTCCGAGGAGGAACCATGACGGACGCAGGCAGGACCGGGATCGAGATCCGCGTCGGGCTCAGCCCCGGCCAGCGCACGGTCGGCAAGGTGCTGTCGGCGCTGCACCTCGAGCGCCTGGGCGCGTGGGTGGCGCGGGGCAGCACCGCGGTGATCAAGGTCGACGGCGTCGAGCGACGCGAGCCGCTGTACGAGGCCCACTTCGTCGCGACCGCGCCGGGTGTTCACGAGGTCGAGATCTTCATGGTCGGGCCCGGGCCCGGCGTGGACGCGATCCAGGACGCGGTCCGCGGCCGCCACGCCACGGTGCGGGTCGAGGCCGGCAAGGTGACCGTGCTGCGCTACGCCCCGCGCGACGGCCTGGGCGCCACGCTCGACGTCGTCGACGAGTCCCCGTAGCCGCCGCCGCCGCTCAGCGCAGCGCCGCGAGCGCCATGCCGAGCGTGCTCCAGTCGACGCGATCGTCGGCGTACAGCTCGGCCAGCGTCCACAGCTCGACCGTGGTGCGCTCGCCGCCGTCGGCGCCGTGGACGGTGCCGGCGTCGGCGCGCAGCGCCGCCAGCTCGGCGGCGTCGAGCTCGACCGCGAAGGCGTGGGCGCGGTGGGCCGACATCGTCGGCGCCAGCTGGCGGACCCCGAGCGGGCGCAGCCGCGCCGCGTCGAGGCGGAGCCCGACCTCCTCCGCGACCTCGGCGACGGCGAGGGCGCGCGGATCGTCGTCGTCGGCCTCGAACGACGAGCCGCCGGCGTGCTCGTGGACGAAGCCGTCGCGGGTCGCCGCCGCGCTGCGGAACTCGCGGATCAGCGCCAGCGTCGTGCGCGCTGGATCGGCCGGATCGCGGTGGTAGAGCACGACCTGCGAGGTGTCGGGGCGCGCCAGCACGACCTCGTTGCGCTTGACCCGGTCCTCGGCGGCGACCCGGACCTGGACGTGCAGCGCCCAGTACAGCAGGAACCGGCGCTCGACCACGCGCAGCACCCACTCGACCCGGGCGCCCTCGAGGACGTTGCCGGCGCCGCGCTGGGCGCCGTACCAGCGCTGGAACGGCCGGCTGGTGAAGATCTCGAGCGGCACCTGGCACTCGCCGCCCTGGCGCGGCGCGCCGTCGCCGAGCGTCGCGATCGCGCGGTTGACCGCGGCCTCGAGGGTGTGGACCCGGGGGATGCCGAGGCGCGTGGCGAGGGCGTCGAGGTAGCGCAGCTTGGGCGCATCGGGCGGGGCGCCCAGGATGCACTTGCCGGAGCGCGCCCAGTAGCCGAACTCGACGTTGGTGGTGAACCCGGGCAGCTCGTCGAGGTCGCGGGGGATCCAGAACACGACGCAATCGGCGGAGGCCAGGGCGTCGAGCTCCCAGTCGACCTGATCGACGTACGAGCGGCTCCAGCGCTGGTAGCGGGGCTCGGGGACGAAGACGACGCCGTCGTAGCCGCGCGCGGCGAGCAGCGCGAGGGCGGCGGGGCGCCACGACGCGACCTCGACCGAGCGCGGCGTCGGGCCGGCCAGGAAGATCGACTTCGTGACGGCGTCGGGCAGAGCCTCGAGGGCGTGGACGACCTGCATGCCGCCCGACGCTACCGCGTCGCGGCGCGCCGCGCACCGGGAGCGGGCGCCGCGCGACCGCGCGGCCGCCGATCAGTCGAGCTCGATCAGCTCCTCGCGGCTCGGCGGCGCCGCCGCGGCCTCGTCGTCGGCGTCGGCGTCGGCGTCGGGCGGCAGCGCCGCGACGCGATCGGCGAAGCGGGCGCTCGCGATCCGCACCGGCTGCGCCGCCACCTGCTCGAGGTCGCGCCGGGCGGCGCGCCAGCGGGCCCGGTCGGCGTCGCCGGCGTAGGGATCGCGGGCGGCGAAGCGGGCGTGGTCGACGCGGGCCGCGGCGAGGTCGCGGGCCAGCCCCAGCACGCCGTCCCACAGCGCGGCGCGCGCGGCGTGGACCGTGGTCGCACAGGCGACGACGATCGCGGCGGTGGCGGCGGCGCCGGCGGGATCGACGCGCGCGGTCACCGAGACGACGCGCTCGCGCAGGGTCTCGAGGTCGCCGGCGTAGCGCAGCACGGTGGTGGCGAGGACGGTGCGGAACGGCGGCTCGACCGTGGTGTCGTCGGCGAGGGCGTGATCGAGCCGGATCCGCATGGACCGCGCGGCGTAGCCGTCGATCGCGGCCAGGGCGGCGCGCAGGCGATCGTCCCAGGCCTCGACGCCGGCCCACGCGCCGTCGGTGGCCGCGATGTCCTTGGCGTCAGCGGTGACCTCGTCCCGTAGCGCCGCGACGTAGGCGGCGTCGTCGAAGGCGTCGAGGTGGGCGAGGGAACGGACCGCGTCGAGGCGCTGCTGCGCCGAGCGGCTGGTGGCGCTGATCATCGCCTGACAGCGTACGCCTCCCGGCCGGTCTGACCAGGGTCGCGGCGCGCCGGCGCGCCCGTGCCGGTGCTATCGTCGGCGCGGTGGCGAACCCGACGGTCACGGCGCGCGCGGTGCGGGCGGTCGCGCTCTGCGCCGCGCTGATCGTCGTCACCGGCCCGGGCTGCGAGCGGGCCCGCCCCGCCACCGGCGACGGTCCGGATCCCGCGGGCGGGGTCACCCTGCGTGGCATCGCGACCATGCCGACGATGCACCTCGACGCGCCGGCCTTCGTGCGTCCGTCCAGGCTGGAGGGCGTCGATCCGCCGGTGGTCTACACGCTCGTGGGCGGCTCGCTGCGCGAGGGCTTGCTCGTCTACATCACGGTGGCGCCCGATCCTCGGTCGGGGCGGTCGCCCCGCCACCACGAGCTGCCGCGCTGCCTCGGCACCGAGACCGTCGCGTCGCCGCGGGGCCTGGTCACGGTGACCTGCGACGAGCCACGCAGTCGCAAGATCGCCGTGACCTACCCTCGGCCGGGCGGCGATATCCTGTGCATGGCGACGTGGGTCACCGCCAACGATGGTGACGCCGACGACCCCCGCTGGCGCCCGATCATCGCCGCGACCGACGCGGCGTGCCTGAGCCTGACGTTTCGCTGAGGGGGCGTGCGCCAAGCCTCGTCGTGTGCCCGCCGGTCCGCGCGATTGCGCGCGTGCCTGGCTCACGGCTGCAGCGCGGCGGCGCGCGCCTCGGCGCGCTCCCACATCCGCAGGTAGCCCTCGGCGGACCGGAACAGCGGCTCGAGCGTGGCGTCGCTGGCGCCGTCGCGGCGCGCGTCCTCGATCAGCTCGGGCAACAGGCCCAGGTGCAGCATGCCCTCGGTGTTGAAGTCGACGGTGCGGTTGCCCAGGTGCGGCTCGGTGAACGTGACGTCGCCGGCGTAGGAGGTGAACGGGTAGGTCACCGGGTTGCTCTGCGGATCGGTGCACCGGCTGTCGGGGCCGAACCGCGGCCGCGGCCCGCCGGCGAAGCCGTTGAGGTCGAAGCCGAAGCCCTGGGCGGGGTAGCCGCCGTGGGCCTGGATCTCGGCGACCCGGGCGGTCAGCGGCGCGGCCAGCGACCCGGAGACGCCGGCGACGGCGCAGCGGCCGAGGCCGCCCTTGGAGATGCCGCCGAGGTCGTAGACCTTGCCGTTGTAGGTGTTGCCGTGGGTGGCGGCCGGCGGGTAGTCGGCCTCGGTGAGCAGCTCGTAGGCGCGGGCCAGCGAGCGCCGCGGCAGGTGATCGACCTCGATGATCATCCCGCGCAGCATCATCTCGTGCAGCAGGGTCTCACCCAGCGCGGTCAGGCCGGCGTTCTGGCAGTAGTCGCCCTCGAGCGGCGGCTCGCGCAGCGCCGACAGGAACGGGTTGAGCGTGCCGATCGGCGCGGCCGCGAAGCCGCTCATGTCGTGCGGCGCCGGCGCCAGGTAGTCGGCGCGCGGCGCGTTGATGCCGCCGAAGGTCACCGGGCCGTGGTCGAACACCGTCGGGTCGGCCGGGCAGTCGGTGACGAAGTTGGAGTCGTGGCCGCTGTTGATGAAGCTGCCGATCTGGCCGACGTTGCGGTCGCCGTCGCCGGCGGAGAACGCGTTGTCGAACTTGTGGACCGGGAAGATCGCGCGCACGCCGCGGGCGTAGTAGTCGTCGAGCTTGGCGCGGACCAGGTCGGCGTCGCACGTCGGGTAGCCGGGGCGCGGGGTCAGGAAGCAGTCGAACAGGTTCGAGGTCTCGATGCCGAGGATGACCGCGAGCTTGCCCTCGTCGATCACCGCGCGGGCCTCGGCCGGGGTCTTGACGACGCGGAACCAGCCCTGGCCCGGGCCGCCCTCCTGGGCGTCGATGTAGCGCTCGAGGTCGTAGGCCTCCTCGATCTCGCGATCGACCGCGACCATGTCGTTGCACGAGTAGCGCACCGGCTGCGCGCCGAGCCCGGTGACCAGGTCGCACAGCACCTCGTTGGTGGTGGCGTGGTCGACCAGCAGGCGTAGCCCGCCGCGCCAGGCCCGCTCGATCCACTTGTAGTACTGGGTCTGGTGGGTCGCGCTGTTCCACGAGTTGGGCCAGTCGGTGAAGTCGGGGTAGCCCTCGGTGTGGTGGTTGAAGTCGGGGGTGGCGCCGGCGATGAACACCGTGATCAGCGAGTCGGTGTCGAGCTGGCCGAGCCCGGAGAACGCGTAGCCGACGATGTCGCGGCGGCCCTCGTCGTCGTGGAACAGCTTGCAGCTGGGCAGCGCGTGCTCGACGCCGAGCCGGTGGTACGGCGAGCCGTGGAAGATGCCGCCGCCGCCGAAGCCGAAGTTGCTGAACAGGTGCGCGTGGGTCTCGACGATGCCGAAGACGTCGCCGTCGGGCCAGCGCCGCGGCACGACCTCGCCCTCGGCGTCGAGGGTCAGCTCGGGGAACGGGCGACAGCCGTCGGCGGGGTAGAACGCGATCACGCCGGCGTCGGCCTCGTCGGGGGTCGTGCCGGTGGGCGTGAGGTACGCGCCGGTCTGGTAGTTCTTGAGCTGGAAGCGGTCCGGATCGTGGGCGCTGACCTCGAGCTGCCACTCGGCCGGCGACCGGAACGTGTCGTCGATCCGCTCGACGTCGGACTGCAGCTTGTCGGGGCGGATCAGCGCGCCGTCCTCGACCGCGAGGTAGTGGCCGTCGGCGTCGTAGAACAGGTAGGTGCCGAGGTCCGAGGCCCGCATGGTCAGGCGGGCGCCCTCGGCCTCGCTGGTCGCGGCGAACGCGAAGGCCTCGCCGCCGTCGGCGGCCTCGAGCCAGCGCGTGTTGGAGCTGCCCGGCGTCGTCGCGTCCATCGTGTAGCAGCCGCCGGCGAAGCCGTAGACGCCGTCGTTGGCGGGCGCCGGCGGGCGCTCGACGTAGGGATCGCCGCAGGCGGCGGCGAGCAGGAGCGAGGCGAGGATCGGGAGCGGCGTCGCGCGCAGGCCGGGAGTCATGCGGGCGCGACGCTAGCACGAGGTCACCGCCGGCCCGGACCTCGATCCGCGGCGCCGGTGTGCGGCGGTGTGCGCCGCCGGGGATGGGTCACCGCGGCCGGGTCGCGATCCAGTACAGCGTGTTGGTCGCGGTGTTGCCGTCGTCGAAGCCGGTGAGGGCGGTGGCCTCGGTCCACGCGGCGTCGGGATCGAGGATGGCGTGGGCCATGACGACGTAGCCGCGCCAGGCCTCGGCCAGCGCCGGCTCGGGCCGGGTCAGCGCGGTGGCCAGCACCGGGTACTCCTCGGAGATCCACGCCGGCCGCAGCAGCGCCTCGCTGATCGGCGTGAACGGCAGCATCTGGATGCCGTGGATGTACTCGACGTTGCCGCCGAAGAAGGTCGCGTAGTCGACCTTGGTCGCCCACAGCACGCCGACCACCTTGTGCTCGGAGAACGGCGGCCCGTAGAGATCGTGGTCGCTGGTGATCTGCCAGTAGGCCTGGACCGAGCGCAGCTCGGTGGCGAGCAGGGTCCGGCCCAGGTCGTAGAGGCGGGCGTCGTCGCTGGCCAGGCCCCACAGCGCCAGCCCGTACCAGGCGTTGATCGCCTCCGACGACGACTCCTGGTTGCGCGAGTCGCCGAACTCGAACAGGCCCGCGGCCCACGAGTGGCCGGCGAACCAGTCCTTGTTGCGCATGACCGCGAACCACGGGTCCTGGGCGCTGGGGTTGGCGATGTCGCGGGCCAGCGTGTCGACGGCGTCGCGGTGCGCGGCGGCCCACGCGGGGTCGCCGTGGGCCAGCGCCGCGGCGGCGTAGAGGAAGTAGCCGTAGTGGAAGTGGTGATCGTTGTAGTAGCCCTGGCCGAACGCGGCGCCGGGATCGAGCTGCGCGCCGTCGGCGACGACGCCGCCCCAGGTGGTGTCGTAGACCAGCCGCGCGGTGTCGGGCGCGAGCCACGGCGCGAGCGCGGCGTCCATGCGGCCGCGGATCGCCGTCGCCGTGGCGGCGTCGTCGACCTCGTCGGCGATCAGCGCCAGCCGCCCCATCGCGGCCACCTGCTTGCCGAAGAAGTACGGGTCGGCGGCGACCGGCGTGAGGTCGCGGTCGGCCTGCAGCGCCGCGACGACCGCGGGCTGGCGCGCCGGATCGATCGGGCGCGGCGCGGTCCAGGTGATCGTCGGCAGCGGCTCGAGCATCGTCCACGTCGCGGCCGCGACCCCGGTCATCTCGCCCTTGATCGTCGGATACGCGATCGCGGCGGCGGGCGCGCCGTCGAGGACGTCGCGGTGGTGGGGCAGCGCCAGCATCAGCGGCGCGCCGTCGCCCTCGGTCTGCCACGCGAACGTGATCCGCGCCTGGTCGCCGCGGGCCTCGGCGCGCACGGCGCCGCCGGTGGGGATCGCCGCGGCGTGGTCGTCGAGGATCGCCGCGGCGCCGCCGGGATCGAGCGCGGCGCGCAGGCTGCCGGTCAGCGGCGCGCGCGCGGTCAGCGTGTCGCCGGCGCGATCGAGGGTGAGCTCGGTCGACGCGTAGAGGATCCAGGTCTGGCCGTTGTTGAGGGCGACCTCGAAGCGGGCGCCGACGAACGGGCCGTCGGTGGCGCCGTTGACCGAGACGATCGCGTGCTGGGTCGTGATCCGCGGCGTCGCCGCGGCGTAGCGCATCGTCGCGTAGGCCATGCCGCGGACCAGCGGCGCGTCCATCGCGGCGCCGGCGCCCTGCCAGCGCATCGTCGCCGACAGCGCGTCGTAGCCGGCGAGGGCACGCGACGCCATCGGCTCGACGGCGCCGAGCGACAGGTTGTCGAGGAAGGTCGACGCGACGAAGGTGGCGGTGCCGACCCGCGCCGGCAGGCACACGCTGAGCCGGTCGGGCAGGGCCTTCACCAGGTACGGCAGGACGCTCACCGGGTTGTCGCCGGCGCCGAGCACCAGGTCGAGCCACCAGGAGTTGGTGGGCAGGGCGCCGTCGTGGTCGCCCCACAGCGGCGTCGGCGTCAGCGCGTGCGGCGCGGTCCGCAGCGCCGGCGCGGTGGTCGCGATCGGCGTGGCCAAGAGGTCGTGCCAGCCGTCGGGATCGCCGGCGTCGGGGTCGCCGGCGTCGGCGCCGGCGTCGCCGGGGTCGCCGCCGCAGGCGGGCAGGGTGGTGGCGAGGGCGGGGGCGAGGGCGAGCAGGAAGGCGCAGGGCAGCAGGCGGGGCATCGCGCCGAGGAATTGCACGCGGCGTGCCGGCGCCGGACCGGCGTCACGGCGGCGCGGCGGTCGCCGCGGGCGCGTCGCGCGGGCCGCGCGGCGACGCCAGGTGCCAGCCCCGAGGCCTGCGCACCCTGCGCGCCGGCGCGCAGCCGCAGGTGACGCCACGTCAGGCGTGGTGATCGCGGCGGCGCAGGGTGCGTTACCCTGGCCCCGGGGAGGCTCGATGCACGCTCGCTCGTTCCGGAAGGTCCGCGGCCTGGCCGCGGCCGCGCTGCTGGGGACCGTCGCGCTCGTCGCGTGCGGCGGCGACGACGCCGCGGCGCCGCCGGTCGTGGTGTCGACCGAGCTGACGACGCGCTGGGATCTGCTGCCGCACCGGCTGTCGCGGCTCGAGGTCACGTTCCGCCCCGACGCCGACGGCGCGGGCGGCGCGGTCGTCGGCCAGGACGACGGCGGCAGCTTCGGCGCGGTCGATCGCGCGGTGGCGCGCCAGGCCTTCACGCTGTACCGGGGCGACGCGCTGGCCCAGACCGCGCTGTCGGTCGACCTCGAGATCGCGCCCACCGGCGGCACCGATCCCGAGGCCTTCGTCGCCACCGGCGAGGCGCGCGCCGCCGCCGGCGCCGTCGCCGGCACCGCCGCGCAGATCGCGGTGCTGCGCGGCTACCGCATCTCCACCGACGAGTACGCGACGCCGCCGCCGTTCGAGACCGACCCCGACCTGCCGTACCTGCCCGGCGACGGCTTCACCACCCAGGGCCTCGGCCTGCAGCTCGGCGAGCCCCGCCTCGACGGCGACGACGTCGTCGTCCCGGTCACCGCGCGGGTCAGCCTGGCGCCGTCCGACCGACCGGACATGAACGCCGCGATCCCCGACGCCCGGGTCTGGCTCCGGGTCGACGTCCTGGTGATCGGCGCGGTCGGCGCCACCGGCCACGCCGCCCGCGGCGAGGTCGCGTACGCGCTGTCGTACCCCAGCTACGGCATGGACACCGAGCACGCCCACGCCGACGCCGCGGCCCAGGCGGTCACGATCGCCGGCGCGCCCGGGCTGGCCGGCGGCGTCGTCGGGCTGTCGGGCTTCGACGTCTGGCTCAACGCCCCCGGCCACGGCGACCCGACGTGCGTCGTCGTCCAGGACGAGATCAACTCGTGGGGCGAGATGGTGTCGGGCCCCGGCCGGTACATCACCGAGCTGTCGGCGCGGCTCGCCGACGTCAGCTACGACGCGACCAGCGGCGGCGCCGCCGCCCACCTCGACCTGATGCTGTCGAACACCTCGACCTTCCGCGAGGTCGGCAACGAGTGCCTGGCGCTGCGCGGCGTCGCCAGCCTGCTGCAGGTCGACGGTGAGGTCGAGGCCGTCACCGTCGACCCGGTCGAGGTCGAGGTCTCCCCCGGGGTCACGACCGCGCGCGCGATCCGGTTCTGAGCCGGCGCGCCGCCACCACGCCGGCGGCGGCGGTCGTGCGAGAATCGGCCATGCGCGAGCTGCGACCGATCGACGCCGCCTGGATCCCCACCGCGCCGCTGCGGGTCGAGGCCACCCTGCGCTTCTCGGCGCCGCCGCGGCGGCTGTTCGAGGCCCTCGCCGACGCCGAGGGCTGGACCGCGTGGTTCCCGATGATGACCGAGGCGCGCTGGACCCGCGGCACCGGCGGCCTCGGCCACGAGCGCGAGGTCGCGGTGCGCGGCCTCGGCCGGGTCCGCGAGCGCTTCATCGTGTGGGAGGACGGCCGGCGCTTCGCGTTCACGATGATCGCCGCGGGCTCGCCGTTCATCGCGGCGATGGGCGAGGACTACCGGCTCGACGACGACGACGGCGGCGGCAGCCGCCTGGCGTGGACGATCGGCGCCGAGCCGTCGCGGCTCGGCAAGGTCGCGGCGCCGGCGCTCAAGCTGATCCTGCGGCGCCTGATGGCCGGCGCCGGGCGCCGCCTCGAGGCGCGCCTGCAGGCGTCGCCGTGGTGACGGCGGCGCCGGCGGGTCACGGCGCGATCGCGATCCACGCCACGCTGGTGGCGGCGTCGACCAGGTCGACCGCGGTCACCGGCGCGGCCAGCGTGAAGTCGCCCGGCCCGGTCGACGCGTTGCCGTAGAGCAGCACCGCGTGGGGCTCCGAGGTGGCCACGAAGAGATCGAGGCGGCCGTCGCCGTCGGGATCGCCGAGGCCGAGGCCGACCCCCAGCGGCGTGGGGACGATCAGGTTCTGGCGGCTGTTGCTGCCGTGGGGCACCACGTAGACCCCGTTGTAGGCGGCGTAGATCAGGTCGTCCTGGTGATCGCCGTCGAGATCGCCGCACCGCAGCTCGACGTCGGCGTAGCCGCCGTCGCCGACGCCGATCGGGGCCGCGCCGTCGAGCCAGTTGCCGTCGATGGCGGTGCCCAGGTTGGCGATCAGCAGGACGTCGCTGCTGCCGCCCATCACGGCGAGTTCGGGGTGGCCGTCACCCCGCACGTCGCACCACCTGACCGTCGACGCCGACTGGCCGGTGAGGATCGGAACGTCGACCGACCAGTCGCCGTCACCGCGCTCGCGGACGTGGACGCCGTCGGCGCCGGCGATCGCGAGCTCGTCCTCGGGGTCGTCGTCCCAGTTGCCGACCGCGACGCCGACGACGCCGACCGCCAGCGGGGGCTGGGCGACGAACGTGTCGCCATCGTTGCGGTAGAAGCGGAGATCGGGGTTGGCCGTGACGATGTCGAGATCGCCGTCGTCGTCGTAGTCGATCCAGTCGACGTGCGCCTCCTCCTGGCCACCGTCGCCGTTGCCGCCGACCAGGTCGTAGGGCGCGCGCGCCGTCAGGTCCGCGCCGCTGCGCGTGAACCGAGCCACGAACACGCCCTCGTACCCGGCGAGCGCCGCCTCGGGCACGCCGTCGGGGGCGCCGCCGGCGCCGCAGCAATCGCGCCACGCGCCGTCGTTGAAGTTGGTCGAGGGCCCCGCGGCCTCGGCGATCGGCACCCACGTCCCGTCTGCCGGGTCGCGCCGCAGGACCTGGTAGCCGACGCCGCCGCCCGGCGGCGGCGTGTCCGCCTCGTTGTAGTAGCCGGCGAGGGAGACGACGAGCAGCTGGGTGCAGGCGTCGCCGACGCACGGCGAGCCGTCGCCGCCGCCGCCGACCGCCGCGTCGATCGCCGCGGTCGCGTCCTGGTCGGCGGCCGGCGGGGTCGCGAGGCAGCCCGCGGTGGCGGCCGCGATGGCGATCAGCGGGGGGATGCCGGCGGCCGGCGTGAGGACCCGACGGGGCGGGCGAGGAGGCAGGAGGTGGGGCGGGCGCACGGGCCGACGATACGGTCCGGGCGGCGGCGACGTCGAGGAATAGAAAGCAGAACGCTCGACTTTCTACTCGGCGTGACGCTCGGGCCGTAACCCAGTGAAAGGTTGCATATCTCTGCCTCAGTCTGCCGTGGCCGCCGTGGCCGCCGTGGCTGCGTCGGCGAGCCCGAGGCTGTGCCAGAGCACCATGCCGCCGGTGAGGTTGGCCACCCGGGTCACGCCCGCGGCCTCGAGGATGAGGGCGGCTTGGGCCGAGCGCCCGCCGGAGCGACAGACCGTGACGATCGGTCGGTCGCGCGGCAGCTCGGCGACCCGGCCGCGGAGCTGGCCCAGGGGCACCAGCATCGCGCCGGGCAGGTGGCCGAGCTCGCCGACGAACTCGGCGGGCTCGCGGACGTCGAGGATCAGGACCTCGTCGAGGTGCTCCTCGAGCCACGCCGGCCCGACCTGGGGCTCGCCGGCGTAGCTGCGCACCACCGGGCCCCACGTCGACACCGGGGGCACCACGTCGTCGCGCTCGGGTCGACCGCACCGCAGGTTGGCGGGCAGCGCGACGTCGATCTGCTTGGGGTGGGGCAGGCCGAGGTTGTCCATGTAGCCGACGAAGTCGTCGACGCTGCGCGCGCCGCCGAGCCGCGGGTTGTGCTGCTTCTCCTCGCCGACGCTGCTGGCGGTGCGGCCCTGGTAGTCGTGCGCCGGGTAGACCAGGTAGTCGTCGGGCAGCGTGAACAGCTGGTCGTGCACCGAGCGGTAGAGTCGGCGCGCGTCGCCGTGCTGGAAGTCGGTGCGCCCCGCGGCGCGGACCAGCAGCGCGTCGCCGGTGAAGACCATGCGGGCGTCGTCGCTGACGTAGCTGACGCAGCCGTCGGTGTGGCCGGGGGTGGCGCGCACGGTCAGCACCCGGCCGCCGAACCGGATGACGTCGCCGGGCCGGACCAGGACGTCGGCGCCCTCGGCGCCCGCCGCGGCCGACACGACGATCTGGCTGCCGGCCTGCTGGTGGTGCAGCCAGGCGGCGGTGACGTGGTCGGCGTGGACGTGGGTCTCGAGGGTGTAGCGCAGCGTGAGGCCGAGCTCGCGCACCAGCGCGGCGTCGCGCGTGTACTGCTCGAAGACCGGGTCGATCAGCACGGCGTCGCGGGTGGCGTCGTCGGCCAGCAGGTAGGTCCACGTCGAGGAGCGGGGGTCGAGGAGCTGGCGCAGCACGGCTCGAGTCTGCCATCGCGGCGACCGCGCCGTGGGCCCGGGGCGCCAGTTGGGCTAGATTGCGCGCGTGCGCTCCCTCCCCTTGCTCGGTCTCACCCTCCTGCTGTCCGCCTGTGGCCCCCGGCCCGACGCTCACCGCGTCGGCGCGCCGCCACCGGCGCCGCCCGCCGACGCCGGCGTCGCGACCGCGTCCCCGTACCAGCAGGCGCTGGCCGAGGTGACGCGCCTGCGCGGCGTCGCCGATCAGATCCCGCTGCTGGCGCCGTGGGCCGGCCCGCACGGCGGCGTGCCGCCGTGGGACCAGCTGTCGGCCGCCGCGTTCCCGGCGGCGTTCGAGACCGCGCTGGCGCTGCGCCAGGCCGAGATCGACGTCATCGCGACCAACCCCGAGCCCCCGACCTTCGCCAACACGCTGGCCGCGCTCGACGACGCCGGCCGGGCCGAGAGCCGGCTCGAGGCGCTGTGGGGCGTCATGACCAGCAACCTCAACACCGCCGAGGTCCAGGCGATCGACGCCGAGTGGTCGCCCAAGCTGGCCGCGGCGCGCGACGCGATCACCTTCAACCCGGCGCTGTTCGCGCGGGTCGACGCGGTGTGGCAGGCGCGCGACGCCGCCGGGCTCACCCCCGAGCAGGCGCGGGTCGCCGAGCTGCAGCACCGGCGCCTGGTCCAGGCCGGCGCCCGGCTGTCCACCGCCGATCAGGCGACGCTGGGCGACATCAACCAGCAGCTCGCCGGGCTGTACTCCGACTTCGCCAACAAGGTGCTCGCCGACGAGTCGACGTGGGTCGCGCTGGGCAAGGGCGACCTCGCCGGGCTGCCGGCGTCGCTCAAGGCCGGCTACAAGGCCGCCGCGGTCGCCCACGACCTGCCCGATCAGTGGCTGGTGATGAACACCCGCTCGAGCGTCGATCCGTTCCTGGCGGCGTCGTCGCGGCGCGACCTGCGCGAGCGGGTGTGGAAGGCCTTCAAGAACCGCGGCGACAACGGCGATGGCAACGACACCAACGCGACGATCCAGCGCATCGTCGCGCTGCGCGCTCAGCGCGCCCAGCTGCTCGGCTACCCCTCGCACGCGGCGTGGCGGATGGCGGACACGATGGCGCAGACCCCGGAGCGGGCCCAGGACCTGATGATGCGGGTGTGGCCGGCGGCGGTGGCGCAGGTCCACGACGAGGTCGCGGCCATGCAGAAGCTCGCCGGCAAGAAGGTGACGATCGAGCCGTGGGACTACCTGTTCTACGCCGAGCAGGTCCGGAAGAAGAAGTACGCCCTCGATCAGGAGGCGCTCAAGCCGTACTTCGAGCTCGACCACATGATCCAGGGCGCGTTCTACATGGCCGAGCAGCTGTACGGCCTCGCGTTCCGGGAGATCACCGGCGAGGTGCCGGTCTTCCACCCCGACGTCCGGGTCTGGGAGGTCTCGGACAAGGCCAGCGGCGCCTTCATCGGCCTGTTCTACGGCGACTGCTACGCCCGCGAGGGCAAGCGGTCGGGCGCGTGGATGGTGCCGTACCGGGCCCACGAGACCTTCACCGGCACGGTCGTGACGCCGGTGGTGTCGAACAACAACAACTTCGTCAAGGCCGGGCCCGGCGAGCCGGTGCTGATCTCGCTCGACGACGCCAGCACGCTGTTCCACGAGTTCGGCCACGCGATCCACTACCTGGTGTCGCAGGTGAACTACCCGACGCTGAGCGACACCCCGAGCGACTACGTCGAGTACCCGTCGCAGGTCCACGAGCGCTGGGTGCTCAGCCGCAAGGTCCTCGACCGCTTCGGCACCCACTACCAGACCGGCAAGCCCATGCCCGACGCGCTGATCAAGAAGGTCGAGGCGTCGGCCAAGTTCAACGAGGGCTACGCCACCGTCGAGTACCTGTCGGCGGCGATCGTCGACATGGCGCTGCACACGATCCCCGACGGCAAGATCGACCCCGACGCCTTCGAGCGCGACACGCTGGCCAAGATCGGCGCGCCCCGCGAGGTCGCGATGCGCCACCGGCTGCCCCAGTTCCTCCACCTCTTCGCCAGCGACGAGTACTCGGCGGGCTACTACAGCTACCTGTGGTCCGACGTCATGGCCGCCGACACCGGCGAGGCCTTCGTCGAGGCCGGCGACGACTTCGATCCGGCGACCGCCACGAAGCTGAAGGAGATCATCCTGGCGCCCGGCAACTCGACCGATCGCGCCGAGGCCTACCGCCAGTTCCGCGGCCGCGATCCCGACGTCAAGGCGCTGCTGGCCAAGCGCGGCTTCCCGGTGAAGTAGCGGCGCCGCGATCGCGCGACCCGCGGGCGTCAGCGCGCCGGCGGCCGCGGCCGGGCGCCGGGGCTCCACGGCTGGTGCGCGAGCAGGCGCTGGGCCCGCTCGCGGAGCGCGGCCGGGATGGCGCCGTGGACCGCGGCGGCGAGCGCGGTCGCCAGCTCGCTCGCGGTGGCGAAGCGCGCCTCGGGCGCCTTGGCCAGGCCGATCGCGAGCACGGCGTCGACGTCGGCGGGCAGCGCCGCGTGGGCGCCGGGCCGCGCCGGCATGCGGTGGACGACCTGGTAGAGGATCGCGGCCGGCTCGCCGGCGCCGTACAGCGGCGCGCCGGTCAGGGCGCGGTACGCGATCGCGGCCAGCGCGTAGACGTCGGCGCGGGCGTCGGCGGCGTCGCCGCGGGCCTGCTCGGGCGCCATGTACGCGGGCGTGCCGATGACCGCGTTGTGGGTGAGGTCGTCGCTGTCGGCGAGCTTGGACACGCCGAAGTCGAGGATCTTCCAGGTGTGGCCCTCGTGCCGGAACACGTTGGACGGCTTGAGATCGCGGTGGACGATGCCGGCGGCGTGGGCGGCGTCGAGGCCGGCGGCGAGCTGGTGGATCATCGCGACCACCTCGTCCGGCGGCAGCGACCGGCGCTGCCGCAGCAGCTCGGCGAGGTCGTCGCCGTGCAGGTGCTCCATCGCGAGGTAGGGCAGGTCGGCGTCGGGCTCGCCGACGTCGAGCACGCGCACGACGTTGGGCGCGTCGAGCTTGCGCGCGATCTCGAGCTCGCGCAGGAACCGCGAGATCTTGTGGCGGCTGCCGACCATGCCGCGGCCGATCATCTTGACCGCCGCCGGCGCGTCGGTGTCGACGTGGCGGGCGGCGTAGACCTCGCCCATCGCGCCGCGCCCGATCAGCTCGCCGAGCCGGTACGGCCCGATGACGTGATCGGTGAAGCGGCCGGCGGCGCCGATGCCGGCGGCGACGTCGAGGTGGTGGTGCAGCTCGGCGAGCAGGGCGTCGCGCTCGGCGACCTGGCGCACCGCGTGCTCGAGATCGGTCAGCGCCGCGACGGTCTTGGTCCGCGACCACCGCCCGAGCAGGTACGCGAACAGCATGACGGTCTGGATGCAGCCGTGGGCGACCAGCTGGTTGGCCGGCGAGATCGGCGTGCTCGCGACGACGGCGCGGTCGACGATCCAGCCGTTGCCGAGGGCGAGCCCGACCACCAGGTGGGCGGCGCTGGTGTGGAGGTAGGACGCCAGCGACCACCGCTTGCTGGCGCCGAGCGCGTAGGCGAACAGCGGCAGCACCGTGGCCATCGGCGCCGCCGAGAACGGCCCGAAGACGTAGTCGAGGCCCCAGACCGAGATCGACGACAGCTGCGCGCAGATGCCGACCCGCAGGTGCGAGTAGCGCGCAGGGTCGGTCGAGACCCACAGCAGCGACCCGTAGGCGATCGCGTTGCTGATCAGCACCGCGATGAAGACGGAGAGCGCGACGTGGTCGACCTGGATCAGCGGGATCAGCACGACGCCGAGGACGCTGAGCCCGACCATCAGGCGCGCCGTGTTGGCGATGCGGGCCATCTCGTCGCGCCGCAGCGCGTCCTCGGCCGCGACCTGCGGCCGGATCACCCGGGTCGGCGTGGCGAGGGTGCGCGTCGCGTCGCGGGTGCCGGGGCGCGGCGCGCCCGGCCGGGAGCCACCCGGCCGCGAGCCGCCGGGCCGCGGCGCCGGCGTCGGCGATGGCGATGGCGATGGCGATCGTGATGGCGCCGCAGGCCGCGGCACCCCCTGCGGCATCGTCCGCGTCGCTTCGTCGAGCTCGTCCACCCCTGCCACCAGCGTATCCGAGTTCGCGGCGCGCGATCTGTCCCGATCTGTCCGCCCCGGCGGTCGGGCCCGCCCGCGCGGTCACCGCGGCGGCGGCGGCCTCAGGCGTCGTCGGGCGCGAGCTGGTCGTGGACCGCGGCGCACAGCGGCCGCGCGCCCGGCGTGTCCGGCTGCAGCGCGTCGTGCATGGCCAGGACGATGGGGCGGATGTGGTCGAGGTAGTCGACCAGCGGAGGAAAGCGCGCCCGCTGTAGGTCTTCCTGCGCCCCGGGCTGGCACGCCGCCGCGGTGCCCAGCGCGTGGTGGTCGCGGCACACCACCGGTCGCACCGGGTAGATCGAGCACCGGCCGCCGTCGAGGAACGCGCACGGCACGGTGCGGTGCCACGCCGCGGCGGCGAGCTCGACCTCGGTCGCGACGTCGCCGGTGCCGGCGGCGTGGGCCCAGCGATCGACGAGGTCGCCGAGGGCCGCGCGCCAGGCCGGGTAGCGGGTGAGGAAGGCGTCGCGCGCCGCGGCCTGCGCCGGCTGCTCGAGCCAGCGCGCGATCGTCACGGCCTCGCCGGCGTGGATCGCGGGCGTGTTGTGGCAGCAGGCGTCGCAGCCGGGCTGGCAGGCGACGACGTGGCCGCCCTCGGTCACCAGCGCGGCGCGGCGCGCGGTGCCGCGATCGACCTGGCCGTGGAACAGCGCGTAGACCGCGACGACGTCGTCGGGCTGCAGCACCGGCAGCCGCCGCTTGCCCTGCGCCGCGTGGGCGAGGTCGTCGAGGACGTCGTCGAGCCGGGTCATCGCGGCAGTGTACGCCGCGCCGGCCGCGCCCGTCCGGTCGCGGGCGTCATCGGCGCGGCGCCGGGGCGACGACGCGGTGGGCCCGGTAACGCCGCTTCTTGATCATGCCGCGCGCCAGGCCGGCGAGCGCGCGCGGCGCCGCCGCCGGGGTCAGCGCGACGTAGGTGACGCGATCGGTGACCTTGATCGCGCCGATGTCGGCGCCGGCGAGGCCGACCTCGGTGGTCAGCGCGCCCACGACGTCGCCGGGGCGGAGCCGCTCGCGCCGACCGCCCTCGATCGCGATCGTCACGACGTCGGGCGGCGGCGGCGGCGCGGCCGGCGCCGGCACGGTCGCGACGTCGACGGCGGCGAGGTCGCGATCGAGCGCGTCGAGGAGGCGGCGGTCGCCGCGGCCGACCAGGCTGATCGCGAGGCCGCGCCGGCCGGCGCGCGCGGTGCGGCCGATGCGGTGGACGTAGACCGCGGGGTCGCGGGGCAGCTCGAAGTTGACCACCGCCGCGAGGTCGGCGATGTCGAGGCCGCGCGCCGCGACGTCGGTGGCGACCAGCACGCGCAGGCTGCCGTTGCCGAACAGCAGCAGCAGGGTCTCGCGATCGGCCTGGTCGAGGCCGCCGTGCATCGCCGCGACCGCGTGGCCTGCGTCGCGCAGCGCGGTGGCGACCTCGTCGCAGCGCTCGCGCTGGTTGCAGAACACCACCGCCGACGCCGGCGCGTGGTGGCCCAGGATCCGGACCAGCGCGGCGACCCGGTCGGCGCCGTCGAGCGCGTAGACGACCTCGGTGACCGCGACGGCGTCGGCCGCGGCCGCGACCTCGACGTCGACCGGGTCGCGCTGCAGCGAGGTCGCCAGGGCGCGGACGTCGTCGGCGAAGGTCGCCGAGAACAGCAGGGTCTGGCGGTCGGGCGGGACCGCGCGGGCGATCGTCGTGACCGCGTCGACGAAGCCGAGCTCGAGCATGCGGTCGGCCTCGTCGAGGACCAGCGTGCGGACCTCGTCGAGGTCGAGCCGGCCGCGCGCCAGGTGATCGTGGACGCGCCCCGGCGTGCCGACGACGACGTCGGCGCCGTGGCCGAGCGTGCCGACGTCACGCCCGATCGAGGTGCCGCCGATCAGCGTCACGATCTTGGTGTTGGGCAGCGGCCGGGCCAGGCGGCGCAGCTCGTCGGCGACCTGGGTGGCCAGCTCGCGGGTCGGGCACAGCACCAGCGCGCCGGGGCGGCGCCGGTTGGGCGTGATCCGGGCCAGCAGCGCCAGCCCGAAGGCCGCGGTCTTGCCGGTGCCGGTGCCGGCGTGGCCCAGGACGTCGCGCCCCGCCAGCATCGGCGGCAGCGCGCGCGCCTGGATCGGCGTCATCGTGTGGTAGCCGAGCTGGGTCAGGTTCTCGACCCAGCCCGGCGGCAGCGCCAGGGACGCGAAGCCGGGCGCGCCGTCGTCGGCGGCGTCCGCCACCTACTTGGTGACCGGCGGCGGCGGCGTCCAGGGCTCGCCCATGTAGACGTCGCCCTTGCCGATCTCGTCGAGGAACTGGGCCAGGCGCTGCAGGCGCTGCGCCGGCAGCCTGGCGCCGTCGAGCCACGTCATGTAGCCGTCGCGCTGGTACTCGGGTCGCGCGCGGAACGCCCCGATCAGCTTGTGCTTGGCGAGGGCGGTCCGGACGAAGCCGGGCATCGGCTTGGGACCGCGGTTGCCGAACGGGGTGTTCATGGCGTCCATGTACCACACCACGGGCCGCGTGCCGCGGTCGCGCCGCGGTTCCTCACCTCACCGCGACGTCGAAGCGCGCCCAGCCGATGCCGCCGTCGTCGTCCACCGCGACGGCCCACAGCACGGCGGCGCCGGCCATCGGCGCGACGTAGGTCGTGGTGTCCAGCTGCTCGACGTCGGCGGCGTCGTGGCGGGCATCGACGCTGGCCGCGCCGAGGTCGCCGGCGGTGGCGTACAGGTGGATCCGCACGGGCTCGAGCACCCGCGCCGGCGGCTGCGCGCCGTCGCACGTGCGATCGAGGGCGTCGGGCGCGGGCCGGACCGCCACGACGACCTCGTCGCCGGCGTCGACCGCCACGGGCGAGGTCCCCGGCGCCACCGGGACGTCGTCGATCAGCAGCGCGCTGATCCGGGGCACGGTGCGCACGACGTCGTCGACCCAGGTCAGCCGCAGGCGCTTGATCGCGGTCAGCCGCACCGTGACGCCGTCGTCGCCGGGGACCGTGGCGTCGGCGACGACCGCCAGCTCGACGTGCGGGTAGGCCGCCGGGCACGGCGGGGCGTCGCCGCCGTCGCCGCCGCCGCCGATCGGCCCGCCGCCGTCGAGGTCGGGCGGCGGCGGGAACCGGGCCAGCACCGCGTCGGCGTCGAGCCTCGCGACCTCGCCGTCGAGCGCCAGCGGCAGGCTGGCGTCGGGGCCGCAGTCGCGGTCGGGATCCTGGATCGGGCGCCACGGCGAGCACGCGCGCAGCGTCAGCCGCGCCACCGCCGCGGCGACCTCGTCGCCGTCGCCGTCGACCACGAGGGCGCGCAGCGACGTCGCGCCACCCGGGCCGAGCACCGGCGGATCGGCGGCGATCGCCAGGAGCCGCGGCCCGGCGATCCGCGACGACGGCACCGGGCCGTCGTCGGCGCAGCCCGCCGCGACCAGCGTCGCGGCCAGCGCCGCGGCCAGCGCCGCGCCCCGGCCGGTCACGGCGTGTACTCCACGCCGAGCGACGGGAACACCGGCAGGCCCCGGGTGTACCGGCGCTCGGTGTAGTCGAAGTTGTAGCTGACGCCCTCCGGGTTGACCCGGTTGGTGACGTTCTGGACGTCGAGGAACAGCTTCAGCGTGCCCCACGGCCGCTGCCAGCCGCGGTCGACGCGCAGATCGAGCTGGACGAACGCCGGCAGTCGCGACGACAGGATCGCGCCGTCGACGGCCTGGTAGCGCTGCGCGTCGCTGTCGTAGTAGGTGCCGCCGACGGGCGTGTACGGGTTGCCGGACGCGAACCGGAGGCGGGCGCCGAGCTGCCAGCGGCCCAGCGTCGTGGTGCCGAGCGCGGTCAGCACGTGGGGCTGGTCGAGGACGTAGGGGCGCCAGCCGAGGTCCTGGCGCGGATCGCCGGTGCGCTCGCTGCGCGACCACGTGTACGACAGCCAGCCGACCCAGCGCGGGCCGGTGCGCTTGACCAGGACCTCGACGCCGTGGCTGCGCCCCCGGCCCACGCTCTCGCGGTACTCGTACGCCCCGAACTGGTCGTCGGTGAGCTCGCCGGTGATCGAGCCGACGCCGCCGGAGTCCGAGGTGCCGCCGGCCGCCGCCGGGGTCGCGCCGGTGACGACGTCGACCGGCAGGTGGTCGCTGCTCGACGCGAAGCCGGTGACGGCGACGGTGGCGTCCGCCGGCAGGCGGACCTCGACGCCCAGCGACGTCTGGGTCGCCGCCGAGCTGGTCAGCCGAGGGTTGCCGTAGACCGGGTCGACGTCGGTGAACAGCGGCGGCTGGTGGTAGCGCCCGATCGCGGCGCGCAGCGTCGCCGCCGCGGTCAGCTCCTGGGCGTAGGCGAGGCGGGGATCGAGCACCCACTCGTCGGACAGGCCGTAGCGATCGAGGCGGAGCCCGGGCGCGATCACCGCGGGCCCGACGCGGAGCTGGCCCTCGGTCCAAGCGCCGACGTCGGCGTCCCACCGGGTCGTCGCGCGCGCGACCTCCATCGGCTCGTCCATCGCGACGCCGGGCCCGGGCGCGGGCTGGCCGCGGGCGCTGAACGCGGCGCGGCCGCCCTGGACGTCGACCCCGGCCGCGATCTCGTGACGCCCGACGTGGCGGGTGACGTCGGCGCGCACGCCCATCGGCAGGTAGCGACGGGCGGTGCCCTCTCCGTCGAGCGTGACCGCGACCTCGCCGAGCCCGACCCACGGCTGCACCGACAGATCGGTCGCGGCGAGCTGCCGCTGGTAGCGCACCGCCGCGCGCGCGAACCGCGACACGTAGCGCAGCCCGGCGTCGTCCGCCATCGCGTCGGCGGGGGCGACGTCGGCGCTGGCGAAGCGCAGCAGGTCGTCGGAGAAGAACAGCATGGCGCTGAGCTGCCCGGTCGCGGCCGTGCCCCGGTCGTAGCGGAGCTGGCCGTCCCAGTAGCGCGGCGCCAGCGTGAGGGCGCCGTCGCCCGACGGCAGCGCCGCGGCGAGGATGGCGTCGACGTACGACCGACGCAGGCCCAGGGTCCAGGCGCCGTGGCCTGGCGCCGGCCCCTCGGCGCGCAGCGAGGCGTCGATCAACGACACCTCGCTGCCGACGCGCCAGCGGTCGGCGCGGCCAGGGCGCGACGTCAGCACGACGACGCCGCCCTGGGTGCGGCCCCAGCGGGCGCCGAACGACCCCGACTGCAGGTCGATGTCGTCGAGCAGCGTCGACGGGTAGAACGACGCCAGGCCGCCGAAGTGGTAGAGGATCGGCACCTCGATGCCGTCGAGGTAGACGGAGGAGTCGCGCGGGCTGGCGCCGCGCAGGACCAGGCCGCCGAGGCCGAACGGCACGCGGGCGACCCCGGGCAGCGACTGCAGCGCCTTGAGCGCGTCGTTGCCGCTGCCGGGCAGCGTCCGCACCTCGTCGCCGGTGATCGCGTAGGTGTAGGGCTCGGGCTCGACCGGGGCGCGGCCCTCGACCTCGATGATCTCGGCGCCGGCCGCGGGCGTGAGGGTCACGTTCGCGGTCGCGCCGCGGCGGCCGACGGTCACCGGCACCAGGCCGACCTCGAAACCGTCGGCGATGACGATCAGCTCGACCGGCCCGCGGTCGGTGCCGGTCAGCTCGAAGCGCCCGGCGTCGTCGGTGGTGGTCTCGAGCTGCCCGACCGAGACCGCGGCCCCCGGCACCGGCGCGCCGGTGGCCGCGTCGGTGACGACGCCGCCGATCCGGCCCCGGCCGGTGCCCTGCGCGGCACCGGGCGCGACCGCGCCGAGCAGCGTCAGCGCCAGCGCCGCGAGCGGGAGCCAGATCCGGGGCGACATCACGTGGCTTGGAGCGCGCGGGCCCCCCGCGGGTTACGGCGCCTGGTATGTCATGGAGACCGTGCCCTCCGTGTCCCACCCGCTCCACCTGCTCTCGGCCCTGGCGCTCGCGCTGGCCGCGTGCGGCCACCCCTCGACCGGCGCTGGCGATCGCGGCCCGGCCGACGCCCGGGTCGGGGCCGCGGCGCCCACACCCGCGCCGGTCGCCGACGCCGCGCCCGCGCCCGCGCCCGTGACCTGGCGCGGCCCCAACCTGTACACCCTCGGCGACGATCAGGTCACCGTCGCCGTGTCGCTGCGGCCGCCCGGCGGCTGGGCCGAGGACACCACCGACGACCACGAGCGGCTGACCAGCCCGGCGGGCAGCCTGTTCGAGGTCTGGCTGGTCGCGGGGCGCGCCCCGGTCACCACCAGCCACACCGCGCGCAGCAGCCACCACGAGTACGCCATCCCCGGCGCCGGCGAGCACCTGGTCGCGTGCGGGGTGACCCTGGTCGACGCCGACCTGGCGCTGCTCGACGAGCTGACCCGGCAGTGCGACGAGCTGTCGTTCGAGTACGAGCCCGACGCCCGCGCCGGCTGGAAGCTCGAGATCGAGCCCGCCACGGTGTCGCTGGCCGACCTCGACCGGGTCACGGTGCGCTACCACGTCACCAACCAGGGCGCCGCGCCGCTCGACGCCCACGCCTACGCGCTGGCCTGGCAGGTCGACGGCGTCGAGTCGATGGCGCTCGACATGGCGTTCGGCAACGGCGGCTACGCCTCGAGCGAGCGGGCGGTCGCGCCCGGCGCCTCGATCACGGCGTCGCGCCGCGGCGTCGCGTTCGTCGACGCGCCCGGCAGCCACGTCGTGACGCTGATGCACCTCGATCACGAGCTCGCGCGCGCCACCGTGCGCGTGCGGCCGTAGCCGGGCCGTGGCCCGCCGGCTCCTCGGTCGACCGTGGCGTCGGCGCCGCGCGCAACGAGGTCGCTTCGCGACCGCTTAGTCGGCGATCCAGCTCCAGAGATCGGACGCGGCCTCCTGGGTGCGGGCGGCGGCGTCGACGACCGGGCGCATGCCGGTCGGATCCATCTGCGACATCACGCGGTGGCCGGCCTGCGACGCGACGCGGCCGGCGCCGGCGAGCGTCGACGCCGCCGAGTCGACGGCCTCGGCGCCGGCGTGGTAGAGGCCGACGCCGGCGTTGCCGAGCGCGCTCATGCCGGTCGGATCCATCTGCGACAGGACCCGGTCGCCCGCCCGTGACGCCACGCCCGCGACCTGCTCGCCGGTCTCCAGCACGTTGCCGGCCGCGCGGGCCGGACCGTTCACGGCGAGATCGTAGAGGTCCATGCGATCGACCGTAGCCGCCGCGGTCGGCCAGGACAAGCAGAAGCGACGACCGCGGGGGCGCGGGCCGCGGCGGCGGCGGCGGTGAGGGCGCGGTGCAGCATGGCCTCGGCGGCCGCCGAGGTGCCGTCCTTCTGCTCGAGCGTGCCCCGCCGCCGCAGCGCCTCGGCCTGCACCGGCGGGTACGCGATCGCGTCGGTGGCGCGTCGCCGAGCTGCGCGCCCGCTTCGACGGGGTCGTCGGCCGGCGGCACCACAGCCGCCACACCCGTGATGGGTGAGCGCGCGCGCCGTGGCGTGGCAAGGAACGGCAAGGCCGGCGCCGCGGTGCCGCGCCCGGGGCGCCGGCTTCGATCCTTGTTGCGCCGGCGCGGCTGGCTCCGGTAAGGAGTCGAGTCGTGATGCGTGTGATTCGTTCGAGTGTGGTGCTGTCCGTGCTCCTGCTGTGGTCGGCGACCGCGGTCGCGCGTCCGTCGTCGACGCCGCCCGCGGCGGCCGCCGCGGCCGAGGCTCCGGCCGAGCCGGCCGCGGCCGCGGCCGACATCGACGACGCGGCGGCCGACGCCGACGCCGCCGAGATGACCGACGAGGAGCTCGCCGCCGCGCTCGACGCCGAGGCGCGCGAGCTCGACGCGTCGCTGCACTACCAGACCGGCACGATCCGGCTGCCCTGCGGCAAGGCCGAGCTGGCGCTGCCCGACGGCTACCGCTACCTCGACCCCGCCGACACCGATCGCGTCCTGCAGTCGTGGGGCAACCCGCCCGACGACACCACCGAGGGCATGCTGGTCCCGGCCGGGGCCAGCCTGGTCGACGACGGCGGCTGGGCGGTCGTCCTTGGCTACCTCGACGACGGCCACGTCGACGACTCCGACGCCGCGTCGATCGACTACGACGCCCTGCTGGTCCAGATGAAGCGCGACGCCGCCGCCGACAACGAGGAGCGCGCCCGGCTCGGCATCGCCACCGGCGAGCTGCTCGGCTGGGCCGAGCCGCCGCACTACGATCGCGCCACCCGCAAGCTGTACTGGGCCAAGGAGATCCAGTTCGAGGGCAACGACGCGACCACGCTGAACTACGCGGTCCGCGTGCTCGGTCGCGAGGGCGTCCTCGAGCTCAACGCGGTCGCGACCACCGCGCAGCTCGCCGACGTCCGCCCCGCGATGGCGCAGATGCTGGCGTTCTCCGACTTCACCGACGGCAACCGCTACACCGACTACGTCCCCGGCTCGGACCGGAGCTCCGGCTACGGCGTCGCCGCGGTGGTCGCCGGCGGCGTCGTCACCGCCAAGGCGGTCGGCACCAAGGGCTTCGTCGCGATCCTGATCGCCGCCAAGAAGATCCTGCTCGCGATCGGCCTCGCGATCGCCGGCTTCTTCAAGGCGATCTGGTCGCGGCTGCGCCGCCTGACCGGGCGCCGCGACGCCGCCGCGCCGTCGCCGCCCGCCGGGGCCGACGGCGACGACGCCTGAGCGGGCTCGTGCCGTGCAGGCGGGTCGCGCACGGTCGACGGCCGGGCCGCGGCCGTGGCAGCCTGGCGGCGTGACCGTCGCGCTGCACCCGGTCGGCCCCGACGACCCTCGCCTCGAGCGCCTGCTCCAGCTCTACCTCCACGAGTGGAGCGCGCTGGTGGCGACGCCGATCGACGGCGACGCGCGCTATCCCTACCCGGGCCTGGCGGCGTTCGGCGGCGACGACCACGCCGCCTACCTGTTCGTCGCCGACGCGCGGCCGGTCGGCTTCGCGCTGATCGCCCGCGACGCCGCCGGCGCCTGGCACGTCGAGGAGTTCTTCGTGATCGCCGGCGCGCGGCGCCGCGGCCTCGGCGCGTCGGCGGCCGCGCTCGTGCTCGCCGCCCGGCCGGGACCGTGGACCTGGACCGTGCGGCCCGAGAACCCGGCGGCGCTGGCGTTCTGGCGCCGGGTCGCGCCCGACGCCGCGGTCACGGTCGAGGTCGGCGACGACGGCGTCGCGCGGACCCGGATGCGGCTGCCGGCGGCGGCCGCGCCCGCGCCCGCGCCCGCCTGAGCGGCTACTCGCGGCGCATGGCCTCGACCGGGTCGAGGCGGGACGCGCGGTACGCCGGGTAGATGCCGAAGATCAGCCCGACGCCGCCCGCCGACGCCATCGACAGCACGACCGCCCACGCCGGCACGTAGGTCGGGATCTCGACCAGGACGTGGATCAGCTGGGCGAGGCTGGCGCCGAGCACGACGCCGAGCAGGCCGCCGATGCTGGTCAGCATGACCGCCTCGACGACGAACTGGGCGAGGATGCGGCGGCGGCGGGCGCCGAGCGCGCGGCGGACGCCGATCTCGCTGGTCCGCTCGGTCACCGACACCAGCATGATGTTCATGACGCCGATGCCGCCGATCAACAGCGCGATCGCACAGATGCCGATCGAGGCCGCGGCGATGATGCCGGTGATGTTCTCGAAGGTCTCCTGCATCGACGCGTTCGAGAACATCTCGAAGTCGTTGTCGGCCTCGGGCGGGACGCCTCGGGCCCGGCGCAGCAGCGCGACCACCTCGTCCTGGGTGCGGCCGATCCGGTCGGGGTCGCGGGCCTGGATCGTGATGTTGAGCGAGCGCCGGGTCCCGTAGATCGGCATGAACGCGGTGATCGGCATGACGACGAGGTTGTCGAGCGACCCGCCGAGCTGCTCGCCGCGCCGGGCCATCGTCGCGATGACCCGGAAGCGGTGGCCGTGGACCCGGACCGTGCCGCCGATCGCCGACTCGCCGGGGAACAGCAGGTCGGCGACGTCGGCGCCGAGGACGACGACGTTGACGCCGCCGAGCGCCTCGCCCTCGGTGAAGAACCGGCCCGCGGCCAGCGCGTAGCCGTTGTTGTCGAAGAACGCGGCGGTGGCGCCGACGGTCATGACCATCGTCTGGATCGCGTGGCCGTTGGCGACGACGTCGCGCTCGACGTCCCAGGTCTCGCCGCCGACCTGCAGGCAGCTGCCGCACCGGGTCTGCAGCAGCTCGACGTCGCGCAGCGTGAAGTCCTTGCGCTTCTCGTACTTGGCGCGGTCGCCGCCGCCGAAGCCGCCCGCCGGCTGCTTCTGGACCTGGAACACGCCGGAGCCGAGCTGCGCCAGGTCGCTCGAGATCTTGCGGCGCAGACCCTCGATCGTCGCGGCCATCGCGACCACCGCGACGACGCCGATGACGATGCCGAGCAGGGTCAGCGTCGAGCGCAGCTTGTTGGCGCGCAGCGTCCGCAGCGCGGCCAGCAGGGTGTCGGTGAACGCCGCGATCACTCGAACCTCAGCGACTCGATGGGGTCGAGGTTGGCGGCGCGCATCGCCGGCCAGGTGCCGAACAGCAGCCCGACGACGCCGGAGAACACGACCGCGCCGACCATCGCGGACGGCGCCAGCTCGGCGCCGACCGGCGAGATCCGGTCGATCACCGCCGACGCGACGACGCCGAGGCCGGTGCCCAGGCCGCCGCCGACCATCGTGACCAGCGCCGACTCGGCGAGGAACTGCATCAGGATCGTGCGGCGCCGCGCGCCCAGGGCCCGGCGGACCCCGATCTCGCGGGTCCGCTCGGTCACCGTCACCAGCATGATGTTCATGACGCCGATGCCGCCGACCAGCAGCGTGATCAGCCCGATCGCGATCGCGACCCCGAACAGCGCCGCGGTCTCCTGGTTGAAGATCTTCACCAGCTCGGACTGCCGGTTGATCGAGAACGTGTCCTTGGTCTCGGGGCCCAGCCCGCGGGCGCGCCGCAGCACCTCGACGATCTGGTCCTCGGCCTCGTAGAGGTGATCGGGCGCGGCGGCGGCGGCGATCGCCATGTCGCGGCGCGCCCCGTAGATGCGGCCGAAAGTCTGGATCGGGATGATCGCGAGGTTGTCGAGCGACTGGCCGAACGCCTTGCCCTGCGGCTTGAGCACGCCGATCACCGTGAACTGCTGCGGCCCCAGCGCGATGCGCGCGCCCAGCGCCGGCTCGCGCGGGAACAGGCGCTCGGCCACCGACGAGCCGATCACGACCACATGGGGCGCCGACACGCTCTCGACCGCGCTGAGGAAGCGCCCGGTCGCGAGCTTGATCGTCGAGGTGTCGATGTAGTCGCTGGTCGTGCCCTGGACCCGGACCGCGCCGAGCCGGGTGTTGCGGTAGGTCACCTCGGCGGCGGCTGACGCCACCGGCGCGACCGCGGTCAACAGCGGCGCGCCCTGGCGCAGGGCCTCGACGTCGTCGTGGCTGATCGGCGGCCGGTTGCGGTACTCCCACCAGTCGCCGCGGATCACCCACGGCCGGCTGGTGACGTACATCGTGTCGGAGCCGAGCGCGGCGATCTGGTTGGTGAACGAGCTGGTCAGCCCGGTGACCAGCGCGTAGATCGTCATCAGCGTCGCGACGCCGATCGCGATGCCGACGGTGCTGAGCAGCGCCCGCATCCGGTTGGCCGCGATGCCGCGCACCGCGGTCGACAGCCCGGCCCACGTCTCGACGACGACGCGGCGGACCCGCGCGATCGCCGCGCCGATCACGGCGGCGCCGCCAGGGTCAGCGTCGACTCGGCGGCGACCCGCGGGCCGGGGCCGTCGTCGACGACGCGGCCGTCGGACATGCGGATCGCGCGCGGGCACTGCGCCGCGATCGCGACCTCGTGGGTGACCAGGATCAGCGTGTTGCCGCCGTCGTGCAGCTCGGCGAACAGCTCGAGGATCTCGCGCCCGGTGGCCGAGTCGAGGTTGCCGGTGGGCTCGTCGGCGAGCAGGATCGACGGCTCGGTGACCAGGGCGCGGGCGATCGCGACGCGCTGGCGCTGGCCGCCCGACAGCTCGTTGGGGCGGTGGCGCATGCGGTCGGTGAGCCCGACCCGGGCCAGGGCCTCGCGGGCGCGCTCGCGCCGGGCCCGGCCGCCGACGCCGCGGTAGACCAGGGGCAGCTCGACGTTCTCGACCGCGCTGGTCCGCGCCAGCAGCTGGAAGGTCTGGAAGACGAAGCCGATCTCGCGGTTGCGCAGGTCCGACAGGGCGTCGTCGCCCAGGCCGCGGACGTCCTTGCCGCGCAGCCGGTAGGTGCCGGCGCTCGGGGTGTCGAGCAGGCCCAGGATGTTGAGCAGCGTGCTCTTGCCCGAGCCCGACGAGCCGACGATGCCGACGTACTCGCCGCGCTCGATCACGAAGCTGACGTCGCGCAGGGCGTGGATGACCTCGCTACCCATCTGGTAGCGGCGGGACACGTCGCTGAGCTCGAGCAGGTGGGGCGCGTCGGGCATCGGGGGCTCGTCGGTCCGGGGCATCGGCCGGGCGTCAGTGATCGGCGGGCGCGGCGGCGACCGGCTGGCCGTCGGTGAGGTCGCGGGCCAGGGTCCGGTACGGGCCCTCGACGACGGTCTCGCCCTCGTCGAGGCCGGCCAGGATCTCGACGTGGGTCTCCGACGACAGCCCGACCTCGACGATCCGCTTGTGGACGGCGCCGTCGGCGACCACGAAGACGACCTTGTCGAGCTTGCGGCGGTGGCTGGCGACGCCGGCGGCGTCGGCGGGGCCGTCCTCGGCGGGCCGCACCGTCACCGCCTGGATCGGCACCGCGACGACGCCGTCGTGGGTCTCGGTGGCGATCGTGACCTGCGCGCTCATGCCCGACAGCGTCCGGGGCGGCGGATCGGCCAGCGACACCCACACCGGGAAGGTCGTGACCTCGTTCTCGGTGCCCTCGTTCTTGACGATCGCGTCGCGGCCGCTGTCGATGACGATGCCGGGGTAGGTCTTGGCGCCGAAGGCGTCGATCTCGACGACCGCGGTCTGGCCCGGCTTGATGTAGACGACGTCGTACTCGCCGACCTCGAAGCGGACGTCGACCTCCGACAGCGAGCCGAGCACCAGGATGACGTCCTCGGCGAAGTCGCTGCCGCGGACGCGCTCGCCGACCCGGTGGTTGACGGCCAGGACGGTGCCGTCGATCGGCGCCTTGAGGGTCGCCCAGCCCAGCGAGCTCCTGGCCTCGGCGAGCGCGGCGCGGCTCATCGCGGCGCGGCTCTGGGTCGCCGCCAGCTCGGCGGCGGCGAGGTCGCGGCTCGACACCGCGCCGGTGACGTCGGCCTCGCTGGCGACGCCGTCGGCGAGCATCTGCTGCAGGCGCTTGGCCTCGCGGGTCAGGTAGTCGAGGTTGGCGCGGGCGCGCTTGACGTCGGCCTCGGTGGCGCGCAGCGCGGCCTCCTGCTGCTCGACCTGCGACTTGTACAGCGAGGTGTCGATCTGGCCGAGCGGCTCGCCCTTGGTGACCTTGGAGCCGACCGCGACCTCGAGGCTGAGCAGCGTGCCGGTGATGTTCGACGACACGTTGACCTTGTGGACCGGCTCGATCTTGCCGGCGCCGCTGACCGAGCGGGTGATCGACATGCGGGTCGCGACCGCGGTCTGCACCTGGGTCGGCGGTCGAGGACGCGGCTGGAGGCTGCTCATGGCCACCATGGCCACCAGCCCCACCGCGAGGACGGCGAAGATCCAGCGCGCGATCGTCATCAGCTCCCAGCTCCTGGGGGCGGCCCACCGCCGCCCATGATCAACCCGGTCACCAGCAGGTACAGCACGACCGCGACCGCGCTGGTGACGACGGCCTTGGTTCGCTTGAGGTCGGCGGCGGCGGCGAGCGCGACGGCGAAGATCACGATCGCCCAGCAGGTGAAGACGTCGACGCCGCCGAGCAGGCGCGCCAGCACCGGGTGGCCGGGCGGGACCGGCAGCGCCGCCGACGACAGCAGCCCGCCGAGGTCGGCCGAGCGCAGCGACGGCTGGTGCCACGCGGCCACCGCGGTCACCCCGGCGCGCACCGCGCCGGGCAGCGCGACCAGCGCCGCCGCGGTCAGCGCGCGCGGCATCGTCGGCGTGCCGCCGACGTAGCGGCCCAGCAGGAAGATCATCAGCGCCAGCACCAGGACCCGCGCCGGCGTCTTGAGGCCGGCGTCGAGGCCGAGCATCACGCGGGTCACGGCGGTGCGCTGCGCGGTCTCCTCGTCGAGCTCGCGGTCGGTCTTGACCGCGGGGGTCGCTGGATCCGCGCCCGCCGTGGTCGCCGCCGGGGTCGGGCGGGCGGCGGCGTTCTCGGCGCGGACCTCGGGGCCGAGATCGAGCCGGGCGCCGATCGCGAGCGCGGCGAGGCCGGCGGACAGCACCACGATCATCAGCGGCCACGCGTAGCGGCCCGCGGTCACCTCGGCGCGGACGCGGTCGGGCAGCAGGATCGCGAGCACCGGCGCGACGACGGCGGCGGCGCGCCGCTGGAGCCGTCGCGCCAGCGTCGGACCGGTCGTCTCGCTCGCCAGATCGGAATCGCGGGCCACGGGGGCGCAGCGTAGCGGATTTCGTGCCAGGCGCAGGCGAGCTGCGCCAGTTCGGCACGGTCGTCGTGTGGCAGATCTCGGCGTTGACCGCCCGGCCATGCGACCCGGGCCCGCGCCGCAGCGAGGTGTCGCAGGTGTCGCAGGTGTCGCAGGTGTCGACGCGCGGCCCGGCGGCGCGCGCGTCGCCGGCTCAGCGCCCGAGGCGGGCGTCGAGCTCGCGCGAGATCGCGTCGACGTCGAAGTCGCCGGTGTAGTCGACGCCGTCGATCTGCAGCGTCGGGACGCCGACCAGACCGGCGCGCTCGCCGGCCGCGTACTCGGCGTCGATCGCGGCGCCGGCGGCGGGGTCGGCGACGTCGGCGTCGAAGCGGTCGAGATCGAGGCCGAGCTGGGCGGCGGCGTCGCGCAGGTCGGCCGGCTCGAAGCGCGGCGAGATCGCGATCAGCAGCCGGTACATCTCGAGGTAGCGGCCCTGGCGGCGCGCCGCCTCGGCGGCGATCGCGGCGGGGCGGGCGCCGTGGTGCTGTGACAAGGGGAAGTTCCGGTAGTAGACGACGATGCGATCGCCGTAGCGCGCCTCGACCTGATCCAGCACCGGCCCGGCCTGGACGCAGAACGGGCACTCGTAGTCGAACCAGTAGGTCAGGCGGACGCTGGCGTCGGGGTTGCCGGCGTACTGGCCGTCGCCGCCGGTGGTCGTGGGCGCCGCCGCGACCGCCTGGTTGGACAGCGGCGCGGCCGCGGTCGGCGCCGGCGCGGCGGCGCGGCCGCACGCGGCGAGGGTGGCCAGCGCGATCAGCGCGGCGAGGCGGCCGGCGCGGGCCGAGGCGGGGCGAGCGGGCGAGGCGTGGACGTCCATCATGGGCGTCGACACCATAGCAGGCGGCCCGCGGCGCCCGGGACGGGCGCGCCGCCGCGCGCGGTGGCGCCCCGGTGACGTCGCGGTGACCTCGTCGTGCGGGTGACGCTTCGGGCGCGGGCCGCGTCGTCGCGCCGCGTCGTCGTCGGCCCCGGCCGGCCGCGGGTTGGGTAGCATCCGGCCATGTCGTGCCGCGCCGCGCTCCTCGCGTTCCTCACCGTCCTCTCGGGTTCGTCCACGGTGGCCTGCTCCGGCGACGACGGCGCCGCCGTCGCGCCCGACGCCGGCGTCGACGCCCTGGGGCCGCCGCCGATCGACCGCACCCAGCCCGAGGCCGAGCTGGCGCCGCAGCGCCAGGCGTGCGGCTTCGGCGCCGGCGCCTGGGCCGCCGAGACCCTCGGCGTCGAGCTGCCGGTCGGCGCCGACATCCCGATCGATCACGTCATCGTGATCACCCAGGAGAACCGCTCCTTCGACAGCTACCTCGGCCGCCTGGTGGCGCAGGGCTACTACCAGGACGGCGAGGTCGACGTCCCGCCCCCCGACTGGACCGTCCCCGACGGCGCCGGCGGCACGGTCGCGCCGCACCCCGACACCCAGTTCTGCTTCGGCGTCAACCACGGCTGGGACGACATGCACGAGGACTACGACGGCGGCCAGAACGACGGCTTCGTGATCAACAACAACCCGGGCGGCGCGCGCTCGATGTCCTACGTGGACGACGCGATCATCCCGTTCTACTACGCGCTCGCCGACACCTTCGCGATCGGCGATCGCTACTTCGCGTCGGTCTTGACCTCGACGTGGCCCAACCGGATGTACCTGATGGCGGCGACCTCGTTCGGCATCGGCGACAACTCGTTCTTCGTCGATCCCGATCCCGATCACCCGGTCGCGACGCTGTTCGGGCTGCTCGACCAGGCCGGCCGGACCTGGAAGGACTACACCGACGGTCCGCACCAGCAGTACTTCCTGGTCCCGTTCGGCCTCGACGCCGAGCTGACCCACTACGGCGACGTCAAGTGCGATCTCCTGACCGACATCGCCAACGACACGCTGCCCGACGTCGCCTACGTCATGGGTGACGAGCTCGACGGCCAGAGCAGCGACGAGGGCCCGTCGGCGCTGCCCGGCATCGGCGGCGCCATGGTCGAGGAGATCATCCGTGCCCTGTTCGCGTCGCCGGCGTGGGCCCACACCGCGGTCTTCATCAACTACGACGAGAACGGCGGCATGGCCGACCACGTGCCGCCGGTGGCGGCGTGCCCGCCCGACGACCTCGCCGCCCACGACGGCGACGACAATCCCCTCGACGGCGGCTTCGACGTCACCGGCTTCCGCACCCCGTTCATCGTGGTGTCGCCGTACGCGCGGGCCCACTTCGTGTCCCACGCGGTCTACGACCACACCTCGGTGGTGCGCTTCATCGAGGCCCGGTTCGGCCTGCCGGCGATGACCGGCCGCGACGCCAACGCGCTGCCGCCGATGGAGATGTTCGACTTCGCGCACCCGCCGTTCCTGACCCCGCCCACGATCGCGGCCCACACCACCGTCGACCCCGAGGTGATGTCGCGCTGTGGCCAGGTGCCGGCGCCGATCGGCTGCGACTGACCGGCGCGGCGGACGTGGGCCCCGCTCAGGCGTCGTCGCGCTCGAACCGCGCCAGCTCGGCGAGCTGGTCGGCGGCGCGCCGCAGCGCGCGCCCCGACACCGCGTCGAGGAAGCGGCGTGCCCGCGGCCCGGCCGTGGGGTGCTCGACGTAGCGCCGCGACAGCGCGGTGCCGGCGACCAGGACGACGACGCCGAAGGCCAGGTTGGCGACCAGCCAGGCCAGGTCGACCCGGCCCAGCGCCGCGACGCCGGTCACCGCCTCGAACAGCACCAGCGCCGCCGGCAGCCACATGACGACGCCGCCCAGCACGGCCCACCGCGTCGCCCGGTACTCGAGCCGGCGCACCCGCGCGAGCGCGCCCTGGCTCCGGGCGACCGGCCCGTCGAGCTCGAGCCGGCCGCTGGCGACCAGCACGGCGACGCTCAGCGCGGTGGTGCCGGCGACGAACGCCGCCAGGGCGCCGGCGACGACCAGGTAGCGCGCCTCGGTCGGGTGCGCGGCCAGCACCCGCGTCACCAGCCCCAGCCCGATCACCCCGAGCGCGACCTCCAGCGCGCGCCAGCCCCGGTACGGCGCGAGCGCGCCCCGGACCCGGCGCCGCACGCTGGTGCGCAGCAGGTGCTCGTTGATCGCGAGGTTCCGCTCCAGCAGCGCGCCGTGCGCCGCCCACGCCTGCTTCAGGTCATCGAGCTCCATGGGACTCCTCCGGAGGGTGCGCCGCGGCCGCGAGCGCGGCGCGCAGCCGCTGCTTGATGCGGCCCAGCTTGGTGCCGACGTTCGACGTCGAGATGCCCAGCACCTCGGCGATCGAGCCGTGGTCGTTGCCGTCGAGGTAGAGCAGGACCAGCGCCTTGTCGAGCGGGGCCAGCGCGTCGATGCAGCCCAGCAGCAGCCGGACGTCGTCGCCGGGCTCGACCGGCTCGACCACCAGCAGGTGCTCGTCGAGCGGCTCGCCGCCGCGGTGGCGACGCTCGCGCCGGTGGAACGAGATCGCGACGTTGAGCGCGATCCGGTAGATCCAGGTGGTCTCGCGGAACCGCGGGTCGTAGCGATCCCGCGACCGCCACAGCTGGACCGCGATCTCCTGGATCACGTCCTCGCGGTCGGTGGCGTCCCGGCAGTACGCGTAGGCGATCTTGTGGATCAGCCCGGCGTGCCGTCGGAGCAGGTCGCGAAGCGCGGCGTCGTCCATCGTTCACGGCATGATTCGCACCGGGGCGCCGGGACGTCACACCGGGGCCACGATTTTCGCGAGGGCGGGGCCCGGGCGTGTGATCCTGGGGGCGTGCGGTGCAGCCTGGTACCCTCCCTGATCCTGGTGGCGGCCTGTGGCGGCGGCGGCGGCGGGGTCGACGCCGGGCCCGCCGACGCCGTGGTGCCGCCGGCGGCGATCTGCGATGCCCCGGGGCTGGCCGACGTGTCGTCGCCCACCGCGGTGGTCGGCGACGGCACCCCGGCGAGCTGCACCGCCGCCGCGCTCCAGGCCGCCGCGGCCGCCGGCGGCACGATCGTGTTCGCCTGCGGCGCCGACCCCGTGACGATCACCGTGCCCGACGCGATCGTCGTCACCGCGGAGACCGTCCTGGACGGCGGCGACCTGGTCACGCTCAGCGGCGGCGGCGCGTCGCGCATCCTCTACCTCGACTCCGGCTACGACACGCCGACGCCGCGGCTGACGGTGCAGCGGCTGACCTTCCGCGACGGCCGCTCGGCCGCGGTCGGCGACGACACCGCCCAGGGCGGCGCCGCGATCTACCGCGACGGCGGCAGCCTCACCGTGATCGACTGTGCCTTCGCCGACAACCACGCGCCGGTCGACGGCCAGGACGTCGCCGGCGGCGCCATCTACGGCTTCGGCGGCGGCGACACGCTCGTCGTCGGCAGCACCTTCACCGGTAACGCCGCCAGCGACGGTGGCGCGATCGGCAGCCTCAACGCCGATCTCACGATCATCAACTCGACCTTCGTCGGCAACGCCGCGACCGGCACCGGCGGCAACCCGGGCAACGGCGGCGCCGGCGGCGCGCTGTACATGGACGGCCGCGACGAGGTCACGTCGCTGTGCGGCGTCACGATCCGCGACAGCACCGCCGGGGCCATCGGCGGCGGCGTCTTCCGGGTCTCCAACGATCACACCGGCACGTTCGCGATGGCGCACTCGACGATCGATCACAACCGGGTCGTCGCCACCGGCTCCGGCAACGCCGGCGGCCTCTACCTCGAGGGCCTGGCGCTGACGATCACGGCCAGCACGATCTCCCGCAACGAGGGCTTCTACAACGGCGGCATCTGGATCAACCGCGGCACCGTCGACCTCGAGAACGTCACGATCTCGGGCAACGTCGCGACCGGCAGCAACGGCGGCGGCGTGTGGCTGGGCAACGGCCCCACCGGCACGGTGCGCAACTGCACGATCGCCGACAACCACGCGATCGCCGACGGCCAGGTCGCGGGCGCGATCTTCGGCGCCGGCCTCACGCTGATCAACACGATCGTCGCCGACAACACCGCGATGTACACGCCGACCTGCAGCGAGACCCGCGGCGACGGCAGCGGCAACCTGCAGTGGCCCGGCGGCTCGCTGTGCACGACCGACCCGCTGATCGCCGACCCCGGGCTCGGCGCCCTCGGCGATCACGGCGGCGACACCGAGACCATGGCGCCCGCCGCCGACAGCCCGGCGCGTGGCCTCGGCACCGGCTGCCCGGCGACCGATCAGCTCGGCAACCCGCGGGCCGAGCCGTGCACCGCCGGCGCGGTCGAGGTGCCGTGACCCGCGTCGCGCCGGCGCGGCCGCGCCCCGCGCTCACCCGCCGGGCAGCGGCGGCGCCAGGCGGACGTCCCGGGGCGGCTCGGTGAACGTCGCGTTCAGCGACGCCCGGGCCCCGCAGAAGTACGTGCACCGCGACGACCGCACCTGCACGGCGTCGCCGATCCGCTCGATCCACACGACGCAGCCCTCCTGGTCCTCGTCGGTGGCGACGTAGCGCCAGCGCTGGCGCGGCGGCGGCGCGTGCGGATCGGGCGCCAGCGTGCCCTCGAACGTGCAGCTGTGCGCGTTGGTCTGCAGCAGCCAGATCTCGGCCGCGAGGCGGCCGTCGCCGGCGTCGCGCAGCGTCATCGTGTCCTCGACCTCCTCGTCGCACAGCGGCACGTCGACGCCGCACACGACCTGGATCGTGTGGCGCTGCCGGTAGCTGCCGACCAGCGCCGGCGGCGGGCCGGGCGCGGTGGTCGCGTTGCCGACGGTGGCGGGCGTCGGCGCGACCGCCGGCGCCGGGCGCGCGCACGCGGCGGCGCCCATCACCAGCGCCAGGCTCGCCCGCGCCGCGATCGCCGGCGCCGTCACTCGGGCGGGACCTCGACCGGGCCCTCGTCGTGGACCGGGCACGCGGTCGGCGCGCCGTCGACGGTGCAGGTCAGGTCCTGCGCCATGATCAGGCGCACCGAGCCGCCGGCCTCGAGCCCGGCCGGGCAGTCGACCGGCTTGGGCGGCGGCGCCTTGCACGACGCGCCGTCGGGGCACGCGTACTCGGCCCGGCTCATCGCCCAGCAGGCGCCGTCGTCGGCCATCGTGACGTCGAACTCGTCGTACGGAGTCGCGGCGGGCGCCGCGGCGTGGCCGGCGCCGCCGCCGCAGCCGGCGACCAGGAGCGGCGCGGCCGCGACGAGCGTGACGACGAAGGGCAGGGCGTGGCGAAGGCGCATGCCCGAGTATCGCCGAGAGGCGGCCGGCGTGGGCGCGGCCGGCCGCGGGTGATCGCGCCGGATCGCGCCGGATCGGCGCGATCGCGGCCGCGGTTGCGCACGGTCGGCGCAACCAAGCGCGGCAGGCGTGAATCCGCGGGCCTCGTGCCTGGTACGGGACCTGCTCCTGGTCCCGTCGCGCGCCGGCGGCCTCGTCCCGGCGGAGGAGGAGGAGCACGCATGGGACCGGAGCACGACCTTTCACCCGCGCACGACCACGAACTGCCGGCGCGGCCGGCGCAGCTGAGCCCCGGCCCCGCCACCCAGCAGAGCAGCGGCAGCGCCGCGCACGCCGGGCTCGACGGCGCGACCCAGGATCTGCTGCCCGGGCCGCAGGCCCGCGGCTCGGTCTCGGGGATGGCGGTGGCCGGGCCGACCGCCACCCACGAGGGCCTGACCAACGCCCAGATCGCCCACGCCGCCGTGCTCGAACAGATGGCGCACGGCGCGACCTACGCGGGCGGCCACCAGGACGGCGCCGGCGTCGCCGGCGCCGCCGACAACGTCGGCGACGCGCCGGAGGATCAGCAGGCGCGCACCCAGATGCTGATCAACAACGGCTACGACCCCGAGCCGCACCTGACCACCGGGGCCAACGGCATGCAGATGGTGGTCTACGAGCCGACCCGGCCCGGCGTCGCCCCGGTGGTGTCGTTCCGCGGCACCGAGGAGTGGGACGACCTGATCGCCGACGGCGACCCCGAGCAGGTCGGCAACGCGCAGTACGAGGCCAACCACGAGATGATCGAGGCCGAGATGCAGCGGCTGCACGAGACCTACGGCGAGGAGTACGGCAACGCCGAGCTCACGGGCCATAGCCTCGGCGGCGCGATCGCGCAGATCACCGCCGCCCGCAACCTCGAGCAGGCGGGGTCGATCACGACGTTCCAGGCCCCCGGCGTCGCCGAGGAGGAGGTCGCGCGGATCGAGGCCTTCAACCGCGAGCACCCGGAGCGTGCGATCACCGCCGATCACTTCCGGGTCGACGGCTGCGTGGTCTCGGGCGCGGGCGAGGCCCACGCGCCGGGGCAGGTCCACGACATCCAGCTCGATCGCCACGACGAGGCGCTGGCGGCGCCGATCGCGACCGGGCTGCTGGGCCCGGCGCTCGGCGGCGCCGCGGTGCTCGCCGGCGCCGCGGGCCTCGACCTGCCCGGCGGCCTGGACCTCGGCACCAACCCGTACACGGCCCACACCTCGCACCCGCTGACCGCGATGGCGCTGCAGACGCCCGAGGGCCGCCGGGCGCTCGGCCCCGAGTTCACCACCCCCGAGGCGGAGCGACGGTGGAACGACCGGGTCGTCAACGTCGACACCCACGCCGAGACCAACGACGAGCACTGGATCAACGAGACCGTGCGCTCGGGGGTGGGCACCGGCCTGCGCAACACCCGCAACGCGGGCGACATGGCCCTCGACAGCGTCGATCCGATGCAGCGCCTGGTCGCCGACGAGGAGGCCGCCGGCCAGCGCACCACCGACGCGGTCCAGGCCGGCGTCCAGCAGGGCGTCGACACCGGCAACTCGCTGGTCGACGGCGCCCAGGCGGTGGTCCACCGCGGCGTCGACGGCGCCCAGCGCGGCGTCGACGCCGTCCAGGAGGCCGTGACCGCCGGCGCCCGCGCGGTGCCGCTGCCCGGCGCCGAGCTGGCGGCGGCCGGCGGCAACCTGGTGGTCGACGCCGGCCAGCGCGGCGTCGACGCCGTCGTCGACGGCGGCTCCGCGATGGTCGATCGCGCCCAGGACGCGGTCAGCGGCGCGGTCGCCACCGGCCAGCGCGCCGTCGACAGCGGCCAGCGCGTCGTCCACGACACCGTCGCGCGCGGCCAGGACCTCGTCGAGCGCGGCGAGGCCGCGGCCCGGGCCCGCTGGGCGTCGCTGTGGGGCGGGCTGAGCTGAGCGGCGCGGACCGCGGCGTCGGGCGCGGTCAGTGGGACGGTCGCGGCGGCAGCGGCGTGACCCCCGGGCCGTCGCCGACCGCCGACGCGGTGGCGATCCGCAGCATGACCCGGCGGACCCGGGTCACCGCCGCCGCGGTCACCGCGCGGCCCTGATCGCACTCCTCGAGCATCAGCCGGACCACGCCCTCGAGCGCCAGGATCAAGCCGCGCAGCAGCAGCGGATCGACGTCGGGCACGACCTGGAGCAGCAGCTCGACCAGCTGCTGGTGGACCTCCATGCGCCGGGCGTGCAGCGGCGACTCCTGGCGCGCCGCCTCGCCGCCGAGCACGAAGATGAGCCGGCCGAACGCCCGCGCGTTGGACAGGTGGGCGTCGACGAAGCGCTCGATGTAGCGGATCGCCTCGTGCTCCTGCTCGATGGCCCGGCGGCACTCCTCGTAGAGCCGGTCGGTGCCCATGCGGTACAGCGCCAGCATGACGTCGTCCTTGCCGCCGAACAGGCGGTAGAACGTGCGCCGCGAGATCCGCCCCGCCGCCAGGATGTCCTCGACCGAGGCCGCGCGGACGCCCTTGTCGACGAACACCATCGCGCCGCCTTGCAGAATCATGCCGCGGGCTTGGGCCTCGCCGATCTGCACGCCGGTGGCGCCGCGTGGCGGCTTGGGTGCCATCGCGGCCAGCATATCAAAATCGTCTTGACCCATGGTAAACATCGTGTTTACCATGGCTCCATGATGGCCCACACGCTCTCGAAGGTCGTGATCGCGGCGGGGATCCTGGCGGCGGCGGCGCTGCCGGCAGGGGCGGCCCACGCCGGCGGCCTCAACGACTGGAGCTGTCATCCGGCGCCGGGCCGCCCCTACCCGGTGGTGCTGGTCCACGGCCGCGGCGGCGACATCGACGGCTTCGGCAGCCTGGTCGCCGCGCTGCGCGCCGACGGCCGCTGCGTCTACGCCACCAACTACGGCCAGGTCGGCGGCCAGGGCCAGCACGGGGTCGACCACCTGTGGGTGTCGGGCGCGCAGCTCGACGCGTTCGTCGACCAGGTCCTGACCGCCACCGGCGCCGCGCGCGTCGACCTGATCGGCCACTCGGCGGGGACCGGCGTGATCGACAACCTGGTGCTGGCGCGCGGCGCCGAGCACCGGATCCATCGCGTCGTGTCGTTCGGCGGCCTCCACCATCCCTACGCCCACGCCGGCGCCGCCGGGTTCGAGGACAACGATCTCTACCTGCCCAACCTGATCGCGGCGGCTCGCCTGGTGGTCCCGGGCATCACCGCGCAGCAGGTCATCGTCAACGCCCTGGCGCTGTACACGGTGGCCGGCGGGGCGCTCGCCGGCGTCGACGCCGAGACCGCGACCTCGAACTTCGCCTCGGATCTGTTCGACCCGGTGTACTGGGCCGAGCTGCACGGCGGCCCGTCCGAGCCTCCGACCACGTTCATCCGGCTCGCCACCGACGGTCGGTCGCTGGCGACCCACGACGCGTCGCGGTTCGTCTGCTACAGCAACCTGGTCGGCATCGCCGACGTCGTCACCGGCCCGTCCGCCGGGTTCCAGGACGACGCGCCCAACGTCGACAACTTCGTGCTGCCGACCTCGGCGGATCACGCGCAGCTGCTGACCGACCCGGTCGCGCTGACCTACGCGATCGCGGCGCTGTCGACCGCGTGCCCGTACACCGAGGCCGGCGTGCCCGACGATCCCGACGCCGACGGCGACCCCGGGGCGCCCGGGCCCGACGCCGGCGTCGGCGATCCCGACGGGGACGGGGCGGGGAACCCCGACGACCCCGGCGCCGGCGGCACGCCGGGCGGGTGCGCGGTCGGCGGCGGCGGCGGCGGCGGCGGCGCGGCGGGCGCGGGCCTGGTGCTCGCCCTCGGCGCGCTGCTCGGCCTGGCGCGCCGCCGCCACGGAGCGACGCCGTGACGATCGCGGGCGAGCTGCGCGACCGGTTCCGGATCCTGCGCATGCTGGGCCGGAGCCTCCACGCCGAGGTCTTCGTCGCGCGCGACGTCGTGACCGGGCGCCTGACCGCGCTGAAGCTCCTCGAGCCGTGGTTCGCGCGGCGGCTGGCCGGGGCCGGGCGCCTCGGCGAGCTCGAGGACCTGGCGATGGCGAGCCCGCCGGGCGTGGTCCGGATCGACGCGGTGGGCCGCACCGCCGACGCCGGCGCGTACGTGGCGACGCGGCTGCACGAGCGCCAGAGCCTGGCCTGCCGGCTGGCCAGCGGCGCGCTGCCGTGCGCCGACGCGATCCGGTTCTGCCTCGACGTCGGGCGCGCGCTGCAGGCGGCGCGGGCGCGCGGCGTCCAGCACGGCGGGGTCAAGGCGTCGAACGTGTTCGCCGTGGCCGATCCGACGCAGCCGCGCGGCGAGCGCGCGCTGCTCGGCGACTTCGCGACCGCGACGCCGCGGTCGCGCGGGCTCGCGCCGCTCGACGACACCCGCGACCTGGGCGCGCTGCTCCACGAGCTGGTCGCCAACGAGGCCTACGGCGGCGAGGGCGTGCCGGCGCTGATCGAGCGCGGCGTGCCCACCGCGGTGGCGATCGTGATCGCGGAGTCGGGGCGCACCGCGACGCTCGACGACGTCGTCGACGCGCTCGAGCTGATCGCCGCGACCGCGGCGTTCGACGCCGATCCCACCGAGACCAACCTGCCGCTGCGGCCGCCGCCGCCGCCGCGCCGGGGCGCGCCCGAGCTGACGACCGCGTTCACGCGGGTCGATCTCGACGGCGTCGACGTCGCCGCGTAGGCGCGCGGCGGGCGCGCGGCCCGCGGGCTCACCGCGGTCGGTCGCGCGCGATCCGCAGCGCCGCGATCGTCGTCGCCAGCAGGTCGTAGTGCCCGACCAGCAGGCACAGCTCGATGATCGCGGGCTCGTCCCAGCACCGGCGCAGCGCCGCCCACGTCGCGTCGTCGAGATCGCGGCGCGCGACCAGCGCGTCGGTCGCGGCCAGGAGCGCGCGCTCGCGCGCGGTCCAGCCCGCCGCGTCGGGCCCGGCCGCGACCCGGGCGGCGATCGCCGGCGCGACCCCGGCGCGGGCGGCGAGCCGGCGGTGATGGTCGAGCTCGTAGGCGCAGCCGCGCAGGTGCGCGACCCGCAGGATCACCAGCTCGGTGTCGCGACGCGCCAGCACCCCGCCCGGCATCAGGTGGGCCGCGAACGCCAGCCAGCCCCGGAACAGGCGCCGGTGCCGGCCCAGCGTGGTGAACAGGTTGCCGTCGCGGGTGCCGGCGGCGCGGGCGAGGGCGCGCGCGATCATCCAGTTGATCGGGCCGAGGTCGCGCCAGGTGCCGGGGGCGATGCGGGGCGCCATCGCCGTCACGCCGGCTGCGCGGTGGTGAGGCCGGCGTGCTCCTCGCGCGCGATCGCGAGGGCCCGATCGAGGCCGCGCCGCATGCGGACGTCGACGACGCGCTGGATCAGCGCGCGCACCGGCAGCAGCGGCCCGACGAAGCCCGGCGCCCAGATCGTGCGGGACCGCCGGGCCAGGCCGCGCTCGAGGGCGTCGACCGCGGTGGCCAGCGGCGCGGCGCGGGTGAACGGCCCGAACCGACCGGCGGCCGCGGCGGCCCGGGTGCCGAAGCCGCGCGCGGTCATGTCGGTATCGATCTCGCCGAAGTACGCGACCCCGACCCGGGCCCCGGTGTGGGCGAGCTCGGTGCGCAGGCTGTTGCCCAGCGCCTCGACCGCCGCCTTCGACGCGCAGTACGCGCCCATCAGCGGCAGATGGACCGCCGCGGCCAGCGACGCGATCGCCAGCGCGTAGCCGCCGGCGTGGGCGACGTGGGGGCCGGCGGCTCGCAGCGTGTAGTACGTGCCCAGCACGTTGACGCCGATCGTCCGCTCGAAGATCTCCGGATCACCGCCGACCAGCGGCAGCTGGGCGGCGACGCCGGCGTTGGCGACGACGACGTCGAGGCCGCCGAGCGTCGCCACCAGCTCGGCGACCGCGGCGTCGACGTCGTCGCGGCGGGTGACGTCGCAGGCCCGCCACGGCGCGTCGCCGGCGTCGCGGGCGACCCGCGCGAGGTGCTCGGGCTCGAGGCCGAGCAGCGCGACCCGGGCGCCACGCCGCGCCATGCGGTGCGCCAGCGCGGCGCCGATGCCACGGGCCGCGCCCGTGATGAGGATCCGTGAGGTCATGGCCGATGGTAAACAGTTCGTATACCAATGTCCACGACGATGAGAGTGCGGACTCCCGGCTGCACCCCGGGGTCCAGGCGCCCCGCTCGACGGAGATGCGCCGGCGAATGCGGGTCCTGGAGGCCGGTCGGACAATGGTATATTTCATGTATACCATCACGGCATGACGCCCACCCAGCCTCGCTCCCGCGCCCGGCGCGTCGCGCTCGTCGCCGCCGCCGCCACGCTCCTGGTCGCCGCCTGCGCGCCCGGTGACGACGACGACGTCTCCCGCGCCGTCGAGTCCCAGCTCACCGCCGCGCAGAAGGCGCCGCGCTACGCGGTGATCCGCGACGCGGCCCGGGCCCGCGGCATCGAGCACGCGTTCCTGCTCGCCGGCATCGCCAACACCGAGACCGGCCTGGCCCAGTGCTGGTCCGAGGCCACCTGGGCGTGCCAGGGGCCGGGGTCGCCGGACTGCGGCGGCGGGCCGGTGATCGCCGGCGCCGCCGACGGCCCGTGCAGCGCCCAGCAGGGCGGCCTCGGCATGTTCCAGTTCGACGCCGGCACCTACGGCGACACCCTCGGCCGCTACGGCAGCGACGTGCTCACCGTCGACGGTCAGGTCGCGCACGCGATCGACTACGTCGTCAACATGGTCAAGATCTCGGTCTACACGACCAACGCCGAGACCGACGCCAAGGCCCGGGCCTGGATCAACGCCTTCGACGTCGGCGACCCGACGCTGCGCGATCAATGGATCAAGACCGTCCTGCGCTACTACAACGGCTGCCAGCCGGGGTGGAGCTGCTGGGAGCCGCGCTACCAGACCTACAGCGACGGCCTGCGCGCCGCGATCGACGAGCCCGGCGGCCTCGGCTTCTGGGCCGGCGCCGGGGGCACCCGGTGCGGCGCCAGCCCCGCGACCGTCGGCGAGATCGACGCCAAGTACCGCGCGCTCGGCGGCTGCGGCTCGGTGCTGGGCGCGCCCATCACCGAGGAGCGGGGCACCCCCGACGGCGTCGGCCGCTACAGCGTCTTCGAGCGGGGCTCGATCTACTGGACGCCGACCACCGGCGCGTTCGAGGTCCACGGCCAGATCCGCGACACCTGGCGCGACGTCGGCTGGGAGGCCGGCGTCCTCGGGTACCCGATCAGCGACGAGACCCCGACCCCGGACGGCGTCGGCCGCTACAACGTCTTCGAGCGAGGCTCGATCTACTGGTCGGGCGCGACCGGCGCGTTCGAGGTCCACGGCCTGATCCGCGACGCCTGGGCCGCGCGCGGCTGGGAGGCCGGCGACCTCGGCTACCCGGTGTCCAACGAGTACGAGGTCGCCGGCGGGCGCCGCAGCGACTTCCAGGGCGGCTCGATCACGTGGCACGCCGACACCGGCGCCACCACGGTGCAGCTCGGCGGCGATCCGCCGGTGACGTGGAAGGTGCTGCCGATCCAGTACCAGGTCCAGGACACCGGCTACTGGTGCGGCCCGGCGGCGACCCGGATCGCGCTGTCGGCGCGGATCTCGCCACCGAGCCAGGCGACGCTGGCGTCCCAGCTGGGCACCACCGTCAACGGCACCGACTGGATCGGCCAGGTCACCGGCGTCCTCGACGATCGGCTGGGCGCGGTCCGCTACCGGACCATCGAGATGCCGTCCGATCCGCCGACCCAGGCCCAGCGCGATCGGCTGTGGGCCGACCTCGTGCTCAGCATCGACAACGGCTACCCGGTGGTCGCCAACATCGTGGCGCCGCCCGGCAACCACCCGCCCGGCTACCCGAACGAGACCATCTACCACTACTTCACGCTGATCGGGTACGACGCCGCGACCCGCGGCGTCTACGTCGCCGACCCGGCGAACTTCGGCGGCCACCAGCAGTACTGGCTCACCTTCGATCAGGTCGCGACGCTGATCCCGCCCAAGGGCTACGCGGCGTACGCGTGCCCCACCGGCCTGACCACGGGCGCGATCGACGCCAAGTACCGGGCCCTGGGCGGCTGCGGCTCGGTGGTCGGGGGCGCGGTCACCACCGAGCTCACGACCCCCGACGGCGTCGGGCGCTACAACGTCTTCGAGCGGGGCTCGATCTACTGGTCGGCCGCGACCGGCGCCCACGAGGTCCACGGTCGGATCCGCGACGCCTGGCGCGATCGCGGCTGGGAGGCCGGCGCCCTCGGCTACCCGATCTCCGACGAGTACGCCGTGGCCGGCGGCCGCCGCGGCGACTTCGAGGGCGGCTCGCTGGTGTGGACCGCCGCCACCGATCAGATCAGCGAGGTCCCGTGACGGCGCGGCGATCGCTCGCGGTCGCGGTCGCGGTCGGCCTCGGCCTCGGCCTCGGCGTCGCCGGGTGCCGCGGCGCCGTGC
>JACKDR010000012.1 GCA_020633495.1 Kofleriaceae bacterium | reverse complement strand
CGGCGCGGCGGGCCTCGACCGCGACCCAGCTGGTGCCGCCGGCGCCGGCGACGTCGACGGTGTCGACCCCGGCGCCGCGCAGCGCGACCGCGGCCTGGGCCGACAGGCCGCAGCCGGTCTCCTTGACCAGCACCGGCAGGCCGCGCGCGCCGAGGGCGTCGACGACCCGGCGGATCGTGTCGAGCGCGCCGGTGAAGTCGCGATCGCCGCGGGCCTGGATCAGCTCCTGGCCCGGGTTGAGGTGGATCGCCATGGCGTCGGCGCCGATCCGCGCCGCCAGCTCGGCGACCCGGTCGGCGCCCATCGCCGCGGCCTGGACCACGCCGACGTTGCCGAACAGGACCACGTCGGGCGCGGCGTCGCGGACCTGGAAGCTGGCCTCGAGCTCGGGGTGCTCGGCCATCGCGCGCTGCGAGCCGACCCCGAACGCGACCCCGACCGCGCCGGCGGCGCGCGCGATCGCGCGGTTGATCGCGGCGGCCTCGCCGGTGCCGCCGGTCATGCCGGTGACCACCAGCGGCGCGCGCAGCCGCTTGCCGACCAGCTCGACGCCGAGGTCGACGTCGGCGAGGGCGCGCTCGGGCAGGGCCTGGTGGACCAGGTGGACGTCCTCGAGCAACGTCGACCGCACGAAGTCGGCGGCGCCCGAGGCGGCGACCTCGAGGTGCTCGGCCTTGCGCCGGCCGATGTCGGTCGGTTCCATGGCCTCGATCTACCGCGCCCCGTAGATGATCACCAGCACGGTGGCCGCCCACGCCACCAGGTTGGCGAGGAACGGCCAGTCGCGCAGCATCAGCTCGGTCGGCGAGTCGTCGTCGCGGCTGGCCAGCGCCAGCCACGCGAACCGCCCGACGCCGGCGGCGCAGAACGGCGCGGTCCACATCAGGTCGCGGGTGCCGAACGACCGGACGGTGTGATCGTCGAGGGTGTACAGCACGTACGCCGCGGTGGTGGCGATCGCGAGCACCGCCATCGTGGCGCGCACCGCTGGCGCCCGGTAGCCGGCCAGCGCGGCGCGGGTCGCGGCGGCGTCGCGGCCGGCGCGGGACGCCGCGGCCAGCTCGTGGGCGCGCTTGCCCAGGCCCAGGAACGCCGACAAGAGGCCCGTGCACACCAGCAGCCAGCGCGACGCCGGCACCGCGATGGCGTGGGCGCCGGCGAGCACGCGCAGCAGGAAGCCGGCGGCGATCAGCCCGACGTCGACGAACGCCAGCTGCTTGAGGCCGAGGCTGTAGGCGAGGTTGACGGTCAGGTAGGCGGCGCCGATCGCGGCGACCTTCCAGTGCAGCGCGGCGGCCGCGGCCAGCGCGGCGACCGCCAGGCCGATCGCCAGGACCAGCGCAAACCGCTCGGGCAGCCGGCCCGAGGCGATGGGGCGGTGCCGCTTGGTCGGGTGGGCGCGGTCGGCCTCGACGTCGCGCAGGTCGTTGAAGGCGTAGACCGCGCCGGACAGGGCGCAGAACGCCGCCACCGCGATCGCGGTGCGCAGCACGTACGCCGAGTCGAGCAGGTGCTTCGAGAAGACCAGCGGCGCGGCGACGAAGAGGTTCTTCACCCACTGGTGTGGGCGAAGGGTCTTCACCGCCGCGACGAACATCTGGGGGTCATATCACGGCGATCCCGAGGGTCGCCGCGCCTGCCGTCACGGCGTCGCGGCCGATCCCGCGGCCGCGCCGCCGGGGGCGGCCGAGCCCGCCGCGGCACCGGCGTCCGCGGGCGCCGCGGCCGGCGCGTCGTCGGCGCTGTCGTCGTCGCCGCTGTCGTCGTCGGCGCTGTCGGCGCTGTCGTCGTCGCCGCTGTCGTCGTCGCTGTCGTCGTCGGCGCTGTCGTCGTCGGCGTCGTCGACGGCGCCCGGCTTGTCGGCGCTGTCGCTGTCCTCGTCGTCGTCGTCGTCGACCGGCGTGCTGTACTCGATCCAGTCGGCGATGACCTCGGCCTCGCAGGCCTTGGCCTCGTCGGCGGGCTTCTTGCGGCAGTCGGTGACGTCGATCATGACGCCGTAGCACGACTCCTTCATCGACTCGTCCGCGGCGTACTTCTTGTCGCAGTCCTTCTTGCACATCTTGGTGCCGTCGCCGAGCTTGACGCAGTCGACGCTGCCGACGGTCTGGACGCCCTCCTGGACCAGGGCGTTGAGGCCGCCGAGGTTGCCGGTCCGCTTGGGCGGCGGCACCCAGGTCAGCGCCGGGATGTAGGTCACCAGGATCAGCGCCACCAGCATGGCGCCGATGAACGGCAGCGTCGCCTTGGTCACCTCGATGACCGGTCGCTGGAACTTGAACGACGAGATGAACAGGTTGAGGCCGACGGGTGGGGTCAGGTAGCCGATCTCGAGGTTGAGCAGGAAGATGACGCCGAGGTGGTACGGGTTGACGCCGTACTGGTCGGCGACGCCGGCGATCAGCGGCAGCACGATGATGATGGCCGAGAAGATGTCCATCATCATCCCGACCAGCAGCAGCAGCACGTTGAGCAGCAGCAGGAACGTGACCTTGCTGTGGATGTGCTCCTTGGTCCACAGCACCAGGTCCTGCGGCACCCGCGCGGTCACCAGCAGGTTGCTGAACGCCGACGCCGTGTAGATGACCAGGAAGATCGTGCCGACCAGGGCCAGCGACTCGGTCGAGATGTGCCACAGCGTCTTGGGCTTGAAGTCCCGGTAGATGAGCATCTCCAGGACCAGCAGGTAGACCACGGTGAGCGCGGCGATCTGGGCGACGTTGGCCCAGCCCTTGGCGAGGATCAGGATGATCCCGAACGGGATGATCAGCTCGGGCAGCGCCGCCAGCGACGACCGGCCCAGCTCGCCGAGCTTGAACTTCTGGCGCGGCACCTTCCACAGGATCGCGGCGACCACGGCGACGATGCTGAGGCAGCCGATCAGCACCAGGCCGGGGACGATGCCGGCGCCGAGGAAGCGCTCGGTCTCCCAGCCGTTCTTGTCGGCCAGCTCGCGCTGCAGGCCGTAGACGGTGCCGAACACGAACAGCGGCACCGCGGGCGGGAACAGCAGGCCGACCGAGCCGGTGCCGGTGACCAGGCCGAGCGCGAACCGCTCGGGGTACTTCTGCTTGACCAGCGCCGGCATCAGCAGGCCACCGAGGGCGACGATCGTGACGCCCGACGCGCCGGTGAAGATCGTGAAGATGGCGCAGGCGACGATCGTGACGATCGCGAGGCCGCCCGGCATCCAGCCCAGCAGCGCGTTGGCGAACCGGACCAGGCGATCGCTGGTGCGCGCCGCGGCCATGACGTAGCCGGCGTAGATGAACAGCGGGATCGTCGCGAAGATGATCGCCTCGTCCTTGGTGCCGAGGCCGTAGATCGACGACAGCGGGCCGCCGAACTCGGCGGTGAAGTCGCGGGGCAGGGCGATCGCGCCGATCGCGGTGGCGCCGAGCATGACCGCGAACAGCGGCGCGCCCGAGAAGAACAGCAGCAGCAGGCCGATCAGCAGCAGCCAGAACATCACGCCACCCCCTGCTCGGGCTCGGGCGGGGTCTTGCCGCGCACCAGGTAGTCGAGGTCGATGATCGTCTGCGCCACCAGGTGGATGACGATCAGCCCGGCGCCCAGCGCGATCGCCGAGGCCGCGAGCTGGGGCGGGATCCAGTGGCTGAGGTGGCGCTCGCCCATGACCTGCTCGCGGATGAGCAGGCCGTAGTAGAAGAACAGCGACGCCATCGTGATCGCGAAGGCGTTGAGCGCGACCCGCAGCCAGGCCCGGGTCCGGGCCGAGACCAGGCGCGACACCAGATCCATCGACAGCAGGCGCCGGTGGTGGGTCGCGAACGCGCCGCCGACCATCGCCGACAGGAAGACGCTGTAGCGGATGTCGAGGCCGACGCCGTCGATCGGATCCTTGAGCAGGCCGAACGCGCGCGGCTCCTTGAGCACGCCCAGGACGAACCACGCGAACGCGGCCACCACCAGGAACGCCAGCAGCGCGAACAGCGTCACCTGTTCGGCGAGGCCGATCGCGAGGTCGACCTTGCGGACGGCGCGCGCGACCGGCGGATCATCGGCGAAGGGATTCTCGGCGACGGGCGGGCCGCCCGGTTGGTCGTCGTCATCGCGCTCTGCCACGATAGGAAGCGTAGGCTAGCGTTGGACTTACGCTCAAGGGCCGCCGCCGGACTTCGACCGACCGGTCGGCGGGCGCGCACCACCGGCCGGCGCGGCGCCGGTCGACCGGGCCCGAAACGGCGACGGCCCGCGCCACCAGGTGGTGGCCGCGGGCCGCGTCGTGCCGGGGCGCTCGGGCGCCGCCGTCGCTACTTCTTGTGCTTGGCGCGGTACTCGTCGCGGTACTTGAGCACGTCCGCCAGCTCCTGCTTGGAGTAGACCTTGCCCTCGAGGTCCTTCCAGACCTGCTCGGCGGCCTTGCGGAAGTCGGCCTCCATGTCGGGCGGGGTCTCGACGATCGTGACGCCCTTGCGCTTCATCTTCTTCTGGGCGTCGGCGTTGTCCTTGCGGATCTGCTTGCGCAGCTTCTTGGAGCTGTTCTTGGTGATCTTCTTGATCGTCTTCTGGTCGGCCTCGCCGATCGCCTTGAGGGCGTCGGTCTTGATGACCGTGGCGCCGATCGCGTAGCTCATCGGCATCGAGGTCATGTACTTGACCTTGCTGCCCCAGCCCAGCGCCATGGCCGCCAGCGGCGAGCCGTAGCAGGCGTTGATGCGGCCCGAGGTCAGCGACGAGTCGACCTCGGGGACGCCCAGCGGCACGCCGCTGATCGACAGCTTCTTGTACATCGCCGAGACGATGCCGTCGTCACCCCACATCCAGACCTTCTGGTCCTTGAGGTCGGACAGCGACGACACCTTGTTCTTGGACAGGAAGTAGATCCAGCCGACGTCGCCGCGGTCGTTGAGGGTGAAGCCCTTCTTCTCGAACTTCTTCTGGAAGTGGCTCCACATCTTGTCGGCGACGTAGTCGAGCTCCTCGACGCTGTCGAACATCATCGGCAGCTCGAGGACGCGGATGCTCTCGTCGATCATCGACAGGCCGACCGAGGTCACGGCGGCGCCGTCGAGCTGGCCCAGGTTGATCTTGCGGATGACGTCGCGCTCGTCGCCCTGGGTGCCGTCCGGGTAGTACTGCACGCTGACCCGGCCGTCGGTCTGCTTCTTGACGTCGGCGGCGGCGCGGTCGAGGACCTTCATCCACCCGCTGTCCGACGGCGCCAGCGTCGCCATGCGGAGCTCCTTCGACCCGTCGGCAGCGGCGAGGCGGGTGCCACCCACCAGGCACGCCGCCGCGGCGGCGACGGTCGCCAGGTGGCGAAGGGACGAGGGACGGGCGTCGAGGTCACGATTCATGGAAAGAGCTCCTTTTCAAGCTTCAGGTAGCGGCGGGCCCGGCGGTGCGCGATCTCGTTGGCCAGGCGTTGCTCTGGCCAGATCGACGCAGGAGTGGTCAATACCTTCACCAGAGTCTCGTGAAACAGCTTGCGGTCCTGCTTCATGACCGCGTACTTCCGAGCGAAATACACGTTAGCAAGCAGGTACTTACCGTCCGTGAGCTGGATCGCCTGCTCGAACTCGGCCTTGGCTTTTTCGGGATCGCCGCCCAGCTGCTCGCCACGGGAGCTGTAGATCAGGCCCATGGCGATGTGGGGCAGGGCCGCCAGCGACCGATCCGCGGGCAAGCTCTTGGAATCGAACTCGATCACCTTCTCCAGCATGAGCTGGACGGTGTCGAAGTGGCTGATCATCTCGACCCGGTCCTTGTTCATGTTGACCGCGGAGCCGAGGCCCACCGCCGCCCACATCAGCGAGTTGCGGCGGCCGCGCGGCGCGCTCGCGACCAGCTTCTTGACCGTGTCGACGTCGCTGAACAGGTCGGTCTGCCACCGCGAGCCCAGGCCCCGCAGCGCGTAGTTCATGCACCGCAGGTACATCTTGGTGGCGCGGGCGGCCTGGTAGTCGGCCTCGTCGTAGTTCTCGGCGATCTTGGCCCGCTCCCACTCGTCCTCGACGAAGCCCGTGCCGTACTGGCAGTAGCCCTCCATCAGGATGCCGCGGAGCGCATCGTTGTCCGGGTCGACCACCCAGAAGCCCTCGATCGTCTTGAGCGCGCCCGGGATGGCGCGAGCCGCGAGATCGTAGTCTGACTCTCCCTTGAGCGACGGCTGCGCACGGACCAGCACCTTCGCCGTGGTTCCCACGGTGAGCTTGCCCATGTCGCACCCTGTCGCCAGCACGGCTGCTCCCAACAGCGCACAGACGGCTACCGAGACTTGGCGCATTCGGTGGTTCCTCTCGACGAACGTCGGCCAGGGTTGATTCCAGCGCGCGCCGGCCAGGCACACGCGCCCAGAGGCTAAGTGAGCGAAAGGGGCGAGTCAATCGCCGGCTGGCCAAGATGGCCGGACGCTCCGGACCCGGTCCGCCGGGGGCCAGGCGCGCTATGCTGGGGCGTGTTTCGGCGGCTCGTCCTCGCCGTCGCCTGCGCGGGCCTCCTGGGGTGCGACGTCGCCGACGTGGCCCTGGGGCGGTCGGCGCCGTCCGACGACCACCGCATCGGCAACCGGGATCCCGGCACGCTGGTGATCGGGCGCGCCACCGACGCGATCAGCCTCGACCCGGCGCGGGTCACCGACAACGAGTCGGCCGAGGTCAGCTTCCAGATCTACGACACCCTGGTGCAGTGGGAGCCGGGCACCGCGACGCCGGCGCCGGGCCTGGCGACGTCGTGGTCGGTCGATCCGTCGGGCGTGGTCTGGACCTTCGCGCTGCGCCGCGGCGTCAGCTTCCACGACGGCACGCCGTTCGACGCCGACGCGGTCGTGTTCTCGCTGGAGCGCCAGCGCGACCCCGGCCACCCGTTCCACCGCCCCGACTTCCAGTACTGGCCCAACATCTACCGCGACGTCGTCAAGGTCGAGAAGGTCGACGCCTACACCGTCCAGATCACGATCGACCGGCCGTACGCGCCGTTCGCCGCCAACATGGCGATGTTCCCGGTGTCGATCGTGTCGCCGAGCGCGGTGGCGCAGTGGGGCGACGACTACGGCGAGCACCCGGTCGGCACCGGCCCGTTCGTGTTCGAGCGCTGGGACCGCGGCGGCCGGGTCGTGCTGCGCCGCAACGCCAGCTACTGGGGCGGCGCACCCGAGCTCGATCGCCTGGTCTTCGAGGTCATCGAGGATCCGCGGCAGCGCCTGGTCGCGCTCGAGTCGGGCGCGATCGACATCGCGTCGGCGGTGCTGCCCGAGGAGCTGCAGTTCGTCGATCTCCACCCCGGCCTGGTGCTGCACGAGACCGCCGCCAACAACGTCGCCTACCTGGCGATGAACCTGCGGCCGCGCGATGACGGCAAGCTGCAGCCGCTGCGCGACGTCGAGGTCCGCCACGCGATCTCGTACGCGATCAACAAGGAGCCGATCGTCCAGCTGGCGTTCCAGGGCCTGGCGATCCCGGCCGACGGCCCGCTGCCGCCCAGCCAGTGGGGCTACCACAAGCCGCGCGCGCTCTACGACTACGATCCGGGCAGGGCTCGCGCCCTGCTCGCCGACGCCGCGGCGCGCGGCGTCTTCGATCCCGCGCAGGAGCTGACGCTGTACGCGCCGTCGGCGCCGCGGCCCTACCTGCCCAGCCCCGAGCGGGTGGCGCGCGCGGTCCAGGCCAACCTCGCCGACGTCGGCATCCGCACCCGCCTGGTGATCCAGCCGTTCGCCGACCACCTCAAGTCGCTGCGCAACGCCGAGCACGACCTGTGCCTGCTCGGCTGGGTCGGCGACAACGGCGACCCCGACAACTTCCTGCAGCAGCTCGATCCCGACAACACGATCCTCGGCAGCGCCGTCAACAACGCGTTCTACAGCGACGGCGAGGTCCGGGGCCTGCTGTCGCGGGCCCGCGAGACCGACGACCGGCTCGAGCGCGAGCGCCTGTACGCCCGGGTCCAGGAGCGGATCGCCGAGGACGCGCCGTGGGTGCCGCTGGCCCACTCGCAGGTCGCGCTGGCCGCCCGCGACGACGTCACCGGGCTGATCCTCAACCCGACCGGCCAGGTCCTGTACCGCTCGGTGCGGCGGGTGCGCGAGTAATGGCCGACGGCACCGGGCGCATGCCGCGCACCGGGTGGCTGGGGCTGCGGCTGCGGCTGCGCGCCAAGCTGACCCTGGTGCTGGTGATGGCGGCGCTGGTGCCGATGGCGGTGGTCGCGGCGATCGCGGTCGGCGTCGTGCTCGGCACCCTCGATCGCGGCCTGCGCTCCGAGACCGAGCGCCAGCTCGGCGTCGGCCTCAACCTGGTGCTGCGCACCGTCGAGCGGCTCGGCGACGACGCGGTCCGGCTGTCGACCACCGGCGACGCGTCGCGGGCGCTGTCCGAGGGTCGGGTCGCGGTGGTCGAGTTCCTGGCCCGGCAGGCGCCGCAGCTGCCGTCGTCGCTGGTCCAGATCACCGACGCCGCCGGCCAGCCGGTCGCCGACCTGGTGGTGGGCGACGATCAGGCCCGGTTCGCCGGGCTCGCGCTCGACGGCAGCTCCGACGAGGTCCGGGTCGGCCAGCGGTGGGGCCGCCGGGTCACGTTCGACGTCGTCGGCGATCGCCTGGTGGTGCGCGCGGTCGCGCCCATCGTCGACGCCTCGCTGGCGCTGCAGGGCGTGGTCGTGCTGTCGGTGCCGCTCGACGGCGACTTCGTCGACGGCATCCGCGGCGCGCTCGGCACCGACGTGCTGGTCGCGGCCCGCACCGCGCCGTCGGCGCGGTCGACCTTCCGCGACGCCACCGGCGCGCGCCTGCCCGACGTCCCGGTGCCGACCCGGGTCGCGACCCGGATCGGCCTGGGCCGGCCGATCACGACGACCCAGTCGATCGGCGGCCGCGAGTACGCGGTGGCGTGGACCGCGCTCGTCGATCACGAGGGCCGCACCGTCGGCGTCTACGGGGTCGCGGTCGACCGCCGGCCGGTCAGCCGCGCCCAGCGGGTCGCGTTCCGGTCGCTCGGCGTCGGCGCCGCGCTGGCGCTGGCGTTCGCGCTGCTGCTCGCGGCGATGCTGTCGCGCCGCCTGGGCCGCCCGATCGGCCGCCTGCACCGCGGCGCCGTCGCGATCGCGCGCGGCGATCTCGACCACCGCATCGAGGTCAGCGGCGGCGACGAGATCGGCGAGCTCGCCGAGGCGTTCCGCCACATGACGACCGCGCTCAAGGAGAACCAGCAGCGGCTGGCCGCCCGCATGCGCGAGATCGTCGCGCTCCACGACGCCGGCCGCGCGATGTCGTCGGTCATCGAGCTCGGCCAGGTCACCCGCAAGGTCGTCGACACCGTCGCCCGCACCTTCGACGGCTACCTGTGCGCGCTGTGGCTGGCCGGCGGCGACGGCGACCTGTCGCTGGCGGCGTCGCGGGCCCGGCGCACCGGGCGCGCGACCCTGCCCGACGGCGCCGAGGCCGGCGAGGTGGCGTCGCGGCTGCACGCCCTGGCCCGCGAGGTCGCCGACACCCGCGCCCACCTGCGCATCGTCCGCGCCGCCGAGGATCCGCGCCGCGGCGACGTCCTGCGCGGCGCCGGCATCGACGGCTCGGTGATCGTCGCGCCGCTCGAGCGCAAGGGCGCGATCGCCGGCGTCCTGGTGGTGGCGCGCCCCGCCGGCGAGCGGCCGTTCTCCGAGGCCGACGCCAACCTGCTGGCGACCTTCGCCGACCAGGCCGCGGCGGCGATCGAGAACGCGCGGCTGTATGCCCAGGTCGTCGGCGCCAGCGAGGAGCTCGAGCGCAAGGTCCAGCTGCGGACCTCGGAGCTGACCCAGATCAACCTGGCGCTCGGCAAGACGCTCGCCGATCTCAAGGAGACCCAGGCCCAGCTGATCCTGTCCGAGCGGCTCGCCGGCCTCGGCCTGCTGGTCGCCGGCGTCGCCCACGAGATCAACTCGCCGTCGGCGGCCGTGCGCGGCTCGGTCGAGGCCATGGGCGAGGTGGTGCTGCGGCTGACCCGCCACCTCGACGCGCTGGCCGCGCTGGAGCTGCCCGAGGCACGGCGCGCCGCGCTGCTGGCCTGGATCGAGGCGGCGGGACGCGGCCTCGCGGCGCAGCGGCTGCCCACCGGGATGGCGGTGCGGCGGTCGCAGCGCGACCTGCGGGCGCGGCTCGAGGCGGCGTCGATCGCCAGCCCGCTCGAGGTCGCGCGCGAGCTCGCCGAGATCGGCGTCACGCCCGAGCTCGCCGACGAGCTGATCGCGCAGGTCGGCGACGGGCCGGCGGCGCTGCCGCTGGTGGCCGCCGGCTACCTGTCGGAGCACGTCCACCTACACCGCAACGTCCTCACGATCCACAACGCCATCGGCCGGATCCAGCGCATCGTCGGTGCGCTCAAGACCTACTCGCACCTGGATCAGAGCGCGGCCCTGGTCGAGTCCGATCTGCACGAGGGCATCGAGACCACGCTCGTGATCCTCGACTATGTGCTGCGTGGTATAACCGTGTCGCGGAGTTACGGTGAGCTGCCACGGGTCCGGATCTTCGTGGACGAGCTCAACCAGGTCTGGACCAACCTGATCCAGAACGCGGTGCAGGCCCTGCAAGGTCACGGAACCATCACGATCGAGACGGCGGTGGAGGCGCGCGGTAACGGCGCCACGACGCAGCCGGGCGTGGTCGTGCGCATCATCGACGATGGTCCGGGCATCCCGCCCGAGGTCGAGGGCCGCATCTTCGAGCCGTTCTTCACCACCAAGGCCAAGGGCGAGGGCACCGGGCTGGGCCTGGGCATCGTGCGGCGCATCGTCGACAAGCACCGCGGCGAGGTCAGCTGCGAGTCCCGGCCGGGCCGGACCTGCTTCTCGGTGTGGCTGCCGGTGACCGCGAGCGCCGCGGCGCCCGGGCCGGAGGTCGCCGCCGGGGGACCCGAGGAGCCCGCCGCGCCGGCCGCGGCCGCCGCCGACGATCCCGGCGAGGTGGCGTCGTGAACGCGCGCGAGACCATCCTGTGCGTCGACGACGAGGAGGGCGTGCTCAACGCGCTGCGCCTCCAGCTCGGCCAGCGCTTCGGCCACGAGTGCGACATCGCCACCGCGACCTCGGGCGTCGAGGCGCTCGAGCTGCTCGACGAGCTCGAGCACGACGGCGAGCGCATCGCGGTCGTCATCGCCGACCAGATCATGCCCGGCATGAAGGGCGTCGATCTGCTCGAGGCCGTCGACCGCCGGCTGCCGTCGACCACCAAGATCCTGCTGACCGGGCAGGCCGGCCTCGACGCCGTGGTCTCCGCGATCAACCGCGCCCACCTCAACCACTACATCCACAAGCCGTGGGACGAGGCCAACCTCCACCTCGCGGTCGAGAACCTGCTCCGCCAGTACCGGCTGCAGGCCGAGAACCGGGCGCTGATCGCGACGCTGTCGTCGAAGAACCAGGCGCTGATCGAGATGAACCGCGAGCTCGAGGCCAAGGTCCACGGCCGCACCCACGAGCTCGCCGAGGCCAACTCGCGGCTGGCCCAGCTCGCGGTCACCGACGGCCTGACCGGGCTGTACAACCACCGCCACTTCCACGAGCGGCTCGCGCTCGAGGTCGAGCGCTCGGGCCGCAACGGCATGCCGCTGTGCCTGCTGATGATCGACGTCGACCACTTCAAGCACTACAACGACCAGCACGGCCACCCCGCCGGCGACGAGGTCCTGCGCCAGCTGGCCCGGCTGCTCGCCGAGGGGCGCCGCGCCAACGACGTCGTCGCCCGCTACGGCGGCGAGGAGTTCTCGATCATCCTGGTCGAGACCAACAAGTTCACCGCCGCCAAGCTGGCCGAGCGGCTGCGCGAGCGCGTCGCCGGCCACCCGTTCCCCGAGGCCGCGGCGCAGCCCGGCGGCTGCCTGTCGGTGTCGATCGGCGTCGCGACCTTCCCCGACGACGCGGTCGACGCGGTGTCGCTGGTGCGCGCCGCCGACGACGCGCTGTACGCGTCGAAGCGCTCGGGCCGCAACCGGGTCGTGATGGCGGCGTCGATCGCCGAGCAGTCGGGCGACCGGCCGGCCTGAGGCCGGCGGCGCCGTCGACGCCCCCGGCGCGCGAACCCGGGCCGCGGCCCGGCTCGCGGTGTCGCCGCCTGGCAGCCGGCGCCGCCCTGTGGTGTCATCGCCGTCCATGAGCACGCCCCTGATCCCGGATGTCACCGCGAGCCACGACGTCGCGGTCATCGGCGCCGGCAGCTACGGCACCTGCCTGGCGATCCTGGCGGCGCAGGGCGGGCACCGGGTCACCCTGTGGTGCCGCAGCGCCGCCGCCGCCGCCGAGCTCGCGACGTCGCGCGAGAACGCCGCGTACCTGCCCGGCTACCGCCTGCCCGACGGCATCGACGTCACCGCCGATCTCGAGCACGCGGTCCGCGGCAAGCAGATCGTCCTCGGCGTCACCCCGTCGCACGCGATCCGCGAGGTCCTCGGCCGCGCCGCGGCCTGGCTCGATCCCGACGCGGTCGTCGTCAACGCGTCGAAGGGCCTCGAGGAGGGCAGCCTCGACACCATCGAGGACATCTACCGCGACATCTTCCCGGCGCGGATCGCCGGCCGCGCCGCGTACCTGTCGGGGCCGACCTTCGCCACCGAGATCGCCGCCGGCCTGCCCAGCGCGATCGTCCTGGCCGGCCGCGACCCCGAGAGCTGCACCTTCGTCCAGCACGCGCTCGCGACCGAGACCTTCCGGCCCTACACCAGCGACGACGTCGTCGGCGTCCTCGTCGGCGGCGCCACCAAGAACGTCATCGCGATCGCCGCCGGCGTGTCGGACGGCCTCGGCTTCGGCCTCAACGCGCGCGCCGCGCTGATCACCCGCGGCCTCGCCGAGATCACCCGGGTCGGCGTCACGATGGGCGCGGATCCGGCGACGTTCGCCGGGCTGTCGGGCATGGGCGACCTGGTCCTGACCTGCTCCGGCGACACCTCGCGCAACCGGCGCGTCGGCCTGGCGCTGGGGCGCGGCCAGACCATGGCGCAGATCCTCGGCGAGATGCGCATGGTCGCCGAGGGCGTCAAGACCACCAAGGTCGCCCACGAGCTGGCCGCCAAGCTCGGCGTCCAGGCGCCCATCACCGCCGTGATGCACGCGATCATCCACCAGGGCGCGCCGGCGCGGGACGCGATGCAGCGGTTGATGTCGCGCGCGCTGCGGGCCGAGCGCGACTGAATCGGGCCGCCGGGCTGACCGTCGGGTCGTGCGGCGCGGCGTCTGAACGGGACCGAAAACGTGGTATCCCCCTCACGGATGTTCGGCTACGTGCTCGACGAGGTCTTCGTGCACCACCAGGCGCCGTCGGGCCACCCCGAGCGCCCGGCGCGGGTCGAGGCCGTGCGCGACGCCCTGCTGGCGGCCGGCCTGCGCGAGCGCGGCGAGCACGTCGCGGCGCGACCGGTCCGCGACGACGAGCTGGCGCGCGTCCACGGCGCGGCCTACCTCGAGATGCTGGGCCGCGAGGTGCCGGGGCGGCAGGGCTGGCTCGACGCCGACACCTTCTACTCGCCGGGCACGTGGGACGCGGTCCGCGCCGCCGCCGGCGGCGTCACCGAGCTGACGCTGCGCGTCCTCGACGGCGCGCTGACCCGCGCGCTGGCGGTGGTGCGGCCGCCCGGCCACCACGCCGAGCGCGACAAGGCCATGGGCTTCTGTCTGATCAACAACGTCGCGGTGGCGGCCGCCGCGGCGCGCGCCGCCGGCGCCGCGCGGGTGGCGGTCCTCGACTGGGACGTCCACCACGGCAACGGCACGCAGCAGATCTTCTGGGACGATCCGAGCGTCATGTACCTGTCCGTGCACCAGTGGCCCTACTACCCCGGCACCGGCGCGCCGACCGAGATCGGCGGCGACGCCGCGCGCGGCGCCAACGTCAACGTCGGCCTGCCGGCGGGCTCCGGCGACGAGGAGTACCTGGTCGCGTTCGACGAGGTCTTCGTGCCCATCATCCAGGGCTTCGCGCCCGACGTGCTGATCGTCTCGGCCGGGTTCGACGCCTTCCGTGGCGATCCGCTGGCGTCGATGCGGGTGACCCGCGACGGCTTCGGGGCGATGGCCGACCGGGTCCGCGCGCTCGCCGACCGGGTCAGCGACGGCCGCCTGGTGGTCGCGCTCGAGGGCGGCTACGACCTCGACGGCCTCGCCGGCGGCATGATCGAGGCGCTGCGGGCGCTGACCGCGCCGGCCGCGGCGGTCGCGCTCGACGCCCTCGCCGAGGCGCCGCCGCCGGTGATCTCGGTGCCGGCGCGCGCCGCGATCGACGCCACCCTCGACGCCCGGAGGGCGGCGTGAGCCCGGCGGTGATGCCCAGCGCCGGGCTGTCGGAGCCGGTGCGCTTCGGCGAGCGCTACTGGCTCTTGCGCCAGCTCGCGGTCGGCGGCATGGCCGAGATCTACCTGGCGCGCCAGAACGCGATGGCCGGGTTCGAGAAGGACGTCGTCATCAAGCGGCTCAAGCCGGAGCTGGCCGGCGACCCGCGGATCGTCGAGATGTTCCTCGACGAGGCCCGCATCGGGGCGGTGCTCAACCACCCCAACATCGTCCACGTCTACGACGTCGACGAGCACGACGGCATCCCCTACATCGCGATGGAGTACATCGTCGGCGAGGAGCTCAACGACCTGTGCCGGCGCGGCCTGGGCCTGGGCAAGTTCCTGCCGCTCGAGCACGCCGTCGAGCTGATCCGCCAGGCCGCCGCCGGCATGGGCTACTTCCACCACAAGCGCGGCGGCGCCGGCGGCGAGGCCATGGACATCGTCCACCTCGACATCTCGCCGACCAACCTGCTGGTCACCGAGGACGGCTTCCTCAAGATCATCGACTTCGGGATCGCGCGGGCCCGGGGCCAGAGCTTCCGCGACGAGAGCGCGATCCCCGGCAAGCTGTCGTACATGTCCCCCGAGCAGGCGGCGCGGCAGCGCGTCGACCACCGCTCCGACATCTTCTCGCTCGGCATCGTCCTGTACGAGATCACCGTCGGCAAGCGCCTGTTCAAGGGCCCGGCCGGCGAGGTGGTCAAGAAGCTGCTCGAGCACAAGATCGAGCCCCCGACGTTCGTGCGGCGCGGCTTCCCCGGCGCCCTCGAGACCGCGGTGATGCGGTGCCTCGAGCGCCACCCCGGCGACCGCTACCAGAGCGCGTACGACCTCGCCGACGATCTCGAGGAGTTCCTGCGCGAGGCGCGCCTGCACTCGGGGCCGGTCAAGATCGCGCGCTATCTCGACGAGCTGACGCTGGCGTCGGGCGGCGAGCGGCGGCCCGAGCTGATCTCGGAGAACGAGCTGGGCGGCGGCGACGAGGATCTCGACTTCGACAGCAAGGTCTTCGACGCCTATCAGGCGGCCGAGGCCATGCCCGACGCCGGCGCCGACGAGTGGGACGAGTACGAGGAGGACGACGAGGCGGTGGCGGCGGCGCTGGGCATGGACTTCGAGCAGCTGCGGATGATGCGGACGCCGGTGCCGCAGGCGGCGCCGGCGCGGCCCGCCGGCGCGCCCCGCGGCGGCGGTGCGGCTGCGGCCGGTGACGCCGACGATGACGCCGGTGACGATGACGACGACGACGGTGCCCCGCCCGCGGGCCAGGGGCGCGAGCGCGGGCGCGTCCCCGGGCGCCGGCGGCGCGCGGCCGGCGGCGGCCCGCCGTCGATGTCGCGCGCGATGCTGGAGGCCGAGCGCCTGCCGCTGCGCGCGCGCGGACGCCCGACCCGCGGCTGGCGCGCGCGGCGGCGGTCACCGCGACCGCGCTCGCGACCCCGGCGGCGGTGACCGTGCAGCGGCGCCCGTCCGACGCCGACGTCGCGGTGATCGTCAGCCCGGCGCCGGCGCCGGCGACCCGGCCCGAGCCGGCGACCCGGCCCGAGCCGACGCCTCGGCCCGATCCGACGCCCGAGCCGGCCTCGACGGTGCGGGGGCCGCCGCCCTCGTACGCCCCGTGGGTGGTCCTGGGCGGCCTGGGTGCCGCCGTGGTCGCGGTCGTCGCATACTTGCTGCTGTGAACCGCGCCGGCTGGATCCTCGCCGCCCTCGCCGGGCTCGCCGCGCCCGTCGCGGCCTGCTCGTCGGGCGGTGGCGACCACCCCGCGCCCGGGTTCGACGCCGGTCGCACCACCCGCCGGGTGATCGAGCCGCCGACCGGCCAGGTCCGGCCGCTGCCGCCGCACGCGATCGACCCCGGCGGCGTCGGTCCGTACCGGCTCGGCGCGACGCCGCAGGAGATCGCGGGGCTGCTGCCGACGTTCCCGCCGCGGGTCGCCGTGCTCGACATCGCCGGCGTCGTCGGCGTCAGCGTGATCCGCGCCGAGGACGACACGATCCTCATCGGCGGCCGGCCCGGGCCCAACGAGCCGGTGTCGTTCATCGCGGTCCTGGCCCCCGACATCGCCAGCACCGAGACCGGGATCGCGGTCGGCGCGCCGGCGTCGCGGCTCGACGCGCTGGGGCCGCCGGCGAGCGAGCCGTCGACCGCGCGCGATCCCGGCCTCGTCACCGCGGCGGTGATGCCCGGGACCTGGTTCCTGGTCCAGGACGAGATCATCCGCGCGATCCTGCTGCAGACCGTCGCGTCGGCCCCGTCGGCGCCGACCAGTCCGGCGCCGCCGACCGAGCTCGGCCCCGCCGACGCCGGTGTCGCGACCCCGGTGACCACCTGCGCCGAGCTGCCGGCGGCGGAGGCCGACGTCCTGGCCGCGGCCGGGGCCAGCGCGCCGATCCACGCCCGGGCCGCGTGCCTGTCGGGGCGTGGCCGCGAGGCGGTGGTGGTGTCGGGGACGACGATCACCGTGGTCGACGGCGACGCCACGCGGCTGCGCCGGGCCGCGTCGCTCGACCTGCCGGGCCTGGCCTGGGCGGCGCCGATCCGGGTCGAGCCGGGCCGCGACGACCTGATCGCGGTGGTCGAGGATCGCAGCACCGAGACCCTGGCGGTGTCGGTGGTGGCGCTGCGCCTCGAGGGCGGGCGCTTCTCGCGCGTCGCCGAGGACGTCGTGTACCGGCTGACCCGGACCAACGTGCAGTGGATCGGGGCGTCGCTGCCCGACGTCCGCCTGATGCTGACGGTCGATGCCCGCCCCGACGGCTTCGCGGTCGGCGGCGCGCTGGTCCACCGCGGCACCGGCCCGGCCCGCGACGTCGCGCCCCTGCTGCCGGTGAGCCTGGCCCGGCGGCGCCGCCCCGCCGGGGACGCCGCGGCGGCGGTCCCGCCGGTCGACGCCAGGGGGCGCCCGTGCCGCGCGACGCCGGCCGGCCACCTGACGACGGCGGCGCCCACCGCGACGGGGCCGTCCATCCCGGCGACGGGACCCGCCACGGGCCCGACGCCGGGCCCCGCCATCCGCCGGCTGACGCGGGCTCGTGACCGGCGTCGTCGCGGGCCGCCAGGCGGCGATGTGCCCCCAGGTCGGTCCAGGTGGCGATCGCGCGACCTCGCGACCTCAGCTTGCGACCGAGGTGCCACACCGGCTGGCGACCCAGCTGACGTCGCGGGCACGAACCGATCGCGAAGCGCGCCGAACCCTTTTGCGATCGCCGCAAACCTTCTGCAAAATACGGATCTTCGTGGCCAACGTTCAGACACACCGGCGAGGGGGCGCTCGCCGGGCGACCGTGCCCGCACGCCCGGGGCGCTCCTGCGGGGTCCGCGTCGCATGAAGTTCGCCTGCGACCGCTGCAAGACCCGGTACTCGATCGCGGACGAGCGCGTCCGCGGCAAGATCCTCAAGATCCGCTGCAAGAACTGCTCGAACGTCATCACGGTGCGCGAGGGCATGGCGGCGCCGGAGACCGAGTCGGCCGAGGCGTCGGTGGCGCGGCGCGTGACCCGCCCGACCGACCACGCGCCCAACGTCATGGTCGCCGCCAAGTCGCCCCTGCAGCGCGCGTTCGCCCAGGCGATGCAGGCCCCGGCCAGCGCGCCGGCGCCGCAGCAGCTCGAGGAGGAGTGGTACGTCTCGATCGACGGCGACCAGCAGGGGCCGTTCTCGCTGACCGAGGCGCAGGCGTGGGTCGCCGAGCGCGGCGCCGACGACGACCTGTACTGCTGGTGCGAGGGCTTCGACGACTGGCTGCCGGTCGAGAAGGTCAGCCACTTCCGCGGCCTGCGCGCCCGGCCCACGCCGACCCCGGCGCCGGCGGCGCCCGGCCGCGCCCGGCCACCGCGGCGCCGGCGATCCTGGCCCGGCCGGCCAAGGCCGAGGACGAGCCCAAGCCGCTGTTCGCCGCGACGCTGGCCAAGCTCGAGGCCGAGGTCGCGAGCGAGGCGGCCAGCGGCGCCGACGCCGCGCGCTCGGACACCGAGGCCGAGCCCGGCCGCGGCACCAGGCCGGCGCCGGCGATGGCGGCGGCGCCCGCGGCCACGCCCGCCGCGGCGTCGGCCCCGGCGCGGGTCGCGCCGTCGCTGCCGTCGCCGCGACCGGCGCCGTCGACCGCAGCGCGCCGCCGATCCTGGGCCTGGCGCGCGCGTCGGCCGCGACCGGGCGCCGCCGATCCCGCGCGGCCCGATGCCGGTGGTGGCGCGGCCGCCGAGCGCGACCAACGCGGCGGCCCTGTTCGATCACTCCGAGCACGCCGACGAGCCGGGGCGCAACGGCAAAGGGCGGCGACCACGCCGAGCACGCCGACCCGCCGGCGCCTGACCTGTCGGCGACGCGCCCGGCGCACGACGACGACGACGACGACGGCGGCGGCTTCGACGACGATCTCGCGATCGGCGAGGTCTCGCGCGTGGTCCGGTTGCAGGACATCGCCGCCCAGGCCCGCCGCCCGGCGCCGGCGGCGGCGGCGGTCGCGGCGCGGCGCACGGCCGCGGTGCCCGCGCTCGGCCGCGGCAGCGGCGCCCACGCGACCATGCCCGAGCCCGCCGAGCCGTCGGCGCTGGCCCAGGCGGCGTCGCAGGCGCTGCTCGACGAGCACGCCGCCCACCACGACGGCGACGGCGTGCCCGCGGCGGTGCTGATCCCGCCGGCGCCGCCGCGCCGCAGCCACACCGGCATCTACGTCGCCGCGGCGGTCGTGCTGTTCGCGGTGGTCGCGCTGGTCGTGGTGTTCGCGGTCACCGGCGACGCCGAGGACGAGGGCGGCCACGTCGGCGGCACGTCCGGCAACTTCGAGGATCTCGGCCGCACGATCGACGATCCGCGCTACGTCACCCGCGGCAGCGGTGGCTCCGCCGAGGCGCCGCCGGATCCGCGCGGCAGCGCCCGCACCGGCACCGGCACCGTCAAGCGCGGCACCGGCTCGACGTCGACCAGCGGCGGCACCGGCACGACGCCCGGCACCGGCGCGGGCACCGGCAAGACCGAGGTCGTGATCGGCCCCGACGGGCGTCCGCTCGAGCCGCTGTCGCCCGACGACGTCATCGCGGTCGCGGCCCGGATGTCGACCGGCACCCAGCGCTGCTACAACCGCGCCCTCAAGGAGGATCCGTTCCTCAAGGTGAAGAGCATCAAGGCTCTGATCTCGGTGGGCAAGGACGGCGTCGTGTCGAGCGTGTCGCTCGACTCGATGCAGACCCAGACGCTCGGGCAATGCCTGACCGCGGCGATCAAGCGGTGGACGTTCCGCAAGTCGACCGCCGGCATCGACACCCAGATCACGCTGAAGTTCGAGCAGGGCGGGATGTGATCGCCGGCGGCCTCGATCGCGGGCGCGCGCTTCGCTTCAGAGCTCGCCGAGCAGCTGGCTGACCATGTCGGCGGTGAAGTCGACGATCGACATCACCTTGCCGTAGTTCATCCGCATCGGGCCGATCACGGCGATCGCGCCGATCGGCTGGTCCTCGGGGCCGTAGGCCTCGGCGACCACGGACGCGCCGACCAGCGCGGTGTGCGAGGTCTCGGCGCCGAGGAAGACCTGGATGCCGTCGGCGCTGCGGGTGCGCTCGAGCAGGCGGACCAGCAGCTGCTTGTCCTCGAGCGCGCGGATCAGCTCGCGCATGCGCTCGAGCTGCGACGCGTCGCCGACCGACTCGGTGTCGACCAGGTTGGACTGCCCCGACACGACGACGTCGGCGGTGCGGTCGTCGCCGATCGCGAACGCCTGGCTGCCCAGGCGCAGCGCCGCCGCGACCAGCTCGTCGTAGTGGTGCTTGTCCTCGCCGAGCTCGCGCAGGACGCGGTCGCGGACCTCGTCGAGGGTCATCCCCGACAGCATGCCGTTGAGGTAGTTGTGGATGCGCTGCAGGCGCAGCTCGTCGATCACGGCGCCGCCGGCGCCGCCGGCGTCGACGGTCAGCAGCTTGTTCTCGATGCGGCCGTCGGTCGTGACCAGGATGCACAGCAGCTTGCCGTTCTTGAGCGGCACGAACTCGATGTGGCCGAAGCGGGCCAGCGCCGGATCCGGCGCGACGATGACGGCGGCGTGCTGGGTGATCTCGGACAGCAGCCGCGACGCCCGCTGCAGCACCTCGTCCGGGGTCGACGCGGTCAGCCGGGCCCGGATCTCGTCCTTCTCGCGCGGGGTCAGGCCGCGGACCTTGAGCAGCGAGTCGATGAAGAAGCGCAGCCCGGACTCGGTGGGGACCCGGCCGGCCGAGGTGTGGCGCTGCTCGAGCAGGCCCATCTCCTCGAGATCGGCCATGACGTTGCGCACGGTCGCCGGCGACAGGCCGATGTCGTGGCGACGGGTCACGGTGCGCGACCCGACGGCCTCGCCGCTCTGCAGATACTCGGCGACGACGGCCTGCAGGATCTTCCGCCCGCGCCGCGTCAGATCGTTGCCCTGGCTCATGACGTCGGAGGTCGATTGTACCCGGCCGGGTCGGCCGCGTCGACGACGTGACGCGCCAGGCGGTCGTTGAACAGAAACCCGCGCAACGTCGGGCGGAGCCGGCCGTCGACCTCCTCGGCCAGGCCCTCGGCGGCGAGCCGGGCGCGCAGCCGCGCCGCGCCGGGCAGGGCGGCGACCTCGGCGAGCGCGGCGCCGTCGCGGGTGCGCAGCGCCAGCCAGACCCGGTCGACCGCGACCTCGTCGGCGCCCAGCTCGACGACCTCGTCGGGGCGGGGCGGCCGGGGCCCCCCCCCGGTGGGCCCGGGGGGGGGGCGGGGTGGGCGGCAGGCGCCGCCGTCGGCGCGCCGCTCGAACGACGCCGCGCCGGCGCCGAGCCCCAGGTACTCGGCGCCCGACCAGTACAGGCTGTTGTGGACGGCGCGGTGGCCGGGGCGCGCGTACGACGAGATCTCGTAGTGCTCGAGGCCGGCGGCCTCGAGGGCGCGGTGGTTGGCCTCGTAGAGCGCGGCGAGCTCGTCGTCGGGGCGCGGCACCAGCGCGCCGCGGCGCGCCAGCTTGCCGAACCGGGTGCGCGGCTCGATCGTCAGCTCGTAGACCGAGGCGTGCGGCACCCCGGTCGCGATCAGCGCCGCGATCGACGCCGCCGGGGCGCCGCGCGCCGCGGCCACCGACGACGACGGCGGCGACGACGACGGCGCGGCGACCAGCCCCGCCGGGGTGCCCGCGATCAGGTCGGCCGACACCGAGCGCAGCCCGGCGGCCAGCGCCAGCTCGACGGCGCGCGGCCCGTCGCCGGCCCAGTGGTCGCGGCCGAGCGCGGCCAGCTCGGCGGCATCGAACGACTGCACGCCGATCGACACCCGGTTGACGCCGGCGTCGCGCCAGGCGGCGAGCCGCGCCGCGGTGACGTCGGTGGGGTTGACCTCGATCGTGATCTCGAGCGCGTCGGGCCCGGGCGCCGCGGCGGCGGCGAGCACCGCGGCGACGACGTCGCCGACGCAGTCGGGCCGCCACAGCCCCGGCGTGCCGCCGCCCAGGTAGATCGATCGCAGGCGGCGGCCCTCGACCGCGGCGGCGCGGGCCGCGAGCTCGGCGACCACGGCGTCGCGATAGGCCTCGTGCGGCGGCTCGTGGTGGGCGACCATCACCGCGAAGTCGCAGTACGGGCACAGCTTGCGACACCACGGGAAGTGGATGTACACGCCCAGGTCAGAGGCCATGACGACGATCTACCTCGACAACGCCGCCAGCACGCGTCCCTCGGACGCCGTCATCGAGCTGATGGCCCGGGTCATGCGCGAGGCCTGGGGCAACCCGGCGTCGGCACACCCTGCCGGCGCGGCGGCGCGGGCCCACCTGGCGACCGCCCGCGACCGGGTCCTGGCCGCGATCGGCGATCCCGCGGGCGCCGCCGGCGAGCTGATCTGGACCTCGGGCGGCAGCGAGGCCGACGCCCTGGCGATCCTGGGCGCGGCCCGGGCCCGCGGCCGCGGCGTCGTCGTGCTGTCGGCGCTCGAGCACCACGCGGTGGCGCGCTCGGCGGCGCTGCTCGGCGACGGCTTCGAGGTCCGGGTCGTGCCCGCCACCGCCGCCGGCACCGTCGACGTCGCCGCGATGACCGACGCCATCACCGCCGACACCGCGGTGGTCGCGCTGATGCGGGTCCACAACGAGCTGGGCACGCTGCAGCCGGTCGCCGAGATCGCGGCGGCGGCCCGGCGCCGGGCCCCGGGCGCCCACGTCCACTGCGACGCGGTCCAGGCGCTGGGCAAGATCGCGGTCGACGTCGCGGCGCTGGGCGTCGACTCGGCGGCGTTCGCCGGTCACAAGCTGCACGGCCCCAAGGGCGTCGGCGCGCTGTGGCTGCGCCGCGACGCCCGGATCGAGCCGCTGTGGGGCGGCGGCGGCCAGCAGGGCGGCCTGCGCTCGGGCACCCAGGACGCGCCGTCGGCCGCCGGCATGGGCCAGGCGGTCGCCGACGCGTCGCCGGGCTCGCCGACGCCACCGCCCGGTGGCGCCGCCTGGCCGAGCGGTGCGCGGCGGCGGCGGCGACCGGGTCCCGCACCTCGAGGTGCCGGTCGGCGCGGCGCGCGCCCCCCACGTCGTCGCCCTGGCGTTCGACGGGGTGCCGGCGGCGGCGCTGCGCAACACCCTGGCCAGCCGCGGCGTCGCGGTGTCGACCGGGTCGGCGTGCGCCGAGCGCGACGCGCGGCCGTCGCCGGCGATCGCCGCGCTCGGCCTGGGCCCGAGCTGGGGGCTCGTCCGAGTCTCGTTCGGACACGACACCACCGAGGACGATGTCCGCGCCGGCGCCGAGATCCTCGCCGAGGCGGTCGCCGACCTGGCGGCCCGGTAGTCGGCGGCCGGGACCCTGGCGACGCCTCGGGTTCGGTAATATGGTGGGGCACCATGAGTGATGACGTCACGGCTACCGATCCTGAGGCTCCGGCCAGCACGGCGGGCCCGGAGTCGCCCGGCCGCACGCCAGCGACTCCGGCCGGACCGGCCAAGGGCGAGGGCGGCGACGGCGCGAGCGCGGCCTCCCCGATCTCCTCCGACGACGACGGCGGGCTCGACGTCGCCGTCGAGGTCGACGCCCCGGCCGCCTCCGATCCCGATCCCGGCGGCCCCGCCGCCCGCATCTCCGAGCTCGAGGCGGCCCTGGCCAAGGCCGAGCAGGAGAAGAAGGACAACTGGGACAAGGTCCTGCGCAGCGCGGCCGACCTCGAGAACCACCGCCGCCGCAGCAAGCGCGATCTCGACGACGCTCGCGCCGAGGCCAAGACCCGGGTGCTCAAGGAGATGCTGCCCGTGGTCGACAACCTCGAGCGCGCCCTGCAGCACGCCGAGGAGGCCCCGGCCGGCGGCGAGGCCGCGATCGTCGACGGCGTCCGCCTGGTCCTGCGCCAGTTCGGCCACGCCTTCGAGCGCTGCGACGTCAAGCCGGTCGAGGCCCAGGGCCAGCCGTTCGATCCCAACGTCCACGAGGCGATCTCGCAGCAGGAGACCGACGCCCAGCCGCCGGGCACCGTCGTGACGGTGTTGCAGCGCGGCTACAAGCTCGGCGACCGCCTGCTGCGGCCCGCGCTGGTGGTGGTCGCGAAGGCCGCGCCGGCGCCGGCGCCGGCAGACAGCGCGGAGAGCTAGCTCCCTTGGCGCGCGTCGTCGGCATCGATCTCGGCACGACCAACTCGTGCGTGTCGATCATGGCCGAGGGCCAGGACCGCCCGGTCGTGATCCCCAACAGCGAGGGGGCGCGGACCACGCCGTCGGTGGTCGGCTTCGCGCAGAGCGGCGAGCGCCTGGTCGGCCAGGTCGCGCGCCGCCAGGCGCTGACCAACCCCGAGAACACGATCTACGCGGTCAAGCGGCTGATGGGTCGCAAGTTCGACGACCCCGAGGTCCAGCGCCAGCTGATGACCTGCCCCTACGAGATCGTCGCCGCGGCCAACGGTGACGCCGCGGTGCGGGTGCGTGGCCGGGTCTACTCGCCGCCGGAGATCTCGGCGATGGTGCTCGGCAAGATGCGCCAGACCGCCGAGGACTGGCTCAGCGAGCCGGTCGGCGAGGCGGTGATCACGGTGCCGGCGTACTTCGACGACGCCCAGCGCCAGGCCACCAAGGATGCCGGTCGCATCGCCGGCCTCGAGGTCCTGCGCATCATCAACGAGCCGACCGCGGCGGCGCTGGCCTACGGCCTCGAGAACCAGGGCGCCGAGCGCGTCGCGGTCTACGACCTCGGCGGCGGCACCTTCGACGTCTCGATCCTCGAGCTGTCGGAGGGCGTGTTCCGGGTCCGCTCGACCGCCGGCGACACCTTCCTCGGCGGCGAGGATCTCGACAACGCGATCGTCGAGTGGATGCTCGCGGCGTTCGAGGAGCAGACCGGCGGCATCGACCTGCGCGGCGACCGCATGGCGCTGCAGCGCCTCAAGGAGGCCGCGGAGAAGGCCAAGATCGAGCTGTCGAGCGTGGTCGTCACCGAGATCAACCTGCCGTTCCTCGCGGTCGGCGCCGACGGGCCGTGCCACCTGGCGATGCCGTTCGAGCGGGCCGAGCTCGAGCGCATGGCGCAGCCGCTGCTCGAGCGCACGCTCGATCCGTGCCGTCGCGCCCTGGCCGACGCCGAGATGGAGCCCGGCGATCTCGAGGTCGTGATCCTGGTCGGCGGCCAGACCCGGATGCCGCGCATCGAGGCGCTGGTCGCCGACTTCTTCGGCCGCGACGCCAGCCGCACGGTCAACCCCGACGAGGTCGTCGCGGTCGGCGCCGCGATCCAGGCCGGCGTCCTCACCGGCGACGTCCAGGAGGTGCTGCTCCTCGACGTCACGCCGCTGTCGCTGGGCGTCGAGACCACCGGCGGTGTCTTCACCCGGCTGATCCCGCGCAACACGACGGTGCCGTGCCGGGCCACCGAGATCTTCTCGACCGCGGTCGACAACCAGTCGTTCGTCAACGTCCACGTCCTGCAGGGCGAGCGCGAGATGTCGGGCGACAACAAGTCGCTGGCGCACTTCGAGCTGACCGGGATCCCGCCGGCGCCGCGCGGCGTGCCCAAGATCGAGCTGGCCTGCGACATCGACGCCGACGGCCTGCTGACCGTGTCGGCGCGCGACCTCGGCACCGGCCGCGAGCAGAAGGTCACGGTCATGCCGACCTCGGGCCTGTCGGAGGGCGAGATCGATCGCCTGGTCCAGGAGTCGGTCGACATGGTCGAGTTCGACAAGGCGCGCCGGACCCTGGCCGACGCCAAGAACCGGGCCGAGTCGCTGCTGTACTCCTCCGAGCGCGCGATGGCCGAGTTCGGCCACGTCCTGCCGCCCGAGGAGCTCGCCGAGATCGCGGACGAGATCGTGTCGTGCAAGGCGGTCATCGAGACCGGCCAGCTCGCCGACGTCGAGGCCGCGGTCGACCGCCTCGAGCACTCGGCGCAGCGCATCGGCGAGGCGATCTACGCCGCGGCCGAGGGGGACGCCGGCGGCGAGGCCGGCGACGACCTCGGGGGCGGCTAGTGGCCCGCAAGCGCGACTACTACCAGGTGCTCGGCGTCGGCAAGGACGCCGACGACGCCGACGTCAAGCGCGCCTACCGCGAGCTGGCGCGCAAGTGGCATCCGGATCTCAACCCCGACAGCCCCGACGCCACCGAGCGCTTCAAGGAGATCAACGAGGCCTACGCGGTGCTGTCCGACAAGCAGCACCGCACCCGCTACGACAAGTTCGGCCACGACGGCGACGGCGGCGGCGGCCTGGGCTCGGTCATGGACGCGGTCGAGGAGGTCCTGGGCGACGTCCTGCGGCGTCGCCGCCAGAAGCAGCGCGGCCGCGACCTGCGCTACACCCTGCAGCTGACGTTCGTCGAGGCCGCGCTGGGCACGACCAAGACGATCACCGTGCCCGAGGACGGCGCGCCGCCGGTGGCCGGGCCGCGGCGCCAGTTCTCCGTGGTCATCCCGCCAGGGACCAAGGAGGGCTCGGTCAAGATGATCAAGGGCGAGGGCGAGGCGGGCCGCGGCGGCGCCGCCCCCGGCGACCTCCACGTCATCGTCCGCATCCGCGAGCACGAGGACTTCCGCCGCGACGGCTACGACGTCCTCAGCGACACGCTGGTGTCGTTCGCGCAGGCCGCGCTGGGCGCGGTCATCGACGTCGCCACCCTCGACGGCCCGATCAAGATGCGGATCCCGGCGGGCACCCAGCCCGGGCGCACCTTCCGGATCCGGGGCCGCGGCATCCCGCGCGGCGCCGGCAAGAACGCGGCGCGCGGCGATCACCTGGTCAAGGTGCAGGTCGACGTCCCGACCGAGCTGACGCCGCGGCAGCGCGAGCTGATCGAGGAGCTGGGGCGGCTCGGCGGCGAGGATCGCCAGCCGGTGCCGCGCCGCGGCTTCATCGATCGAGTCCGGTCGCTGCTCGACGATTGATCTATCCTCGCGGTCGATGCGGCCCACGGACCTCCGGCGCGCCCCCGCGGTCGCGCTGCTGCTCGCGGCGCTCGCCGCCTGCGGCCCCAGGCCGGCGCCGCTGCCGTGGGTCGAGCGCGACCTGCGTCGCCACGCCGGCGGCGACGGCGCCGCGACCCCGGCGGGCCCGGCGGCGCGCGATCGCGGCACCCTGGCCGAGGCCCAGGCCCGGCTCGCCGCCGCGACCGCGGACGCGCCCCTGGCCCTGGTCACCGCGGCGGTCGACGTCGCGGCGCTGGGCGGCGACGTCGCCGCTCGTCGCGCCGAGCTGATCGTGGCGGTCGACCAGCTCGACGACGCCGCGGTCGCGGCGGCGGCCGCCGCCGCCGATCCGGCGGTGCCGCCGTACGGCATCCTCAGCCTGCGCCTGGCGCTGGTCGCCCACCACCGCGGCGACGACGACGCGGCGCGGGCGTGGCTGGCGGCCCGCGCCGGGGTCGCGGGCAGCGACGGCGACGACCTGGCGCCGCGGGCCCGCGCCCTCGCCGCCGTGGTCGCCGACGTCGACGGCGCGACCATCGCGGTGCTGCTGCCGCTGTCGGGGCGGTTCGCGTCGATCGGCCAGCCGCTGCGCGCCGCGATCGAGGCGGCGCCGCGCGACGGCGCGACGCTGGTCTTCCTCGACACCACCGGCGACGAGGCCGGCGCCCGCGCCGCGCGTCGAGCGCGCGCCGCCCACGGCGCGGTCGCGATCCTCGGCCCGGTCGGCGAGCGCGAGGCCGCCGCCGCGGCGCGCGCCGCGCCGGCGAGCTCGGCATCCCGATCGGCCTGCTCGCGCCCATCGACGGCGCCGACCCGCCGCCGGCGTCTTCCGCCTGGTCGCGCCGAGCACCGCCGAGGCCCGCGCCGCCGCCGCGGTCGCCGCCCACGAGTCGCTGCCGACGGTGGCGGTGCTGGCGCCGCGCGACGACGTCGGCCGCGACCTGACCGACGCGTTCGTCGCCGCGGCCACCGCCGCCGGCATCACCGTCAGCCGCACCGGCACCTACGACCCGACCGCGTCGGACCTCGAGCCCGACATCAAGGCGTTCCTCGGCCTCGACCCGCGACCAACCCGCGCCTGGCCGCGCACCTGCGCCGCCACGGCAAGAAGGGCTGGCAGACGTTCTCGCCCGACGTCGACTTCGCGGCGCTCTACATCCCCGACACCTACGATCACGCCGCGCTGGTGGTGGCGTTCCTGCCGTACCTGGGGGTCGAGCTGCACACCGAGGACTTCCCCGATCCCGACGCGCTGGCCCGCAAGCACGGCGGACGCATCCCCCAGGTCGTGCAGCTGATCGGCGGCAGCGGCTGGAACCACCCTGGGCTGCTGACCCGCGGCGGCGACCTCGTCGAGGGCGCGATGATCGTCGACGTGTGCTCGCCGGTGACCGCCGCGGCCCGCGGCGACGACCTGCCGCTGGCGCCGGGCGGCGACGGCGCCGCGATCACGGCCAGCGCCCCGGCGCTGCAGGCCTACGACGCCGCCCGGCTGCTGCTGGCGGCGCGCGCCGTGGCGGCCGGCGCCGGCGCCAGCGCGCCCGCGAGCGGCTGCGCCGCGCCCTCGCCGGGGCCCGCCTCGACGCCGGCGCGTGCGGCCCGGTGTGGGTCGGCGCCGACGGCGTCGTCGCGCGCGAGCCCGCCGCGCTGATCGTGGACGGCGGCGAGATCGTCGACCTGTCGTCGGCGTGGTGAGCCGGCCGCGGCGGCCGCGCCGGGCCGCGTCGATCGCGGCGCAGGTGCTACGCTGAGCGCGATGTCAGAGCTCCTGCGGCCGCGCCTCGGCGCGCGCGCGCTCACGGTCCACGTGGCGCTGTTCGTCGCGACCTGCGTGACCACGTACCTGGCCCAGGACGCGATCTTCGCGGCCACGCTGATGACGATCCTGCTGTGCCACGAGATGGGCCACTTCGTCGCGGCGCGGCGCCGCGGCGTCGACGTGACGCTGCCGTACTTCATCCCGCTGCCGCCGCAGATCTCGCTGGGCACGATGGGCGCGGTCATCAAGATGCGCTCGGCGATCGACGACCGCGACGCGCTGTTCGACGTCGGCGCGTCGGGGCCGATCGCCGGCCTGGTGGTCGCGGTGCCGCTGCTGGTGATCGGCCTGACCCTGTCGCACGTCGGCCCGATCCCGCCCGACTCGGTGCTCGAGGGCAACTCGATCTTCTACCTGACCGTCAAGCTGATCGTCTTCGGCCACGTCCTGCCGTCGGGCTCGACCGACGTCCAGCTGCACTCGATGGCGTTCGCGGCGTGGGTCGGGATCCTGGTCACGATGATCAACCTGATCCCGATCGGCCAGCTCGACGGCGGCCACGTCGTGCGGGCCTGGCTCGGCGATCGCCACGAGCGGATGTCGGCGGTGCTGCACAAGCTGCTGGTGGTCATGGCGGTCGTCGTCGGCGCCGCGATGACCGCGCTGGCGCGGGCGCGCGGCCACGGCTGGGCCGACGCGCTGCAATGGTCGGCGTTCGGCGCGACGCCATGGCTGACCTGGGCGCTGATGCTGGCGCTGTTGCGCCGGGCCGGCGACGGCCACTACCACCCGCCGGTCGGCGGCGGCGACCTGTCGCCGGGGCGGCAGCGGCTGGCGATCGGCGTGGTCTGCGTGTTCCTGCTGATCTTCACGCCGGTGCCGATGGTCCCCGCGATGTGACCGCCGGCGCCGGGCCCGCGCCGCGGCGCGCGGCCTGGTATCCTCGCGGCGATGAAGCTGCAGTGCGAGCGCTGCCGCGAGATCGTGGTCGCCGACTTCGCGGTCGTCGACGGCGGGATCGAGGTCCACTGCGGCGCCTGCGACGAGCGCTTCGTGGTGGCGCCGACCCGGCCCGCCGCCGACGCCGCCGACGCCGCCGACGCCTCGTCGCCGTCGCCCGCCGCCGCCGAGGCCGCGCCCGCGGCGCCGTCGCCGACCGCGGCGACCCCGTCGCCCGCGGCCGACGCCGGGCCGCGCATGACCTGCCCCAAGTGCGACCTGACCCAGCCGGAGGCGCCGGCGTGCCGCGCCTGCGGCCTGGCCGCCGACAAGATGGCGGCGTTCGCCCGCGCCCAGGCGCCGGTCGGCGACGACCTGCAGCAGGCGTGGCGCGACGCCGAGGCTCGCTGGCAGGACGACGCGGCCCACGATCGCTTCGTCGAGGCGGTCGCCGCCGCCGGCGCCTACCCGTGGGCGGCGCGCCGCTACCGCGAGGTCCTGCGCCATCGGCCCGACGACGACCAGGCCGCCCGGCAGCTGGCGCGCATCGCCAAGATGACCGAGGTGACCCTGCTGGCGACCGCCGCGACCGATCCCCGGCGGCGCGCCAAGCCGTACCGCGGCACCCTGGCCATGGTCGCCGCGCTGGTCGTGGTCATCGTGATCGGCCTGGTCTACGCGGTGGTGGCGCGGCGGGCCCGGGAGGCGGCGACGCGGCCGCCGCCGCTGCCGGGTTCGACCCGGCCGCCGCCCCCGCGGCCGACGCCGCCGCCGACGTCGCGGCCGACCCCGCCGGCCGGGGCGCCGGGGACCGCCGGCCGGTAGCGCCGGGCCCGGGGCAGCGCCTCGACGCCGCACCAGGCGGTCGGGACTCCGTGCTAGGCTCGATCGCGACGTGGCGCAGGTCGACTTCCACGAGCGACAGCTCACCCTCAAGCTCGTCTATTACGGGCCGCCGCTGTCGGGCAAGACGACCAACCTGCGGGCCCTGCACGGCCGGGTCGACGCCCTCAACCGCGGCCGGCTGATGACGCTCGACACCCGCGACGACCGCACCCTGTTCTTCGATCTGCTGCCGCTGTTCTTCCGCGCCGGCAGCGTCTCGATCCGGCTCAAGGTCTACACCGTGCCGGGCCAGCCGATGCACGAGTGGACCCGGCGCATCGTGCTGCAGCGGGCCGACGGCGTCGTCTTCGTCGCCGACTCGTCGGTCACCCAGGCGACCGCCAACCGCGAGGCGTGGGACGGCCTGAGCCACCACCTCGGTGCCCTGCGCCTCGACCACGTCCCGGTGGTCGTCCAGTACAACAAGCGCGACCTGCCCGATCGTGTCGAGATGGCCAGCGCCGACCGGTTCGGGGACCCGCACCGGCCCCTGATGGAGGCCCAGGCGGTGTCGGGGGTGGGCGTCGTCGAGACCTTCTTCGCCACCCTCGAGCGCACCTGGGACGTCGTCGACGCCGACGTCCGGCTCGCGGAACGCTTCGGAATCGAACGGGAATCCTTCCTGGACGCGATGCGTGCCCACATCGGGGCCGATCAACGGTCGACGACCCCCGTGCTATCTTCGGCGTCGTGACCGATCGGCCGGTGGCTCCGTCGCGAAAGCCAGGACAGCGCGACGACTCCCGGGCCGAACCTCCAGAATCTCCCGGCTCGGCGGGCGCCGCGGCCCCGTCGAGCCCAGGTCCGGGTGATGGCCACGGCGCCGCGAGCCTCGACCTCGACGGCCCCGTCGACCTCGACGCGCTGGTCTCCCTCGACGAGATCGCCGAGCTGGTCCGGGGCTTCTCCGACGCCCACGGCGTGGCGCTGGTGCTGGAGGACGCCCGCGGCGGCCGCATCTCGCCGCCGCCGGGCGGCGCCGGCGTCGACCCGCCACGCGCCGACGACGTCGTCCGCGAGGTCCGGATCGGCGGTGACCCCGCGGCGCAGGTCCGCGCCCGTGGCCCGCGCGCCGAGGTCGCGGCCGGTCACCTCGCCGACGTCCTCGGCCTCTTGCTGCACCACGCCCACGCGCGCCACCTGACCGCGACCGCCCACGAGGCCACGGTCCAGGCCGCGTACCAGGAGCTGTCGGCCAAGAACCGGCGCCTGCTCGCCGCCGTCGATCGCCTGCAGGAGGTCGACCGCCTCAAGTCGAACTTCCTGGCGACGATGAGCCACGAGCTGCGGACCCCGCTGACGTCGGTGATCGGCTACTCCGAGATGCTGCTCGAGGGCCTGGCCGGCCCGCTCGCCGCCGAGCAGCGCGAGTACGTCTCGACGATCCTCGCCAAGGCCGACCAGCTGCTCGGCCTGATCACCGCGGTGCTCGACGTGTCGCTGCTCGAGAGCGGGCGCGGCGCCGCCGACCCCACGCCGGTCGCGCTCGACGAGGTCGTCGGCAGCGTCGTCGCCGCGTTCGCGCCCCAGGCGCAGAAGCGCGCGATCGCGATCGAGATCCGCGGCGGCGCGATCGCCGCGGTCGGCGACCGGCGCCAGATCCGCCAGATCCTGTGGCAGCTGATCTCCAACGCGGTCAAGTTCTCCCCCGACCAGGGCCGCATCGACGTCGAGCTGCGGCGCGGCCCGCTGGCGCCCGAGGGCGGCGACGTCGGCGTCCAGATCGTGGTGCGCGACTCCGGCATCGGCATCGCCGCCGAGCAGCTGCCGCACATCTTCGAGCCGTTCTTCCAGGTCGACCAGTCGTCGACCCGCGCGTTCGGCGGCACCGGGCTGGGGCTCGCCCTCGCCAAGGCCTACGTCGAGTCCCAGGGCGGCCGGATCTGGGTCGACAGCACGCCGGGGCTGGGAAGCACGTTCACCGTGTCGTTGCCGGCGGCGGTCGGCGACGCCGCGATCTCGGGGCCGCAAGGTCGGGAAGGGTAGACTGCCGCCGTGGACGTCTTCTGGGACATCGCGCCGTACGTGGGCGCGGCGATCGGGCTGGTGCTGGTGTCGTGCTTCTTCTCGGGCACCGAGGTCGCGCTGTTCGCGCTGCGTCGCATCGATCGCGAGCAGATGTCGCGGTCGGGGCGGCCGGCCGACGAGCTGGTGCTGCGCATGCTGGCGCAGCCGCGCCGCGTGATCGCGACCGTGCTGGTCGGCAACGAGGCGGTCAGCGGCACGCTGGCGGCGCTGGCGTTGATGGTGGTCGAGCTGCTGGTGCCCGGCACGCCGACCCTGGCCCGCGCCGGCATCGCGGTCGCGATCGTCTTGCCGGTGGTCGTGCTGGTCGGCGAGGTCACCGCCAAGACGCTGGCCCTCAAGTCGCCGATGGGCTGGGCGCGGGCCGCGGTGCGCCCGCTGTACGTGGTGTCGCTGGTGGTCGCGCCGGTGCGCTGGCTGGTCTACGTGCTGTCGGAGGCGATCCTGCGGCCGCTCGGCCAGTCGGGGCGGCCCAAGCCGCAGCGCGATCTGTCCGAGGAGGAGTTCCGCACCCTGGTCGACGCCGGCAGCGCGCAGGGCCAGGTCGACGCCCGCGAGCGCCGCATCATCCACAAGGTCTTCGAGTTCAGCGACAAGAACGTCGGCCAGGTCATGACCCCGCGCGACAAGATCGTCGCCCTGTCGTACGACCTGCCCATGGCGCGCCTGGTCAAGGAGGTCGCCGCCCGCGGCTACACCCGCGTGCCGATCTACCAGCGCTCGCTCGACAACGTCCGCGGCATCCTCAACGGCAAGGATCTGGTCCGGGCCTCGGCGGGGCAGGCGCCGACCCGCACCCTCGGCGAGCTCCTGCACGAGCCGCTGTTCGTGCCGCGGTCGACGCCGATCCGCCGGCTGTTCCGGACCTTCAAGCAGAAGAAGGTCCACCTGGCCCTGGTCGTCAACGAGCACGGCAAGATCCTCGGCCTGGTCACGATGGACGACCTGCTGGCCCAGCTGTTCGGCCAGATCCGCGACGAGCGCGAGAGCCTGCAGAAGGCGGCGCGCCGGGGCCGCGGCGGCCGCACGCCGGCGCCGGGCGTGCCGATGACCGGGCCGTTCATGCTCGAGGACGCCGCCGCCCTCGACCTCGGGACCTCGCCCGCGCACCGCGGCGAGGACGTCACGCCGCCGCCGGTGGATCCGGTCGAGGAGATGGCGCGCGAGGCCCGCGAGCGCGACGCCCGTGGCGAGGTCGCCGACGACGCCGCGCCGGTGCTGGCGGCCGGCGACGACCCGGCGTCCGACGAGCTGCCCGCCGCCGACGCTGACGACGCCGGCGCCGCGCCGGTGCCGGTGGCCGACGTCATCACCGGGCCTAGCGGTCCGGTGCCGATGGTGCGCGGCCGGGGGAGCGAGCCGTGATGCCGCTGTCGACGCTCTTGACGATCGGCGCCGCGTGCGTCGTCGCCCAGGCGTTCTTCGCCGGCGCCGAGATCGCGCTCGGCGCGTGCAGCCGGACCCGGCTGCGCCAGCGCGCCGCCGCCGGCAGCCTGGGCGCGCGCACCGCCGAGTCGCTGCTGGCGCGGCCGCAGATCATGCTGTCGACGACGCTGCTCGGCGCCAACCTCGCCACCGTGATCGCCGCGCTGGCGACCGCGGTCTGGCTCGAGGAGCGCGGCGCGTCGCCGCTGTGGGCGGCGGCGCTGGTGGTGCTACCGATGCTGGTGCTCGGCCAGGTCGTGCCGCGCACGATCCACCAGGTCCAGGCCGACCGGGTCGCGCCGTGGATCGCGCCACCGCTGAGCCTGGTGTCGTGGCTGCTGCGGCCGCTGGTGCTGGTGGTCAGCGGCTTCGCCGGCGCGATGACCCGGCTGGCCCGCACCGATCGCAAGAAGGCGTTCGTGACCCGCGACGAGCTCGCGATGCTGATCGAGACCGAGCCCGAGTCCGACAAGCCCGACATCACCGCCGACGAGCGCGAGATGATCGCCAACGTCTTCGAGCTGTCGGAGCTCAAGGTCGCCGACCTGATGGTGCCGCTGTCCGAGGTCACGGCGCTGCCCCAGGACACCTCGCTGATCGAGGCCGCGATCGAGGTCGCCGACAAGCAGCACTCGCGGATGCCGGTGTACCGGTCGCGGGTCGACGACATCGTCGGCATCGTCCACGTCTTCGACATCCTGCAGGGCGCCCAGGGCGCCGACGGCGCGGCCCGCACCGTCGGCGAGGTCGCGCGGCCCGCGACCTACGTACCCGAGAGCATGCGCGCCACCGATCTGCTGGTCGAGCTGCAGGCCGAGGGCAACCACATCGCGGTCGTGGTCGACGAGTACGGCGGCGCCACCGGCATCGTCACCCAGGAGGACCTGGTCGAGACGATCGTCGGCGACATCGAGGACGAGTACGACGACGAGCCGTCGCCGATCAAGGCCGAGCGCCCCGGGGTCTGGCGCATCGAGGCCCGGACCCCGGTCGATCGTATCAACCAGGAGCTCGACCTCGGCCTGCCCGAGGGCGACGACTACGAGACCATCGCCGGGCTGCTGATCGAGCACCTGCGCCACATCCCCGAGCGCGGCGACGTCCTGACCCTGGCGGGGGTCACGATCGAGGTCATCGCCGCGAGCGACCGCGCGATCGAGATCGTCCGGATCACCAAGAAGAAGAAGTGATCGGCCCGGGCCGCGTCGCCGCCCCGGCCGGCCCCGGTCAGGGTAAGACTCCGCCGTGGACCGCGATCGACTGCTCGAGCTGTTGCGCCAGGTGCGCGCTGGCGACCTGACCCCCGACGGCGCCGCCGAGGCGCTCGCGACCCTGCCGTTCGAGGCGGTCGGCGGGGTCGCGGTCGTCGACCACCACCGCGCCGTCCGCACCGGCATCCCCGAGGTGGTCTACGGCGAGTCCAAGAGCGCCGCGCAGATCGCGGACATCATGCGGGTCCTGGCGCGCAGTGGCCACGGCGCCCTGGCGACCCGGGTCGACGCCACCAAGGGCGCCGAGGTGGCGTCGCGGGTCCGCGCCGCCGAGTACCTGGCGCTGCCGCGCCTGGTCCGGGTCGCGCCGCGGCGGCCGCCGGTGGTGCGCGGCACGGTCGGCGTGGTCACCGCCGGGACCAGCGATCTGCCGGTGTCCGAGGAGGCCGCGGTCACCGCCGAGTTCCTGGGCTGCCACGTCGTCCGCATCGGCGACGTCGGCATCGCCGGCCTGCACCGGCTGCTGGCGCGGCTCGACGAGATCCGCCGGTTCGACGCGGTGATCGTGGTCGCCGGCATGGAGGGCGCGTTGCCGTCGGTGCTGGGCGGGCTGTGCGACCGGCCGCTGATCGCGGTGCCGACCAGCGTCGGCTACGGCGTTGGCATGGGCGGGCTGATCGCGCTCGGCGGCATGCTGGCGTCGTGCGTGTCGGGCGTGACGGTGGTCAACGTCGACAACGGCTTCGGCGCCGCGGTGGCGGCGGCGCGCATCGCGCGCGAGGTCGCGGCCGGCCGCGGCGGCCACGTCGCGCCGACGGCGGTGGTGAAGGCGCGGCCGGAGCCGGAGGAGGAGGCGGCGGCGGAGGAGGAGGACGGGGACGGGGTGGAGCCGCGCGCGACGGCGGCGAAGGCGAGGCCGGCGAAGGCGGCGGCGAAGGCGAGGTCGCCGGCGGCGAAGGCGAGGCCGGCGAAGGCGGCGGCGAAGGCGAAGCCGGTGACCCGCGGCGCGGCCGGGCCGCGGAGGTCGCGGTGAAGGGGCTGCACCTGCACTTCGACTGCGCCAGCGGCATCGCCGGCGACATGACGCTGGGCGCGCTGATCGATCTCGGTGTTCCCGTCGAGGTCATCGGCGACGCGCTCGATCGGATCGGGGCGGGCAGGGACCGGCTGCGGGTGCGCCGGGTGGTGAAGGCGGGGATCGCGGCGGTGGACGTCACCGTCGACGTCGAGGACGCGGCGGCGGTGGTGGGTGGACACGGAGAGACGGGGCACGGGCACGGGGAGACGGAGGACGGGCACGGGCACGGGCACGGGCACGGGGAGACGGAGGACGGGCACGGGCACGGGCACGGGGAGACGGAGGACGGGCACGGGCACGGGCACGGGCACGGGCACGGGGAGACGGAGGACAGGCATGGACACGGGCACGGGCACGGGCACGGGCACGGTGAGACGGAGGACGGGCGCGGGCACGCGCACGTCCACTACGCCGACATCGAGCGGCGGCTGCGCGCCGCCGGGCTCGACGCCGATGTCGAGCGCCGCGCCCTCGACATGTTCGACCGCGTCGCGCGCGCCGAGGCCAAGCTGCACGGCACCACGGTCGCCGAGGTCGCGTTCCACGAGGTCGGCGCCCTCGACTCGATCGTCGACATCGTCGGCACCGCCGCGGGCCTGGCGTGGCTGGCGCCGGCGTCGGTCACCTGCGCCGCGGTCGCGGTCGGCCACGGCACGCTGCGCTGCGCCCACGGCATCCTGCCGGTCCCGGCGCCGGCCGCGCTCGAGATCCTGCGCGACGCCGGCGGCGTCACCACCGACGGCGGCCTGGCTCGCGAGCTGTGCACGCCCACCGGCGCCGCGATCCTGGCCGCGGCGGTCACGGCGTGGACGCCGGCGCCGGTCGGGACACCGCTGCGGGTCGGGTGGGGCGCCGGCGACGTCGACCTGCCGGACCGCGCCAACGTGGTCCGCCTGGTGCTGTCGCGGCCCGCGGCGGCCGCGGCCGGCGACGGGCCGCTGTGGCGCATCGAGGCCAACCTCGACGACATGAGCCCCGAGCTGTGCAGCCACGCCCTCGACCGGGCCCTCGCCGCCGGCGCCGTCGACGCCTGGTGGACGCCGGTGACGATGAAGAAGGGGCGCCCGGCGCTGCAGCTGACCGTGCTGGCGCCCACCGCCGCGCGCGACGCCGTGGTCGGCGCGGTGCTCGCCGAGACCACGACGATCGGCGTCAGGTTCGACCCCGTCGAGCGCCGCGTCCTCGATCGCGAGGTGGTCGCGGTGACGACCCCGTACGGGCCGATCACGATCAAGGTCGCCCGCGCCGCTGGCCAGGTGGTCAACGCCGCCCCCGAGTTCGAGGACTGCCGGCGCGCCGCCACCGCCGCCGCGGTGCCCCTCAAGCAGGTCTACGCCGCCGCGATGGCGGCGTGGACCACGACGCACCGCGACGCGACCTGACGCGCGCGCCGCGCCGCGCCCCGCGCGGCGGCGACGCCGCGCCGCGGGCAGATCGCGCGCCGCGGCCCCGGCGAGGGCCGCGCGGGCCGCGTGGTATTGTCCGGGCCCGTGTCCAGCGAGCTCGAGATCGTCGTCGTCGGCGGCACCGAGGCCGAGCGTGACGAGGTCGTCGCGATCGGGCAGGGCGTCGGCCTCGAGCTACGGGCCGCCGCCTCGATCGTCGTCGACGCGCCGGTCGCGGCGCCCGCGGTGCTCGTGATCCTGGGCGACGAGGTGCCGGCGCTGGTGACCGCGGCGCGCGAGGTGCCGACCCTGGCCGCGGTGCCCATCCTCGCGGTCGTGCCCGGCCTGCCGCCGCGCGCCGCCGCCGAGGCGATCGCGGCCGGCGCCACCGATGTCATCCAGCGGCCGATCCTGCCCGCCGTGCTGGGCGCGCGCCTGCGCGGCCAGCTGCGCGCCCGCGCCGCGGTCGCGCACGCCGCCGGCCTCCAGGCGCCGCAGCTGCTGCGCATGATCGACACGCTGAGCCGCCACGGCGACGACGCCCGGGCGCTGCAGGCGGTGCTGGTCGGCCTGCGCGAGGTGCTGGGCTTCGACCGCGCGTCGCTGGTCGCCCACATCGACGGCTCCGAGCACGCCTACGTCATCGCCGCCACCGACGATCCGACGCTCAGCCAGTTCACGCTGCGCATCTCCCAGTACCCCGAGATCGCCGAGTGCATCCGCACCGGCGACGCGGTGCTGATCGACGACGCGCCGACCCACCCGCTGACCGCGCCGGTGGCCGCCAAGCTGGCCGGCCGCGGCGTCCGCGCGATCGCGGTCTTCCCGATCCTGTGGCGGGGCCGCTGCCTCGGCGTCCTGCTCATGCGCAAGGCCAGCCCCGGCGCCGGCCACGTCCAGGGCCGGGGCGTCGACTTCGCGCGGGTCGCGACCTCGCTGCTCGCCGGCCACCTCCGCCACGGCGCCGTGCTCGAGAGCCTGCGCGAGCAGACCCACCGGCTGTCGCGGGTCCGCTTCGAGGCCGAGCGCCGGCTGCGCGGCATCGACTCGCTGCGCGATCACTTCGACGCCTCCGACGACGGCGTCGTCATCCTCGACGACGGCGGCCGCATCCTGTTCGTCAACCGCGCCGCCGAGCGGATCACCGGGTTCGCCCGCGACGGCCTGATCGGCTCCGAGCTCGGCGACCTGGTCCACCCCGACCACCGCGGCCTGATCACCGACGTCGTCGCCCAGGTCCTGGCCGGCGGCAACCACGAGCCGTTCGACCTCGACCTGTCGACCACGACCGGCGCGCCGGCGTGCGTCTCGGTGTCGACCTCGACGGTGCTGGCGTCCGCCGGCGCGGTGACGCTGACCTTCCGCGACGTCACCGAGCGCCGCGCCCTCGAGACCGAGCTGCGCTCGACCAAGGAGTTCCTCGAGCGCCTGATCGACTCGACGGTCGACGCCATCGTCGCCGCCGACATGCGCGGCAGCATCATCCTGTTCAACCAGGGCGCCGAGCGCATCTACCTGTACCGGGCCGAGGAGGTCATCGGCAAGCTCAAGGTCTGGGAGCTGTACCCCGAGGGCGTGGCCCGCCAGATCATGCGCATGCTGCGGTCGACCTCGTACGGCGGCGTCGGCCGGCTCGAGCAGACCCGCCGCGAGATCCGCACCAAGGTCGGCGAGCTGGTCCCGGTCAACATGACCGCGTCGATCATCTACGAGGGCGATCGCGAGGTCGCGACGGTCGGCATCTTCAGCGATCTGCGCGAGCGCATCCGCATGGAGCAGAAGCTGCTCCAGGCCCAGCAGAAGCTGCAGCTGACCGAGAAGCAGGCGCTGGTCGCCGAGCTCGCCGGCGCCGCCGCCCACGAGCTCAACCAGCCGCTGACCTCGATCATCGGTTACTCGCAGCTGGTCCAGCGCCAGAGCCCGCCCGAGGCCCCGCACCTGCGCGCGGTCGGCGTCATCCTGCGCGAGGCCGAGCGCATGGCCGACATCGTCAAGAAGATCGGCCGCATCACCAAGTACGAGACCACGCCCTACGTCGGCTCGGCCAGCATCATCGACCTCGAGAAGTCGACCTCGATCGAGCCGGTCTTCGACACGCCGTCGTCGTCGGAGACCTCGAGCGAGACCGGCGGCGACTGGGAGGCGACTCGCGAGTTCGACGCCGCGCGCTCGAGCTCGGCGGTCCAGGCCATGCTCGGCGACCTGGTCGACGATCCCGCGGTCGATCCGCCGTCGGAGGAGACCACGCCGCGGGCCCGGCCGTCGCGCGACGACGCCTCGTCCGAGGCCGAGACGCCGCGCGACGTGCCGGCCCGGCGCGAGGTGCCCGGCGTCGACGACAAGGCCACGGTCCGGATCACCGTGCTGCGGTCGTCGGAGCGGCCGTCGGAGGAGCTCGAGACGATCCGCCCGACCGATCGCGATCTCGGCATCGACCCGGATCGCGGCGGGGGGGGCGACTCGTGACCGGGCCGTCGGCGCCGGCGCCGACGCCCGCGTCGGCCGCCGCGCTGGTGCGGCCCGACGCCGCCGCGCTGCTCGAGGCGGTGCTCGAGCTGGGCCGTCACCTCCACCTCGACATGGACGAGGTCGACGTCGCCGGCCGCTTCGTCGGCGTCCTCGGCCGCCTCCTGCCGGGGCGGGCGCTGGTGGTCCGCGTCCTCGATCCGCGCACCGGCGAGCCGGCGCGCTGCTACGCGGTCGGCGGCGAGCTGCGCCCCGGGATCGAGACCGAGGCGATCACGCTCAAGGAATCGGCGATCGCCAAGACCGGCCTCAAGAGCGCGGTCGCGGCCAGCGCCCGGGTCCGGGTCGGCGGCCGCTGGGACCCGCCGTTCCACCGCGTCGGCGCCGGCTTCGCGGTGCCGCTGGTCGCGGCCGGCGAGCTCTACGGCGCCCTCGACGTCGGCTACCCGCCGGGCGTCGACGCCGCCGAGATCGGCGAGCACGACGAGGGCGTGGTCCTGCCCCTGGCCAACCAGCTGGCGGTGGCGCTGCGCGGCAGCCGGCTCTACCGCGACACGATCGGCCTGCGCGACTACACGGCGCGGCTGATCGAGCACGCCAACGCGCTCATCGTCGGCATCGACCACCGCTGGCGGATCACCGTGTGCAACCGGGCGCTGCTGCAGCTCACCGGCTACGGCCGCGACGAGCTGATCGGCCGCGACCTGCGCGACGTCATGCCGACCGAGCAGCGGGCGCGCCTGACCCAGCTGTTCGCCGCGGCGCTGCGCGGCGCCAGCCAGGACGCGATCGAGATCCTGCTCGACACCCGCCGCGGCGACCGGGTCCGCACGGTCTGGAGCATCGCGGCGATCGGCGGCAGCCACCGCGCGGTCGACGCGGTCGTCGCGATCGGCGCCGACCAGAGCAAGCTCGAGGACCTGCAGCGCCAGGTCATCCAGGCCGAGCGGCTCGCGACCCTGGGCCAGATCGCCGCCGGCGTCGTCCACGAGCTCAACAACCCGCTGACCTCGATCATCGTCTACGCCGAGCACCTGCTCGGCAAGGCCGAGGCCGACGCCGCCGCGCTCGAGGGCGATCGCGAGAAGCTGCGCCGGATCGTCGGCAGCGCGCGGCGCATCATGGGCTTCACCCGCGAGCTGGTGCAGTACGCCAAGCCGGTGTCGAGCGAGGTCGACCTGGTCGAGGTCAACGACGTGGTCCGGCGCTCGACGTCGTTCTGCGAGCACCTGTTCGAGCGCAACGGCATCGAGCTGCGGCTGATCCTCGCCGACGAGGTGCCGCCGCTGCACGCCGTGCCCGGGCAGCTCGAGCAGGTGCTGATCAACCTGGTGACCAACGCCGCCCACGCGGTCGAGGACGACGGCGGCACCGTCGTGGTCCGGACCCGCGCGGTGCGCGGCCACGTCGAGATCGAGGTCGCCGACTCGGGGCCGGGCGTCCCGGCGCCGGACCGCGATCGGGTCTTCGATCCGTTCTTCACGACCAAGACCGACGGCAAGGGCACCGGCCTGGGCCTGTCGATCGTCAAGAAGATCGTCGAGCAGCACCGCGGCATGATCACGATCGACGCGGCCCGCGAGGGCGGCGCCGCGTTCGTGGTGGCGCTGCCGCTCGAGCCGTAGCCGGCGCCGACGCTCGGCTCGGAATCAGTAGCTGGCGTCGCCGAGGTAGACGTAGCCGCTCTTGGAGCCCTCGGGGCCGACGAAGCGCACGACCTGGGTGATGTGGGCGCCGATCTCGGCGAGCAGGAACTGGCGCTGCATCGGTCGGCCGTCGGCGTCGTGGAAGCCGGCGAAGACGATGACCCGGCCGGCGCGGTCGGCGTCGTTGACCAGGCTGGCCGCGACCATGACCTTGCCGTGGTCGTCGAAGACGTGGCCGTCGGCGAGGTGGGCGTCGGGCTGCCAGCGCGGCGGCACCGCCCCGCGCACGACGATCGTGGCCCCGGTCGCGGTCGGCCGGGCGGCGTCGTGGGCGTCGACCAGCGCGAAGGTCCGGCGCCCGCCCGCCGGGATGCGCAGCGACTCGGGCCGCAGCGCGCCGACCTCGGCGCCGGTGGCGTCGGTGAGCGCCCCGCCCAGCGTGACCAGCAGCTCGCCGGCCGACACGTTGTCGGCGTCGACCAGGACGAACGTGGCCTGGCGCTCCCACTCGCCGTCGCCGACGGTGTCGGTCTTGACGACGCGGTCGGTGGAGATCTTGATCGCGCCGGGATCGAACGGCTCGCCGGGCGCGTGCCGGCCACAGGCGGCGCCGAGGGTGATCGCGGCCACCGCGAGAGATCTCCACATGCGTGAAGTATGCCGCTCGTCGGCCCGGATCCCAGGGGGAGATCCGGACGCGATCTCGACGAGGGGATTGCCGCGTCAAAGAGTTGGCCCGATCGATCCGCGCTGATAGGTTGGCGAGGCGATGAAGCAGGAAGTGATCCTGGAGCTCCTCGAGGCCGCCGCCGAGCAGCTCACGGTCAAGGTCAGCTACGAGTCGCTGGCGGCCACGGTCGGCCACGGCGGGCTGTGCCGCGTCCGCTCGCGCCCCACGCCGGGCGCGGCCGGGCCGACCTGGCAGTACCGGGTGATCATCGACAAGCGGGCCACGGTCCAGGAGCGGGTGGCGACCCTGGCGTCGTCCCTGGCCCAGCTGGACACCTCGGATCTGCCGCTGCACGACAAGGTCCGCGAGGTCCTGTTCCTCCACGGTGAGGGACGGACCCGCAAGGCCAGCTGAGCCGCGGCGGCGGATCGCGCCGCGCCCGCTCAGAACCGCAGCACCACCGTCCCGCACGAGCTGTCCTGCGGACAGCTCAGCGGCGGCGGGCCGTCGTCCCTCATCAGCAGCGGCACCGCGATCCCGGCCGTGACCACCGCCGCGACCCCGCCCCAGAACCACAGGCTCCGGTAGAACGGCTTGCCCTTCGCGGTCGCCGGTCGCGGCGTCTCCGGCGGCGCCGGCGGCTCGAACGAGATCTGATCGTACAGCTTGGTCGCCAGCTCGCCGAACGCCGCCTCGGGATCGCGCTCGCCGAGCCGGACCTCGGCGCGCGCCAGCAGCGAGCCGCCCTCGACCGCGTAGACGTAGCCGCGGTACGGCCCGTCGCCCTCGGGCGCCACCAGGATCACCGCGTGCTGGACCTCGAGCAGCTCGGCGAGATCGCCGAACGCGCCCTGCGCCAGCGCCGAGGCCTGGCGCTTGCCGACGTCGCCGGCGATGCCATCGACCGCGGCCTGCAGCCGCTCGACGCCGGGCGTCGGATCGAGCGACACCCGCAGCTCGCCGGCCTTGCGGTCGGACACCTTGACCGCGGTCACCGAGCGGACCCGGCCGTGCATCCGCACGGTGACGTAGTGGGTCGCGGCGGGCAGGGCCTCGACCACGGTCGGCGTGAAGCCGACGAAGCGGCCGTCGACGTACGCCATCGCGCCGTCGGGTGACGACGAGATCTCGATCGAGCCCCCCGGCAGCCGCGCCGCCTTGGCCTGGGCCTTCTCCCACACCGGCAGGACCTCGCGGGGCCGGATCGTGGGGTCGGCGACGAACTCGGGGCGCCACGCCTGCAGCGCAACGAACTCGGCGAGCGCGGCCTTGTCGTCGCCCGCGATCGCGTGGGCGGCGCCGAGGAGGAACTGGGCGCGCGCCAGCTCCGACTTCTGCGCCCACGCCAGCACGCCGGTCAGCTGGGCCGACGCCGCCTCGAGCTTGGCCAGCGCCGCGTCGGCCTGGTTGCGGCGCAGCAGCGCCTCGCCGGCGGATACCAGGCCGCGGGCCTCGGACACGACGTCGGCCGGGACCTCGCCGGCGCGGCGCGCCAGCTCGGTGTCCTGGTCGACGATCTCGAGCCGGTGATCGTGCTCGAGGGCGCGCTCCATCGAGACCTGCAAGGTGGCGCGGACCGACGACGGCAGCGGCTCGTCGTCCTCGCCCAGCACCAGCACCGCGACCCGGGCCTCGACCTTCGGGGCCGGCGGCGCGTCGGGATCGATGGCGCTGCCGGGCGCGACGTCGGGCGCGTCACCCTCGTCGGCACGTGCCGCCAGCGGCGACGACATCAGGCCGAGCGCCGCGACGACCGCGACCAGCCGCCTCACCGATGGTCACCTCCGCCGCCGGTGCCGCCGACGCCGCCGTCGTGGGACCCGGGCCCGGTCGCGCCGAGGTGCGCCGCCAGGCCCGCGAGGTGCGGATCGGTGGCCGCGAGGTCGGCGAGCAGGGCGCGCAGCTCGGCCGCGTCCAGCTCGCCCAGCTCGCCGCCCGCGCCCGCGATCAGGTGCGCCAGGGCCTCGTCGCCGGTGACCCGGCCGCCGTCGAGATCGGCGGCGAGCCGCGCCAGGTCGACCCTGCCGGCGCCGCCCGCGGCCGCCGCGCCGGTCGCGCCGTGGACGCCGGCGGCGGCGGTCGCGCCCGCCGCGCCGCGCAGGCGCTCGACCTCCGCGGCGAGCGCGGCGCCGGCGCGCTCGGCGCCGGCCGCGTCGTGCAGCTCGCCGGCGCCGCCGGGCGCGCCGGGGCCGTCGGGCCCGCGTGATCCGGGCGGGCCGCCGCCTGGTCCAGAGATTCCGCTCGTCATGACAGCCGTCCGAGGTCGACCGAGTGTACCGGGTTTCGCGTGTGCAGGGCCATGGGCGCCTCCTTCTGCGCGGCGTATCGCCCGGTGCGCGGGCCGGTTGCGGCGACCGCGGCGATTTCCCCGGCCCGGGGTGCCGGCGCGCACGCTGTGTCATTATCCCGGCGCCATGCGTGCCCTTCGCCTACGTCCTGCGCTCCCGCTGGCGCTCCCTGTGGCCCTCGTCCTGGCGCTGGCCGGCTGTCCCCACCACGGTGGCGGCGCCGGCGGCGGCGGCGGGACCGGCCCGATGCCCGCGGCGGTGTCGACCCTGCCGGTCCTGCGCTGGGTCCCGGCGGACGTCACCTACGCGGTCGTGGTGCGCTCGGCCACCGACTTCGCCCACCTCGCCACCGAGGCGTCGAACGTGGTCGGCATCGCCGGCGACTTCGACGCCGCCGACGTCTCCGCGGAGTCGCGGCGCCAGCTCCTGTTCGATCTGCTGTCCGCCGACAGCCTGCGCAACATCGGCGTCGACGTCGACGCCTCGGTCGCGATCTGGGGCGCGCCGTGGTCGCCGACCTTCGCCGCCAGGCTCGGCGACGCCGCCGCGCTCGAGCGCTTCGTCGATCAGGTGCGCGACAACGGCGCGTCGCTGCAGAGCCAGATCGAGGACGGCATCGAGGTCTTCACGGCCCACCTCGATCGCGACCTCGCGATGCAGTGGGCCGTCGCCGACGGCTGGATCCTCGCCCACGTCGTCATCCAGGGCGACCACGAGCCCGAGATGGGCTGGCTGGCCGCGGCCCGCGCCGCCCACGGCGGCCTCGCCGGCGACCCCGACTTCCTGGCCGCGCTCGATGCCGCCCGCGCCCACGCCGGCGCGCTCGCCGACGCCTCCGGCCTGCCGCCGATGGTCGGCCTGGTCCGGCCCGCCGCCCTCGCGACCTCGGTCGAGGCGCTGATGGCGCCGGAGGTCCAGGCCGAGGCCGGCCGGTGCCTGGCGCCGGTCCACGCCATGCCGCGCGTCCTCTTGTCGGGCGGCGTCGTCGGCACCGCGGCCGGCGGCGCGATCGTCGCCGACCTCGACGCCGCCGGCGGCGTCGCCGCGGCGATCCTGCCCGCGCCCGCCGGCTGGTACGGCGCCCGCGCCGGCGCCGCCGCTCAGGTCGACGTCGGCTTCGACGTCGCCGCCGCGATCCAGCTGGCGGGCGGCTGCGGCGTCGACCTGCGCGCCGCCATGGCGCCGGGCGTCCGCACGATCCACGTCTTCACCAAGGAGTTCGACGACGGCCTGCCCACGGTCGCCGGCGCCTACGCCGACCTCGCCACCGATCGTACGCTGCGCGCGATGCTCGACCAGATCCCGGGGCTGGATCGGTTCTCCAAGAAGCGGACCCTCGCCGACACCCCGGTGGTCGACGTCGACGTGCCGTTCGTCGGGTCGTTCACCTACCACCTGTCGGCGACCCGCGCGATCGGCGCGGTCGGTACCGGCGTCATCGAGGCGATCCTCGGCGGCGGCGCTGCGGTCGACGGCGAGCTGGTCCACGTGGCGCTGCGGCCGGCCGACGTCCCGGTCGAGGCCTGGGACCTGGTGCTCGGCAGTCTCCTGGACGTGGCGCGCCCGGCGGCGCGGCACCGCACGATCGACCGCCTCAACCGCTGGCAGCAGGGCACGATCGACGCGCGCCTCGTCGGCTCGCAGGTCGTGATCGATCTCGCGGGCGCGCTGCGCCGGTGACGCCGGCCCGGCACGCGTCCGCCACCGCCTCCGACCCGACCATGATAGGTTCCGGCCCGGTGTCCTCCGCAGCGGTCATCCGACTCCACGACGTCAAGAAGAGCTACGGCACGGGCGCGGCCCGGACCCCGGTGCTGCGCGGCGTCTCGTTCGACGTCGCCCCCGGCGAGCTGATCGCCCTGGTCGGCCAGAGCGGCTCCGGCAAGTCGACCTTGCTCAACATCGTCGGCGGCCTCGACACCGCCGACTCGGGCACGGTCGAGGTGCTCGGCCTCGACTACCACAAGACCACCGAGCGCGACCTCGCCGCCCTGCGCAACAGCTCGATCGGCTTCGTCTTCCAGGCCTTCAACCTGCTCGATCACCTGACCTGCCTGGGCAACGTCATCCTGCCGGCCGCGTTCACCCGCGGCGCGGTCGACGTCGAGGCCCGCGGCCGCGAGGCGCTGCGCCGGGTCGGCCTCGCCGATCTCGCGATGCGCCACCCCAACGAGCTGTCGGGCGGCCAGAAGCAGCGGGTCGCGATCGCCCGGGCCCTGTTCGGCTCGCCCAAGCTGCTGCTGTGCGACGAGCCCACCGGCAACCTCGACAGCGAGACCGGGCGCGAGGTCATCGAGTTCTTCCGCGAGCTCAACGAGAAGGACGGCGTGACCCTGGTCATCGTCACCCACGAGCGGCGGATTTCCAGCGTCGCGCGGCGCATCATCGCGATCCGTGACGGCGAGCTCGTCGAGGGCGAGGACGTCGCGCTCGGCCCCGGGGGTCCCTCATGATGCCGGTCGGCAACCTGACCAAGATGGTCCTGCGCAACACCGTGCGCAGCCCGCGTCACTTCGTGCTGTCGGCGTTCGGCATCGTCATCGGCATCGCGTCGTTCGTGTTCTTCCTGGGCCTGTCGATGGGCGTCCGCAACGTCATCCTCGGCAAGATCTTCCCGCTCGAGGTCGTCGAGGTGGTGGCGCCGCGCGCCAGCTTCATGGGCAAGGACATCACCAAGAAGCTCGACGACGCCACGGTCGACCTGATCCGCAAGCGCCCCGAGGTCAAGACCGCGCTGCCGCGCATGGCGCTGGCGTTCCCGGCCGCCGGCTACGGCAGCTTCGAGGGTCAGGAGCTCAAGTTCGAGGTCGGCGGCTTCTGCGACGGCATCGACCCGTCGTTCCTCGCCGACGATCCGCGGCTGGGGCCGCTGTTCAAGGACTGGGAGGCGGAGGAGGCCGGTCACCACCCGGCGTGCGTGCCGCCCAAGGAGGGCGAGCAGAACCCCTGCGCCGACCCCGAGTTCTACTACTGCGACGAGCAGGACAACGCGTGCCATCGCCGGGTCCCGGTGATCGTGTCGCCGACCCTGCTCGAGCTCTACAACGGCCAGGTCGCGTCGACCCACGGCCTGCCGGTGATCGGCGACCTCGAGCAGTTCGTGGTCCAGCGCGGCGGCCTGGGCCGGATGCGCTTCAACATCGGCCTCGGCGAGACCATGGTCGCGGGCTCGGCGACGACCGTGAACGACAAGCGCCGCCGCGTCGAGGGCATGCTGATCGGCATCAGCCCCAAGGCCATGCCCATCGGCATGACCGTGCCGATCCAGTACACGCGCCGCTGGAACCAGGAGTTCTCCGGCGACGAGGCCGCCAACACCTACTCGTCGATCGTCGTGACCCTGAGCGACAAGGATCGCCTCGCGGTGTTCAGCGCGTGGCTCCAGGAGCAGGACCTGCGCCTCGAGGATCAGCTCGGCGAGCGCTTCGCCACCGCGATCTTTATCGTGACCACGCTGTTCGTCCTGATCTCGTTCACGATCGTGACGATCTCGTCGATCAACATCGCCCACAACTTCTTCATGCAGGTGTCGGAACGCCGGCGCGAGATCGGCGTGCTGCGCGCGGTCGGCGCCACCCGCACCGACGTCAGCCTGATCATCCTCGGCGAGGCCGCGCTGATCGGCATCATGGGCGGCGTCATCGGCGTCGCGATCGCGTACGGCGGCGCGACCATGGTCGACTGGGCGTCGAAGACGTACCTGCCGCGGTTCCCGTTCAAGCCGCCGACGTACTTCGACTTCCAGCCCTGGATCATCGCCGGCGGCCTCGGCTTCTCGACCATCTTCTGCGTCCTCGGCGGGTTCCTGCCGGCGCGGAAGGCGTCGCGGATCGCGCCGGCCCAGGCGCTGTCGCAGCAATAGTATTGGGGGGAGGTCGCTCCCCCCAAACCCCCCAGCTCGGGGACGCGGACGGCAGGAGCGCTGGCCGAGCCGCGCGCTGCGCGCGCGGCGAGTCGCGCGGCGCCGCGCTCGCGGCAGGTCCCCTCCCCACCACTCTCGAGGACGGTGCGGCGACGCAGCGCTCGCGCCACGTCACGCCGGCCCGGGTGACGCGAGCGGTGGGGGGCGTCCGACGGCGAGTTCCGCAGCGGGTCCGCGCCACCACACGACCGCGTCACCGCCCGCGGAACCACCATCGCCCGCGGTCTCGTCACCGTGAGGATGTCTGAGCCGGAGGACGCCCCCCGGCGCTCGCGGCAGGACCCGGGCCGGCTGCCCGCGGTCTCCCCATCGCCCGTGGTGGTTGGGGAAGCCGCGCCGCGCCCCGCCGCACCGCCACCCCAAGGTCGGGCGGCTGGCCGTGGTCTCAGGGATGTCGGCGCGCGGGGTAGGGCGGGGTAGGCGCGCGGGCGGGATCTCGGGCGCAACCCTTCGTACGCTAAGGCCTACAACTGACTAGGTTTTGACTTTGCGACGCTGGATCGTTTGGGTTAGCTTCCACCGATGAGGCACCCCCATCTCGGGGGCCCCCGCAGGTCTATGCCGTGAAGAAGCCGGTCCCCTTCGGCAAGTACTACCTCCTCGAGCGAATCAACGTCGGCGGCATGGCCGAGGTGTTCCGCGCCAAGTCCTTTGGCGTCGAGGGGTTCGAACGCCTCGTCGCGGTGAAGCGCATCCTTCCGAACATTGCGGAGGATCGCGACTTCATCAAGATGTTCATCGACGAGGCCAAGATCGCCGTCCAGCTCAACCACGCCAACATCGCGCAGATCTTCGATCTCGGCGTGGTGGACAACGCGTACTACATCGCGCTCGAGCACATCCACGGCCGCGACCTGCGCGCGATCTTCGACCGCTGCCGCAACCAGGGCGAGCCGATGTCGATCGCCCAGGCGTGCTTCGTGGTCATGAAGGTCTGCGAGGGCCTCGACTACGCGCACAACAAGCGCGACCAGAGCGGCAAGGAGATCGGGCTCGTCCACCGTGACGTCAGCCCGCAGAACGTCCTCGTCAGCTTCGAGGGCGAGGTCAAGCTCATCGACTTCGGCATCGCCAAGGCGGCCGACAAGAGCTCCAAGACCCAGGCCGGCATCCTCAAGGGCAAGTTCGGCTACATGTCGCCGGAGCAGGTCCGCGGCCTGCCCATCGACCGGCGCTCGGACATCTTCTCGTGCGGCATCGTGCTCTACGAGCTGCTCACCGGCGAGCGCCTGTTCGTCGGCGAGAGCGACTTCTCGACCCTCGAGAAAGTGCGCAACGTCGAGATCCTGCCGCCGTCGACCTACAACCGGAAGATCCCCGACGAGCTCGAGCGCATCGTCCTCAAGGCCCTCGCCAAGGACGTCGAGGAGCGCTACCAGAACGCGATCGATCTCCACGACGAGCTGCAGGCCTTCGTCTACACCGCCAGCGAGTTCTACTCGCGCAAGGATCTGGCCGCCTGGGCCAAGAAGACCTTCGCCCGCGAGATCGAGGAAGAGACCGCCAAGCTCGAGAGCTACCGCCAGCTCAAGCCGCCTCCCCAGCAGGCGCCGCAGCAGGCGCCGCGTCCCGGCACCACCGGCGAGCGACCCGCGGTCCGCGGCGCCGCGCCCCGGCGCGCGACCGCGGCCATGGCGTCGGTGCCGCCGCCGCTGCCCGGCCAGGGCGGCTTGCCGATGGCCAAGCCGCCGCCGCCGCCCGCCATGGGCCGCTCGACCCTGAACATGCCGGCGGTGCCGGCGCCGACGTCGGGGCCGCTGGCCCGGCAGCCGTCGGGCCAGTTCCACACGCCGCCGCCGCAGATGGTGACGCCGCAGGCGCGGCCGCCGCACGACGACGGCCTGTCCTGGGACGACGACGAGCTCGAGACCCAGATCTACGACAACCCCGAGGAGGAGGCCGCCGCCAAGGCGCGCGCCGCCGAGCTGATGGCGGCGGTCGGCGCCGCCGGCTCGCCGCCGCCCGCCGAGCTGGCCGCGGCGCCGGCGTCGTTCGGCGCCGCCGCGCGGCGCCCCCCGGCGAGCCAGATCTGTCGTCGCTGGTGTCCACCGCCAAGGGCTGGGAGGCGCCGCCGCTGCCGCCGCCGACCTCGGGGCCGGCCGCGCCGACCCTGATGGGCGAGCCGGCGCCGTCGCTCGGGCACGGCCCGACGCCCGGCAGCAACGGGACGCCGGTCGCGCCGCCCAACCTGGCCGCCGGGTCCAACCAGGGGCCGTCGCCGTTCGCGGCGACCTCCCTGCCTGGCATGCCCGCCGTCGAGGATCCGCTGAGCGCGTTCACCGCGTCGCGGCCGGCGCGCCGCGAGTCGTCGGCCGGCCAGCGCCTGGTCGAGCACACCGATCCGGCGTTCGACCCCATGGCGGCGTTCGGCGCCGGCCTGGTCCGCCAGCAGCCCAAGAAGCTCAAGACCGGCACCATCATCGGGATCGCCGCGGCGATCCTGTTCGTCGGCGGCATCGCCGCGGTGTGGATCGCGGTCGGCGGCGACAAGCCGGCGGCCAAGACCACGACCGGCAGCGCCGCGGGCACCGCCGGCGGCACCGCGGTCGCCGGCACCGGCGCGACCGGCACCGGCGCGACCGGGCCGGGCACCGCCGTGGGCGGCCCGGGCACCGGCGCCGCGCAGCCCCCGGTCAAGCTGACCGCGCAGGAGCTCGCCGCCACCGGCTTCGATCTCTACGTCACGCCCGCCAACGTGGCGGCGTGGCGCCTGGACGGCGACGCCCAGAACGTGCCGCTGCCGGCGCAGTCGCGCGGCATGACCCCGGGCCACCACACCGTCGCGATCGACGCGCCGCCCGGCTTCATGAGCGTGTCGCGCGACTTCGAGATCAAGGGCAGCCAGGTCGAGAAGGTCGTCATCGAGCTGCAGCCGCTCGACATCACCGGCGTGTTCGAGAGCGACCCGCCGGGCGCCAAGGTCACCCTGGACGTCGGCGGCAAGCGGGTCGACGTCGGCCCGACCCCGGCCCGCTACAAGCTCGATCCGACCCAGAAGATCGAGGTGTCCTTCGAGAAGGACGGCTACGTGGCGGTGACCAAGCCGGTGACCATCACGGGCCAGCCCGAGGAGAAGATCGCGGTCGTGCTCGAGGCGGCGCGGGTCGCCAGCGGCGGCAACCGCCCGCCCCACGGCGGCAAGGACACGACGACCGGCGGCGGCAAGGACACGACGACCGGCGGCGGCAAGGACACGACGACCGGCGGTGGCAAGGACACGACGACGGGTGGCGGCAAGGACACGACGACGGGCGGCGGCAAGGACACGACGACCGGCGGCGGCAAGGACACCAGCGCCAAGGGCGAGGGCGTCCTGAGCCTGGGCTCGAAGCCGCCGTGTGACATCTACATCGACGGCAAGAGCACCGGGCTCAAGACCCCGCAGCGCGAGATCAAGCTGTCCACGGGGCGCCACAAGGTGACCCTGATGAACAACGAGTTCGGCATCAAGGAGTCGTTCACGGTCGAGATCAAGGCCGGCGAGGCCGCCAAGGCGGTGAAGGACTTCTCGGACCGGATGACCCCGCCGTAGCGCGGTCTCCAGGCGCCCGCGAGCGGCCGCTCGAATGACCTTCCAGGGGGAGCCCGCGTGGCTCCCCCTGCGCGTTTTTCGGAGCGGACCGGCACCGGTGCCGTTTTTTGTCACCGATCTCGCGCGAATCGTCGCTCGCGAGGAGCTCGCGATCCGGTCGACTCACGGGTTCCGCTCACTTGCGCGCCGCGGGACCATGGCACACCGGCTGCACTAAGACTCGGCGTGCGGCGGCAACGGGGATTCACCCTTCTAGAGCTGATGATCGCCGTCGCGATTCTCGGGGTGCTGACCGGGGTCCTCGTCTACTCGTTCATGGGCCCGGCCCGCAAGGTCAAGACCGGCTCCGAGGCCCAGGCGATGTTCGCCGAGTTCCACCGCGCCGAGTCGCAGTACAGCGTCGAGCACGGCGTCTACTTCGCGACCGGCACCGACGAGAGCGACATCTTCCCGACCACGCCCACCTCCGCCAAGCAGGCGGTCGGCGCCCAGCCCGCGGCGTGGGACACCCTCCGCATCCAGCCCACCAGCGAGAGCCTGTACTGCGGCTACGTGGCCGCCGCCGGCAGCAAGGACGACGCCATCCCAGCGCTGGCGTCCGGGACCTTCGGGATGGCCCAGCCCACGACCAACTGGTACGTGCTCATCGCCAAGTGCGACGCCGACGGCGACGGCACCGACTACAGCTACTACCTGTCCTCGAGCGTCGACCCCAGCCTCAAGAAGGACCACGAGGGGCAGTGACGCGACCGAGCGTGTGACGAGCGAATCCGCCGGCCGGGCCGAGTTGTGGCCCTCGCCCGGCACCTAACCAGCGCCCTTCGAGGGCCACCACAGCCAGAGGAGCACAGCACCATGCACCGCATCATCAAGAACAAGCAGCGCGGCTTCACCCTCATCGAGCTCATGATCGTCGTCGCCATCATCGGCATCCTGGCCGCGGTCGCGATCCCCGCCTTCCTCGACTACATGAAGAAGAGCAAGCGCTCCGAGGCCGAGCTGAACCTCGACGCCATCAAGAAGTCCGCCCGGACGGGGTACATCGAGAACTCGACGTTCCCGCAGGCGGCCAGCGGCCTGACCCCGGCCGCGGCCTGCTGCAACGGCCCGGGCAAGAAGTGCGCGGTCCTCGCGACGGACTGGCAGGGCAACCCCGCCTGGGACGCCCTCGACTTCGCCATCGACGACCCGTTCTACTTCCAGTACGAGTACACCAGCGCGGTCAGCAACGTCTACCAGGCGACCGCCACCGGCGACCTCGACTGCGACGGCGTGTCGGTCGTGTACACCCTGGACGGCGACGCGGCGGACGGCCGCCCGAAGTCGACCCTGACCAAGCCGGCCCGCGCCGACTGAGCCGAGGCACGCGCTTCCCGGCGTGACGGCCGCCCCTCGGGGCGGTCGTCGCGTTTTCGGCTATCATGACCGCCGTGCGCACCCACCCGCTCGTCGTCGCCGCCTTCGGCGTCGCGCTGATGGTCGGCGCCCAGGGTGTCCGCCGGGTGGCGGCGTCGCAGCGGGCGCGCTGGCCAAAGACGGTCGAGACCCCGTACGCGCCGTCGCCGGCGGCGGCGCCGATGGTGGCCCTGGGCTACCGCGAGCTGGCCGCCGATCTGCTCTGGGTGCGGGCGCTGGGCTACTTCGGCGGCGACGACGACACCGCCGAGGGCGTCGAGGGCCTGGTCGACGCCATCGTCGCGCTCGATCCCCAGTTCTGGCGGGTCTACGAGTGGGGCGGCCGGGCCGTCGACTGGGTCGACGGCGGCACCACCCAGGCCGACCGGCTGTGGGCGGTCGCGCTCCTCGAGCACGGCACCCTCTGCTGCCCGGACCACTGGCGGATCCCGTTCGTCGCCGGCCAGATCTACATCGCCGACCTCGAGACCGACGATCCCCACCAGCGCGCCGCCTGGGACCTGCGCGGCGCCGAGCTGCTGGAGCGCGCGGTCCGCATGCCCGGCGCGCCGCGCGGCGCCGCCACCCTGGCCGCGTACGTGCGGACCAAGCTGGGCCAGCAGGAGCGGGCGGTCCGTGATCTGAAGGAGCTGATCCTGACCACCACGGACGCCGCGGCCCGCCAGAAGCTGGTCGAGAAGCTGGCGGCGATCGAGCAGGCCGACGCCGCCGACATCGAGGCCGAGCTCGCGGCCGCGCGCGAGCGCTTCGACCGCGACAAGGCCCGCGAGCTGCCGATGGTGCCCGACTCGCTGTTCGTGATCCTGGGCGACAACCCGCCGCCGTACATCGACCTGGCGGCGCTGGCCGCGCCGCCGCCGCTGCTGCGCGAACGCGAGGACGACGACGCGGTCGGCCCGGCGACGCCGGACGAGCCGGCCGCGGCGACGCCGGACGAGCCGGCCGCGGCGACGCCAGACGAGTCGGCCGTCCCGGCCCCGGCGGCGCCCGCGCCCGCGCCGTGAACCGCTACGCCTCGGCCGCGCCGTCGTCGCCGTCGTCGCCGTTGTCGCCGCCGGCGCGCTCGAAGCCGAGCTTGTCGAGGCGGTAGCGCAGCGACCGGAAGCTGATGCCGAGCAGCCCGGCGGCGCGCTTGCGGACCCCGCCGGCCTTGTCGAGCGCCTTCTGGACGATCGCGTGCTCGTAGTCGTAGACCAGCCGGTCGAGGTCGACGCCGTCGTCGGGGATCTCGATGTCGCCGCCGCTCTGCGCCGCGACCGCGGCGGTGGGGCGCAGCGATGGCAGGTCGTCGACCGTCAACAGCGCGCCCGAGGCCAGCGCGACCGCGCGCTCGACGATGTTCTCGAGCTCGCGGACGTTGCCGGGGAAGTCGTACTCCTCGAGCCGCTTCATCGCGCCGGCGTCGAGGGTCTTGACGTCGCCGCCCTGGTCGGCGGCGAACTTGCGCAGGAAGTGCTCGACCAGGAGCGGCACGTCCTCGCGGCGCTGCCGCAGCGGCGGCAGCCGCAGCTCGATGACGTTGAGCCGGTAGTAGAGGTCCTGCCGGAACGCGCCGCGCGCGACCTCGGCCTCGAGGTCGCGGTTGGTGGCGGCGACGACGCGGACGTCGACCTCGAGCTCCTCGGCGCCGCCGACCGGCTTGACCTTGCGCTCCTGCAGCGCGCGCAGGAGCTTGACCTGCAGGCCCAGCGACAGCTCGCCGATCTCGTCGAGGAACAGCGTGCCGCCGGCGGCCTGCCGGAACAGGCCGGGCTTGTCGGCGTGGGCGCCGGTGAACGCGCCCTTGACGTGGCCGAACAGCTCCGACTCCATCAGCTCGTCGGGGATGGCGCCGCAGTTGACCGCGACGAAGGCGTGGCTCGACCGCGCGCCCTCGGTGTGCAGCGCCCGCGCCACCAGCTCCTTGCCGGTGCCGCTCTCGCCGGTGATCAAGACCGAGGTCCGGGTCGAGTGGATCTTGCCGATCAGGTCGAAGACCTTCTGCATGGCCTTGCTGCGGCCCAGCAGCTGGGCCATGCGCACCCGACCGGCGACCTGGTCCTTGAGCGCCAGGTTCTCGGCGACCAGCGCACGCTTCTCCATCGCGCGCCCGATCACCGCGTTGATCTCGTCGACCTTGAACGGCTTGGTCAGGTAGTCGTACGCGCCCTGCTTCATCGCCGCGATCGCGGTGTCTGCGGTGGCGAACGCGGTGACCAGCACGACCTCGCTGTCGATGCGGCGCTGCTTGATCGCGGTCAAGAGGGCCAGGCCGTCGAGCTCGCCCGGCATGCGCAGGTCGGTGACGACGACGTCGAACCGCTCGGCGGCGGCGCGCGCCAGCGCGGCGGCCCCGGAGTCGAGGACCTCGACGTCGTGCCCGGCGCGGCGCAGGCAGATGGCGAGGAACTCGCGCATCGAGCGCTCGTCGTCGACGACCAGGACGCGGCCCATGCCGCCAGCATACCCCCGCGGCGTCGGCCGCGCCTACCGCCGGCGGGCGACCGCGACCAGGAAGCCGCCCAGCTCGCGCGCGATCGGCAGGTCGGCGAGGCCCTGCTCGGCGAGCCGGACCAGCCGGCCCAGGCCGGGGACGCGGTGCACCGCCGCCACCGGCGTGACGATGCGGATGCCGCGCGCCGTGACCCACTCCAGCTCGGGCGGCAGGTAGCCACGGACGTCGTCGGGCGAGTCGTAGCGGGTGTAGACCGCCTCGTCGTCGGTCTGCGCCGACACCGCGCTGGGCGGCTTGATCGCCTTGACCAGGCGGCGCAGCGACCGCGTGTTGTAGAACTCGGCGAGCACCCAGCCGCCGGGCCGGACGACGCGCGCCATCTCGGCCATCGCGGCGTGGATGTCCTCGACGTGGGCCAGCACCTTGAACGAGTAGGCGACGTCGACCGAGGCGTCGGCCACCGGCAGCGCGGTCGCCGAGCCCTGCGCGACCCGCAGGCCGCGCGCGGCGGCGTGGGCCAGCATGCCGCCCGACAGGTCGACGCCGGTGGCGTCGCGGGCGAACCCGGCGACCCGCTCGAGGATCAGCCCGGTGCCGCAGCCGACCTCGAGCACGTCCTTGCCCTCGCCGTAGCGCCGGACCAGGTCGACCTCGAGGTCGTCGAGCATGCGGTGGTAGCCGCGGCCGCGCTCGCGCTCGTACCAGCCGGCGAAGTCGTCGTAGTAGCTGCGGTTGTCCAGGCGCGGCGAGGAGGTCACGGGCCCGGCGTATAGCACGCCGTCGCCGGCCCCGAAACGGCGCAGGGCCCGGGGACGGCCCCGAGCCCTGGTCATCGCGCGTCGCGCCCGGCCGCGGCTGGCCGCCGCTGCCCGCCCCGCCTCAGAGCTTGGCGAGCAGCTCCTTCTTCTTGGCGTCGAACTCGGCGTCGGTGAGGATGCCGGCGGTCTTGAGCTCGCCGAGCTGCTTGAGCATGCCCATGATCTGGTCCTTGCTCATCGCCGCCTCGGCGGGGGCCGCCGCCGGCGCCGCGGGCCGCGGCGCCTGGGCCTGGCCGAAGCCCTGCGCCATCTGCCCGGCCATGGCGAAGCCCATGCCGATGCCGGCGCCCTCGAGGCCACCACCACCGCCGCCCTTCTTCATGCCCTCGGCGGCGCCCATCATCATCTCGGCCTGGGCCAGCTGCTGGTAGCCCGCCATGCCGCCGGCCATGTTGATGTACGCGGCGCGCTCGACCAGCTTGTCGAGGCGCTCCTTGTCGGCCTGGTCCATCGAGATCGTGAAGTCGCCGAAGCGGACGATCTCGACGCCGTAGCTCTCGATGTGCTTGCGCACCGCGCCGATCGTGAACTCCTCGATCTCCTCGGTGTAGGCGCCCGAGCTGACCTTCATGATCGGCCAGTTCTGCTTCACGATCAGCTCGGCGATGTGGTCCTTGATGGTCTTCTGGACCTGGCTCTTGAACCAGCCGATGAACTGGTCGTTGGCGACCATGCGCTGGCCGACCAGGCCCACCACGAACTTGAGCGGGTCGAAGACCTTGGCGGAGAACTCGCCGTGCACCATCAGGCGGACGCGCAGGCCGGTCTGGGGATCCGGGATGTCGCCGATGCTGGTGCCGAACTTGATCGACGCGTGCTCGCGGGTGTTGACCCAGAACACCTCGGCGATGAAGACGTTGCCGCCGGTGAACTTGTCGATCAGCTGGCCGAGGAACGGGATGTTGGACGAGTCGAGGGTGTGACGACCGGCGGAGAAGCTGCCGACGTACTGACCGTCCTTGAAGAACATCGCGATCTCGTCTTGATCGACGGTCAGCTGCGCCTTCATCGGGATGGTCTGATCCGGGTGCTTGTAGACCCAGTTCTCCTTGGCCTCGTCCGGCCGGGCGATGGCCAGCTCCTTCACCCCACCCTTGATGAAGTCCATGATTCCCATGTGCGATCTCCTTGGTCGACGTCCTGACGGACAGCCCTCGAGGGCTCAGGACGCGTACGGTAGCACACGCGAACGTGTGCATCCCGCGCCGCAAGTCAAGGAGATGCCCATTTTTCCCGGGCGGTTGCGCGCCGCGGCGGTGCTACGGTTTCGGTCGGGTCCTCGCGATGGTGTCGATGCCAGGCCGCTGCCATATCCTGCTCGGGGGCGCGCTCGTCGCGTTCGCGCTCGGGGTCGCCGCGTGCGGGCCGTCGGCGACCGCCGGCCCTGACGCCTACCCGGTGCCGCGCGCGACCGTGACCGGGCGGGTGTGGGTGCCGGGGCAGGGGCCCGGCCAGGTCCCCGACGGCCAGGAGATCCCGGTGTTCGGCGCCGAGGTGTACCTGTCCGTCGACCGTCCCGAGCCCATCCCCGACCACGTCTACTGCCAGCGCTGCGCCGACGCGCCGCCGCAGGCCATCTACTCCGATCACGACGGCAGCTTCGAGCTGGGGCCGTACCCGGCCGGGACCTACTGGCTGGTGATCCAGAAGGGCCAGTTCCGGCTCGAGCAGCAGGTCACGCTCGACCTCGGCGAGCTGCGGCTCGACGCCGCCGCGACCACGCTGCCGTCGGTCCACGATCCCGACCACGGCGCCTACGTGCCGCGCATGGCGATCGCGCTGGGCACCAACGACAACATCGAGGACGTCCTCGGCAAGCTCGGCCTCGGCGCGTACGACCCGACGACGTTCACCTTCGCCGGCCCCGGCGGTGAGGTCGACGTCTACGACAACGGCTACGCGCTGCCCGGCTCGATGGGCACCGTGACCGACCTGTTCACCGACCTCGACCAGATGCGCCGCTACCACCTCATCCTGCTGCCGTGCTCGACCCAGACCACCGCGGTCTCGGTGCTGACCGACCAGGCGGTGCTCGCCAACATCCGGCGGTACGTCGCCGAGGGCGGCCGGCTCTACGTCACCGACTGGTCCGGCGAGGCGATCGACCGGCCGTTCCCGCCCCAGCTCGAGCTCGGCGACGTCGGCGCCGACTCGGTCGGGACCTACGACCCGGCGACCTTCACCGGCACCCTGACCGAGGTCGGCACCGCCGACGGCGAGCGCTACGACGCCGCCGACGCCGAGGTCGTCGACGACGATCTCGCGGCGTGGCTGGGCCTGCAGCTCGGCCCGACCCCGGACTCGCCGACGCCGCAGGTCTACGACCCGGCGAGCTTCCTCGCCAGCGACAACTGGAACTGGATCCGCGGCCTCGGCACCGTCGAGACCGGCGTCGACGAGCAGGGCGCGCCGGTCGAGGACGTGCCCAAGCCGTGGGTGGTCGGCTCGGGGCCGGCGACCGGCGGCGTCAAGCAGCCGCTGACGGTCACGTTCGAGCCCGCCGGCTGCGGCCGGGTGATGTACTCGACCTACCAGACCGCCAACGGCCACCACCCCGGGCTGTATCCGCAAGAGCGGGTGCTGCTGTTCCTGATCATGGAGATCGGCGTGTGCTCGAACCCGCCGGTGGTGAATTGATACTGTCGGGGCCGTGAGCCTTCGCCACCTGGTCGCCGCGCTGGTCGCGCTCAACGTCGCGCTGCTGGCGATCGGCGTGGTCGTGGCGCCGGGCGGCCCGGGCGGTGGCGGCGCTGCCGGCGGCGTCGACGCCGGCGCCAACGCCGGGATCAAGGTCGGGCTGGTCTTCGACGTCGGCGGCCGCGGCGACAAGTCGTTCAACGACGCCGCGTGGCTGGGCCTGCAGCGCGCGCGCGACGAGCTCGGCGTGACGATCCAGGCGATCGAGCCCGGCGACGGCTCGGATCGCGAGGGCGCGCTGCGCCAGCTCGCCGCCGGCGGCAGCGACCTGGTCATCGGCGTCGGCTTCATCTTCAGCCGCGATCTCGACCGCCTCGCCGGCGAGTTCCCCGACGTCGCGTTCGCCGGCATCGACTACGCCCCCGACGACAGCAGGCCGATGCCGCCCAACCTGCTGGCGCTGCGGTTCCGCGAGCACGAGGGCAGCTTCGTGGTCGGCGCGATCGCCGGGCTGGTCACGCGCAGCAAGATCGTCGGCTTCGTCGGCGGCATGAAGATCCCGCTGATCCGCAAGTTCGAGGCCGGCTACGCCGCCGGGGTCCGCCACGTCTGCCCCGACTGCACGGTGCTGTCGGCGTACGCCGGCACCGAGCCCAAGGCGTTCGCCGACCCGACCCTGGGGCGCGAGCTGGCCGACTCGCAGTACGGCCGCGGCGCCGACGTCATCTACCACGCGTCGGGCAAGACCGGCTCCGGCGTGATGGCGGCGGCGCGCGAGCGTCACCGCTGGGCGATCGGCGTCGACAGCGATCAGTACGACGAGGCGCCGTGCTGCGTGCTGACCTCGATGGTCAAGCAGGTCGACGTCGCCGTCGTCGACGCCGCCCGCGCGGTGGTCGAGCACCGCTTCGCCGGCGGCGTCCGCGAGCTCGGCCTGGCCGAGGGCGCGGTCGGCTTCGTCAGCGACGCCCGCAACGCCGATCGCCTGCCCGCCGACGTCGTCGCCCGCGCCCGCGCCATCGCCGCCGACATCGTCGCCGGCCGCATCGAGGTGCCCAGCCAGTGACCGCCGCCGGCCACGACCCCGCCGCCGCGGCGTCGCTGATCACCGGCGCGGTGACCAAGCGCTACGACGGCCGCACCGTCCTCGACGCGGCGACGCTGCAGGTCCGGGCCGGCGCGATCCACGCCCTGGTCGGCGAGAACGGCGCCGGCAAGTCGACGCTGGTCAAGATCGTCGCCGGCCTGGTCCGCCCCGACGCCGGCGCGATCGCGGTGGCGCCGGGCCAGCGGGTCGGCCTGGTGCCGCAGCACGGCGCGCTGGTGCCGACGCTGACCGTCGTCGAGAACGCGGTGCTCGGCCGCGAGCCGGGGCGCGCCGGCGTGCTGGCGCTGGCGCCGGTCGCCGACGCCCTGCGCGCGCTCGGCGCCGCCCACGGCCTCGCCGTCGATCCGTGGGCGCGGGCCGGCGCGCTGTCGGTCGGCGAGCAGCAGCGCGCCGAGATCGTCATCGCGCTGTGGCGCGGCGCCAGCCTGCTGATCCTCGACGAGCCCACCGCGGTGCTGGCGCCGGTCGAGGTCGACGGCCTGTTCGCGGTGCTGCGCGGGGTCGCCGCCGCCGGCGGCGCGGTCGTGCTGGTCACGCACAAGCTCGACGAGGTGGTCGCGATCGCCGACGACCTGACGGTGCTGCGCGCCGGCCGGGTCGTGCGCCACGACGTCGGCGTCGCCGGCCACCTCGACGCCACGACGATCGCCCGCGCCATGGTCGGTGGCGAGCCGCCGCCGCGCGCCACCGCGCCGCCGCCGCCGGCCGCGACCGCCGCGATCGCGCTGGCGGTGCGCGGCCTGCACGTCGCCGACGCCACCGGCGCCGGGGTCCACGGCGTCGACCTCGCGCTGCGCGCCGGCGAGCTGGTCGGGGTCGCCGGCGTCGAGGGCAACGGCCAGCGCGCCCTGGTCGAGGCCATCGCCGGGCTGCGCCGGCCGGGCGCCGGGCGGATCGAGCTCGGCGGCGTCGACGTCACCGGCGCGACCGTGGCGGCGCGCCTCGCCGCCGGGCTCGGCCACGTCGCCGAGGATCGCCACGCCATGGGCCTGGTGCTCGACGCGTCGATCGAGGACAACGTCGCGCTCGGCCGCGAGGCCGAGCTCGGCGCCGGCCTCGGCGGCTGGATCCTGGGCCGGCGCGCCCGGCGCGCCCTCGCCGACGCCATCGTCCGCGACCTCGACGTCCGGCCGCCGGACCCGACGCTGCCGGCGCGGGCGCTGTCGGGCGGCAACCAGCAGAAGATCGTCGTCGGCCGCGAGCTGACCCGGCCGGCGCTGCGCGCGCTGGTCGCGGCCCAGCCGACCCGCGGCGTCGACCTCGGCGCCCAGGCGCTGATCCACGCCCGCCTGCGCGACGCCGCCGGCCGCGGCGTCGCGGTGCTGCTGGTGTCGGCGGACCTCGACGAGCTGCTCGGGCTGTGCCACCGGGTCGTCGTGCTGCACCGCGGCCGCCTGGTCGGCGAGGTCGTCGGCGACGCGCTGCGCGCCGACGGCGTGCGCGGCCGGCTCGGCGCGCTCATGACCGGCGCCGCGGCCGCCGAGGAGGCGGCGTGAAGCCGGCGACGGCGGCGGCGGTGCGCCGCGAGGCCGCGATCGCGACGGTCGCGCTGCTGGTCGCGATGGCGGCGGGCTCGGCGCTGATCCTGGCGATCGGCCAGTCGCCGGCGCGGGTGTGGGGCGCGCTCTTGGCGCGCACGCTCGGCGACGCCGGCGGTGTCGCCCAGGTCCTGTTCAAGGCGACGCCGCTGCTGTTCACCGGCCTGGCGGTGGCGATCGCGCTGCGCGCCGGGCTGTTCAACATCGGCGTCGAGGGCCAGCTGGTCGCCGGGCTGCTCGCGTGCGGGGTCGTCGGCGGCGCGCTGCCGGCGGCGACGCCGGGCCTGATCGCGGTGCCGCTGTGCCTGCTCGCCGCGGCCACCGCGGGCGGCGCCCTGGGCGCGGCCACCGGGGCGCTGCGGGCGTGGCGCGGCTCGCACGAGGTCATCGTCGGGATCCTGCTCAACGCCATCGTCGGCGCGGTCGTGCTGTGGCTCGGCGACGCCTACCTGTTCGTCGGCGAGTCGACGCGCACCGCCGACGTCGTCGACGGCGCCCGCCTGGCGACGATCGGGCCGGCCGGCACCGCGCTCAACACCGCGGCGCCGCTGGCGCTGGCGGCGGCCGCGGCGATCGCCTGGCTGTTCGCGCGCACCCGCACCGGCGCCCGCTGGCGCGCGGTCGGCGCCGCGCCCGACGCCGCGGCGTGCGCCGGCGGCGGCGTCCGGCGCTCGATGCTGACCGCGATGACGCTGTCGGGCGCGATCGCCGGGCTCGCCGCCGCCCACTACGTGCTCGGCTACAAGTACTGCTACGAGGACGGCGTCGGCCGCGGCGCCGGCTTCCTCGGCATCGCGGTGGCGCTGCTCGGCCGTGGTCACCCCGGCGGCGTGGTCGCGGCGGCGCTGCTGCTGGGCCTCTTGTCCCACGGCGGCCTGGTGGTCTCCGACCTGGTGCCCAAGGAGCTGTTCGACGTCCTGACCGCGGTCATCATCCTGGCGGTCGCGGCGTCGACGCCGATGGTGCGGCGCCGCGGCCTGGCCGCGCTCACGCGCGGCGCGCGGCGCGCCGGGCTCAGCGGCGTCGCCGCCGACGGAGGCGCGCCGTGAGCGGCCTGGTCGAGGCCGTGCTGTCGACCGCGTTCGTCACCCAGGCGGTGCGGGTCGCGGTGCCGTACGCGTGCGCCGCCACCGGCGGCGCGATCACCGAGCGCTCGGGCGTGATCGACCTGGCGATCGAGGCCAAGCTGCTGTTCGGTGCCTTCGGCGCCGCGGTCGTCGCCCACGCCACCGGCTCGGTGTGGGCCGGCCTGGTCGGCGGCATGACCGCCGGGGTCGCGGTCGCGATGGTGCAGCTCGTTCTCGGCGCGCTGATCGCCGCCGACCAGGTCGTCGTCGGCGTCGCGCTCAACCTCGGCGCCTACGGCCTGACCCGCTACCTCTTGCAGGTGCTGTACGGCTCGAGCGCCAACTCGCCGCAGACCGTCGGCGTCGGCTCGGCGGTGTGGACCAGCCCGGTGTTCTGGCTGGCCGCCGCCGCGGTGACCGCGGTGGCGTGGGCGCTGACGCGCACGGCGCCGGGGCTGCGGATCCGCGCCGCCGGCGATCGCCCCGCCGCGCTCGCCGCCGCCGGGGTGTCGGTGGCCCGGACCCGGGCGGTCGCGCTCGCGGTCGGCGGCGCGCTCGCCGGGCTGGGCGGCGCCCAGCTCGCGCTCGCCAACCACGGCTTCTCCGCCGAGATGTCGAACGGCCGTGGCTACCTCGCGCTGGCGATCGTCATCCTCGGCGGCTGGCGGCCCGCGGTGGTCGCGATCACCTGCCTCGGCCTCGGTCTGGTCGAGGCCTTCGCCTACCAGGTCCAGCTCGAGCTGCAGACCCGCGCCGCCGCCGGCCACGGCCCGTCGGATCTCGAGCAGCTCACCGGCATGCTGGCCCACGTCCTGCCGTACCTGCTGACGCTGGCGTTCCTGGCGCTCTTGCCGCAGCGGGCGCGCACGCCGCGCGCGCTGGGCCGCGCCGACGACGCGCTGTGACCACCGGCTAGCAGCGCTGGCACTGGTTCGGCGCCGAGGTGCACTGGCCACCGCTGCGGCACGACGACGGCCCGGGGCACGACACCGTCGAGCCGCACGCGCCCGCGCCACCGCAGTGGGTGTCGCACTCGCAGGCGTCGCTGCAGTCGAGCGCGCCGGCGCACGCGCCGGCCGCCGGGCAGTCGATGTCGCAGGTGCCGGGGCCGCAGGTGACGTCACCGCCGCAGGCGTCGACGCCGTTGCAGTCGATGTCGCAGCTGGTGGCCGCCGCGCAGTCGACCGCGCCGGCGCAGCTGCTCGAGCCCGAGCACACGACGTGACACGGCACGCCGTCCGGGCACGCCACGCCGGTGGCGCACGCACCGTCGCCGCTGCACTCGATCTCGCAGGTGCCGTCGACGCAGCGGGTGCACGCCGCGGGGCAGTCGAGGGCGTCCGGCATGGCGTCACCGCCGACGGCGCTGTCGATGCCGCCGTCGATGGCGGACGTCGCCACGCACCAGCCGCTCACGCACTGGCGGCCGTCGGTGCAGTCCGCCGGCCCGGCGCAGCGGAAGTCGTCGGAGCGCGGCGTGACGGTGCAGGCGACCGCCGCGAGCGCGAGCGCCGCGGCCAGCACGAGGCGCGCGCCGGTCACCAGCGACCTCCGAGCGCGACGCCGGCGCCACCCGGCACCACCGTCGGGGCCGCGGTGATCTCGGTCGTGGTGCCGCGGTGCCGCAGGTAGATGACGCCGCCCGCCACCAGCGCGACCGCGCCGACGGCGACCGCGACGTTGCCGACGGTGGCGCGGGTCCGCGCCGAGTCCTCGAGGCTGGCGAGGCGCTCGAGGTCGGCGGCGGTCGTGGTGGGCGCGTCGTCGATCTCGCCCTGGCGGGCCGCGGCCAGGCCCCAGAACGTGACGCCGACGATGGCGGTGACGCCGCCGCCGATCGCGACCACCAAGGGCCAGCGCGGCCGGTGGACGTCGACCCCGTCCTCCGGGCCGGGCCCGGTCGGCCCCACCGTGGTCGTGGTGCTGCCGGCGCCGGTGCCCGTGTCGGTGTCGGTGCCCGCGCCCGTGCCGGTGCCCGCGCCCGTGCCGTGATCGCCGGCGCCAGGATCGGGCGCGACCTCGGCGTCGAACATCGCCGGGATCTGCGCGCTGATCGCGGCGAGGTCGCGGTCGCGGGTCGCGGCGTGGACCTCGAACGTGCGCACCACCGGCGCGTGCTCGCGGCTCGACAGCGTGACCTCGACGCCGGCGGTATCGGCGTCGATCACGCGCATGCGCGCGAACAGCACCTGGTCGACGTTGAGGGCGGCGGCGACCAGGTCGAGGCAGTCGCGGCCCACCGGATCGCAGCCGACGATCACCGCGGTGTCGGCCAGGGTCGCGGTCGCGCGGGCGACGGTCGGGGTCACCGCGTGCGCGCCCTCGTCGAGGGCGTCGACCAGGTGGCGGGCCAGCCGCTTGACCGCCGGCGGGGCCTGGCCCTCGGCGGGCAGCACCATGACGCGCGCCTCGAGCGACTGGGCGGCGGCGGCGCGTGGCGACGCGGCGGCGAGCGCGGCCAGCACGGCGAGCGCGGCGAGCAGGGGCCGGGGCAGGATCACTGCAACTTCTCCAGGCGGGCGGTGATCGCGGCGGCGTCGCCGGCGTCGGGCGCGAGCTCGAGGTACGTGCGGTAGGCGCGCGCCGCCTTGCTGCGGTCGCCCTTGCGCTCGTAGGCCATGCCCTGGCCGCGCCAGGCCGGCGCGTAGCCGCGGTCGCGCGCGATCGCGTCGCGGAACAGCGCCAGGGCCTCGTCGACCTCACCGGCGACGAAGCGCTGCAGCCCGTCCTTGTACAGGGTGCGGGCGCTGGTCGCGCGATCCGGGCGGGAGCTGGTCGAGGAGCCCGCGCTCGAGCCGGCGCTCGATCCCGAGCCGGCGCCGTGGCGATCGGGGCGACGTCGATCGTCGTCGGTGTCGCCGGCGTCGCCGGCGTCGCCGGTCGCCGGGGAGGTCGCGTCGCCGGCGCCGGCGTCGCCCTCGGGCGCGACCGCGACCGCGGTCCCGCCGTCGTCGCTGCCCGTGGCGGCGAAGGTCCCCGCGCCACCCGCGGCGCCGGCGTCGGTCGGCGCGACCTCGACGACCGCGGCGTCGCGCGCGCCGCCGCCCGTGGCGACCTGGGCGTCCGCCGTCGCGGCGGCGCCACCTCCGCCGCGGCCGACGACCACCGCGAGCGCGGCGACCAGCAGGACGCCGGCCGCCGCCGCCAGCCACCACCGGCGGCGCCCCGCGCGGGCGCCGCGCCGAGCGCGTCGGCGTCGACGTCGTCGAGCACGACGTCGACCGCGGCGACGTCGTGCTCGGGCGCCGGGGTCGTCGACGCCGCCGCCAGCGCGCCCTCGGGGGTCGGCCGCGGCATGCGGCCGGCGCCGTGCGCGCCGACGATCGGCTCGACGCCGCCGGGCGGCGAGCCCTCATCGGAGATCGCGATCAGCCGATCGATCGTCTGGTGGCGCGGCCCCTTGCTGGTGGCCAGCTCGCGCAGCAGGTCGCGCCGGGCCTGGATGCGCTCGCCGAAGCGGCCGCGCATGAACCGCGCGATCGGCTCGTTGTTGGTCCAGCTGGCCTGGCGGAGGATCTGCTCGAGGTCGACCTGCATCGTGTGGGCGGTCGCGTAGCGCGACGCCGGGTTGCGCGACAGCGCGCTCAGGCAGACCTCGTCGAGGTCGCGCGGCACCTGCGGGTTGATCCGCGACGGCGCGACGATCTCGGCGGTGCGGATCTTGGCGACCGCCTCCTGCTCCTCGGGCGACCAGAACAGCCGGCGCAGGGTCAGCGCCTCCCACAGGACGACGCCGAGCGACCACAGGTCCGAGCGGCGATCGGGCTTGCCGCCGTCGAGCAGCTCGGGCGCCAGGTAGCCGGTCTTGCCCTTGAGCATGCCGTCGTCGACGCTGTGCTTGACCATCGCGACGCCAAAGTCGACCAGCTTGACCTGGCCGGTGTACAGGACGATGACGTTGCCGGGGGTGACGTCCTGGTGGACCAGCTCCAGCGGCTCCCCGGCCAGGCTGCGCAGCTCGTGGGCGGCGTGTAGGCCAGCGGCGCAGTCCGCGACGATGCGGCAGGTCGAGAACGGATCGAGCCGGGTGCCCTGGCGCGACACCTTGAGCACCTGGCCCAGCGACTCGCCCTCGAGGTACTCCATCGCGATGAAGTAGGTGCCGTCGGCCTCGCCGAGGTCGTAGATGTCGACCACGTTGGGGTGCTTGACCAGCGCCGCGATGCGGGCCTCGTCGAGCAGCATCCGGACCAGCTCGGGCCGCGACGCGAGCCGCGGGTGCACCGTCTTGACCACGACCAGCTTCTCGAACTGCATCGGGCCGCGCTGGCGGGCCAGGTGGACCTCGGCCATCCCGCCCTCGCCGATGCGGGCGACCAGCTCGTACTTCCCCAGCCGCCGTCTCTCCCCCCGGGTCGGTGCGGGCACGGGCACGGTGAGAGGATACCACCGGTCTGCGGTGTGACCGCGCGAACCTACATCACGTCGGGGGCGCCCATGCCCAGCAGGCCCAGGCCGCGGGCCAGCGCGGTCCGGACCGCGGCGGTGAGGGCCAGACGGGCGCGCCGGGTGTCGGCGTCGTCGCACAGCACCCGCAGGGTGGCGTCGCCGTTGCCGGCCGTGTACCAGCGCGAGAAGTCGCCGGCGAGGTCGAGCAGGTAGTGGGCGAGGATGTGGGGCTCGCAGGTCGCGGCGGCGCGCGCCACCACGTCGCCGAAGTCGAGCAGCCGCTTGGCCACCGCCCACTCGGCGTCGTGGCCGAGCCGGGGCAGGGCGGCGCGGGTGGCGTCGTCGAGCGCGACCGTCTGCTCGCCCTTGCGCAGGATCGACGCGCAGCGGGCGTGGCTGTACTGCAGGTACGGCCCGGAGTCGCCCTCGAGCGACACCACCTTCTCGAGGTCGAAGTCGACGTCGCGATCGCGCTGCGGCGCCAGGTTGGCGAACACCACCGCGCCGACCCCGACCTGGGTGGCGATGGCATCGATCTCGGCGTCGGCCAGGTTCGGATTGTTGGCGACCACGAGGTCGCGGGCCAGCCGGGTCGCCTCGGCGAGCACCTCCTTGAGCAGGACGACGTTGCCGGCCCGGGTCCCGGTCTTCTTGCCGCCGCTGCGGACCAGGCCGAACGGGATGTGCTCGCAGCGCGACGCCCACGCGAAGCCCGCCATCGCCAGCACCGCGAACAGGTGCTTGAAGTGCAGGCCCTGGCCGCGGTCGACGACGTACAGCGACCGATCGAAGCCGTAGGTCTCCCACCGGTAGATCGCCGACGCCAGATCGCGGGTCGCGTACAGGGTCGTGCCGTCGCCGGTGCGCAGGAGCAGCGGCGTCTTCTCGCCGGGGATCTCGACCACCAGGGCGCCCTCGGAGATCGAGGTCAGGCCCTTGGCCTCGAGCAGCTCGATGACCTTGGGCATGTCGGCCTCGTAGGCGCTCTCGCCCCGGACCTCGTCGAACTGGACGCCGAGCTGATCGTAGGCGGCCTGGAACTCGGCCCACGACACGTCGCGGAACTGCTGCCACAGCGCCCGCGCCTCGGGGTCGCCGTCCTCGAGCTTCTTGAACCAGCCGCGGGCCTCGTCGTTGAGCTCGGGCTGGGTCTTCATCGCCTCGCGGAACCGCAGGTACAGGCCGTTGAGCGCGGCGACGTCGAGCGGGCCGGTGACGCCCCACTTGAGGTACGCGGCGATCAGCATGCCGTGGGTGGTGCCCCAGTCGCCGAGGTGGTTGATGCCGACGACCCGCCAGCCCAGCGCCCGGTGCAGCTCGGCCAGGGCGTGGCCGATCACCGTCGACCGGATGTGGTGGTAGGCGAGGTGCTTGGAGATGTTGGGCGACGAGTAGTCGATGCAGACGGTCTTGCCGGCGCCGACGCTGGCGGGCGCGAGGTCGCCGTCGCCGAGCGTGGCCTCGCACAGCCAGGCGAACGCGGCGGCGCGGTCGGCGCGGAAGTTGACGAACGGGCCGGTGGCGGTGGCCCCGGCCAGCAGCGGACCGGGGGTGAACTCGGCGGCGACCCGGGCGGCGACCGCGGGCGGCGGCTGCTTGGTGGCGCGGGCGGCCGGGAAGCACGCCACGGCGAAGTCGCCCAGCTCGGGGCGCGGCGGCGCCGTCACGGTGAAGTCGGCCACCGGGCAGCCGGTGGCGGCGGCGACCGCCTCGACGGCGGCGCGGGCGAACGGATTGACGACCTCGGCCATGGGGCGGGGAATGTACCCGGTGGTCGGGGCGGCGCAACGGCGATCGCCCGAAACCCGCCGGGAATCCAGGGAGTTGAATTGACCGCGGCCAGAACAGCGTGGTACCACGGTGCTACGCCAGGCACCGCTGCCGGGGGGCGGCTCCAGCGATGAACGCCCGCGGATTCACTCGGACACGCCTCTGATGGAGGATCGGTTTCGATGAGCAAGATCATTCTCTGCGCCGACGACAGCGTGACGATGCAGCAGGTCGCCGAGATCACGTTCCGCGGAACGGACTTCACGTACGTGGGGGCCCGCTCCGCCGACGAGGCGCTGCAGAAGGCGCAGGCCCAGCGGCCCGCGCTCGTCCTCGCCGACGCCGTGATGCCGGGCAAGACCGGCTACGAGCTGTGCCAGGCGCTCAAGGGCGATCCCGCCCTCGCTGACGTCCCGGTGGTGATCCTGTGCGGCAACTCGCAGGCGTACGACGCCGCGCGCGGCGCCCAGGTCGGCGCCGACGGCAGCCTGTCGAAGCCGTGGGACACCCAGGTGATGCTCGACAAGGTCGGCGAGATCATCGAGAAGGCCGCCGCCGGCACCGCCCGCCCCGGCGCGGCCGCGAGCGCCGGCGCCGCCGCCGCCGCTGCGGTCGCCGCGGTCGCCCGGCCGGCCCCGGTGGTGAGCACCCCGGCCCCGGCGCCGGTGACCCGGCCGGCCCCGGCGCCCGCCGCCGCCGCCGCCCGCTCGGCGACGATCATGGGCATGCCGTCGATCAAGCTGCCGCCGCAGATGGGCGCCGCGCCGGTCGCGACGCCCGCGCCCGCGGTCAAGGCGCCCGAGCCGGTGGCGCCGCGGGTCCAGGTCCCGCCGGTGGCCGCGCCGGTCGCGGCGCCGGCGGCGGCGACCGCCGCCGAGACCGTCGGGCGCGCCCCGATGATCGCCGGCATCCCGACCAAGCGCTCGGCGCTGGTCGAGCGCACGCTCGCCAAGATGGCGGCGCGTCTCGCCGAGGCCGCCGGCCTCGAGCCGGGGAGCCCCGAGCTGCTGGCGCTGCTCAAGCTGTCGACCGAGGTCGTCGAGCGCATCGTCTGGGAGGTCGTCCCCGAGCTCGCCGAGCAGATCATCAAGGAGAACCTGCAGGAGCTGGCGGCCGCGCGCCGCAACTGACTCGCGGGGCCGGCGCGTGTCCGCCCGGGCGCGCCGCCGATGATCGTGGATGAATGAGCGGGTGACCGGCTGATGGAGACCGAGCTCGGCTTCGTCGCGCTGTTCGGCGTCGCCACCGTGGTCGCGCTGGCGGCGCGGTGGCTCAAGGTGCCGTACACGGTCGCGCTGGTGGTGGCCGGCCTGGTGCTGGGCTCGACCGGGGCGATCGAGAGCGTCCACCTGACCAAGAACCTGCTGTACGCGGTGTTCTTGCCGGGGCTGATCTTCGAGGCGTCGTTCCACCTCGACTTCGACAAGTTCTGGCACAACAAGTGGACGATCCTGGCGCTGGCGGTGCCCGGGGTCGCGGCCTCGACCGCGCTCGCCGCGGTGCTGGTGACGCCGGTGATCCACGGCGGCGGCGCCACCGGCTTCCACTTCGAGCACGGCCTGGTGTTCGCGGCGCTGATCTCCGCGACCGATCCGATCGCGGTGGTCGGGCTGTTCAAGACGATGGGCGCGCCCAAGCGGCTCGGCGTCCTGATCGAGGGCGAGAGCCTGCTCAACGACGGCACCGCGGTGGTGTTCTTCACGCTGGCGCTGGCGCTGGTCGGCGGCGGCGAGCTGTCGGCGGGCAGCGCCGCGGTCGACTTCGTGCGGGTCGTCGGCGTCGGCCTGCTGATCGGCGCCGCGCTCGGCTACCTGGCGTCGAAGGTGATCCAGCAGATCGACGATCCGATGCTGGAGATCACGCTGACCACGATCGCCGCCTACGGCTCGTTCATGGCGGCCGAGCACTTCCACTTCTCCGGCGTGATCGCGACGGTCGCCGCCGGCATGCTGTGCGGCAACTACGGCGCCCGCACCGGCATGAGCCCGTCGACCAAGATCGCGGTCGAGTCGTTCTGGGAGTACGTCGCGTTCGCGCTCAACTCGATCGTCTTCCTGCTGGTCGGCATCGAGGTCCACGTCGACGCGCTGGTCGCGGCGTGGCAGCCGATCGTCCTGGCCTGGCTGGTGATCACGCTGGCCCGCGCGGTCGTGATCCTGGTGGTGTCGACGGTGCTGCGCGGCAGCCGCGAGAAGCTGCCGTGGTCGTGGACCGCGGTGATGACCTGGGGCGGCCTGCGCGGCGCGCTGTCGATGGTGCTGGTGCTCGGCCTGCCCGAGACGTTCCCCCACCACGACACGGTCGTGAACGTCACCTTCGGCGTCGTGCTGCTGTCGATCCTGGTCCAGGGCATCACGATGGCGCCGCTCCTGCGCCGGCTCGGCGTGGTGTCGGCGCGCGAGCAGCGGGTCCGCTACGAGGTGCAGCGGGCGCGGCTCGCCGCGGTGACCGCGGCGCTGGCGACGCTGCGCCGGATGGAGGCCGAGGGCGGCGCGCGGCGCGGCGTCCTCGAGCGGCTGCGCGCCGAGTACGAGGAGCGCCGGCTCGGCGCCGAGGCCGCGCTGCACGCGATCGAGGCCGAGACCGAGGACATCGGCCGCGAGGAGGAGCTGCTGGCGCGGCGCCGGCTGCTGGCGGCCGAGCGCGACGCGGTGGCCGAGGCGCTGCGCCGCGGCCTGGTCGGCGGCGACGCCCACGACGAGGTCGTCGAGGGCATCGACGCCGCGGTGGTCGGGCTCGAGACCGGCTACCAGGCCGAGCGGGGCGCGGCGCCGGCCGCGCCTGGCGGCGCCAGGCGCGCCCGAGGCCGCGGCGCCGGCCGTGCCTGAGACCGCGGCGCCGGCCGAGGCCGGCGAGGTCACCGCAGCAGGACCGGATAGCGGAACGTCACCCCCTGGCGACTCGCCGGGAACCGCTGAGCCCTGACCGCGCGGGCCAGGCAGGCGCCGGTGTCGTCGTCGACGTCACCCGACACCGTGACCTTGTCGACCGAGCCGTCGGGCTCGACCACGACCGTGAGCTTGACCTCGCCGTCGCCGCGGCAGGCGCGCAGCCGACCGGCGGCGCCGCGCATGACCCGCTTGATCGCGGTCGCCGACACCCGGTCGGGGAGGTCGTCGCCGAGCAGGTCGTCGAGCGGATCGCGGGCCGGCGGCGCGTCGACGTCGTCGGGCCCGGCCGGCGGGTCCTCCGGCGGCGCGACCGGCGGCGCGACGGGGGGCGGGGTCTCCTCGACCGGCTCGGCGGGCTCGGGCTCGGCGGGCTCGGCGGGCTCAGGCTCGGCGGGCTCGTCGCGGTCGTCGCGCCCCGCCGCCGGCGGCCGAGCCGGCGGCGCGCCGCCCCGGTCGTCGGGGGCCTGGCGCGCGACCGCGGGCCCGCCTCGGCGGTGGGCCATCCGCACCGCCTGCTGGGCCAGCCAGATCGCGCCGACCGCGACCGCGGCCACGATCCCGACGATGACCGCGACCGCGAGCGTCTCGTTCCCCGGGGCGTCGACCGTCAACCGCGGCGTGCGCTGCACCCGGCCAGCATGCCAGAGGACCCCGGCCGGGACCACGGGACCGGCCGCGCCGCGTCGTGGTAGCGTCCCGCCCTGGCATGTCGTCGACTCTGTCCAAGCAGTACGATCCCACCGACGTCGAGCCGCGCTGGCTGCGGTTCTGGCTCGCCCACGGCTACTTCCACGCCGACGAGACCAGCCCGACGGTCCCGTTCGCGATCACGTTGCCGCCGCCCAACGTCACGGGGTCGCTGCACATGGGCCACGCCCTGGGCTCGACGCTGCAGGACATCCTGATCCGCTGGAAGCGGATGCAGGGCTTCAACGCGATGTGGCTGCCCGGCACCGACCACGCGTCGATCGCCGTCCACCACCTGCTCGAGAAGGACCTGCGGCGCCGCGAGGAAAAGACCCGCTTCGACCTCGGCCGCGACGCCTTCCTCGAGCGCGCGTGGCAGTGGAAGGAGCGGATGGGCAACCGCATCGGCGAGCAGGAGAAGCTGATGGGCTTCTCGCTCGACTGGGCGCGCGAGCGGTTCACGATGGACGCCCGCTCCAACGACGCCGTCCGCGAGGCCTTCGTCAAGCTCCACGAGGAGGGCCTGATCTACCGCGCCAAGCGGATGATCAACTGGGACCCGATCAGCGAGACCGTGGTCTCCGACCTCGAGGTCGACACCACCGAGGAGGACGGCTCGCTGTGGGAGCTGCAGTACCCGGTGGTCGGCGAGGACGTGCGGCTGACCGTCGCGACTACCCGCCCCGAGACGATGCTCGGCGACACCGCCGTCGCGGTCCACCCCGACGACGCCCGCTACCAGCACCTGATCGGCAAGCACGTCGTGCTGCCGCTGACCGGCCGCACGATCCCGATCGTCGCCGACACCTTCGTCGATCCCGAGTTCGGCTCGGGCGCGGTCAAGGTGACGCCGGCGCACGACTTCAACGACTACGAGTGCAGCCAGCGCTGCGGCCTCGAGATCCTCGAGATCATCGACCGCACCGGCCGCCTGCAGGCGCCGGCGCCGGCCAAGTACGTCGGGCTCACCGTCGACGCCGCCCGCAAGGCGGTGGTCGCCGACCTCGAGGCCGAGGGCTACCTGGGCGCGATCAAGCCGTACAAGGTGCCGCGCGGCCGCAGCGAGCGCTCGGGCGCGGTCGTCGAGCCGATGCTGATGGAGCAGTGGTTCCTGCGCATCGAGCCGCTGGCGAGGCCGGCGATCGAGGCGGTCGAGTCGGGCAAGACCCGGTTCGTGCCGGAGCTGTGGACCAAGACGTACATGCACTGGATGACCAACATCCGCGACTGGTGCATCTCGCGGCAGCTGTGGTGGGGCCACCGGATCCCGGCCTGGTACTGCGACGCCTGCGCCCACGTCACGGTCAGCCGCGACACCCCGACCGCGTGCGGCGGCTGCGGCGGCGCCGGGCTGCGCCAGGACGACGACATCCTCGACACCTGGTTCTCGTCGGCGCTGTGGCCGTTCTCGACCCTGGGCTGGCCCGAGAAGACCCGGGCCCTGGCCGCGTTCTATCCCAACCACGTCCTGGTCACCGGCCCCGACATCATCTTCTTCTGGGTCGCCCGGATGATGATGATGGGCCTGCACTTCATGGGCAAGGTCCCGTTCCGCGTCGTCTACCTGACGTCGATCGTCACCGACGAGAACGGCGACAAGATGTCGAAGACCAAGGGCAACACGATCGACCCGCTCGACGTCGTCCACGGCGCGACCCTCGAGCAGCTGCTGGCCCGGGCCGAGAACGACAAGGCCAGCGACGTCGCGATCAAGGCGATCCGCAAGAACTTCGGCAAGGGCATCCCGGCGATGGGCGCCGACGCGCTCCGCTTCGCGCTCGCCGCACTCAACACCTCCGGCCGCTACATCCGGCTGTCGACGGAGCGCGTCGAGGGCTTCCGCAACTTCATCAACAAGCTGTGGAACGCGTCGCGGTTCGCGCTGATGAACCTCGACGGCTTCGAGCCCGAGCGCTTCGAGGCCCACCTCGCCGACGTCGCGACCGGCCGGGCCGAGCCGCTCGGCCTGGCCGACCGGTGGATCCTGTCGCGGCTGCAGCGCGCCTGCGGCGAGGTCGACACCGCGCTCGACGCCTACCGCTTCAGCGACGCCGCCAACGCGATCTACCACTTCGTCTGGGACGAGCTGTGCGACTGGTACATCGAGATGGCCAAGCCGTGGCTGCGGGTGCCGGCCGAGCAGCCCGACGCCGCGTGGCAGGCCCGCCACCTGGTCACCCAGGGCGTGCTGGCGACGGTCCTCGAGACCACGCTGCGCCTGCTGCACCCGTTCGCGCCCTACGTCACCGAGGAGATCTGGCAGAAGCTGCCGCACACGACGACGGCGCCGTCGTCGATCATGGTGACGATCTACCCGCGCGGCGACGCCCGCTGGGTCGACGACGACGCCGAGCGCCAGATGCGCCTGGTCCAGGACGTCACCGTCGCGATCCGGATGCTGCGCTCGACCTACAACGTGCCGCCGTCGTGGAGCGTGCCGGTCGAGGTCCGCATCCCCGACGCCGGGCCCCGCGAGATCGTCGAGCGCCACCGCGCCCTGGTCGAGAACGCGGCGCGCGTGACGATGACGCTGGTCGAGCGCGGCGACCACGTGGCGCAGTCGGCCAAGGCGGTGGTCGGCGCCGACGCCGAGGTCGTGATGGCGCTGGCCGGGCTGATCGACATCGAGGCCGAGAAGACCCGGATCGCGCGCGACATCGGCAAGGCCGACAAGGAGATCGGGATCCTCGAGAAGAAGCTGGCCAACGAGGCGTTCGTCGCCCGCGCCCCCGAGGACGTGGTCGCCGAGCAGCGCGCCCGCCTGGCCGACGAGCAGACCCGGCGTCAGCGGCTCGAGGAGGCGCTGGCGTCGCTCCAGCAGTAGGAGAGCGCGGCATGACCGAACCCGAGTCCGTCGGCCAGATCCTGGCCGGCCTCACGATCGCGCCGCGGCGCGCGGCGCTGCTGATCGTCGACGTCCAGGAGCGGCTCGCCGCGGCGATGAGCGGCGAGGCCCGCGAGCGCGTCGATCGCAACGTCTGCGTCCTGATCGAGGCGGCGCGGCGGTTCGCGATCCCGGTCGTGGTCAGCGAGCAGTACCCGCGCGGCCTGGGCCCGACCTCGGCGCCGGTCGAGGCCGGGCTGGCCACGCTCGACGGCGTCGAGCGCTTCGAGAAGCTCGAGTTCTCGGCCTGCCAGGCGGCGGCGTTCCCGCCGCTGTGGGCGCGGCTCGGGCGCGACACCTGGATCGTCACCGGCATGGAGACCCACGTGTGCGTCCAGCGCACCGTGCGCGATCTGCGCGGCCGCGGCGCCCACGTCCACGTCGTCGCCGACGCGGTGGCGTCGCGGACCGAGACCAACCGGCAGATCGGCCTGGGCCTGATGGCCCGGGCCGGCGCCACGATCACCTCCACCGAGACCGTCGTCTTCGAGCTGCTGGGCAAGGCCGGCGGCGACGACTTCAAGGCGCTCTCGAAGCTGATCAAGTAGATGTCCGACAGCCCCACCTCGCACATCATCCAGTCGCTGGTCTCGAACCTGGTGATCGCGGTGTCCAAGGGCGTCGCCGCGGTGCTGTCGGGCTCGGGCGCGATGCTGGCCGAGACGCTGCACTCCTTCGCCGACTGCGGCAACCAGCTCCTGCTGCTGCTCGGCGTCCGCCAGGCGCGCCGGCCGCCCGACGCCAAGCACCCGCAGGGCTACGGCCGGGCGCTGTACTTCTGGTCGTTCATGGTCGCGCTGCTGCTGTTCTCCGGCGGCGGCGTGTTCTCGATCTACGAGGGCCTGCACAAGCTCGAGCACCCCGAGCCGGTCTCCGACATCACCGTGGGCGCGATCGTCCTGGGCATCTCGCTGCTGGTCGAGGGCTGGTCGACGTGGGCCAACATCAAGGAGCTCAACGCGCGCCGCGGCGACACCGGGTTCTTCCGCTACCTCTCGGCCAGCAAGGACTCCGACCTGATCGTGATCTTCGGCGAGAACTCGGCGGCGGTCGCCGGCCTGGTCTTCGCCCTGGGCGCGATCGTGATGGCCCGGCACACCGGCGACGGCCGCTGGGATGCGGTCGGCTCGCTGCTGGTCGGCGTCGTCCTGGTCGGCGTCGCGGTGTTCCTCGCGACCGAGGTCAAGTCGCTGCTGGTCGGCGAGTCCGCCGACCCCTCGGTCGAGGTCGCGGTGCGTCAGGTCGCCGCCGACGATCCCAACATCGTCGAGGTGCTGCGCGTGCTCACGATCCAGCAGGGCCCGGGCGAGGTCGTCGTCGCCGCGAAGATCCGCATGCGTGACGGGCTGATGACCGCCGACGAGGTGTGCCGGGCCATCAACGCCTTCGAGGTGAAGGTCGAGGCCGCCGCCCCGGACGTGCGGTGGCTGTACATCGAGCCCGACATCGAGGACTGACGAGGCGGCGGCGGCGGCGGCGGCGGCGAAGAGAAGCGGGGGAGTGCGGGCGGGTCCTGTCGCCCGCCGGGGTGCCACCCGCTCCGCGCTCGGATTGCCCACCTCCCGGGCATGACGGGGCGGCGGTGGTATCTCCTACCCACCGTGCTCGCGCCGGCGTGGGTGCTCTCGACTCGCGCGGAGCGGGGGCACCCCGCGGGCGCCACCCGCCCGCCTCCGCCGCGGTCACCCGGCGGAGATGGAGGCGATGGATGCGCTTGTACGCGGGCGGGGCGGCGGCCTCGAGGGGAGTGGGATCATGAAGATCCCAAGCGTGTGGGAGGCTCGGGGGGGATCGATGCGGAAGGCGGGCGGGTGGCCCGAGCGGGTGGCCCCGTTCCGCGCGAGTCGAGAGCAGGGCGGTCGTGCGTCGTCGACGGGTGGGGGATACCACCGGCGGTGTGCAGGCCCGGGAGGTGGGCAATCCGAGCGCGGAACGGGAGCCACCCCGCGAGGGACAGGACCCGCCCGCACTCCGGCCGTGATCCGAGCGGTGGCCGCGGGCGGGAGATCGGGTAAACAACCCTCAGGACGAGTTTTTGATTGTAAACAGCGCAAACTAGCAATATCCATAGAAGTGGATGAGGGCGGTCAGCCCGTCTCCGGATTTCGACGCAGGACGTTGTAAATGGACACGGCGACCATTGGCCAGCGGCTGCGCGAGCTGAGGCTCGCGAAGGACCTGTCCCAGGCGGACATGGCCCGGCAGCTGGAGATCTCGCCGGCGTACCTGAACCTGCTCGAGAAGGGCCGGCGGACCATGCAGTTCCCGCTGCTGCTCCGCGCCCTCGAGCTGCTCGGCGTCGAGCTCGAGCGCTTCATGGCCTCGGCGTCGCACGACCACCCCGAGGACGTGCTGGCGCACCTGCTCGACGACCCGCTGGCCAAGACGCTGCAGCTCGACGAGGACGACGTCCGCAAGCTGCGCGACGAGCCGCGGGTCGCGACCACGATCGCGGCGCTGTTCCACCTCTACAAGAACACCCGCGCCCAGCTCGACGTCGCGCTGTCCAAGCTGGACGACGGCGTGCCCGCGCCCATGGGCTACGCGCCCGGCGACGAGGTCATCGACTTCCTGCAGGCGCACAAGAACTACTTCGCCGAGCTCGAGGCCGCGGCCGAGGAGATCCACGCCGACGCCCGGCTGCCGCGGCGGTTCCCGTCGGAGCAGCTGGCGCAGGTGCTCCGCGATCGCTTCGGGCTGACCGTGACGATCGCGCCGCCCGACGCCGAGGGCAGCCTGGTCCGCGCCTACGATCCCGCGGCGCGCAGCCTGCAACTGTCGAGCGAGCTGTCCGAGCAGACCACCAAGTTCCAGCTCGGCCACGTCGTCGGCCTGCTCGTGCTCGAGCAGAGCCGCCTGCACGAGCGCCTGGTCGCCGACCTGCGGCCGCGCCACGCCGAGACCGCGCGGCTGATCAAGATCCACCTCGCCAACTACTTCGCCGGCGCGCTGCTCTTGCCCTACGGCGACTTCTTCGCCGAGGTCCAGCGCACCCGCTACGACGTCGCGCTGCTGGCCAAGCTGTTCGCGTCGAGCTGGGAGATGGTCGCGCACCGCATGTGCAACCTCGCCGACCCGCGCCGGCCCGGGGTGCCGCTGCACTTCCTGCGGGTCGACGTCGCCGGCAACATCTCCAAGCGCTACTCGGCGTCGGGGCTGCGCTTCCCGTACGGCCACGGCAGCTGCCCCAAGTGGGCGGTCCACGCCGCGTTCATGAGCCCGGCGCTGGTCACCAAGCAGTACTCGGTCATGCCCGACGGCTCGACCTTCTTCTGCTTCGCCCGGGTCGTGTCCGAGCCCGCCGCCGGCTCGCTGGTCCGCGGCGTCAACTACGCGATCGGCGTCGGCACCGCCGCCGACGACGCCCACCACCTGGTCTACGCCGACGAGCTGCCGCGCCGGAACCTGCCGCAGGCCGCGATCCCCGTCGGCATCACCTGCCGGTTCTGCGAGCGCACCGACTGCAACCAGCGCGCCGCCCCCAGTTACAAGTTCGCGTTCTCGGTCGACGAGAACGTCAAGAAGGACAACTTCTTCTCGCCCATCACCGAGGCCGATCTGGGCGATCGAGAACGCGGAGACCACCGATGAGCGCAGCCGCCATGACCAACGCCAAGCAGGATCTCTTCGACCTGGGTGACGTGCCCGATCTCGGCCACGTCCCCGCCCGCATGCACGCCCAGGTGATCCGTCAGGATCGCTTCGGCGAGCCCATCGACGCCTTCCAGCAGGAGCCGGTGCCGGTGCCCGAGCTCGGGCCCCGCGACGTCCTGGTCTACGTCATGGCCGCGGGCGTCAACTACAACAACGTCTGGGCCGCGATGGGCATCCCCATCGACGTCATCAAGACCCGCCAGAAGAAGGGCGAGCGCGAGGACTTCCACATCGGTGGCTCCGACGCCTCGGGCGTGGTGTGGGCCACCGGCAAGGACGTCACCAACGTCAAGGTCGGCGACGAGGTCGTCGTCCACTGCGGCATGTGGGATCCCGACGACCCGCACGTCGTCGCCGGCAAGGACCCGATGTTCGCGCCCAGCCAGATCATCTGGGGCTACGAGTCCAACTGGGGCAGCTTCGCCCAGTTCACCAAGGTCCAGGACCACGCCTGCCTGCCCAAGCCGCCGCACCTGACCTGGGAGGAGGCGGCGGCGTACATGCTGGTCGGCGCCACCGCCTACCGCATGCTGCACGGCTGGGCCCCCAACGTCATCGCCGAGGGCGACCCGGTGCTGGTGTGGGGCGGCGCCGGTGGCCTGGGCTCGATGGCGCTGCAGATCTGCCGCGCCGCCGGGGCCCGCCCGGTCGCGGTGGTCTCCGGTGACAGCAAGATCGACTACTGCAAGCAGCTCGGCGCGGTCGGCGTCATCGACCGGCGCAAGTTCGATCACTGGGGCAAGCTGCCGCGCTGGTCCGACGAGCTGGCCTACGGCGAGTGGCTGGTCGGCGCCCGCGCCTTCGGCAAGGCGTTCTGGGAGGCGCTCGGCGAGCGCAAGAGCCCGTCGCTGGTCTTCGAGCACCCGGGCGAGACCACGCTGCCGACCTCGGTCTTCGTGTGCGAGACCGGCGGCATGGTCGTGATCTGCGCCGGCACCACCGGCTACAACGCGACCTGCGACCTGCGCTACCTGTGGATGCGCCAGAAGCGGCTGCAGGGCTCGCACTTCGCCAACGACGACCAGGCCAAGGGCATCAACGACCTGGTCATCGCCGGCAAGGTCGACCCGTGCCTGTCGCGGGTCTTCCCGTTCGCGGGCACCGGCGAGTGCCACCAGCTGATGCGCGACAACAAGCACCCGTTCGGCAACATGGCGATCCTGGTCAACTCCCCCAAGCCGGGGCTGCGCACCGTCGACGAGGTCCGCGCCGCGGGGACGCCGTGATCTCGATGCTGGGCGGCAGCCTCGAGCGTCCGTTCCGGGTCCTGGGCATCCAGCAGATCGCGGTCGGCGGCCCCAGCAAGGCCGCGCTGCGCAAGCTGTGGGTCGACCTGCTCGGGCTGACCGCGGTCGGCACCTACCGCAGCGACCAGGAGAACGTCGACGAGGACATCCTGCGGGTCGGCGACGGCCCGCACGCCGTCGAGGTCGACGTCATGGAGCCGATCGATCCCGACCGCAGCCCCAAGGTGCACGTGCCGGCGCTCAACCACGTCGGCCTGTGGATCGACAAGCTGCCCGAGGCCGTCGACTGGCTCACCGCGCGCGGCGTGCGGTTCACGCCCGGCGGCATCCGCAAGGGCGCCGGCGGCCACGACGTCTGCTTCATCCACCCGCGCGGCGACGCCAACACGATGCCGCTGGGCGGCGAGGGCGTGCTGATCGAGCTGGTCCAGGCGCCGCCCGACGTGGTCGCCGCGCTGGGCGGGTAGCGCGCCTCTCGCAACCTCGCTCACCCCGAGCGCTCGACCGACGGCCGTCGGAGATTTGCCGCAAGACGAACCGGGTCAGGTCGCCTGGTCGACGTGGTTCGCTCACCTCGAGCGCTCGACCGACGGCCGTCGGAGATTTGCCGCAAGACGAACCGGGTCAGGTCGCCTGGTCGACGTGGTTCGCTCACCTCGAGCGCTCGACCGACGGCCGTCAGAGATTTGCGGCAAGACGAACCGAGTCAGGTCGCCTGGTCGACGTGGATCGCTCACCTCGAGCGGAGCCCGAGCGGCGAAGCCGCGAGGGCGCAGTCGAGAGGGCGTGGATCGGTGCGGTCTCGGCGGCGCACCGGTGCCCGCCCCCTCGACTCCGGGGTCGGTGCTGCGCACCTCCCCCTCCGCTCGGGGTGAGTGCTGTCAGGCCCAACTCCGCGGTCAGCCGATCGCTGCGCCACGCAAGATCAGCGGCCTGGCCCAGCTGTTCGTTGGGAGCGGAGGCGGCTTCGCCGCTCGGGCTCCGCTCGGCGTGAGCGAAGCGTGCGGCGCGACCCGGTCGTGAGAAGCCTCGAGGCGCGGCGGGCCCGGCCGCTACCAGTCCTCGTCGTCGGCCTGGACGTAGCGATCGACGACCAGCGCCATGCGGGTCGCGGCCCGTACCGCGCGGTCGGCGACCTCGTCGGCGTTGGCGTCGGTGACCTTGCCGGCGGCGATCCACGCCGCGTAGATGCGCGACGCCGCGTGCAGCACCGCCTGCTCGCTGGGCTGCAGCGCCAGGTAGGCGGCGGCGCCGGCGTCGCGGGCCCGGGCGGCGCGGGTGGTGTCGTCGTCGCGGGCCGGCACGGTGACGTCGCCGGTCTCGACGACGTCGGTCAGCACCAGCGGCGCGGTCACCGTCGGCATGTCGCTCATCAGGTCGCGCATGGTCGCGCCGCCGCCGGGGCGGGCCGCGGCCTTGGCCGCCATCGCCGCCGCCGTCAGCGGCGCGCCGCACTCGGCGCACGCGTCGTCGGTGGTCGGCGCGCCGCAGTGCGGGCAGGGCCGCTCGCTCATCGCCGCCTCGCCGGGTGCGCGCGCACGGCCACGGTCAGTCCTGGAACAGGTTCTCGGCGGTGGTGTCGGTCGCGAGCCGCTCGCCGTGCAGGGCGTCGGACAGATCGCTGGTGGTCTTGCGCAGCCGGGTGCCGAGGACCTGGACGAAGCTCCACAGCAGCTTGACCGCGAGGTCGGGCTCCTTGCGGATGATGTCGTAGAAGTCCTTGCGCCGGACCACCGCCAGCAGCGTGTCCGCCGACGCGGTCGCGGTCAGCGACCGCACCGAGCGATCGACCAGGCTCATCTCGCCGAAGTGCTGGCCCTTGCCGAGCTCGGTGATGGTCTTGTCGGCCTTCGACAGCCGCACCGTGCCCTGCATGACCACGTACATCGCGTCGCCGGGCTGGCCCTCGGAGAAGATCACCTCGTCGGCGACGGCCTCGTGGGTGTCGGTGATGTTCATGACCCGCACCAGCTCCCGGTAGGAGAGGTAGCGGAACATCTGCATGCCCTTGAGGACCTCGAGCTTGAGCGAGACCTCGCCGGCGCGCGACGGCGAGCTGTCGGTGGTGGCGCGGGTCTCGCCGACCCGGATCACGACGCCCGTGATGTTGTCGTGGCCGCCGCCGGCGTTGGCCAGCTCGATCAGGCGCCGCGGCACGTCCTTGACCTCGCCGTCGGACAGCAGCTGCGGCAGCTTGTCGTCCTCGAGGTAGACGTAGAGGCCGTCCGAGCACAGCATCAGGCGATCGCCGGGCAGGATGTCGAAGTCGAAGGTGTCGACCTCGACCGAGGCGTAGACGCCGACCGCGCGGGTCACCGCGTTCTTGAACTGCTTGTACGGCGAGTTGTCGATCTGGTCGCGCTTGAGCTTGCCGCGCCGGACCAGCTCGTTCATCAGCGAGTGATCCTCGGTGAGCTGGTGGCACTGGCTCTGCCGCGCCAGGTAGACCCGGCTGTCACCGACGTGGGCGATGAAGCCGCGCAGGTGATCCGGCGCGCCGGCGATCAGCAGGACCGACGCGGTCGTGCCCATGCCGCGCTTGTCGCTCTCGGCCTGGGCCCGGTTGTAGACGGTGGTGCACGCGGCCTGGATCGCGTGCTCGAGGACCTGGAGGATCTCGATCGGCTGGACCCCGGGATCGTCGACCCGGTAGCGCTCGATCAGGTCGCGGTTCTGGTAGACCGCGTCGCGGATCTCGTGGACCGCGATCGACGACGCGATCTCGCCGGCGGCGTGGCCGCCCATGCCGTCGGCGACCAGGAACAGGCGCAACTTCTTGTCGATGAGGAAGTTGTCCTCGTTGTGCTGACGCTGCCGACCTACGTCGGTGGCCGCCGCGAACGTCAGCTCCATCGCCATCCAGGGTATCCCTTCGCGTGAGCAGGCGTCAACGAACCGCCCAGTCAGGAACCGCGCGACCGAGCAGCCCGGGCGCCAGCTCGGCCTCGACGAGGGGGGCCGCCGCGCGCCAGTCGGTGAACCCGCCCAGGTAGACCCGGCCGCCGATCACCACCGCCGGGCCGTGGTCGACCCCGGCGGCGATCGCGGCGCCGACCCGGGCCTGCAGGTCGGCGTCGGCGCCGGTGCTCAGGCACGCGTCGAGGCGGTCGGGATCGACCTCGGCGAGCTCGGCGACCTTGCCGATGATGGCGTCGACCGAGCCGTCGCCGGCCTGGCGCATGACCTGGTGCACGGTCTCCTCGACCCAGCGCCAGCCGACGCCCTGCTGCTCGGCGCACACCGCGGCCCGGTGCAGGCGGGCGGCGTCCTCGTTGCCCTCGACGTCGGCGTCGAACCACGGGTAGAAGACCAGGCGGATCTCGTCGGGGAACAGGTCCCGGAGCTTGCGCCCGATCGCGATGACCTGGGTCCGGCACGACGCGTAGCGAAGGTTGCACAGGATCACGACCTCGGTCGGGGCGTCCTCGGGGCCGTCGGCGGGCAGGCCGGTCAGCTCGAGCGGCCGGGACAAGAGCGGTGGCGGCCCCTCGGGCAGCTCGAAGCCGGGGCCGGCGTCGTCGACCGGGCCGGCGGGGTAGGTCCGCGGCGCCTCGGTCGGCAGCGCGGCCTGCTCGGCGGCCTCGACGACGTGCTCGAGCGGGACGCCGTCGTCGAGCAGCGTCTGGGCGGCGGCGTAGGCGTCGTCGTAGTAGCGCTCGAGCTCGTCGACGTCGAGCCCCTGCAGCGGCCGGCCGATGGGCGCGCCGTTGAGCAGCAGGTCCGGGACGTTGACGGCGCGGCGGCGCAGCCGACGCCGCTCGTTGGCGCGCAGCGGCTCGGGCAAGAGGTCGGGATCGAGGGCGCGCTCGATGGCCTGATCGAGGCGCACCGGATCCATGCCCGCGGCCGAGGCGACGTCGGGCAAGTTGTCGCGGCGCACCGTGCCGGCGCGCGCGCTCAGGATCGCCTGCATGAAGTCGTCGAACTTGCCCTGGGCGTAGGCCTCGAGCGCCGCGATCGGGATCACCACCTGGGCCTGGCGGGTGATGACGCGGAACACGACCCGCAGCCGGCGCGGGTGCCGGCTCTGCAGCTCGAGCAGACGCCGGTAGGCGCGGTTCGACTCGATCTGGCCGGGGACGAAGAACAGCTCGGCGGTCACCGGCGCCGCCGACGGCCCGAGCGCGGGGTTCTGGTCCGACGGCCGGTGCTCGACCCGCACCACCTGGCCACCGCGCGGCGGGGCGGCGCGGACCGGCAGGGCGACGGCCGCGGCCAGCGCCACCAGCAGGGCACCGGGCAGCGTCGACGTCCCGCGGCGGGTCACGCCATCAGGATAGCGCACGTCACGCCGACGGGTCGGCGCCCGCGGCGGCCCGGGCCGGCGCCTCGGCGTCGTCGGCGTCGTCGGCGTCGTCGTCGTCGGGCCGGTCGGCGTCCCCAGGGGCGGCGGCCGCCGCGCCGGCGTCGCCGTCAGGGGCGTCGGCGCGGTCGCCGTCGGGCGCCGTCTCGGCCGGCGCGTCGTCGGGCGCCTCGGCCGGCGCGTCGTCGGGCGCGGCCGGCGCGTCGTCGGGCGCGTCGTCGTCGGGCGCGACCCGCGGCCACATGACCGCCAGGTAGATGCCCGCCGAGACCACGAGGCCGAAGACGATCGCGAGCGCGTAGGGCTCCCAGACCACGCGGCACGCTACCCCTCGACTCCCGCGAGGGTCAAGCGGCCGTGTGCGCTGCGTCCCGCCAAGGATTTCCGTCCCGAGGCGCCTCTGTTAAGGTCCGCGTGACCCCGATGTGGACCCTCCTGTTCGCCGGCGCCGCCGGCCTCTTCGCCGGCAGCGCCCAGACCTCGCACGGGCTGCCGTTCTTCGAGATGGGTCACATCGACCTGTTCGGCCTCAAGCTCCAGTACTTCGGCATGCTGGTGGCGACCGGCGTCCTGGTCGGCGCCCACCTGATGCGCAAGCTGTCGGAGCGCTTCGGGGTCGACGACGACGACCTGCGCGGCATCACCGCGTGGATCGTCGTGGCCGGCTTCATCGGCGCCCACGTCTTCGACGTCCTGGCCTACCAGAGCGACAAGCTGAGCAAGGAGCCGCTGCTGCTGTTCAAGCTGTGGCAGGGCATCTCGTCGTACGGCGGCTTCATCGGCGGCGTCACCGGGTGGGGCATCTACATCTGGTGGAAGCGCCTGACCCCCGGGCTGTGGGGCGATCTGACGATGGTCGGATTCATGCCCGGCTTCACGATCGGCCGCATCGGCTGCACCGTGGTCAGCGACCACATGGGCCGGCAGACCGACTTCTTCCTCGGCATGGACTACCCCTACGCCGAGCTGGTCGAGCGCGGCCACTGCCGGATCAGCGCGGTCGCCCACGGCGTGCCGCTGTGCCCGGAGTACCCCAACGTCCACGTCGGCGACGTCGTCCGCATCCACAACCTGGGCCTGTACGAGCTGCTCTACCTGATCCCGGTGTGCGCGCTGCTCATCTACATCGGCTTCCGCAAGAAGCCGCACCCGGCCGGGCTGATCGCGGCGCTGTCGGGGCTGCTCTACGCGCCGGTCCGGTTCTTCCTCGAGTACCTGCGCCTCAACGAGACCGACCCGCGCTACGTCGGCCTCACGTTCGCGCAGTGGGCGTCGATCGCCGCGTTCTCGATCGCGGCGTACTACACGGTCCACCTGCTGCGTCATGGCACCCCGTCGCCGCGCGCCGACGAGCTGGCCGACGGCGCGATCGGCGGCCGCCTGCACCGCGGCCCCAAGATCACCCGCAAGCACCTCGCCGAGCTCGACGCCCAGGAGCGCGCCGAGAAGGCCGCCGACAAGGCCAAGGCGGCGGGGGCGGGCGGCGCCAAGGCCAAGGCCGGCGCCAAGAGCAAGGCTGACGCCAAGGCCGACGCCAAGGCCAAGGACGGCGGCAAGGGCAAGGCCACGAAGGCCACCAAGGCCGGCAACGCTGACGAGGCCGCGGCCTCCGACGACGACCAGGAGTAACCCGCACGTGCCTCAGTGGCTCTTCCTGCTGCTCACCGTCCCGACCATCACCGGCGCTATCGGCTGGCTCACCAACTGGGCCGCCGTGAAGATGATCTTCGGCCCCGAGCGCTTCATCGGCGTCGGCAAGGTCGGCTGGCAGGGCATCCTCTATCACCACGCCGACAAGTTCGCGACCAACCTCGGTAACCTCGCCCGCGACCACCTGCTGTCCAGCGACGAGCTGGTCGAGAAGGTCGACGCCGACGAGCTCGACAAGGTGCTGGCCGGCGTCCTCGACGCCGAGGCGCCCAAGCTGGTCGCCGAGGCCGCCGAGAAGGTCCGGCCCGGCAGCTGGGCGATGGTGCCGCCGCCGATGCAGGCGATGGTGGTCGAGCAGGTCAAGGCTCGCACCAAGGTCATCTCGCGCGACGTCCTCGCCGAGGTCCAGGGCAAGGCCACCGAGCTGCTCGATCTGCAGCAGGTCGTGCACGGCGCCCTGACCGGGCCCAACGTGCGGCGCCTGGCCCGCCTGACCCAGGAGATCGGCGGCAAGGAGTTCTTCTTCATCGAGTGGTCGGGCGGCGTCTTCGGCTTCCTGGTCGGCCTCGGCCAGCTCGGCGTGTGGAGCCTGATGCACACCTGGTGGCTGATGCCCATCGTCGGCGCCCTCGTCGGCCTGGGCACCAACTACCTCGCCATCCAGATGATCTTCCGGCCGTTCGAGAAGACCCGCTACCTGGGCGTCTTCCCGTACCAGGGCCTGTTCCCCAAGCGGCAGCCCGAGATCGCGTCCGACTACGGGCGCACCACCGGCGCCGAGGTCATCACGGCGCACAACATCATCAACCTGCTGACCTCCGGCGAACGCGGCGCCGAGCTGCGCGCCGCCGTCGAGGAGGCGGTGTCGAAGCGGATCGACGCCGAGTGGCAGCAGGTCAAGGGCATGGTGCCGCTGCCGGTCAGCGACGAGCAGCTCGCCGAGGTCAAGCAGCTGGTGGTCACCAAGATGATCGAGATGGCGCCGCAGGTGCGGCCGCAGATCGAGGAGTACCTCGACAAGCAGCTCGACATCCGCAACACCGTCGAGACCCGGCTGGGCTCGCTGTCCAAGCCGGAGTTCGAGCGGCTGCTGCGCGGCGTGTTCCAGGAGGACGAGCTGACGCTGATCGTCGTCGGCGGCTTCCTCGGCGCCGGCGTCGGCGTGCTGCAGGCCGCGCTGGTCCTGGGCGGCTTCTAGCCGCGGCGCCGGCCGCCGCCGCCGCCGCCGCCGCCGCCGCCGCCGCCACCGCCACCGCCACCGCCACCGCCACCGCCACCGCCGCCGGGGCCACCGCGTCCGCCACCGCCGTCGCCGCGTCCGCCGCCGGGGCCGCGGCCGCGGCGCGCCTCCATCTCCTCGCCGATCTCGCCGATCGCGAGCCGGTCGAGCCGGTCGCGCGCGAGCGCGAAGACCTCGTCCTCGGCGGCGACGTGACGCCGGTAGGCCGCCTCGAGCTGCTGCGCGGCGAGCTCGAGGTCGCGGGCGTCGTCGGGGTGCGGCAACTCGCCGCCCCAGGCGTCGTACAGCTCGCGGAGGTGGGCGTGCTGCGCGAGGTGGTCGGCGTGCTCGGCGGTGATGACGTCCAGGCGCTTGCGCAGGCCGGGGTCGACCGCGGCCAGGCGCGGGAACAGCGACGCCTCCTCGTCGGCAAAATGCCGAGGCACCGAGCGCTCGAAGTACGCGATGGCCTCGGCGACCGCGTCGAGGTCGCCGGGCTGCGGCTGCCCGGCGGCGAGCCGGGCCGCCGCCTCGAGCAGCGCGCTGACCTCCTGGTCGTGCCGACGGTGCGAGGCGTGGAGCTGGTCGAGGGCGTCCTCGGTAGCGGAGCGGGGCATCGGCGACTACAGTACCGCCACTATCATGGCCGACAACGTCGTCATCATCGGAAGCGGCCCCGCCGCTCACACCGCCGCGATCTACACCGCCCGCGCCGAGCTCGCGCCCGTCCTGTTCGAGGGCTTCCTCGCCGGAGGCATCGCCGCCGGCGGCCAGCTCACGACCACGACCGACGTCGAGAACTTCCCCGGCTTCCCCGACGGCATCGGCGGCCCGGAGCTCACCGAGAAGTTCCGCGCCCAGTCGCTGCGGTTCGGCACGGTGATCCACACCGAGACCGTCAACGAGGTCGATCTGTCGAAGCGGCCGTTCCGCTACAAGACCGACGAGCGCGAGGGCGAGGCCAAGACGATCATCATCGCGACCGGCGCGACCGCCAAGCGCGACGACGTCCCCGGCACCCGCGACGACGAGCTGTGGCAGCGCGGCGTGTCGGCGTGCGCGGTGTGCGATGGCGCGCTGCCGATCTTCCGCAACAAGGCGCTGTTCGTGATCGGCGGCGGCGACTCGGCGATGGAGGAGGCGACCTTCCTGACCAAGTTCGGCTCGAAGGTCTACATCGTCCACCGCCGCGACGAGCTGCGCGCCTCGAAGATCATGCAGGCGCGCGCCATCGAGAACCCCAAGATCGAGATCCTGTACTCGCACCAGGTCACCGCCGTCCTCGGCGGCGACGGCGTCGAGCGGGTGCGGGTCAAGGACCTCAAGGCCGGCGCCGAGCGCGAGATCGAGGCCGCCGGCCTGTTCTTCGCGATCGGTCACAAGCCCAACACCGACTTCCTCGGCGGCCAGCTCGAGCTCGACGATCAGGGCTACATCGTGACCAAGCCGGGCACCACGCAGATCGCTGCCCGTCGAGCTGCGCCGCCCAGACCGTCGGCCCCAACGGCAACGCCGGCGCCGACGGCATGGCCTCGATCATCGCCCACGAGCTCGAGGAGGCGGTCACCGACCCCAACCTCGACGCCTGGTACGACCGCCGCGGCTACGAGAACGCCGACAAGTGCGCGTGGACCTACGGCTCGACCTACACGGTCAACGGCGCCCTGGCCAACATGCGCCTCGGCAGCCGCGACTACCTGATCCAGCAGAACTGGGTCAACGCCAGCGGCGGCGCCTGCGCCGTCGGCTACTGAGTCAGCCTCGGGCCGCCGACGCCGGCACGTCGCCGGCGTCGCGGCGGCCGGGTCGGGCTAGGCTACGGCGGTGCGCCGCTCCGCCTGCCTGATCCCCCTCGCCGTCGCCGCCGCCGCCTGTGGCGGTGACGACCCGCCGCCCGCGCCCACCACCGCGCCGCTGTACGCCGACGGCGCCCACCTGCGCGACGCCCAGGGCCGCATCGCGCTGCTCCGCGGCGTCAACGCCCGCGTCGAGGGTGTCTTCGACGTCACCTTCGACGACGGCCGCACCGCGCTCGAGCCCATCCCCGCGCTCGACGCCGCCGACTGCCGGCGCATGCGCGAGCTCGGCCTCGATCTGCTGCGCCTGCCGATCAACTGGAGCGGCATCGAGCCCGAGCGCGACGTCTACGACGAGGCCTACCTGGCCCGGGTCGACGCCGCGATCGACTGCGCCGGCGACGCCGGCGTGCTGGTCCTCGTCGACCTGCACCAGGACGCCTACTCCAAGGAGATCGGCGAGGACGGCGCGCCGCTGTGGGCGATCGTGCCGGCGCCCGAGATGCTCCTCGAGGGCCCGCTCGAGGATCTCGGCGCCCGCCGCACCTCGATGCAGGTGACCCAGGCCTTCAACACGTTCTTCGACGTCGACGACGCCGCCGGGCTGCAGGCCGAGTTCCGCGACATGCTCGCGATGGTCGCGGCGCGCTGGGCCGATCACCCGGCGGTGATCGGCTTCGAGCTGTTCAACGAGCCGTCGATCGGCCAGGACGAGGTCGACGTCTTCACCGCCGCCGCCGCCGAGACCGTGCGCGCCGCCGCGCCCGGCAAGCTGGTCTTCTTCGAGCCCACCGCGCTGCGCAACCTGTTCGACTTCGTGCCGCTGGCCGAGGCGCCGTTCGCCACCGACGGCGCGGTCTACGCGCCGCACGTCTACACGTTCGTGTTCGGCGCCGATCCGACGCCGCTCGAGCAGCTCGAGCCCGCCGACCTCGAGCCCAGCGTCGTCAACGCCCGCGACGAGGCCGCGGCGTGGGGCACGCCGCTCTTGTTCGGCGAGTACGGCGTCGGCCCCGACACCCCCAACGCCGATCTGTGGATGGGCGTCGAGGCCGAGCTCCACGATCGCTACCTGGCGTCGGACGCGTTCTGGGTGTGGAAGGAGCGCAGCCAGGCCAGCTGGGGCCTCTACGACTACGACGACGCCACCGGGGCGTGGACCGAGCGGCCGCGCGTCGTCGGCTGGCTGTCGCGCGTCCACGCCGCGCGGATCGCCGGCGAGCCGGTCGCCAACCTGTGGGACCGCACCACCGGGGCGCTGCGCCTCGAGGTCACGCCGGGCTCGACCCATGGCGTGCCGCACGAGGTCTACGTCCCCGAGGCCGCCGCGGCGACGTACACGGTCCGCTGCGACGGCGCCGCGGTGACGCCGGCGCGCGACGCCGCGACCGGCCTGATCTCGCTGCCGTGCGACGGCGTGCTCGAGGTGACCCCGTAGGCGGGCACGGGCCCGGCCGCGCCGCGGCGCCGCCGCGGAATGCGCGGCCCCGTCCCGACGGTTGCTGACCCACGAGCGGCGAGCCGTCCTCGCCGCGTTCTCGGAGCACCGTCGTGAGGCCAGCCGTGTCACACTCCCCCTTCGTGGTGTCCCAGCATCCCCAGCACCCTTTCCAGCGACGGTCGACCTCGGCCGTCACCCTCTGGCTGGCCGGCCTGCTCCTGGTGGTCGCCGGCGTCCTCATCTACATGGTCGTCGACCAGCGCCGCGCCCGGACCCAGGGCGCGCCGCCGGCCTCGGCGTACCAGCCCCACGAGGTCGTCATCCCCGCCGACCTCGGCGCCGACGAGAAGGCGACGATCACGGTGTTCCAGAACGCCTCGCAGTCGGTCGTGCACATCACGTCGATCGAGAGCGTCAAGGATCGCTTCTCGATGGACGTCATGGACCTGCCGCAGGGCACCGGCACCGGCTTCATCTGGGATACCGCCGGCCACATCGTCACCAACTTCCACGTCATCCAGCACGGCAACGCCGCGCAGGTGACGCTCAACGACGGCTCGGTCTACGCCGCCAAGCTGGTCGGCACCGCGCCCGACAAGGACCTCGCGGTGCTGCGCATCGACGCGCCGGCGTCGAAGCTGGTCGAGCTGCCGGTGGGCTCGTCGTCGCGGCTGCAGGTCGGCCAGAAGGTGCTGGCCATCGGCAACCCGTTCGGCTTCGACCAGACGCTGACCACCGGCGTGATCAGCGGCCTCGGCCGCGAGATCCAGTCGGTGACCCGCCGGCCCATCACCGACGTCATCCAGACCGACGCCGCGATCAACCCGGGCAACTCGGGCGGCCCGCTGCTCGACTCGTCGGGCAACCTCATCGGCGTCAACACCGCGATCTACAGCCCGTCGGGCGCCTACGCCGGCATCGGCTTCGCGGTCCCGGTCGACACGATCAACGCGATCGTCCCCCAGATCATCCGCAGCGGCGGCAACCTCAAGCGCCCGGGGCTGGGCATCTCGATCGGCTCCGACCAGCTGGCCCAGAAGATGGGCGTCTCCGGCGTGATCATCCAGGGCGTCGGCCCGGGGAGCGCCGCCGACCGCGCCGGGCTGCACGGCGTCGACAAGGACGCCTCCGGCCGGTTCGTCCTCGGCGACGTCATCGTCGCGATCGACGGCGCCCCGGTGACCGGCCAGACCGACCTGTTCAAGGGCCTGGATCGCCACGCGGTCGGCGACACGGTCAAGGTCCGGGTCCGGCGCAGCGGCGTCGAGCGTGAGGTCGAGGTCACGCTGCAAGAGATCCCGCAGCAGTAGCCCGGGCGGCTCTGCTACATTCGGTGGATGCCGCGTCGTCCCCCGGCCGGGTTCGCCGTCGCCTCGGTGGTCGCCGCGCTGGCGGCCGGCGCCGGCTGCGACGACGCCCACCTGATGGTGCGGTCGCAGGCGGTGTCGGCGTTCTGCGAGGCCGCCGTCGACACCGTCGATGGCCAGGTCCTGGTCGACGTCGAGACCGACTACCTGCCGCACGTCGTCGCCTGCGAGAACGGCAACGCCGCGCCCATCGCGCTGCAGGCCCAGGCGGTGGCGGCGCGCAGCTACCTGTACTACCGGCTCGAGCGCAGCGGCTCGATCGGCGACGGCACCGGCGACCAGGTCTACACCTGCGGCCGCGCCCCCGGCCCCGAGCACTACGCCGCGGTCGCCGCGACCTCGGGGCTGGTGCTGCGCTACCCACCCGACGCCGGCGACGCCGCGACCCAGGTCGCGGCGTTCTTCGTCGCCGGCGCGCTCCAGGCCGGGCCGTCGTGCACCGGCGGCACCGACGATCCGACCGGCACCGAGCAGTGGGTCACCTACAACGACGGCCTGTCGGGCGCCGACCTGCACCAGACCCCGCTCGGCCTGGTCGACCCGACCAACTACGCCAACCGTGGCTGCCTGTCGCAGAACGGCTCCAACTGCCTCGCGCAGCAGGGCTACGGCCTGGCGTCGATCCTGCGCTTCTACTACGGCGCCGACATCGGCATCGTGCGCGCCGACGGCCCGTGCGTGACCGCGCCGGACCCCGCGGACGCCGGGGTCGGCGTCGGCGACGACGACAGCGGCGGCGGCGGCACCGGCGACGCCACCGGCGGCTGCGTGACGTCACCGCGCTCGTCGGGGGGCGCGGTCGCGTTGGCGATCGGCCTGTGCGCGCTGCGGCGACCGCGTCGTCGCGGCCGCGGCGCCACGAGGACCGCGTGAGCGACGATCGCGCGGGCCCGGCGCCGTGGCGCGCCGGCTTCGTCGCCGCCACCACCGGGGAGGTCACGGCGCCGACGACGTCGTCGCCGACGACGCCGGCCGCGCCCGGTCGTCGCAGCCCGGCGACCCGCGCGATCGCGCGGCTGCGTCGCCGCGGCATGCACCTGGTCTCGAGCAGCGCGCTGACCGCGATCGCCGGGGTCGCGCGGCTGCACCCGCGGGCCCGTCCCCACGCCCACGGCGTCGAGGTGCTGCGCGACCTGCCGTACCTGCCGGGCGGCTCGCGCGATCACCTGCTCGACGTCTACCGGCCGCTGACCCGCCCCGGGCCGTGGCCGGTGGTGTTCTACGTCCACGGCGGCGCGTTCAGCCTGCTGTCGAAGGACACCCACTGGGTCATGGGCCTGGCGTTCGCGCGCCACGGCTACCTGGTGGTCAACATCAGCTACCGGCTGGCGCCGACGCACCCGTTCCCGGCGGCGATCGCCGACACCTGCGCGGCGTGGCAGTGGATGGTCGAGCACGTCGAGGCGCTCGGCGGCGACCTCGGCCGGGTCGCGGTCGCCGGCGAGTCCGCCGGCGCCAACCTGATCACCGCGCTGACCCTGGCGACCACCCAGCGTCGCCCCGAGCCGTGGGCGCGCCGCGCCTTCGACACCGGGGTCGCGCCCCACGCCGCGCTGCCGTTCTGCGGCATGCTCCAGGTCTCGGACCCGGCGCGCTTCGCCGAGGGCCGCGGCAGCGACTCGGTCGCGGCGCCCACCGCGGTCGCGGCCGTCGACCGCGGCAAGCGGCGCCTGCCGCCGCTGCTCGACGCCGCGATCCGCAACTGCTCCGACTCGTACCTGGGCCGCCGCGAGCCCCACCACAGCCTCGACCTCGCCGATCCGCTGTGCGTGCTCGAGCGCGACCTCGCGCCCCACGGAATCGAACGGCCGCTGCCGCCGTTCTTCGCGGCGGTGGGCACCCGTGATCCCCTGCTGCCCGACACCCGCCGGCTCGAAAAGGCGCTCGCCGATCTCGGCGTGCCGTGCGAGGCGCGGTATTACCCGGGCGGTATCCATGCCTTCCACGCCATGGTCTGGAACCGCGACGCGCGGCGGTGCTGGCGCGACGCGCTGGCCTTCCTCGATCGCCACCTGCGCGTGCGCCGCGCGCGCCACCCGGTGCACCTCGCGCTGCCCGCGGCGAGCCAGCGCTAGCCGTCGCCGGCCGGCGGCCGCGGTGGGGAGCCGCGCGTGACCGCGCCGACCCCGGCGCGCCGCCTCGGCTTCGTCGTCGCCGCGGCGATCGTCGTCGCCAACATGATCGGCACCGGCGTCTTCACCAGCGGCGGCTTCCAGGCCGCGGCGCTGCACGACCCCGGCACGATGATGGTGGCGTGGGTGCTCGGCGGCGTCCTGGCGCTGTGCGGCGCCGCCGCCTACGCCGAGCTCGGCGCGATGATGCCCGAGGCCGGCGGCGAGTACGTCTACCTGCGCGAGGCCTACCACCCGGTGGTCGGCTTCCTGTCGGGCTGGGTGTCGCTGTTCGCCGGGTTCTCGGCGCCGATCGCCGGCGCCGCGCTGGCGTTCGCGGCCTACGGCGGCGCGATCTTCCCGGCGCTCAAGGACCCGACCTCGCAGAAGGCGCTGGCGGTCGGGCTCGTCGTCGCGATGACCGCGCTGCACGGCTTCGACACCGTCGTCGGCGGCCGGATCCAGGCCGGGTTCTCGACCGCCAAGGCGGCGCTGATCGTCGTCTTCATCGGCGCCGCGCTGCTGGTCGGCGGCGGCGACGCCGGCCACTTCGCGGCCCAGGGCGACGGCCTGGCGACGATCGGCACCGAGGCGTTCGGCGTGTCGCTGATGTACGTCAGCTTCGCGTACTCCGGGTGGAACGCCGCCGCGTACATCGCCGGCGACATCCGCGAGCCGGCGCGCACGATCCCGCGGGCGCTGCTCGCCGGCACCGCGCTGGTCACCGTGCTCTACGTCGGCCTCAACCTGGTCTTCATCTGGGCGCTCGGGCCCGAGCGCATGGCGACCGGCGCCGACGGCGGCCCCATCGTCGAGGTCGGCGACGCCGCCGCCCGGGTGCTGTTCGGCGACGGCGCCGGCCGGCTGTTCTCGTCGATGATCGCGCTGGGCCTGATCTCGGCGGTCAGCGCGATGGTCATGGCCGGCCCCCGCGTCTACGCGGCGATGGCCGACGACGGCGCGCTGCCCGGCCTGCTGGCGTGGCGCTCGGCGCGCGGCGTGCCGCTGGTCGCGGTGCTGCTGCAGGGCGCGGTGGCCACGACGGTGGTGCTGCTCGGCGACCTCGCCAAGGTCATGCGCTACGTCGGCTTCACGCTGTCGATCTTCGCCGCCCTCGCGGTGATCGCGGTGCCGGTGCTGCGCGTCACCCGGCCCGACGCGCCGCGGCCGTACCGGACCTGGGGCTACCCGGTGACGCCGGCGATCTTCGTCGCCGGCGCCGCGTGGATCACGTACTCGCAGCTGCACCTCGAGCTGGGCGAGGCCAGCTACGCGCTCGGCACGATCGCCGCCGGCGCGGTGGTGTGGGCGGCGTCGACGTGGTGGCACCGGTCGCGACCGGCAAGCTGAGGCATTCCGCTCGCGCGGCGCCGCCGCCGTGTCACCATCGACGGCATGACCCGACGGACCCACCTGGTCGTCGCGGCGACGGCGCTCGGCCTCGCCGCCGGTGCGGCGCGCGCCGCGGCCAAGCCGGCGGCCAAGGCCCGGCCGGCCGGCACCGCCACCGACATCGCCGAGCGCTGGCTCGGCACCTGGACCGGCAAGGCGACCTGGAAGGGCTGCACCGCCGAGGTCCACGACGACGTCGCGCTGGCGATCGCGCCCGGCGCCGCCGGCGCGCTGACCGTCGACGGCGACGTCCTGATGGACGGGCTCGGCGCGATCGACCTCGCCGCCGGCCTCGACGCGCTGAGCGCGCCGCGCGCCGATCTGAGCCTGACCCTGACCTGGACCAAGCGGGGCGCCAAGCTCGCGGTCAAGACCGAGTCGGGCTGCGCCGGCAAGGCGACGCTGCAGCGGGTCGGCACCGGCGACGCCGGCTGCGACGCGCTGGTCGCGCTGGCCACGCTGAAGTCGAGCTGCAGCCAGTTCACCACCGAGGCCGGGCCGTGGCAGCCCGGCGAGCTCACCGACGGCTGGGACGGCTGGAAGCAGCTCAAGGGCAAGGCGCGCAAGGCCCGGGTCGCGACCTGCAAGACCGAGGTCGCGACCCTGCGCGACGAGCTGGGGCAGGCCCAGTGCAACCTGGGCAGCGGCGCGCTCACCGTGTTCACCACCGGGCTGCCCGACTGCGATCGCTACCTCCAGGTGATCGAGCGCTACCTGCAGTGCCCCAAGGTCCCGCAGGCGGCGCGCGACGCGGCCCGCCAGGGCATCGACGCCATGAAGCAGGGGTGGGCCGACATGTCGGGCGTCCCCGACGAGGCGCGGCGCGCCGCCAACGACGCCTGCCGCCAGGCGGTGGACGCCGTGCGCCAGGGGGCGTCGGCGATGGGCTGCTCGCTGTAGAGGAGGGCGGGGCGGGGACACCGGAACCGGAGCCGGATCGGGCACGGGCACGGGCACGGGCACGGGTCAGGCGGGCTCGCCGGAGGGACGGGGATCGCGCAAGCTTGCAGGATGCGATTCGTCGTCGCCGTCGTCGCGGCCACCTGCCTGCTGGCACCGCCGGCGCGCGCCGGCGTGATCGAGGACTGGATCGGGACCTGGACCGGCACCGCGACGTGGACCGATTGCACCGCGCCGGGGCCGGACGAGCTGAGCGTGGACATCCGGTGGCGGGATGACGCGGTGGCGATCGACGGCGCCGCGCTGTTCGACGGCCTCGGCGAGCTGTGGCCCGACGTCGTCGACGGCGGCCTGCGCGCGACGGCGTCGGACGTCACGGTGACGCTCGCCACGAAGGCGAAGGCGACGAAGGGCAAGGCGACGAAGGGCAAGCCGGCCAAGGGCAAGGCGACCGCGACCTCGTCGCCGCGCGCGGTCGCGATCACGCTGTCCACCGCCGCGGGCTGCACGATGTCCGCGACGCTGACCCGCGCCGGCACCGGCATCGCCGCGTGTGACGACCTGGTCGCGCTGGCGGCGGCGTCGACGTCGTGCGACGACGTCACCGTCGACGACGATCCCGGCGACGAGGTCGCCGGGTGGCGTGGCCTCGATCGCGCCGGCCGCCGCGCCGCCGCCGCGCAGTGCCAGCGCCGCGCCGACGATCTGCGCGAGCACATGATCGCGGCGGCGTGCCTGCCGGTCGACGACGACCCCAGCCAGATCCCGGCGTGCAACGACACCTGGCGGCTGGGCCTGCGCATCAACCGCTGCGATCGCATCGACGCCGAGCAGAAGCGGTCGTACGGCGAGCACGTCGCGTCGCTGCGGCGCTCGCTGCGGTCGCTGCACGGCCGCGACGGCGCCGCCGCGCTGGCCGCCGAGCGCTGCCAGGAGACCGCGGCGATGCTGACCGAGACGCTCGAGTGGCTGGGCTGCCCGTGACCCGTCCCGGGTGATCGCGCCCGCGCCGCCGGTAGGGCGCGCGCGTCACTTGTAACCCGGCGCGGACATTGTGGTGTCGGCGCGAAGCATCGCGTCGCCCAGGCCAAGGACAGGCCCGGTGCGTTTGTCTATGCTCGTGCCCCGGAGACCTCAAGGGGGGATCATGCGACGAGGGAAGCTCGCCACGCGCCCAGGCTCGTCCTGCGGCCGGATCTTGCTGTGGGCGCTGGCCGCCGCCAGCGCGCTCGCCGCGCTGACGGTCGCGCCGCGCCCCGCCGCCGCGTTCTGCGGCTTCAACGGCGCCGGCGGCGACATGTTCAACGACGCCACCCAGGTCGTGCTGATGCGCGGCGGCACTCGCACCGTGCTGTCGATGCAGAACGCCTACCAGGGGCCGGTCGCCGACTTCGCGCTGGTCATCCCGGTGCCGGTGGTGCTGCACGAGGAGGACGTCAAGACGCTGCCCAAGGAGGTGTTCGCGAAGGTGGACACGATGGGGGCGCCGCGGCTGGTCGAGTACTGGGAGCAGGACCCGTGCGAGCCCGAGTACGACGAGGACGAGGCCGGCGGCACCGGCACGATGATGGCCCTCGAGGAGGGCAAGATGGGCAAGGGCGACGCCGACCACGGCGTCACGATCGAGGCCCAGTTCGTGGTCGGCGAGTACCAGATCGTGATCCTGTCGGCCAAGGACTCGACCGGGCTCGACACCTGGCTGCGCGAGCAGCAGTACCAGATCCCGGCCGGCGCCGAGCCGCTGCTGCGGCCGTACGTCGAGAGCGGCAGCAAGTTCTTCGTCGCCAAGGTCGACCCCAAGAAGGTGACCTTCGTCGACGGGCGCGCCGCGCTGTCGCCGCTGCGCTTCCACTACGACAGCGACGCCTTCACGCTGCCGATCCGGCTCGGCCTGGCCAACTCCAGCGGCACCCAGGATCTGATCGTCACGATCCTGTCGACCGAGGGCCGCTACCAGGTCGCCAACTACGACAACGTCACGATCCCGACCAACCTCGACGTCGTCGACGACGTCCGCGACCGCTTCGGCGAGTTCTACGCGGCGCTGTTCGACCGCACCGTCGAGAAGCACCCGGGCGCGGTGGTCACCGAGTACGCGTGGACCGCGCAGAGCTGCGACCCGTGCCCGGGCCCGCAGCTCGACTACCACGACCTCGCGACCCTGGGCGCCGACGTGGTCGCCGGGGGCGGCGACGACGGGCGCATGGGACGCGGCGGCGGCGGCGGCATGGTGATGACCCGGCTGCACGCGCGCTACCGCGCCGGCGACGTCAAGGACGACCTGGTCTTCGAGCACGCCGACGCGATCGTCGGCGGCCGCGAGTTCCTGCAGGCGAGCGGCAAGCTCGAGGAGGGCGCGCAGCCGTCGCGCTACGGCAACAACTTCCAGGCCCGCTACGCGATCCGCCACGAGTGGACCGGGCCGATCGAGTGCAAGGCGCCGGTCCGCGGCCGCTGGGGTGGTCCGCCCCAGGGCACGCCGTCGTCGCCGCCGGCGGCGGCGCGGGACCTGGCGTTCGCGCCTCGCGGCAAGGTCGCGCTGGCCCAGCTGGTCGCGCAGGACGTCCCCGAGGTCGACGTCAAGGCGGCCGGCGCCGCGCCGGCCACGGCGACCGCCGGCCCGCCGGCGCCGACCACCGCGCCGCACGCCGGCCACCAGCCGCCCGGCGCCGCCAAGAAGGGCTGCGGCTGCGGCGCCGGCGGCGACGCCGGTGGCGCGCTCCTGTTGCTCCTGGTCGCGGCGCCCATGGTGGGCCGCCGCACCCGCCGCGCGGCGCGCCGCGCACCGAGGAACCCATGACCCGTCTCGCTCGCCTCTGCTCGCTGGCCGTCGCCGGCGCCGCCGCCGCGGTGGCCCTGGTCGCCGCGCCGGCCCCCGCCGCCGCGTTCTGCGGCTTCTACGTCTCGGGCGCCGGCACCGAGATGTTCAACAACGCCACCGAGGTCGTGATGATGCGCGTCGGCACCCGCACGGTGCTGTCGATGCAGAACAACTACCAGGGCCCGGTCCAGGACTTCGCCCTGGTCATCCCGGTGCCGGTCGTGCTCCAGGAGGAGAACGTCAAGACCCTGGCGCCGGAGGTCTTCGCCAAGGTCGACGGCATGGGCGCGCCGCGGCTGGTCGAGTACTGGGAGCAGGATCCGTGCGCGCCCGACTACGACTACTACGAGATGTCGGCGGGCGCCGGGCCGATGATGGCGAAGTCGGCGGTGGCCGAGGAGGACAGCGCCGACTACGGCGTCACGATCGAGGCCCAGTTCGTGGTCGGCGAGTACCAGATCGTGATCCTGTCGGCCAAGGACTCGACCGGCCTCGACGGCTGGCTGCGCGCCGAGCACTACCAGATCCCGCCGGGCGCCGAGCCGCTGCTGCGGCCCTACGTCGAGGGCGGCAGCAAGTTCTTCGTCGCCAAGGTCGATCCCAAGAAGGTCCGGTTCGCCAACGGCATGGCGATGCTGTCGCCGCTGCGCTTCCACTACGACACCGAGGAGTTCTCGCTGCCGATCCGCCTCGGCCTGGCCAACTCGAACGGCACCCAGGATCTGATCGTCAACATCCTGGCCCCCAAGCGGCAGGAGGTCGCGAACTACAAGAACGTCTTCATCCCGACCAACCTCGAGGTCACCGACGAGGTCCGCACCCGCTTCGGCGAGTTCTACGCGGCGCTGTTCGATCGGACGCTCGAGGTCAACCCGGGCGCGGTGGTGACCGAGTACGCGTGGGCGGCGACCACCTGCGATCCGTGCCCGGGGCCGACGATCGACTACCACGACCTGATGACCCTGGGCGCCGACGTGATCGCGCAGGGCGGCGACGACGACGGTGGCTACTGGGGCGGCGACTACGTCCTCACCCGGCTGCACGCGCGCTACGGCAAGGACGACGTCAAGGACGACCTGGTGTTCAAGGCGGCGCCGCCGGTGGTCGGCGGCCGCGAGCAGTGGGGCGGCCCCGACGGCAAGCGCCTGGAGGAGGGCGCGACGCCCTCGGACTACGACAACTTCCAGGGCCGCTACATCATCCGCCACGCCTGGACCGGGCCGGTCGAGTGCGAGCACCCGATCCGCGGCCGCTGGGGCGGCCCGCCGGGCGGCGCCGACATCGCGATGCCGATGGCCGCGACCAACCTGGCGTTCGCGCCGCGCGGCAAGGTCCAGCTGCCGATGATGGTGGCGCAGGACGTCCCCGAGCTGCAGGTGACCGCCGGCGTGCCGCTGCCGCCGTCGGCGCACGGCCCGGGGCAGGTGACGACGAAGGCCAAGGGGTGCGGCTGCGCCAGCGACGGCGGCGGCACCCCGGCGGCGCTGGGCACCGCGCTGGTGGCCCTGGTCATGATCACGAGGAGACGGCGATGAACGGACCCAAGACGATGCTGGCGGCCGTGGTGGCGGCGGCGACCTGTGCGATGGCGCCGGGGGCGGCGCACGCGTTCTGCGGGTTCTACGTCAACGGGGCGGGCGGGGAGATGTTCAACGACGCCACGCAGGTGGTGATGATGCGGATGGGGACGCGGACGGTGCTGTCGATGCAGAACGCGTACGCGGGGCCGGTGGCGGACTTCGCGCTGGTGGTGCCGGTGCCGGTGGTGCTGCACGAGGAGGACGTCAAGACGCTGCCCAAGGAGGTGTTCGCGAAGGTGGACACGATGGGAGCGCCGCGGCTGGTCGAGTACTGGGAGCAGGACCCGTGCGCCGTGATGGTGCCCGAGGAGCCGATGATGATGCCGAGCGCCACCGGCGGCGCCAAGTACGACAAGTCCGAGGAGTCCGCCAAGGATCTGGGCGTGACGATCGAGGCGCAGTTCGTGGTGGGGGAGTACCAGATCGTGATCCTGTCGGCGAAGGACTCGACGGGACTGGAGACGTGGCTGCGGCAGGAGAAGTACCAGATCCCTGCGAACGCGGAGCCGCTGCTGCGGCCGTACGTGGAGGGCGGGTCGAAGTTCTTCGTGGCGAAGGTGGACCCGAAGAAGGTGACGTTCGTGGACGGGCGGGCGGCGCTGTCGCCGCTGCGGTTCCACTACGACAGCGAGGAGTTCGTGCTGCCGATCCGGCTGGGGCTGGCGAACTCGAGCGGGAAGCAGGATCTGATCGTGAGCATCCTGTCGCCGGAGGGGCGGTACGAGCTGTCGAACTACGGGAACGTGACGATCCCGACGAACCTGGAGGTGGTGGACGAGGTGCGGAACCGGTTCGGGGAGTTCTACGCGGCGCTGTACGACCGGACGGTGGAGAAGCACCCGGGGGCGGTGGTGACGGAGTACGCGTGGGACGCGACGACGTGTGATCCGTGCCCGGGGCCGCAGCTGGACTATCACGACCTGGCGACGCTGGGGCAGGACGTGCTGGGGGGCGGGCCGGGGAAGGTGGAGGCGTACCAGGGGTACGGGATGACGCTGACGCGGCTGCACGCGCGGTACGGGGCGGACGACGTCAAGGACGACCTGGTGTTCAAGCAGGCGAAGGCGATCGTGGGCGGGCGGGAGTTCGTGCAGTCGGGCGGGAAGCTGGAGGAGGGGGCGCGGGAGGATTCGACGAACAACTTCCAGGGGCGGTACGCGATCCGTCACGAGTGGACGGGGCCGGTGGAGTGCAAGGACCCGGTGCGCGGGCGCTGGGGCGGGCCGCCGCCGGGGGAGACGTACGCGGGGGTGTCGGCGGCGCGGGACCTGGCGTTCGCGCCGCGAGGCCAGGCGAAGCTGGCGCAGCTGGTGGCCAAGGACGTGCCGGAGATCGACGTCAAGGCGGCGGGCGGGGCGCCGGCGCCGGCGACGGGGACCACCGGGACGACGACGGCGGGCAGCGGTGGCGCGGCGGGCAGCGGCAGCGCCGCGGCCAGCGCGGGCAGCAGCGCGCGCCGGCGGCCAAGAAGAAGGGCTGCGGCTGCCAGGCCGACGGCGGCGACGCCGGCGGCGGGCTCTCGCGCTCGGCCTCGGCGTCGCGGTCGCGCTGTGGCCAGGTCGTCGGCGGCGCTCGCGCGTCTGAACGGAGTCACCATGGGTCGCCTCGCCGTCACCTCCAGCATCCTCGCCGCGGTCGTCGCGGCCGCCGTCGCCGCCGCGCAGCGGCGGCGCCACCGCGCCGCCGCCCGCCGACCCGGCGCCGCCGCCGCCGGTGGTCGAGGCCCGCCTGCCCGGCGCGCCCGGGGCGTTCGCGCCGTCGCTGATGGCGATGGCCGGCCCCACCGGGGCCGCCGCGGTCGACGGCGACAACCTGTCCGACGCCGACACCTGCGCGACCTGCCACCCCGACGTCGCCGAGCAGTGGAGCGCCAGCGCCCACTCGTTCGCGTCGTTCAACAACCCGGTGTACCGGGCCAACGTCCAGCTGATCCGCGACGGCCTCGGCAAGGCGCAGAGCCAGCACTGCGGCGGCTGCCACGACGCGTCGCTGGAGATCGACGGCCTGATGCTCGGCGACATCCCCGCCGAGGATCTGCGCGCCCACTCGGGCGTGACCTGCCGGCTGTGCCACGGCATCGATCAGGTCACCAGCGACGGCAACGGCTCGTACGTGCTGTCGCGCGAGCGGCTCGGCAGCCCCGACCTCGACGATCCGGCGTCGATCGCGCGCCACCGCCAGCAGGTCACGGTCAAGCCGCTGGGCGCCGAGCTGTGCGTCGGCTGCCATCGCGGCTTCATCAGCCCCGACATGGATCTGCCGGTGCACCTCAACGGCATCGACGAGCCGACGTTCTGGCGCAGCTCGGCGTACACCGGCAGCGGCGCCGGCCGGGTCGACGCGGTCGCCGCCAAGACCTGCATCGACTGCCACATGGCGCCCGAGGCCGCGTCCGGCGACGAGTACGCCGCCCACGGCGGCCAGGTCGCGTCGCACCGGTTCGTCGGCGGCCACACCTGGATGGCGGCGATGCGCCACGACGAGACCCAGCGCGCCGCGGTCGCGGCCCGGCTCGAGGGCGCGGCGTCGATCGACGTCGCCGCCGCGTACGTGACCTGCGCGGCGACGCCCGGCGACGGCGATCGCTGCGCCGCCGCCGCGCGCGGCCCGTTCCTGCCCGCCGACGGCGCGCCGGTGACGCCGGGCAGCCGCCTCGAGCTCGACGTCGTGCTGCGCAACCTGATGGTCGGCCACCGCTTCCCCGGCGGCGTCAACGACGTCCAGGACACCTGGATCGAGGTCGAGATCCACGACGCCCGCGGTCGCCGCCTCGCCGCGTCCGGGCTCGCCCACGCCGCCGACGTCGACGACGAGGAGGCCCACGTCCTGCGCAGCTACGTCGCCGACCAGGACGGCCACATCCTCGAGGCCCACGAGCTGATCGGCTTCCGCGGCGCGATCGCCAACCACACGCTGGCGGCGCGCGACGCCGCGACCACCCGCTACGCCTTCGACGTCCCCGCCGATCTGCCCGCCGCCGCGCTGCCGCTGCGGGTCGACGCCCGGCTGCGCCACCGCAGCCGCTCGCTGCGGCTGCAGCGCGACGCCTGCGCGGCGATCGACACGCCCTCCGGCGCCGCGTTCCGCGCCGGCACCCGCGCCGCGCGCGACGCCGATCTCGATCCGTGCGCGCCCCAGCCGATCACCGAGATCGCCGCGACCGCGGTGTGGCTCGGCACCGGCGCCGACGACGCCGCCGCGCGCGCCGCCGCCGCCGGCGTCACCCGCGCGCCGACCTGGCAGCGGCTCTACGAGGACGGCATGGGCCTGCTCGGCGTCATCAGCGAGCGCCTCGACGAGCCCCGCGTCGTCCTCGAGGCGGCGCTCGCCGCCGCCCAGGCCGGCGCCGACGGCGCGGTCGCGCGCGCGTCGGTGCTGGCGCAGCTGGCCGCGGTCGCCGGCCGGCAGGGCCGCACCGACGACGCCCTCGCGCTGATCGCGCGGGCCCGCGAGCTGTTGCCCGGCGACGGCCCCGCGGTGCTCGACTACGTCGCCGCCGACGCGCTGGCCCGGGTCTGGCGCTGGGACGAGGCCGCCCGCTACGCCGAGGCCGCCGCGACCAAGGCGCCGCTCAACACCGCGGCGTGGATCGCGCTGGCCCGCGCCCACGGCAGCCTCCACGACGACCGCGCCGCGCTCGACGCCGCCCGCCGCGGCCTCGCGATCTCGCCGCGCGATCCGGATCTGCTGCGCAGCCAGGCCACCGCGCTGCGCGCCCTCGACCCCGCGCTCGCCGACCAGGCGCTGGCCGCGTACGACCGGTTCCGCGCCCCCGACGGCCTGGCCGCGCTGCGGATCGCGTGCGCCCGCCGCTCGGCGCGGTGCGCCCGCGAGCGCGAGCACGGTCACACCCACGTCCTGACGGCGCCCAGGTAGCGCGCGACCTGCGATACAACGACGGCGTGCACCCCCGGCTGGTCGGCGCCGTCGTCTCCGTGGTCGCGATCGTCGCGACCGCGTCGCCGGTGCTGCGCCGGCCGGCCCGCGACGACAGCTTCCCGCTGTCGACCTACCCGATGTTCGCGTTCTCGCGGCCGCTGAAGCAGACCTTCGAGTACGCGATCGGCTACACCGACGCCGGCGAGCGCCGCACGATCCGGCCCCGGCACGTCGCCAACGCCGAGGTCATGCAGGCGATCATGACCTTCGCCAGCGCGGTGCGGCGCCGCGCCGTGCCCGAGCTCTGCGATCGCATCGCCGCCCGGGTCGCCGCCGACCCGGCGCTCGCCGACGTCACCACCGTCCAGATCGTCCGCGGCACCCACGACGCGCTGGCGTTCCTGGTCCACGGCGAGCGCGGGCCGGAGCGTCAGCTCGCGACCTGCGCGGTGCCGCGGCCGGGGGCGCGGTGACGACGGCGGCGCCGGCGCGGCGCGGCCTGGCGGCCCGGGCCGGCGACTGGTGGTTCGTCGCGGCGCCCGCCGAGCGCCTGGCCGCGCTGCGCATCGTCGTCGGGCTGTACGCGACCCTGGACCTGCTGGTCCGGCTGCGCCTGCTGCTCGGCTACGCCCACCTCCACGCCGCCGACTTCAAGCCGGTCGGGGTGGTCGGCCTGGTGGTGCGCGCGCCGCTGCCGCCGGGCCTGGCCGAGGCGATCGTCGTGGCCGCGCTCGGCCTCGCCGTGCTGTTCACGCTCGGGCTGCTGCACCGGGCGCTGGCGCCGCTGTTCGCGCTCGCGCTCTTGTGGGTGACCTCGTACCGCAACTCGTGGGGCATGGTCTTCCACACCGAGAACCTCGAGGTGCTGCACGTCGCGATCCTGGCGCTGGCGCCGGCCGCCGACGCCTGGTCGCTCGACGCCCGGCGGCGCGGCCGCCGCGGCGCCGACGCGCCGCCCGCCGACGGTCGCCACGGCTGGGCGCTGCGCGCGGTCACCGCGGTCACCGTCATCACCTACGTCCTCGCCGGCGTCGCCAAGCTGCGCATGGCCGGGTGGGCGTGGATCGACGGCGAGCAGCTGCGCAACCAGATCGCGTTCGACAACCTGCGGCGCGCGGTGATGGGGGTCCCGCCGTCGCCGCTGGCGGTGCCGCTGCTCGAGTCGCCGTGGCTGTTCTCGGCGCTCGCCGCGCTGACGATGGTCGTCGAGGTCGGCGCGCCGCTGGCGATGGTCCACCGGCGGATCGCCGCGGCCTGGGCGGTCACCGCGTGGAGCTTCCACGTCGGCGTCCTGGCGCTGATGCACATCGCCTTCCCGTACCCGCTGCTCGGCGTCGCCTACGCGTCGCTGTTCCGGCTCGAGCGTCCGGTCGGCTGGGTCGGGCGGCGCGCGGCCGGCGCGGCGCGCCGGCTCACATCTCGCCGCGGACGCCCAGCGCCGGCACGATCGGCAGATCGCTGATCGCGGTGCGCTCGGTGTAGTCGTAGTTGTACGAGTAGCCCAGCGTGCGCGCGTGGTAGTAGACGTTGGTCACGTCGAGGTAGGCCGACAGCGACCAGGTGTCGAACTTCCACTTGCGGTCGATGCGGAGGTCGAGCTGGTGGGCGGCGCTGAGGCGGTCGCTGTTGACGGCGCCGTAGACCGGCACGAACGCGTTGACGTCGCTGAGGTACAGCGAGCCGACCACCGGCGTCACCGGGGTCCCGGTGGCGTACTGGAAGCGGCCGCCGAACTGCCACTTGCCGAGGGTGTAGCTGGCGACCGCGACCAGGTTGTGGGTCTGGTCGTAGTCGAACAGGCGCCGCGACGAGGTCGGGCCGTCGACGCGATCCGAGCGTGACACCGAGTACGCCAGCCAGCCGAAGAAGTTGTCGAGCTTGGCGCGGACCAGGGCCTCGCCGCCGAACGAGCGGCCGATGCCGCGGTTGACGTAGACGTGCAGCGGATCGGTCTTGGCCTTGAGCGCGTCGGTGGTGACCAGGTTGCGACGGTCGGTGTAGAAGCCCGAGACCTCGGCGGTGACGCCGGGGCGCAGCTCGTGGCTGCCGCCGAGGACGTACTGGAACGCCTTCTCGGGCTCGAGGTCGGGGTCGACGCTCTCGCCGAACTCGAGGCCGCGGCTGTACGCGCCCATCGCCATCTTCGCGGTCCACCGCTTGCCGAAGGCCTGGCTGACCTGCAGCCGCGGCGACACGGTGTGCTCGCCGAGGAAGAAGAACTGGTCGAGGCGGACGCCCGAGGTGATCGTCAGCGCCGAGGTCGGCCGCAGGTCGGCGGCGACGTAGGCGCCGGCGACGCTGTTGTCGACGGTCTGCATGTAGTCGACCAGCGGCAGGGTCGAGAAGTTGCCGGGCGGCGGCTGGCCCTCGGCCGGGGCCTGGGGGAACCGGACGTCGAGGTCGCGCGAGTCGAGCCGGGCCTCGGCGCCGGCGCGCAGCTTGAGCCGGTCGCCGACCTTGTAGCCGAGGTCGTCGCGGGTCTCGAGGGTGTAGCGGTTGGCGCGCAGGTAGCGATCGGCGCCGATCTCGACCCGGAAGCCCGACGTGCCGGCCGACACCACGAGCCGGTTGTCGAGGCCGTGGGCGCCGTGCAGCCACTGGCCGATGACCTTGGTGAACGAGGTCTCGTTGTCGAAGGCGCCGGTGAAGTCGGGCTCGTTGGGGTTGATGTTGTCGTTGAGCAGCGACAGCAGGTCGAAGCTGCCCATGCCGAGGACGCTGAGCTTGTCGTGCTCGCCGGCGCGCCAGTCGACCCGGAGCTGGCCGTCGTAGTACTGCGGCGCGGTCGTGAACGCGATGTTGGCGGAGTCGGGGATGACCACCGGCAGGATCAGGTCGATCGTCGAGCGCCGCATCGCCGCGGTCAGCTGGACGCCGTGGGCCTTCGACAGCGGCGCCTGGACGAAGCCCGAGACGTCGATGAACGACAGCTCGGCGAAGCCCTCGGCCTTGCTGACCGCCTCGGTGCGGGTCGTGACGTTGACGACGCCGCCGGTCGAGCGCCCCTCCTCGGCGCCGAAGCCGCCCGGCAGGTACTCGATGTTCTCGATGAACTCCGACGGCAGCACCGAGGTGAAGCCGAAGAAGTGGTAGAGCACCGGCACCTCGATGCCGTCGATCGTGATCTTGGAGTCCTCGGGCGCCGAGCCGCGGATGACGAGCTGGCCGGGGCCGCTGCCGGCGGCGGGCGCCTGGCCGATGCCGGGCAGGTTGCGGATCGCGGTGAGCGCGTCGCCGCGCGCGCCCGGGATGCGGGTCAGCTCCTTGCGGCCGAGGTCCTGGCGGCCGGGCGCCGGCGGCACCGGCGCCTCGTCCTCGATCTCGATGATCTCCGACGCCGCGCCGGGCTCGAACAGCACGATGATGTAGCCGTCGATGCCGCCGTCGACGAGGTCGAGCTGCTCGACGGTGGCGTCGTAGCCGTCGGCGACGACGTCGAGGGCCAGCGGCCCGGCCGGCAGATCGTCGAAGCGGAAGCTGCCGACCTTGTCGGTGGTGGCGGTGGCGCCGCCGGGCGCGGTGACGACCGCGCCCTTGATCGGCTTGAGGGTCATGCCGTCGAGCACCGACCCGGTCAGGGGCTCGGCGGCGGCGACCGCGGGGGCCGCGATCAGCGCGACCGCGGTGGCGAGGCAGGACAGGGCAGGGGCGACGACCAGGCGGCGGGACGGCACGGCTGCTCCAGTTTGCGGGCACACGGTCGGGCGTCAAGCGCGCCGGCGCCGTGATCCTCGCCACCGCGGCGGCTGATCCGGGCTCACGATCCGATGCGCGGCGCGACCCAGCCGCGCGCGCCGTCGGCGCAGCGGCGGGCGCCGTCGTAGATCGTGACGTACTTCATGCGGCGGCGCCGGTCGATCAGCTTCTTGTACTGGTAGCGGCCGACGAAGAAGTCGACGTGCATGCCGTCGATGTGGCCGCCGACGTCGGCGGCGATGACGCAGCCGTCGTGGACGAAGCCGCCCCACGGCGCCTGCCCGGGCATGGTCAGGCCGTCGAGCTCCTCGATGTACAGCAGGGTCCCGAGCGGCACGACCTCGGGATCGACGGCGACGGTGCGGAACGGCTGCAGCGGTCGCATCGACGCGCTCATGCCCCACGGGCTGGTCCGGGGCATGACCCGGTAGCACGGCGAGGTGTCGCAGCTGCACGGCGACGACACGTTGACGACGCGACCGTCACGCAGCTTGCCGGTGCCCTGGACGTCCATGACCTCGTAGAAGCGCGCGCCCAGGGTCGCGAGCGGCCGGCAGCCGCGGTCGTCGTAGATCGTGACCCCGGTGGCGGCCGGCGCGGTCGCCGCCAGGACCTCGTCGCCGTCGCCGCCGCCATCGTCCGCCTCGCCGTCCGCGTCGGTCGCGACCGCCGGGGCCGGGGCGCGCTTGAACTCGGCCTCGTGGGCGACGTAGTAGCGGGTCATGCGGAAGGTCCCGAGCAGCTCGGGATCGACCGCGGGGGCCGGCGGGCCCGGCGGCACCAGCACGACCACGACCGGCGCCGTCCACGCCGGGGGTGGCGCCGGCAGCGCCGCGGTCATGGCCTGGCGATCGGCCGCCCGCTGGCTGCACGCCAGCGCGGCCAGCGCCGTGGCCACCGCAACGCCTATCCCCCGGGGGCTCGTGATCCGCATCGCAGCCCGATCACGGTAGATCGGGACGATGTAGGGGGATCGTCCCCTCGGCGCTGGATTCGGCTCATCCCGGGCGGGGGCGGCCGCCCGGGACGGTCGGGAATAGCGTGACGGCGGCCCCGGTACCCACGCAGGTTGTTCGAATCGCTCTTGCCTGACCTACTACGCCCGTAGTAATCAAACGAACGCTGTCGTGACCCGCTCACCCGACCTCACCCCGGCCGAGTTCAACGTGATGAAGGTGCTGTGGCACCTCCGCCGCGCCAACGTGGCCGACGTCAGGGCCGAGCTGGCCCGCCGCAACAACGGCGCCGAGCAGGCCTACACCACGGTGATGACCCTGCTGGGGCGGCTGGCCGCCAAGGGCGCGGTGACCGTCGACCGCAGCCGCGAGCCGTTCCTGTACCGGGCCGCGTACCGACGCGAGTCGGTGCTGCGCGATCGCCTGCGCACGTTCATCGCCGACGTCTTCGACGGCGAGGCCGACGCGCTGGTCCTGCGCCTGGTCGAGGACGAGTCGCTGTCGGTCGGCGAGCTGCGCGAGATCGAGCGTCGCATCGACGACAAGCTCGCCGAGGCCGGGCCCGGCGACGCCGCCGACGCTGGCGATGTCCCCGGCGACGACGACGCCGACGACCCGGACGCCGCGCCCGCCGGCCAGGCCGGCGACGTCGGCGCGGAGGACGCGCGATGACCTCGCTGCACGGTCTCGGCGACGTCGCGGCCACCGCCTGGCGCACCGGCCTGTGGATCCTCGTCCACGGCACCGTGCTGGCCGCGCTGGCCTGGGTGCTGTCGCGGACGCTCTTGCGCGGCGCCCGCCCGGCGGTGATCGCCGCGCTGTGGACGGTCGTGCTGGTCAAGTTCGTGGTGCCCATCGGCCCGGCGATGCCGTGGTCGGTGTCGTCGCTGATCGATCGCGTCGTCGCCGGTGACCCGGCCGCGGCGCCGCCGCTGTTCCTGCCCGCGCCCGCCGCCGCCGCCGGCCCCGCCGTCGCGCCCGCCGCGCCTGGCCTCGGCGTCACCGGCGCGGTCGCGCTGGCCGCCGCCGCCCTGTGGCTGCTCGGCGTCGCGGTGCTGGTCAGCCGCCGGCTCCGCGAGCACCGCGCGCTGCGCGCCCGCGCGCCGCCGCCGGCGCCGCGCCGGCCGCCGCGGTGGTCGCGCTGGTGGCGTCGACCGCGCGGCGCCAGGGCCTGCGGCGCGCCCCGACGATCCGGATCGAGGTCGACGGCGTCGCGCCGTGGGTGGTCGGCCTCGTGCGCCCGGTCCTGGTGCTGCCGGCCGCGATGGCCGCCGCCGTGGGCCCCGAGCTCGCCGCCGCGATCGCCCACGAGCTGGCCCACCTGCGCCGCCGCGACGCCTGGCTGCGCCTGATCCAGGTCGCCGCCGCGACGCTGTTCTTCTTCTGGCCCGTCGTCCGCTGGGTCAACCGCCGGGTCGACGCCGCGCGCGAGCTGGCGTGCGACGCCTGGGCGGTCCGCCACGGGCCGCTGGCCGCGCCCGAGTACGCCCGCATGCTGGTCCGCCTGGTCCGCGCCCACGGCGCCGGTCGCCACGCCCCGCACGGCGCGCTGGCGCTGGCGGCGCACCTGGCGCTGCTCGGGCGCCGCGTCGACGCGCTGCTCGCCGGCCGCGGCCTGCGCGCCGGCCTCGGCAAGCTCGGCGCCGCCGCCGTCGCCGGCTGGGGCGTCGTCGCCCTCGGCGGCGCCGCGTCCGGCACCCCCGGCAAGGCGCCGCCGCCCCCCTGCGTGTTCTCGCCCCAGCTCGCGTCCGAGATGCTGGCGGTCTACCCCGAGGCCGACACCGACGGCGACGGTCGCCTGACCCGCCACGAGGCCTGCGACTTCGAGCTGGCGCTGCGGCGCCGCTGGGTCGACGAGAACGTCGCCGCCACCGCCGAGGCGCCCCTGGCCTCGGACGAGCGCGACCGCCTCGCCCTCGAGCTGTCGCCGCGGTTGGTCCTCGGCGACGGCCTCGCCGGCGTCGAGGAGCTGAGTTGCCACCGTGCCCCGAACGAGGATATGTCCTCGTCGCCCAGCGTCGGGCGCGCCGCGCTGGAACCCCCCCAGACATGCACCCAGGAATGAGCAGGAGTTTCGTCCCATGAAGAAGCTAGCCTTCATCACCGTCGCGATGGCGCTCGCCGTCGGGGCCACCGCCTGTCAGCAGGACAACAAGGCGGTCGAGAAGAAGCTCGACGATCTGTCGAAGGAAGTCTCCGACATCAAGAAGATGGTCGCGGCCGGCGGTGGCGGCGGCGCGGGCGCGGCGCGGCCGCAGCCGCAGCGGCGCCCCGAGCCGGATCCCAAGGACGTCTACGCGGTGCCCATCGACGGCGATCCGTTCCGCGGCGCCCCCGACGCGCTGGTCACGATCGTCAAGGCCTACGAGTTCGCCTGCCCGTACTGCGAGAAGGTCCGCCCGACCCACGAGCAGATCCTCAAGGACTACGACGGCAAGGTGAAGATCGTCTACAAGGACTTCGTCGTGCACCCGCAGGTGGCGACCATCCCGGCGCAGGCCGCGTGCGCCGCGACCCTCCAGGGCAAGTACCCGCAGATGGAGGAGGCGCTGTGGGAGAAGGCGTTCAAGGCCCGCAAGTTCGACGAGGACAACATGGTGGCGATCGCCACCGAGCTCGGCCTCAACGTCGACAAGTTCAAGACCGACATGAAGGGTGACTGCGTCGCGATGGTCCAGAAGGACCAGGCCGAGCTGTCGGCGTTCGGCGTCGGCGCGACCCCGGCGCACTTCATCAACGGCCGGTTCCTGCCGGGCGGCGCCGTGCCGTACCCGCAGTTCAAGGCGATGATCGACGAGGAGCTCAAGAAGGCCGAGGAGCGCGTCGCCGCCGGCACCCCGAAGGCCGACTATTACAAGACCTGGGTCATGGACAAGGGCCTGAAGAAGTTCTCGCCGAAGTGACCCGACCGACGATACCCACCGTCGCGTAGCCATCCCCCCGAGGGCCGCCGCAAGCGGCCCTCAGCGTTTTCGGACACCAGCTACCAGAAGAGGAACTGATGAAGAACCGATCCTTGGTCACCCTGGTCGTCGCTCTGAGCGTCGGCGTAACCCTCTCCGCTTGCCAGCAGGACAACAAGGCCGTCGAGAAGAAGCTCGACGACCTGTCCAAGCAGGTCACGGACCTCAAGAAGATGGTCGCCGCCGGCGGCGGTGGCCGCGGCGCGGCCCCGGCCCAGCGCCCGCGCCGTCAGGAGCCCGATCCCAAGGACGTCTACGCGGTGCCCATCGACGGCCTGCCGTTCCGCGGCGCCGCCGACGCGCCGGTGACGATCGTCAAGGCCTACGAGTTCGCCTGCCCGTACTGCGAGAAGGTCCGGCCGACCCACGACCAGATCCTCAAGGACTACGACGGCAAGGTGAAGATCGTCTACGACGACTTCGTCGTGCACCCGCAGTACGCGACGATGCCGGCGCAGGCCGCGTGCGCCGCGACCAAGCAGGGCAAGTTCCCCGAGATGGAGCACGCGCTGTGGGAGAAGGCGTTCAAGACCCGCAAGTTCGACGAGGACAACATGGTGGCGCTGGCCACCGAGCTGGGCCTGAACGTCGACAAGTTCAAGACCGACATGAAGGGTGACTGCGTCGCCTTCGTGCAGAAGAACCAGGCGACGCTGCGCAGCTTCGGCGTCGGCGCGACGCCGGCGCACTTCATCAACGGCCGGTTCCTGCCGGGCGGCGCCGTGCCGTACCCGCAGTTCAAGGCGATGATCGACGAGGAGCTCAAGAAGGCCGAGGAGCGCATCGCCGCCGGCACCCCGAAGGCCGACTACTACAAGACCTGGGTGATGGACAAGGGCCTCAAGAAGTTCACCCCCAAGGCCGAGAAGTAGCCGCCCGCTGGGCCGACGCCGCGGTCGCGACCCCCGGTCGCGGCCGCGTCGCGCGTTTCGGGCCCGGCAAGGCGTAGGATGGGGCCGCCGTGGCCCGCCCCTCTCGCCGCCTCGCCGCCGTCAGCGCCATCCCCGCCCGCGACCGGGTCAACCTCGAGTGGCTGATCCGCCTGCGCTGGGCGCAGATCGCCGGCCAGGCGTCGACGGTGGCGCTGGTCGCGCTGCTGGTCGACGTCGAGCTGCCGCTGCTCGCCCTGGCGCTGGTCGTCGGCGTCGGCCTGGTGTCCAACGTCGCGGTGGCCGCGTACTTCCGCGACCGACCGGTCCACGAGGGCCACGTCGCCGCGGTCATGGCCCTCGACGTCGCGCTGCTGACGAGCCTCCTGTACTTCACCGGCGGCCCGCTCAACCCGTTCGGGTTCCTGTACCTGGTGCAGATCGCGCTGGCCACGGTGCTCCTGCACGCGGCCCTGGCCTGGACCCTGGTCGGGCTGTCGTTCCTGTGCTTCGGCCTGCTGCTGATCGGCAGCCAGCCGCTGCCGATCTCCGACCACACCCGGATGATCGGCATGTGGGTCGCGCTCGGCGTCGCGTCGGCGTTCATCGTCCACTTCCTGCTCCGCGTCCTGGCCGCGCTGGCCGCTCGCGAGCGCGAGCTGACCGTGGCCCGCAACCTGGCGTCGCGGCAGGAGCGGCTGGCGTCGCTGGCGACGATGGCGGCGGGCGCGGCCCACGAGCTGGCGACGCCGCTGGGCACGGTGGCGCTGGTCGCCAAGGAGCTCGAGCGCAGCCTGACCCGCACCGGCGACACCCAGGCGGTCGACGACGCCCGGCTGATCCGCGAGCAGGTCGGCCGGTGCCGGATGATCCTCGACCAGATGGCCGGCTCGACCGCCGCCGCCGGCGAGGGCATCGAGGCCCGCACCGTCGACGAGCTCCTGGACGAGACCCTCACGACCGTGCGCGCGGCGCCCCCGATCGAGCGCCGGGTCCCGCCCGAGGTCGGCCGCCTGCCGGTCAAGCTGCCGCCGCGCGCCGTGTGCCAGGCCCTGCGGTCGCTGGTGACCAACGCCCAGGACGCCTCGCCCGCCGACGGCAAGGTCGTGGTGTCGGCAGCCCGCGACGCCGGCGGCCTGCGCCTCGACGTCCTCGACCTCGGCGACGGCATGCCGGCCGAGATCCTGGCCCGCATCGGCGAGCCGTTCTTCACCACCAAGGAGCCGGGCCGGGGCATGGGCCTGGGCCTGTACCTGGCCCGGGCCGTGGTCGAGTCGGTCGGGGGCAGCCTGGCCATCGACTCGCGCCTGGGGGAGGGGACCCGGGTCTCGGTCGTGATCCCGACCGAGGTCATCGTGGATAAAACCGGGGCGCCGGACGTGGTATCCAAGGGGACGTGACGACTCCCGACCAAGCCAAGCCGTCGATCCTCCTGGTCGATGACGACGAGGTCTTCCGCAACCGGCTGGCCCGCGCGTTCGACGACCGCGGCTACGAGGTGCGGGTGGGCCAGGACTACGACACCGCCATGGCGTCGGCGCGGGACGACTCGCCCGAGTTCGCGGTGGTCGACCTCAAGATGCCCGGCAAGGGTGGGCTCGAGCTGGTCAAGGCCCTGCACGAGGTCGACCCCCAGACCAAGATCGTCGTGCTGACCGGCTACGGCAGCATCGCGACGGCGATCGACGCGGTCCGCCTGGGCGCGACCTACTACCTGTCCAAGCCCGCCGACGCCGACGACATCGTCAACGCGTTCGCGCGCGGCCAGGCGCCGCCGCTCGATCCGCCCGAGGTCGAGTACAAGGCGCCGTCGCTGGCGCGCGCCGAGTGGGAGCACATCAACCGCGTCCTGTCCGACTGCGGCGGCAACATCTCCGAGGCGGCGCGCCGCCTCGGCATCCACCGGCGCTCGCTGCAGCGCAAGCTGCAGAAGTATCCGCCCAACCGGTGATCCGCCGGTGACCGTCGCCGGCGTCGGCTGGACGGAGCGGGTCGCCCGGGTCGTCATGGCCGGCGCGCTCGCGCTGGTCGCGCTGGCGCTGCCCGACGTCCGCCGCGCCTTCATCGACGACGTCGTCCGCCGCGACGCCCCGCCGGGGCCGGGGCCGGCGCTGCCGGCGGCGCCGCCGGGCGCCGCCGGGCTCGAGCCGGTGCCGTGGGTGCGGGTCGTGCTGATCGACGGCACCAACGCCGCCGACGCCCGCGCGATGCCGGCGTGGAACGCGCTGTGCGCGCGCGGCCTCGACCTCGACGTCGACGTCGGCTTCCCGACGGTGTCGCTGCCGGTGCAGACCGCGCTGTGGTCGGGGCTGACCCAGCAGCAGACCGGCGTGGTCTACCACTACGGCGCGCCGCTGCCGGATCCCCTGGGCGTGCGGGCGATCCCGGCCCAGGTCGCCCGCAACGGCGGCGCGGTCGCGGTCGCCGAGGCCCACCCCGAGATCGTCGGCTCGATGGGCTTCGCCCCCGCCGAGCCGCCGCTGGTCGACGGCCTGGCGGTGCCCGACGGCTGGGACGCGACCTGGCAGGACGCCGCGACCCGCGCGGTCGCCGGCGACGCCCGGCTCGCCTTCGTCCACGTCCTGCGGGTCGACGCCGCCGGCCACAAGCACGGCCGCGGCTCGCCGGCGTGGCGCGACGCGCTGGCCTCGGCCGACGCCATCCTGGGCGCGCTGGTCGCCGCCGGCGACGCCGCCCACCCCGACGCCCGCTGGCTGGTGCTCGCCGACCACGGCCACGTCGCCGCCGGCGGCCACGGCAGCGCCGACCCGGCGATCCGGATCGTCCGCGCCTGCCTGGCCGGGCCCGGCGTCGCGGTCGGGCGCGGCGGCCCGCTGGCGCTGGTCGACGTGTCGCGCGCGCTCGCCGACTCGGTGGGCGCGACGCTGCCGAAGGCGGCGCGCGGGCGGCCGCTGGCCGGCGCGCTGGCGGCGCCGCTGCGCGACGACGAGCTGGTGCCGGCGCCGAGCCGCGGCCGGCGCGCGATGGCGTGGCTGCTGCTGATCGCGGGCGCGCTGGTGACGGCGTGGGCGCTGGGCCGGCGCGCGATGCTGTGGGCGCCGTGGTGGTGGCCGGTCGCGATCGCGCTGGTCGTGATCCGCCTGGGCCCGCCGTCGCTGGCGGTCGGCTACGTCTTCAAGTCGCCGGGGCGGGGCATCGCCGACGCCGCGGCGCTCGCGACCTACGCGGCGGCGCTGTGGACCGCGGCGGCGGTGCACTACGCGGCGCGGCCGGCGTGGCGGGTCGCGGTCGCGCAGCTCGCGGTGCCGGTGGCGTGCGTGCTGGCGGCGCTGGCGCTGTGCGGCGGCCTGCCGCTCTTGTGGGGCGATGTCGCGGTGCCGGTGGCGCCGCGGTGGACGGCGTGGTCCAGCGTCGGCCTGGTCATCGTGGTGCGCGCGCTGTGGGCGGTCGCGCTTGCGCTTCTCGCCACCGCCTTCCTGCCCGCGTTCGATCCATCGGGACCTCGGGGAACTCGCCGTAGCGGCTCCTGAGGTCGCGGACCCGGTCGGGCTCGGCGGCGGCGCGATCGGCGTGCTCGCCGGGGTCGGCCTCGAGATCGAACAGCTCGGTGAGGTTGTCCGCCGGCCGGACCAGCAGCTTCCACGGCCACGCCACCACCGCCCACTGCTCGCTCTCGTGCATGACCAGGGCGCGGTCGTGGTGGCGGAGCTCGGGCGGGGCGTCGAGCAGGTGGGGCAGCAGGTCGACGCCGTCGTGCGGCGCGATCGCGTCGGGCACGCCGAGCAGGCTGGTGATCGTCGGCGCCAGGTCGACCAGCGACACCGGCTCGAGGTCGGCGCGGCCGGCGACGCCGGGGATGTGGATCGCCACCGGGATCCGGGTCAGCGCGCCGTAGACCACGACGCCGTGGTTGTCGGGCAGGCGCGGATCCTCGCCCAGGCTCTCGCCGTGGTCGGAGAAGAAGACGACGATCGTGCGGTCGGCGAGGCCGCGGCGCGCGACCTCGTCGAGGAGCCGGCCGATCTGGTCGTCGACGCCGCGCAGCAGCGCGCGGTAGCCGCGGACCAGGTCGGTGCCGCCGGGGCCGATCGCGGCGAGCAGCTCGGCGGGCGCGGGCAGCTGGCGGTGCTCGTGGACGTCGAAGTAGTGGGCCCACAGCAGCCACGGCGCGTCGCCGTGGGCGTCGAGGAAGCCCAGCGCGCGGTCGGTGGTCTCGGGCGCGGTGACGTGGTCGCCGACGTCGCGCTTGCCGGCGTCGCTGACCAGGCGCATGACGTCGTCGGCGCCGCGGGTCAGGAGCGGCTCGGGCACGTAGCGCAGGACCTCGCGCGGGAAGATCACGCCGGTGGCGCGGCCGCGCGCGTGGGCGGCCTCGAGCAGGGTCGTGGCGACCGGCTGGAACGGGTTCCAGCGGCCGGTGACGAACGTCGTCAGCGACACGTCGGTGCCGGCGGCCGGCGCCTGGGCGCGCTGGAACCACACCGCGTCGTCGAGCAGCGCGGTCAGGTGAGGGAAGTCGCCGCGGCCGGGCGCGTCGGGGGCGAGCAGGTCGCCGCGCAGCGCGTCGACCGAGACGATCAGCACGTTCATCGCGCCGGTGCGGGCCACCGCCGCGGCGACGTCGTCGCCGGCGCGCCACTCGGCGAGGGTCGCGGCGTGGGCGGCGGCGGTCGGTGACGGCGCCCGGACCTCGGCGTCGGCGCCGTCGCAGTCCTCGTCGACGCCGTTGCCGGGGACGTCGCGGGCGCCGGGGTGGCGGCGGGCGTCGCGATCGTCGCAGTCGCCGCCGCCGAGCACCGCCGAGGTGCCGTCGCGGTCGAGATCGATCAGGCCGCGGACCAGCCGCACCAGGTGGCGGGCGTCGTCGCCGCGGGTCGCGACCAGGCGGCGGTCGTCGGCGCGGCCGAGGCCGAGCAGCAGCGCCGGCGTCAGCGCCACGACCACCGCGACCGCGACCGCGAGGCGGAGGCGGCGCGGCACCGCGCCGGCGGCGGCCAGCGCGCGCGGGCGCGACCGCGACCCCGGCGGCGGCGCGGATCGCCAGCGCGACCACGACGATCTCCGACAGCGTGACGCCGACGTGGAGGTCGGGGTAGCCGCTGCGGAACAGGCGGCGGTTGGCCAGCCACAGCACCGCGGCGGCGCCGACCAGGGCGGTCGCGAGCACCGGCGCGGCGGCGCGGCCAGGGCGGCGGCGCCACCACGCGGCGACGCGCGCGGCGGCGGCGGTGGCCGCGACCAGCACCACCGGCAGGACGTACGGCGCGACCCGGGCGCCCGGCAGGGTCGCGGCGAACGCGCCCTCGAACAGGGTCGCGCACACCGGGACGAAGATCGCCGCCGACGGCAGCGCCACCACCAGCGCGCCGCGCCAGCCGTCGAGGCGCAGCCGCGCCGCCGCGGCCTCGGCGCCCAGCATGACCGCGCCGATCACCAGGCCGGTGGCGGCGAACAGCGCCAGCAGCGTGCCGGCGAGCGCGGGGCGGGTCGCGCCCAGCCGCACCACCTCGACCGCGCCGACCGCGAGGCCCGCGGTGACGGCCGCGATCAGCGGGTCGCCGGCGAGGCGGCGCGCGATCGTGGGCACCAGGCGGGGTGGGTCCTGCACCGAGCCTCCGTTGGTATCACTACTGGAACCGGACCAGGTAGTCGAACCCGGCGACGTAGACGTCGGCGGCGCGCAGCGAGCGGTCGAGGGGCACCTGCAGGCGGACCCCGGCGACGCCGCGCGGGACGTCGACGCGGAGCCCGAGGTCGAGGACGTGGCGGAAGTCCTCGCCGGCGCCGGGGTCGAGGATCGACGACACCGTGGTCAGCTCGCCGACCACCCAGACCCGGTCGATCGCGCGGACGCCGCCGGCGATCCCGAGCCGCAGGCGCAGCCGCTCGTCGTCGGCGCCGAGCCGGGCGTCGGCGCCGGCGTCGACCTGGACGAACGCCTTGCCGCCGACCCAGCGGTGGCCGCCGGCCAGCCGCACCGTCACCGGCGTCGGGTCGAAGCGCTCGCCGTCGGCGACCCGCAGCGCGCCGTGGACCGCCGCCGGGATCGCGGCGTCGCCCTCGTCGGAGGCGAGCGGCAGGATCAGCGCCAGCCGCGCCACCGTGGCGGCGCCGGCCTGGTAGGCGCCGCCGATCGTGAGGTCGGTCAGCGAGGTGCCGTCGCGCGAGCCGCGCTGCGCCCACGCCAGCCCGGCCTCGGCGGTGAGCGCGAGGTGGCCGGCGATCGGGCGCTGGTAGCCGAGCAGCGCCGACACCCCCTGGGCGTCCTCGGGCCGCCGGCGGCGCCAGGTAGTCGACCGCGAGGCTGGCGCGCTCGTCGAGCTCGAGCCGCGGCATGACGAACGGCGCGCCGTCCGCGGCGGCGCCGCGCGCCCGCGGCGACGGCGACGATCGCGGCGATCGCGGCGGCCGCGCCCGGGCCGTCGCCGGACCGCGTCGCCGCGGCGGCCGACGCGCGCGCGTCCGATCGGGGCGGGGGTCATCGGCCGTCGGCGGTCGGCAGCGCCGGCAGCGAGCCCAGCGGCTGATCCCAGGGCGCGTCGGGCAGGACCTCGACCGGCAGCAGGCGCAGCAGCATGGGCAGCGCGACCCCGGCGGTGACCAGCTCCATGTGGCCCATCTGCGAGCGGACGGTCAGCAGCCGGGCCTCGAACGCGCCCTCGGGCCAGCCGCGATCCTCGAACGGGAAGCGATCGACCTCGATCGAGCCCTCGCCGGCCTCGGCGCGGGCCAGCTCGTCGGTCCACCGCACGGTGTCCTCGCCGACGTCGATCAGCCGGTGGCTCGGCGACGCCGCCAGCCAGGCGCGGAACGGCTCGACCTCGGCGTACAGCGCGTCGACCAGGACGATCTGGTCGAGCAGCGGGTAGTCGAGCCAGGTCAGCAGGGTCCGGAACGCGCCGCTGTGGCCGACCGCGATCACCGGGCCCATCGGCCGCGTGATCGTCGTGCGCGCGAAGACGGTGTCGAGCAGATCGCCCATCGACGTCCACGACACCGCCGGGCGGCTGCCGGCCGGCGCCTCGCACGCGATGAAGACCGCGTCGAGGCCCGACAGCGCGAACTGCTCGGGCAGCTGGTGGTTGGTCCAGGCCTGGTCGACGTCGGTGTAGTAGCCGTGGACGTAGACGATCGTGGCGGCGCCGTCGGCGTGGTAGCCGGCCGGCACCCAGACGTGGACCGCGCCGTGGTCGGTGTCGAGGCGGACGTGCTGGCCGGCGTCGACCGCGGCGCGCAGCGGGTGCGGCACCTCCGCCGCGCCGACGTCGTCGGCGGTCGCGGTCGTCGTCGCGGCGGTCGCGGCGGTCCCGCCGGTGGTCGTGCCGCTGGTCGCGCCGGCGCCGGCGCCGCGCGCGTCCTCGGCGGCGGCGCCCGACACCAGCCAGCCGCCGGCGCCGAGGCCGGCGACCAGCGCGGCGATCGCGATCGGGGCCCGGCGCGACGTCATCGCCGCCATTGTGGCATGGCCGGCGCGATCCGGCGCGGCGTCGTCAGCACGGCACCCGCCCCGCGCAGCTCGCCGGCTGGGTGATCATCAGGTGGCCGCCCTTCTTGGTCGAGTCGGGGTAGCCGAACCGGAACGGCAGCTTCCGCCGGGGGCTGTCCTTCCACAGCTTCTCGAACTGGCGGTGGACGTGCTTGCGATCGCCCTTGGTGAAGTACGGCCCCTTGAAGCTGCCGTACGGGATCTGCTCGAAGCCCGCGGCGGTGGCGTCGGCGGGGGCGATGCCCGAGGCGTCGCTGATCATGAACGCCATGTGGTCGAGCAGGTAGGTGCGGATCTTCGAGAAGTCGTCGAACCACAAGAGGAAGCTGGCCGCCTTGGTCATCGTCGAGACCTTGCCCTTGGCGGCGAGGTGGACGAGCACGCGGTCGTCGGCGCCGAGGTGCTCGTCGTCGAGGTTGGCGACGATGTGGCGATAGACCCGCGGCGTCGCGGTCGGCTGATCGACCGGCACGAACGTGATCTCGACGTTGGCGAACACCGACTCCTGCTCGCGCCAGTAGTGGGCGGCGCGCTTGCGGCGCGCCTTCTTGGTGCCGGCCCGGTCGGCCTCGGCGCGCGCCGCGACCTCGGCGACCGCGGCGTCGAGCTCGGCGCCGGTGAGGTAGCGCAGGCTGCCGTCGGCCTCGATCGTGAAGTAGCGCAGCGACACCGGCTGCTGACCGTGCACGACCAGCGCGGCGAGCGCGAAGACGATCGTCCCCGGCAGCTGGCCGTGCGACACCGTCTGCAGGCTCTTGGTCGTCGAGTGCGCGGCCCGGTACAGCCGGTTGACGTCCTTGGCGATGACGTCGAGCTCCTTGCGCAGCCGACCGGCGTCGATCGTGTCGATGGCGCGGACGTCGCCGGCGGCCTCGAGGGACAGCGTCGTGATCTCGGTGGCGTCGGGGAACACGGTCAGCGCCGACGACAGGTCACCGCCGCCGAACGGATAGACCACCACCTGCGGCGCGCCGGTCGGCACGATCGCGCGGATGAAGTCGCGCGCGCGATCGACCCAGTGCGCGCGGTAGCTGTCGTAGCGGCGCGCCATCCGGTGGCAGTGGTGGTCGATGGCCCGGGTGCTGAAGCGCGCCGGGATCGCGTCGCTGCCGCCGCAGGCGCCGACCCGGTACAGCGTCCGGGCCTCGGCGCCGAAGTCGGTGCCCGCGGCCGTCGCCGCGGCGGCCGCGGTCTCGGCTCGCGAGGTCGCGGGCAGGGCCGGGAGTGCGAGGACCACCACGATGGTCAGGAGCTGTCGCCAGGTCACGTCTCCAAGCCTAACGCCGTCAGGTCCTGGACACCTACAGCGCTGTGCGGTCCAGTGGTCCGACCGATTGTCGCGGGGTTGGCGACCTGGCACGAAAGGCGAAATTGGAGCCAGGGCGTCATGCTCGCCACCGCCCTCATCCCCCGCCGCATCCCCTCCATGGCCACCCCCGGCGCGCGCCGTCTGGCGCGCGCCGTTACCCTCGCGGTCGTCGCCGGCCTGCTCGCGCTGACCGGCTGCTACCACGGCTCGCTGTACGCCAAGCGGCCCGCCGACGCCGATCTCGATCACGAGATCACCCGCATGTGGGTCGCCGAGATCCAGCGGGTCGCGCACGACGGCGACTGGGTGCTCGGTCGCTCGCTGGTGTGGCAGGGCGACGCCATCGTCACGCTGACCACCGGCGAGGAGTTCAGCCACGCCGGCATGATCGACGTCAGCCGCGGCACGATCGTCGAGGCCACGACGCCGGCGGTGCAGGAGGTGCCGCTCGAGGTCTTCGTGCAGCGCTACCGCTACATCGCGATCGTCCACCCGACCGGCGCCACCGACGCCGACGGCCGCGCCGCGCTCGAGATCATCCGCAGCCAGCTCGGCGCGCGCTTCGACACCTGGGGCATGGCCGGCTTCGATCAGCCGGATCGCTGGTACTGCAGCGAGCTGGTGTACTGGGCCTCGGGGCTGGAGGCGCGCTTCGGCCGCCAGGCCGTGCTCGTGCCCAACGAGCTGCTCGATTTCGGCGAGGTCACGTACTTCTCCGGCCGTCGCGACGACGCCCAGATCCAGGCGATCGCGGCGGCGCGCATGGCCCGTGGCCACGACCTCGCCCGCAACTGATGACGCATCATGACGCGCGCGTCGTCGCCGGGCCTTTCGATGCCGGGCAGGGGGGAGTAGAACCGATCGGGTGAACCTCGACGACGATCTGCAGCGAGTCGGTGAGGCGCTCCGGGGCGCCATCGCCGAGGTGTCCGGGCCCCGCGCGCTCGAGCTGATCCGCGGCCTCGGCGACGACGCCAAGCGCCTGCGCGACGGCACCCTCGACGGCGGCCGCCGCGCCTTCGCCAACAAGATCGCCGCGCTGCGCCTCGCCGAGCTGCAGGAGGCGGCGCGCGCCTACACCCACTGGTGTCACCTGATGAACGTCGCCGAGGAGCAGCAGCGGATCCGCGTGCTGCGCGACCGCGGCGACGGCCCCGACGGCCTGGTCGCGGCGGTCGGCAAGCTGGCCGCCGCCGGCGCCTCCGCCGACGACGTCCGCGCGTTCTTCGCGCGCGCCCTGGTCATGCCGGTGCTGACCGCGCACCCGACCGAGGCGCGGCGCCGCTCGGTGCTCGACCACCTGATCGAGGTCGCCGCCGCGCTCGACGGCCGCGATCGCGCCGGCGCCGCCGGGCGCCGCCACGCCGACGCCCGCCTGGTCGAGGTCGTGCTGGCGCTGATCGGCACCGAGCCGTCGCGCGATCGCAAGCCGACGCCGCGCGACGAGATCGGCGCCACCGTCGACACCTTCCGGCGGACGCTGTTCGACGTCACGCCCCGGATCTACCGCACGCTCGAGGACGCGTGCCTGCGGACCTGGCCGGCGCTGGCCGCCGAGGGCTGGCGGGCGCCGCCGTTCTTCATCTGGGGCAGCTGGGTCGGCGGCGATCGCGACGGCAACCCGTTCGTCACCGCGCACGTGACCCGGTCGGCGTTCGAGCACAACCGCGCCGCGGTGCTCGAGCGCTACCTCGACGACGTCACCCAGCTGGGCCGGTTCCTGTCGGTGTCGTCGCTGCGCACCTCGCCGACCGCGGCCGGCGGCCTCGACGCCCTGGTCGCGTCGCTGGAGCGCGATCGCGACCGCTACCCCGAGGTCGCGGCGCGGGCCCGGCCGCGCGCGATCCGCGAGCCGTGGCGCGAGAAGCTGTGGTACGTCGCGCACCGCCTCGACGCCACGCTGGGCCGCACCGACGACGGCTACGTCGACGCCGGCGGCTACAAGCGCGATCTCGACCTGCTCGACGCCAGCCTGCGCGGCTGTGGCTACGCCCGCCTCGCCGACGGCCTCTTGCGCGACTGCCGGCGCCGGGTCGACGTCTTCGGCTTCCACCTGGCGTCGATCGACCTGCGCCAGCACTCGGGCCTGCACGAGCGGGTCGTCGACGAGCTGCTGGCGCGCGGCGGCAAGCCCGGCTACGCCGGCCTCGACGAGGCCGGCCGGCGCGAGCTGCTGGGCGGCCTCTTGACCCGGCCGGTGACGCCGGAGCGGCACCGTCAGGCGCTGTCGCCCGAGGCCCAGGATCTGCTCGCCACGCTCGACATGGTCGGGCGCGCCCGCCACGAGCTGGGCGCCCGCGCCGCCGAGCGCTACGTCGTCAGCTTCACCAGCAACGTCTCCGACCTGATGGAGGTCGCGTTCCTGGGCCGCGCCGCCGGCATGGCGCCCGGCGAGCTGCGCCCGGTGCCGCTGCTCGAGCAGCTCGAGGATCTCGATCGCGCCGGCGCGATCGCCGAGGCCGCGGCGACGCTGCCGGCGATGCGCGGCGAGCTCGGCGGCGAGCTCGAGGTCATGATCGGCTACTCCGACTCCGGCAAGCAGGTCGGCTACGTGACCTCGGCGGTGGCGCTGCGGCGCGCCCAGCGGTCACTGGCCGAGGTCGCCGCCGCCCACGACCTCACGCTCACCGTGTTCCACGGCCGCGGCGGCGCGATCGGCCGCGGCGGCGGCCCCGCCGGCGAGGCCATCCGGGCCCAGCCCGAGGCCGCGATGCGCGGCCGGGTCCGGGTCACCGAGCAGGGCGAGACCGTCACCGCTCGCTACGCCCGCCCCGAGATCGCCGAGCGCGACATCGAGCTGACGCTGTCGGCGGTGCTGCTGTCGGCCGCCGACGAGCGCGCCGGCGCCCGCGACGACGCCGCCGACGAGCCGCTGCTCGAGCGCGCCGCCGCGGCGGCGCGCGCCGCCTACCAGGCGCTGACCACCGACCAGGATCGCCTGGCCCGCTACACGATCGCGGCGACGCCGATCCGCGAGGTCGCCAAGCTGCCGCTGGGGTCGCGGCCGGCGTCGCGCAAGAAGGGGCTGCGCCTCGACGACCTGCGGGCGATCCCGTGGGTGTTCTCGTGGACGCAGTCGCGCCACGGCATCCCCGGCTGGTTCGGCCTCGGCACCGCGCTCGAGGCGCTCGCCGCCGAGGTCGGCGTCGACGGCGCGCGCGCCCTCGAGGCGCGGTCGCGGTTCTTCCGCGCCGTGGTCCGCAACGCCGAGCTGTCGCTGATCCGCGCCGACATCGACGTCGCCGCCGAGTACGCCCGGCTCGCCGATCCCGAGACCGGCCAGTTGTTCGAGCTGGTCCGCGCCGAGCACGCCCGCAGCGTCGCGGCGCTGGCCACGGTGCTCGGCCACCAGGACCCGTTCGCCGATCGGCCGCACCTCGCCGCCTCGGTGGCGCGGCGCAACTCGTACCTCGACGTCCTGTCGCACGTGCAGATCGAGACGCTGGGCCGGCTGCGCGCCCGCATGGAGGCCGAGGTCGTCGACGACGAGCTCGAGCGCCTGCAGCGCACGGTCTTCACGACGATCGGCGGCATCGCCGCCGGGCTGCAGACCGCGGGGTAGCCGGCCGGCGCCGTCGCGGCGGGCTACGGCGCGACGCGATCGCGCAGGCGCGCCGCGCGGGCGCGCACGGTGCCGTCGCGGTGGTGGGCGGCGGCGTCGGCGAGCGCCGGCGCCGCGGCGTCGCCGACGTCGTGCTCGAGGACGCTGGCCGCGCGCTGCCAGCTGCTGCGGCTGGCCAGCAGGGCGACGAGGTCGTGGATGAGCGCCGGGTCGTCGCGGAACGTCGCGTCGAGGCGGACCGCGTCGCGGTAGGCGTCGATCGTCGGCTTGGGCCAGCCGAGGCGGTGGTAGACGCGCCCCAGCGCGTACGGGATCCGGGCGTCGTCCGGCCGCTGCTTGCGGAGGTCGCGCAGGCGGGCGACCGCGGCCTCGCCGCCCTGCCGCAGCGCCGCGGTGATGTCCGGATCGAGCACGAGCGACGGCGCGTCGTCGACCTCGGGGCCGTCGTCGAGGATCTCGACCTCCTCGGCGGGCGGCGGGGCCGCCGACCGCGACGGCGCGCGGGTGGCGATCGCGGCGACGACGCCGATCGCGAGCACGGCGGCGACGGCGCCGCCGATCACGGCCGCGCGGGGCAGCGGTCGTCGCCGGGGCGACGGATCGGCGGCGGCGCCGGCCGCGCGCCCGGCGCCGGTCTTGGCGGCGGCGCGGGCGGCGCGGCGGTGGCGATCGCGCCGGTGATCGCCGGGACCAGGCTCGACAGCTCGATCGTCGCGCCCGCCGGCGCGACCGCGGCGTCGAGCTCGGCGAGGTACCGCGCGGCGCTGGCCGGGCGCTCGGCGGGATCCTTCGCGAGGCCGCGCGCGATCAGCGCCTCGAGCGCCGCCGGGACCTGCAGCCCGGGCACGACGTCGGCCAGGCGTGGCACCGGCGCGGCGAGGTGCATCTTGAGCAGCGTCGGGACGTCGTCGTGCTCGAACGGCGTGTGCCCGGTGAGCATCTGGAACAGGGTCACCGACGCCGCGTAGAGGTCGGTGCGCGCGTCGAACCCGCGGCTCAGCACCTGCTCCGGCGCCATGTACCGCGGCGTGCCGCAGGCGACGCCGCTGCGGGTGATCCGATCGTCGCCCGCCATCATCCGGGCCAGCCCGAAGTCGAGGATCTTGACGAAGTCGGGGTCGCCGCCCTCGGCGACGAGCATGATGTTGGCCGGCTTGAGGTCGCGGTGGACCAGGCCGTGGCCGTGGGCGTGGCCGAGCCCGCGCAGCAGGTGGCGCATGACGTGGACCGCGCGCGCCACCGGCAGCCGGGGGACGTCGCCGAGCAGGTCGGCGAGGTTGACGCCGTCGGCCAGCTCCATCGCGAGGTAGCGGCTGCCGTCGGGCAGCGCGCCGACGTCGGTGACCGCGACGCAGTTGGGGTGGCGCAGCCGCCCGGTCGCCAGGGCCTCGCGCTCGAACCGGCGCCGCGCCTCGTCGTCGGCCAGGACCTGGGCGTCGAGGACCTTGATCGCGACGGCGCGGCGCAGCGCGACGTGGGTCGCGCGGTAGACGCGGCCCCACGCGCCCGTGCCGAGCAGCGCCTCGACCCGGTAGCGGTCGTCGAGGAGCGCGCCGATCAGGGCGTCGGCGCCGGCGTCGGCGGCCGGCGCGGCCAGCAGCGCGTCGATGCGCTCGACGTACGCCGCCGCCGACGCGATGCGGTCGTCGGGGCGCTTGGCCATGCCGTCGCGGACCAGCCGCTCGACGGCGTCGGGCACGACCAGGTCGGGCGCGACCTCGGCGAACGTCGGGATCGGCCGGCTGGTGTGACCGGTCAGGATCTTGACCAGCTCGGGATCGGCGAACGGCGTGGTGCCGGTCAGCATCTCGAACAGGACGACCGACAGCGAGTACAGGTCGGTGCGGCCGTCGAGCTCGAGCCCGAGGGCCTGCTCCGGCGACAGGTAGTCCGGCGTGCCGACGGTGAGCCCGGCGGCGGTGATCGCCGGGCCGGCGGCGCCGCCGACCAGCTTGGCGATGCCGAAGTCGAGGACCCGCGCGAAGTCGGCGTCGCCGTCGCGCGTGGTGAGGAAGATGTTGTCGGGCTTGATGTCGCGATGGACGATCGCCTGGTCGTGGGCGTGCGCCAGGCCGCGCAGGACGTGGCGGGCGACGTGCAGCGCCCGCCGCCACGGCAGCCGCGGCGCCCGCGCCATCGCGTCGCCGAGCGCCTCGCCGTCGAGCAGCTCCATCGCCAGGTAGATCGCGCCGTCCTCGCACTGGCCGAGCGCGGTGACGCCGACGCAGTTGGGGTGGACGATCAGGCTGCCGACGAACGCCTCGCGCCGGAACCGCGCGTTGGCCTCGTCGCTGGCGCCGAGGTGCGAGCGCAGGATCTTGAGCGCGACCTCGCCGCCGGTCGTGACGTCCTCGGCGCGATAGACGCTGCCCATGCCACCGGTGCCGAGAACGCCGGTGATGCGGTACCGGGCGCCGGCGACGGTGCCGATCCGGGGATCCTCGTGCGCGACGGTGGACATCGGGTGGTGGCGGGGGCGTCGTGACGGGCGACGCCGCCCCGGCTCGTCGCCATGATACCGCGGACCTCACCGGCGCCCCGCGCGCGGGGCGCCCGGCGCGGCTCGTCGGCCCGCGCCGGTGCTCGCACCTCGCCGTACCCGCCGTGCGGGCCCGCCGCGCGGCGCGCCTAGCGGCGCGGCCGCGGCACGTCGCGGTCGAGGACGGTCTTGCGGCCGTCGCCCGCGGCGGTGCGGATGGCGTCGTCGCAGATCGCGCGGACGTGATCCGACAGCACGTCCATGACGCCGTCGGAGGTGTTCATCCCCGAGCGCTCGCGGATGTACTTCTTGAGCTTGGAGACGACGATCAGGATCTCGCGGTCGACGCCGTCGGCGAGCGCGGGGCCGGCGGGCGCGGCGGGCGCGGCGGCGACGACGCGGCGGGGCGCCCCGCGGGCGACGACGGCGGCGGCGACGGCGCGGTGATCACCGCGCGGGGCGCGGCGGCGGGCGGGGCGCGGCGGCGGCGCGCGGCGCTGGCCTCGGTGGCCTGCTCGGCGCGCCAGGCGTCGCGGCTGGGGGCCTGGGCCTCGACCGCCCACGCGTCGCGGTGGCGGGCGTCGGCGACGTGCGAGTCCCAGCACGCCACCGAGCAGAACACCAGCCGCATGCGGTTGCGGTTGCAGGTCGAGACGCTGCAGACCCAGTGGATCTGCCCGAAGCGCAGGTCGCGCCGGCAGGCGCTGCAGTGCAGCCAGACGTCGTCGCTGTCGGCGGGCGGAGGGCTCATGGTCGCGAAGGTATCACCGGGCGTCGTGGCCGGCGCCCCGGCGACGCCGGCGCGGCGCCAGCAGCGCCGCCACCGCCAGCGCCAGCGGCACGGTGCCGGCGGCGCCACCGCCGCCGCCCACCGCGCAGCAGCCGGTGTCCTCCTCGGGGAGCTGGTCGACGACCTCGATCGCCATCGTCGTCCGCGCGGTGCGGGTCGCGACCGCGGCGTCGGCGACCTCGATCTCGACCTCGTCGGCGCCGAGGTAGCCGGCCTCGCTGGTGTAGGTCACGACGCCGCCGCCGTCGATCGTCGCGGTGCCGTGCACCGGCGGCGTCACGATCGCGAAGGTGTGCGAGGTGCCGGGGTGCGGGTCGGCGGGGTCGACGGTGGCGTGGCCGGCCTTGCCGGTCTCGGCGACCAGGTCGTCGGCGACCGGGCCGGGCGCGGCGGGCAGGGTCACGCCGGTGGTCTCCTCGATCCAGTCGACCACCGCGTCGGGCCGGACGTAGACGCCGCCGTCCTGGCAGTAGTAGACGGCGTTGTCGTACGACCGCGACGTGACGCCGGCCAGGAACGTGCCGTAGTCGGTGACCAGGTACAGCGGGCCGCCCGAGTCGCCGGGGCAGGTGTCGATGCCGCCGCCGCCGGCGCCGAGCTCGCCGTCGGGGCGCGCCGCGCTGTTGCAGCCCGGCTCGTCGTCGCAGTTGGCGTCGGTGATCGTGCTGGTCGCCTCCTGCAGCTCGTCGACGTAGACGTTGGCGTCGCGATCGACCGCGCCGTAGCCGACCAGCGCGGCGGTGGCGCCGTCGACGATGTCGTGGCGGGCCCAGCCGCTGGCGATCACGCGCGGCGGCAGGGTCGACGCGTGCTCGAGCACCAGGATCGTGAGGTCGAAGGTGTTCGCCCAGTTCGGGTACGGGAACTGCTGCACCACGTTGATCGTCTCGCCCTCGCTGGGCCGAGCCAGCGACGACGTGCCGATCAGCACCTGGTTCAGGGTCGAGTCGGCGCAGTGGCCGGCGGTCAAGACCAGGGTCGGTGCGATCAGCGTGCCGGTGCACTCCTGGTAGCCGCCGAACAGGACCGCGGCGACGTCGGGCCACTTGCCGGCCGGGGCGTCGCTGCCGCCGAGCACGGGGGCGGTCGACGGCGCCGCCGCGACCGGGGCGTCGACGCGGACGCCGCGGTCGGCGTGGGCCGGGGCGGCGAGCGCCAGCGGCACGATCAGGGGGACGACGAACGACCACGCGGGGATGGACGGACCAGAGCGGCGGCGCATGGGCGGATGCTCGCACGGCGCCAGGCGCCGCGGTGTGACCTGCGTCGATCAGCCGCTCGCCGGGCTGCGCACCGTCGTTCGCACCACCGCGGCCGCGCCGTCGTGGCACCATCGCCCCATGCGCAGGTGCTCGTTGCTCCTCGGCTTCCTGGCGGTGGTCGCGTGCGGCGGCGGTGGCGGCCCCGGCACCCTCGGCGACGCCTCGGTGCCGCTGCCCAGCCCGGCGTGCGAACCGGCCCCCGGCGGCGGCTCCGATCAGGTCTCGACCCCGGTCCTGACCCACACCCTGGCCGACCGCTGGCACGAGGGCTGGCTGGCGTCGCCGGCGGTGATCGATCTCGACGGCGATGGCCAGCCCGAGCTGGTGGTGCCGCGCGACGAGCTGTTGCTGGTGTGGCGGCTGGGCGCCGGCGACACCTTCACCGAGGCCTGGCGCGCGTCGACCGGCGGCCGCATCTGGGCGTCGCCGGTGGTCGCGGACCTGCTGCCGAGCCGCCCCGGGCTCGAGGTCGCGGTGGCGTCCCGCGATCAGATCTACGCCTACGACGCCGCCGGGCAGCCGCTGCCCGGGTTCCCGGTCACCGCCTCCGACGAGCTGCGGTCGCTGGCCGCCGGCGACATCGACGGCGACGGCGAGCTCGAGCTGGTCGCGGTGACGTCGAGCCCGATCGAGGGCAACGGCCAGCGCGACATCGTCTTCGCGTTCGAGCCCGACGGCGCTCGGACCCCGGGGTTCCCGCCCAACACCACCGGCGCCGCCGGCTGCGACGACGCCTGCTACGTCACCGGCGGTTACGACCAGAACCTGGCGCTCGGCGACGTCGACGGCGACGGCGTCGTCGACGTCCTGGCCACCCAGGACAACGCCTACGACAGCCTGCACGACGGCACCGGCCGCGCCTTCGACGCCGCGTCGATCTTCAGCGGCCGCACCAAGTTCAGCGGCATCCGCTTCATGGTCGACTACCGGCTGGCGCAGCAGGGCTACGCCGACGACGAGGCCGTCGACGAGCAGGGCCACTTCACCAACACCGCGCCGGCGATCGCCGACCTCGACGGCGACGGCGTCGGCGAGATCATCATGGTCGGCTCGGTGCAGAACGCCGCCCAGGACGATCGCGAGCGCGGCGTCGCGGTCTGGGTCGTGCGCCACGACGGCACCCGGCCCGACGCCTGGGTCGCGCCGCCGCGCATGGCCGACTACCTGTGGGGCCTGTGGGACGCCGGCGACAACGTCGTCGCGATCACCAACCAGGTCGCGGTCGCCGACCTCGATCCCGACCGCGCCGGGCCCGAGCTGGTGTTCGCCGGCTTCGACGGCCGGATCTGGGCGATCGACGCCCGCGGCCAGACGCTGTGGTCGCACCCGTACACCGATCAGCAGGAGGTCGGCACCGGCGGCGTCGTGATCGCCGATCTGTCCGGCGACGGCGTGCCCGAGATCGTCTTCGCCACGTACGCGACCACCGCCGGCCGCGGCGCGCTGTTCGTGCTCGACGCCGCCGGCAACGAGCTGCACCGGATCCCGCTGCCCGATCGCGGCGCGATGCCGGTGCCGACGATCGCCGACGCCGACGGCGACGGCACGCTCGACATCGTCGTCAGCACCAAGGGCGGCCAGGACGGCCAGCCCCAGGCGCTGGTCTACGCGGTCGACGGTGCGACCGACAACTGCATGCCGTGGCCGACCGGCCGCGGCGACTACCGGCGCGACGGCTACCTGCCGCCGCCGCGCTAGCCGCGCCAACCCGTGCCGGCGCGCGGCGATCGCGTCGCGACGTGACCGGGCCGCGGCGTCAGTTGCCGTCGAGGAAGACCGCGCGGGCCCGCAGCTCCGACAGCTGCGGCCCGGCCGGGTAGCCCTCGGTGCGGACCCGCGACGGCGCCGCGTCCCACGGCTGCCACATCGCGCCGACCTTGCCGCGCACGACGTCCCACGGCACGAACACCGGGTTCTCGGCGTCGTCGTCGAAGACCGCGACCAGGTCGGCCTCGGGCAGCAGCGACGGCACCTGGTGGCCCCACACGCAGAAGCTGTGGCGCGGCCCACCCTCGGACTCCAGGACCCGGAAGCTGGCGACGAACAGGTCGACGCCGTCGCGCTCGAGCTCGGCCTCGAGCCGCTGCTGCTGGACGCCGTACTCGTGATCGGCGAGGCGCAGGTGGCCGGCGCGGATCTTGTCGACCAGCGGGTGGGTGCGCTCGACCTCGAACGGCACGACGCCGCCGTCGCCGTCGATCGTGTACAGCGCCGGCGAGATCGCGCGCGGCGAGTCGTCGAACTCCTTGGCCGCGGCGTCGATCAGGATCTGGACGTGGGCGTGGCTCTCCGCCGAGGTCACCCACAGCATGCCGCGGTGCGGGACGATCGCGACCGGGGTGCCGCCGACCTTGTCGCCGAAGCTGGCCAGCCAGCCGGGCAAGAGCAGCCGCGACGACTCGTAGCTGTCCTGGCTGTGGACCATCCAGGTGGCGTCGTCCTCGTCGCCGCCGGTCTGGGCCCGGATCATCGCGGTCTCGATCGGCAGGTTGCCGCGGGCGGCGCGCAGCGCCTCGACCGGCGAGATGCCCCAGCGATCGAGGTCGGCGCGGGTCACGTACGACATCGTCGTCGGCGCGTCGATCACGACCAGCTCGGCGAGGAACGGCGAGAAGCCGCGCCACACCGGCGACATCGACGACATGTCGGGGTTGCCGACGAACGACATCGAGCGCAGCACCGGGCGCAGCGCCTCGCGCACCGACTCCCAGTCGCGCGGCGCCTCGGTCGTCGTCATCATCGCGCCGATCAGCAGGCGCAGCCGCTTGCGGCGCTCGCCGGCGTCGAGCTCGTGCATCTCGTGGAAGAGGTTGTGCAGCGCGATCCGCCCCCCGCGCTCGCCGATCTTGTAGACGATCACGAACTCGTCGCCGTCGCGCTCGGCGCCCGTGACCTCGGGGACCGCGCGGACGATCCCCAGGACCTCGTCGGCGAAGGCGTCCTCGGGGCTGCCGCCGAACAGCCGGCGGATCCGCTTCCACATGGTCCGACCTTCGCACGTTCCCGCCCGGGGCGGGAGCGAGTAGGATGCGCGGCCATGGCCCGTGTCGTCTCACCCTGGCTGCTCGCCGTCGCGACCGTCGCGGCGGCCTGTGGCTCGCACCCGCCGCCGCAGCGCATCCCGGATCCTCCCAAGGAGGGGAAGTTCGTCGCCCCGATGCGCGCCGCGATCACGCCGCTGTTCGAGCAGGAGATCCTGCGCGGCGGCATGGTGGTCGCGCTGATCGACGGCACCGCGGTCGACTACGTCGGCTTCGGCGAGGGCGTCGGTGACGCCGCGCCCGGCGCCGACGACGTCTTCGAGATCGGCTCGGTGTCGAAGGTCTTCACCGCGCTGCTGCTGGCCGACGCCGCGGCGCGCGGCGCCGTCACGCTCGACACGCCGGTGATCCAGCTGCTGCCGTTCGGGGTCCGCTTCCCCGAGCGTGACGGCGTCCGCCCCACGCTCGAGCAGCTGGCGACCCACCGCGCCGGGCTGCCGCCCTTGCCCGACAACCTCGACCCCACGGCGCCGGATCCCTACGCGCACTACGGCGAGGCCGAGCTGTACGCCTACCTCGAGCACGCCGAGCTGCTGTTCACCCCGGGCACCGCGTACTCGTACTCCAACCTGGGCGCCGGCATCCTCGGCCACGTCCTGGCCCGCACCCTCGGCACGTCGTACGCCGACGCGGTCACGACCCGGATCCTCGAGCCGCTGGGCCTGCACCACACCTGGACCGAGGTGCCCGCCGCCGAGCAGGCCCGGATCGTCCCCGGCCACACCGCGGGCGGCGCCGCCGCCGGGCCGTGGACCTTCGACGTCCTGGCCGGCGCCGGGGCCTGGCGCTCGACCGCCCGCGACATGGCCACGCTGGTGCGCGCCGCGCTCGACGCCACCGGCGGCAAGGACGGGCCCCTGGCCGAGGTCCTGCGGACGTCGTTCGTACCGATGGCCGACGCCGGCGGCGACGGCGACGGCATGAAGGTCGCGCTCGGCTGGCACGTCACCGGCGCCGGCGTGGTCTGGCACAACGGCATGACCGGCGGCTACGCCAGCTTCGTCGGCTTCGATCCCGAGACCGGCCGCGGCGTCGTGATCCTGGGGTCGGCGGCGAGCCCGCTGGTGACCCGGCTCGGCATCGGCGCCTTCGACGTTTTCGCCGGCGGCGATCTCGATCTCGACCTCCGCCTGGTCGAGCTGCCGGCCGCCGACCTCGATCGCCTGGTCGGCGCCTACCGCCTCGGCGACGGCCAGCAGCTCCGCGTCGAGCGCAGCGGCAAGGGCCTGGCCCTGGTGCTCGGCGACGAGGAGGTCCGGCTGTTCCCGCGGTCGGCCACCGAGTTCCTGATCATGGAGCTCGAGGCCTCGGTCACGTTCGTGGTCGAGGACGACGTCGTCCGCGGCTTCGTGCTCAACCTGCCCGACGGCCAGGTCCCGGCCGAGCGGGTGCCCGACGACAGCGTGACGGCGCCGCCGCCCGCGCCGCCGCCCGCCGCGCCGGTCCCCGGAGGTGCGCCATGACCTGCCCGTGCGGCGTCGGCGAGTCGCTCGAGGTCTGCTGTGGCCCGCGCCACGACGGCAGCCAGCCCGCCACCACCGCGGCCGAGCTGATGCGGTCGCGCTACAGCGCGTACGTGGTCGGCAACATCGACTACGTCGTCGCCACCCACGATCCGGCGCAGCGCGACCAGGTCGACCGCGAGGCCGCGACGATGTGGTCGCAGCAGTCGCAGTGGCTCGGCCTCGAGATCGTCGCCACCGAGGCCGGCGGCCCCGACGACGACGCCGGCGTCGTCGAGTTCATCGCGCGGTTCATGCTCGGCGGCCGGCCCCAGCAGCACCACGAGCGGTCGCGGTTCACCCGGGTCGACGAGGGCGCCGGGCCGCGCTGGGTCTACGTCGATGGCGAGGTCCAGAAGGCGCGGCCGGTGGCGCGCGAGGCCCCCAAGGTCGGGCGCAACGAGCCGTGCCCGTGCGGCTCGGGCAAGAAGTTCAAGAAGTGCCACGGCGCCTGAGCGGTCAGGAAGCGACCTCGTCCTGAGCCGCCGCCGGGGCCGCGCTCAGGGGCACTCGAGGTCGGCGGGGACCTCGGCGGTGCGCAGCCACTTGGTCGCGCACGCCGTCGGATCCCACCCGGTCTCGGCCTCGATCGTGTCGAGCATGTCCTGCATGCCGGCGGCCTCGCCGCGGTACCGCATGTAGAACGCCGACAGCGCGGCGTCGAGCGCGTCGACGCCGACGTGGTTGGCGACCGCGCGGTAGAAGTACGCGCCCTTGGTGTAGGGCGTGTCGCTGAACAGGTCGAGGATGTCGACGGCGCCGCAGCTGTCGGGCCACGCCACGCCGCCGCCGCCGTCGTCGCGCAGCCCCTGCAGCCGCGCCGCGTAGGCGTCCCAGATCGACTGCGCCAGGACCGGCCCGCCGGTGACGGTCAGCGCGCGCGCCGCCAGGTACGTGACCGTGCCCTCGGACAGCGTGAAGTCCTCCCAGCAGCGCAGCCGCACCCCGTTGCCGAACCAGCCGTGCGCGGCCTCGTGGACGTTGACCTCCTCGTCGCCCAGCGCGGTCGAGCCGACGTGCCAGAACGGGTGGTGCTCCATGCCGCCGTAGGCGCCGAAGCCCCAGGTCGCCGACACGCTGCCGACGGTGTCGCCGAACAGGTACGGGCCCAGGGTCTGCTCGAACCAGTCGAAGCTGTCGCGCAGGTGCGCGCCGCCCGCGGTCGCCGCGTTGAGCTGGTTGGGCTGGTACCACATCTTGACGTGCGTGCCCGCGGTCGTGGTGCCGAGGTCGAGCTCGGTGTACGCCGCGATCGCCCACGCCAGCATGTACGGCGGCGACGCGGCGGCGATCTCGTGCGGGTAGATCGCGACCTTGGTCTCCGGCACGCCGGTCAGCTCGAGCGCGAACGCGGTGCCGTCGGCGGGGTTGTCGTGGGTCTTGCAGGGGAACAGGTTGCCGCAGTAGTAGGGCCAGGTCAGCGTCAGCGCCGGGTTGTCGTCGGCGCCCTGGAAGCCGTCGTGGTAGCGGAACGTGTAGGCGAAGACCAGCGTCGCCTCGTCGGTGGTGGCGACGCCGACGTCGACGGTGTCGCCGTTGTCGACGAACGGCAGCGCGGCGCCGTCGCCGTCGGTGACCGACGCCAGCTCGAGATCGCCGATCTCGAACGACGCGCCGTGCGACGCCGACGCCGCCAGCGTGATCGTCGCGGTGGCCTCGCGGCTGAGGAGGTCGATCGCGAGCCGGGTGTCGAGGACGTCGCGGGTCCAGTCGGCGGTGGCGGCCAGCGGCGCGTCGGGCGCCGCGGCGTCGGGCGGCGCGCCGCCGTCGTCGCCACAGGCGAGCGGCGTGACGGCGAGGAGCACGAGCAGCAGCGGCAGGCGAGGGCGCATGCGCGGCACTATACCGATCGGCGCGAGCCGCGTCGGCGTGGCGTCGGGCGACACGTCGGCGGCGGCGACGATGTCAGTCCGCGGTAAGGTCGCCGGGCCGGCTGGGGCCGGCGTCCGGCGCCACCGGCGCCGCCGCCAGGACCAGGTGCCAGGCCAGGGCCACCGGCAGCAGCGTCGCGACCGCGCCGAGGCTGCCGCCCAGGACGAACCACGGCAGGACGCCGTAGAAGATCACCGCCATGGCCGCGGCCTGGCGCACGTGGGCGCGGGGCGGCGCGGCGGGGCGCGTGACCCGCAGCGCCAGGGTCAGGCTCGCCGGGATCGCGGCGATCAGGGCCAGGCCGATCGCGGCCCAGGCCAGGGCGCTGGCGCCGGGCATGGGTCGGCCGGCGCGCCCGAGGTCGGCGACCAGCGCGAGCAGCTGCAGGACGCCGGCGGTGAGGCAGTGGCCGGTGGCGAAGGTCGCCAGGTTGCGCGATCGCCACCACGCCAGCCGACCCAGCGGCCGGGCGGCCCGGCGGACCGGGCTGGGATCGCGGACGGTGGCACGCGGCAGCACGCCTCGAGCGTAGCACCGTCGCCGGCGGTCGTCCCGATCGCTGGAGCGGCGGCGCGCGGCGGGCTCCCCGACCTCTCAGCGCCCGCGGCGCCGCGCCGACTTCTTGAGCGTGCTGGTGACGCGGGTCGTGGTGCGCTTGACGTAGACGTTCTGCGCCGAGGTCAGGTAGCCCGACAGCACCGCCTTCACCGACAGCGTCGTGAACCCCTTCACCGTGGTCGTGACCGGCGCCTTGCCGACGGCGCGGCCGTCGACGTAGATCGTCGCGCCCGGCGGGTTCGAGATGAACGTCACCCGCAGATCGGGGCGGACCAGGCGCAGCGCCACCAGCCCGGGCGCGTCGGGGCGGAGGTCGAGCTGCTGGCTGGCCTCCTCGTAGCGGGGGTGGGCGACGGTGACGTGGGTCGCGCCGCACGCGGCGGCGCCGCTCCACGGCGTCCGGCCGACGGCGCGGCCGCCGATCAGCACGCTGGCGCCCTGGGGATCGCTGTCGACCGACAGCTTGCAGCTGGCGCCGTCCGGCACCGGCGTCACCGGGGCCGCGACGCCGGCGTCGATCGCGATCGCCGGAGCCGCGACGCCGGCGCCGTCGCTGCCGGTGGCGGTGGCGCCGTCGTCGTCGGTGGTGGTGCCGTCGCCGGGCGACGGCGTCACGCCGGCGACGCCGTCGTCGTCGCTGGTCGGTCGTGCGGCGCCGGCGTCGACGGAGGGCGCGACCGCGGCGCCGGCGTCGACGGCCGCGACGGCGTGGCCCGCCGACGTCGAGCCCGAACCGGCGGCCGGGCGGCCACCGGTGCGCGCCTTCGGCGTCGACGATCGCATCGCGAGCGCGATGACGCCGACCAGCACCACCGCGACCACGGCGACGCCGATCCAGATCAGCATGCGGTTGCGCGGCGGCGTGTCGTCGTCGAGATCGAGCTCGTCGGGCGGGAACAGGCCGGGCACCGCCGCGCCCGGCACCGGGGTCCCCGCCACCGGCGCGGTGAACGCGACCCGAGGCACGTGATCGTAGGGCGGTGGATCGGTCGGGTAGGGCGGCGGCGGCGCGGGCCCCCGCGCGACCTCGGCGTCGATCATCTGGGCCAGCGGCGCGGGGCCGGGCGCGCTGGGCGCGGCCGAGATCACCGCCGATGTGGTCATCATCCCCGGGACCGCAGCGGGGCCCGGAGCCGGGGCTGCGGCCATCATCATCGGGGCGGGCGGCGACCCGGCCGGGGTGATCACCGACGGCGGGCGCACCGGCGCGTCGTCGGGCGGCGGCGGCGGCGCCACCGGATCGGCGTCGTCGTCGAGCTGCGCCAGATCGGGGAGCTCGAACTGTCCGGTCTCCTCGTAGAGCGTGCACTCGACGAAGTACTCCAGCGCCTGCGGGTCGACCTCGCCGAACGGGTTGGCCGGCAGGATGTACGGCGAGCCCGGCGTGCGCTCCTCGGGAGGCGGCGCCGGCCGCGGCGGCGGCGTCGGGGTGTCGACCGCGGTCGGCTCGTCGCGGCCGTCGGGCTGGAACTCGTCGGCCAGGCTGTCGAGCGGGATCGTCTCCGCCGCCGGCGCGGCGGTCGGCGCGGTCGGCGCGGTCGGCGCGGTCGGCGTCGGGACCCTGGCCGCCGGCGCCAGCGTCGGCGCGGCCTTCGGGGCGACGTCCGGCGCGGCCGTCGCCGCGGCCTTGCCCACCAGGGGCGTGCTCGGCCGCGGCGGCCGGCGCGTGCGCGACCGTGGTGGCCAGCGCCGGCTCGACCTTCGCGGTCGCGGTCGGCGGCGCCGCCGTCGGCAGCCCGCGGGCGTGGTGACCAGCATCGCCGCGACCGCGGCGGCCGTCGAGATCGGCGCCGGCGTGGTGTCGCGGTCCGTCGGGCGCGGGGCGGGCACCCGCGGTGCCGACGGCGAGCGGCGCCGTCGGCGCGGTCGGCGCCAGCGCCGGTGACGGCGTCAGCCCCGGATCGACAGGATGGGCAGCGGCGCCCCTGGGTCCACGCCTTGCGCGTCGGCGCCGGCAGGCGCGCCGCGCCGGTCGGTGCAGCGGCGGCGGCCGGCGCGGTCGTGGCGCCGCCGCGGGCGCTGCTCGGCGTCGGCGGCTTGCCGCGTGACGGCAGCTCCGGGATCGGCGGTACCGCCGCCGCCAGCGTCGAGTTGCCGACCGGCGGCGTCGCGCGTCGCGTCGCGGTGGTCGCGCGCCGCGGCGTCGGCGTCGCCGCGCCGGTCGCCGCCGCCGTCCCGGCCGGCGTCGACCGCGTCGCCGGCGTCGGCGTGGTCCCGGGCGCGATGCCGAGCATCCCGGCGAGCCCGCGCTGGCGCTCGAGCATCAGCCGGTGGACGTCGCGCGACCGCGAGTCCATCTGCAGGAACTTCAGCCGCAGCTTGCCGCGCGGTGGTGGCTCCGACTCGGTGACCTCGCCCTCGCCGCGCATCACCATCTCACCGTCGGCGAGCTGCACCGCGAACAGCTGCCGCGATCCGATCTCGCGGGTCTGGTTGGTGTAGACGACGATGGATCGCTCGTCGACGAGCGCCGCGAACGCGGCGATGAACTCGTCCACCGAGCGGCAGCGCGTCGACACGCGCATGACCTTCTGCCGTCGCGCGGGTTCCCCCATTCGACCCGATCTTATGGTGAGGAGGCGGTCGGGCGCCACCCACCATCCGGGGTGGGTGGCTGTCGGTGCGCCGCGCCCCCGCCCGTGTGTTCAGTACCGCGGGATCTTCGGGTCGACCTGCTGCGACCACGCCTCGATGCCGCCGGCCAGGTTGTAGACGGTCTTGAACCCCATGCCGAGGAAGTGGACCGCGGCGTTCTGGCTGCGCGCGCCGTGGTGGCACGAGAACACCAGCGTGGTGTCGCGCGGCAGCCCGTCGATGTAGGCCATGGCCTCGTCGTCGAGCAGCCGCGTGCCCTCGATCGTCGCGGTCGCGCGCTCCGCGGGCGTGCGGACGTCGAACCACTCCTTGACCTCGCCGGCGTCGACCATCGCCTTGAGCTCGCGGGGGCCGATCTGGCGGACCGACGCGGGCCGGTTGGGGTTGTCGATCCGGAAGCCGGCGCCGGTCGGGCCCTCGACGAAGTCGATCGAGACGCCGTCGGCGCGCGCCGCCGACATGCGATCGAGCTCGATGACCAGGCCGGCGGCCTGGACCTTGACCGCGCTCGGCTCCGACGGCCCGAGATCGAGCGCCGGCTCGAAGCGCTCGTCGATGGTGAGGTGGATGACGTCGCCCGGCGAGCCGTCGCCGAGCGCGCCCTTGAGCTGCTCCGCGGCCGGCGGCGAGATCGCGATCGTCGGCGTCGGCGCCGCCGCGGTGGTCGCGCCCAGCTTGGTGGCCAGGTCGCCGCTCTCGTGCAGGCTGGCGACGATGTCGGCGCCGCCCAGCAGCTCGCCCTTGACGTAGAGCTGCGGGAACGTCGGCCAGTCCGAGAACTCCTTCATGCCCTGCCGGATGTCCGGGTCGGTGAGGATGTTGACGGTGGTGTACTTGGGCACCAGAGTGTTGAGGATGCCGACGACGCGCGCCGAGAACCCGCACTGCGGGAACGAGCGCGTGCCCTTCATGAACAGGACGACGTCATCGGAGCCGAGGATCTGCTCGATGCGCTGGCGTAGATCTGGGGACAGGGTCATGGACGCTTCTCCGTGCAAAGCCCGGCTGGCATGGCCGAGACGGTAGGTACTAGCACGGGTCCGGGACCGACGGGACCGGCCGGGCCGACCGGCCCGACCCGCCTGGGCGTCCGCATCGAGACCCGGATCGGCCGGGTCGACGCCGCGGCCTGGGACGCCCTCGACCACGGCCCGTCGCCGTTCCTGCGCCACGGCTTCCTGCGCGCGCTCGAAGAATCCGGTTCGACCGGCGGTCGCTCCGGCTGGACCCCGACCTACGTCCTCGTCGAGGACGCCGCCGGCCGCCTGGTCGGCGGCACCGCGGCGTTCGTCAAGGGCCACAGCTACGGCGAGTACATCTTCGACTGGTCGTGGGCCAGCGCCGCGGCGCGCTTCGGCGTCGAGTACTACCCGAAGGTCGTGGTCGCCGCCCCGGTGACGCCGGCCACCGGCCGCCGCATCCTGATCGCGCCCGGCGCCGATGCCGACGCGATCGCCGGCGCCGTGATCGCCGGGGTCCAGGCGGTCGCCGACGAGGTCGACGCGTCGTCGGTGCACTGGCTGTTCTGCACCGCCGAGGACGAAGCCGCGCTGGTCCGCGCCGGCCTGACCCCGCGCACGACCTTCCAGTTCCACTGGCACAACCGCGGCTACGCCGACTTCGACGGCTTCCTCGCCGCGCTGGCGTCGCGCAAGCGCAAGCAGCTGCGCAAGGAGCGGGCCCGGGTCCACGCCGCGATCGACGGCGTGCGCTGGCACACCGGCCACGAGCTGGCCGGGCCGGGCGGCGCCGATCTGCTCGACGCCGTCGACCGCTGGTACCGCAACACCGTCGACGATCACGGCGGCCACGACTACCTGCGGCCCGGCTTCTTCGAGCGCGTCGCCGCGGCGCTGCCCGACGAGACCCTGGTCGCCGAGGTCACCGCCGGCGGCCAGCGGGTCGCGGGCGCGCTGTTCTTCGAGACCGCGCAGGGGCTGTACGGCCGCTACTGGGGCAGCGACCGCCACATCGACTGCCTGCACTTCGAGGCCGCGTACTACGTCGGCATCGAGCGGTGCATCGCCCGCGGCACGCCGCTGTTCGAGGCCGGCGCCCAGGGCGAGCACAAGCTGCTGCGCGGCTTCGAGCCGTCGCGGACCCGCAGCGCCCACTGGATCCGCGACGGCCGCTTCGCCGCCGCGATCGACGGCTTCCTGGCCCGCGAGGCCGCCGCGGTCACCGCGCAGATGGCCGAGCTGGCCGCGGCCGGTCCCTACCGCCACGAGGAGGGGTAGGCTGCGGCATGGCCGACTCCGACTCGCGCACCGGCGCCCGCTACGCCACCCCCGAGATCCTCGGCTGGACCGACAAGGTCCACGCCGGCCACGACGACGCCCTGGCCCGCGCCTTCGCGGTCCCCGACGACATGCCGTCGATCATGGTCGGCCCGTCGGAGGGCCGCCTGCTGTCGATCCTGTGCCGCATGGTCGGGGTCCGGCGCGCCGTCGAGGTCGGCACGCTCGCCGGCTACTCGGCGATCCACCTGGGCCGCGCGCTGCCCGCCGACGGTCACCTGTGGACGATCGAGTACGAGGCCCGCCACGCCGAGGTCGCGCGCGGCAACCTCGCCGCCGCCGGCCTGAGCGACCGGGTCACCGTCGTCGAGGGCGCCGGCGTCGAGATCCTGCCGACCCTCGAGGGCCACGGCCCGTTCGACGCCGTCTTCATCGACGCCGACAAGGCCTCGTACGCGTTCTACGGCGGCTGGGCGGCGCGCCACCTGCGCCGCGGCGGCCTGATCCTGGGCGACAACGCGTACCTGTTCGGCGAGCTGATGGAGGACACGCCGCGCGGCCGCTCGATGCGCCAGTTCCACGAGCAGGTCGCGCGCGACTTCGACTCGGTGTGCATCCCGACGCCGGACGGCCTGGTCCTCGGCGTCAAGCGGTAGCGGCCGCGGCGGGCGGAGGCGGTGGTGGCGGTGGCGGAGTTGGTGGCGGTACCTGCCGGGCGAAGCCCGCTTCCCCCGCACACCCCGAGCGCTCGACCGACGGCCGTCGGAGATTTGCCGCAAGACGAACCGGGTCAGGTCGCCTGGTCGACATGGTTCGCTCACCTCGACTCCGGGGTCGGTGCTGCGCACCTCCCCCTCCGCTTCGGGGTGAGTGCTGTCAGGCCCAGCTCCGCGGTCAGCCGATCGCTGCGCCACGCAAGATCAGCGGCATGGCCCAGCTGTTCGTTAGGAGCGAAGCGTGAGCGGCGAAGCCGCGAGCCCGTCGTCGAGGGGGCGGCGGGCGAGCCCCGTGAAGGTTCGCCTTCACCGCTCGGGCGCGGGGCGCTGCCCGCCGCCTCGACTCCGCCCTCGCGGCTTCGCCGCTCGGGCTGCGCTCGGCGTGAGCGGAACGAGGGGGCGCCCTCGATCTGGGGCCGATCCACCTCTGTCCCGTGCCCGTGCCCGTGCCCGTGCCCGTGCCCGTGCCCGTGCCCGTGCCCGTGCCCGTGCCCGTGCCCGCGCCCGCGCCCGCGCCCGACTCCGCGCTACGCGTCGGTCGATCGCTTGCGGAACAGCGCGAACGAGCTGGTGTAGCCGTGCAGGTAGGTCCGGCGGTGCACCGGCCCGATCTCGCCGTTGCAGAAGAACCCGCCCAGCGGCACGTCGCCGATCAGCCGCCGGAACATGCGGCTGTCGTGGTTGGCGGTGCCGTACATGAGCCGGCCGCGGCCGACGCACGAGAACAGCAGCGCGCCGGCCGGTGGCGCGCCGTCGTGGCCCTCGAGCAGCTCGGCCAGGTCGGCGGCCGAGGTGCCGCCGTCGCGCAGGTGGAACTGGACGACCTGGCCGACCTCGAGCGGCGCGCCCACCGCCATCGCGCCGCTGTCGGGATCGAGCCCGACCAGGTTGCGGATCAGGAAGTCGCCCTGGCGCGGCGGATCGGGGCCGACCACGCCGCGGCGCAGCGACAGGCCGAGGAACAGCGAGTGCCGGCACAGCGCCCGATCGTCGTCGGGCAGGGTGCGGCACAGGCGGTCGAGCGCGACCACCGGCGGCTGGCCGTCGAGCGCGAGCGCGACGTTGCCGTGGGCCCGGGTCACGATCATCGGCTCGCCGATGGGGCGGCAGCCCTGGGCGACCACGGTGTCGACCCGGACGTCGCCCTCGAGCGCGATCCCGACGGCGCCGCCGTCGAGGCGCTGGTCGCCGAGGAACAGCGTGTTGCCGGCGGGCCCGCTCGCGGTCATGCCGCCCGACGCCAGGCCGCCGACCTTGGCGGCGCTCGGCCAGCGATCGTCGAGGAACTCGAGCAGCTCCTCGACCGGGAACGACAGCGGGCACGGCAGCACCAGGAACGCCGCCTCGGTCGCCGGCGCGACGTCGATCGCCGCCGCCCAGGTGTCGGGATCGGCGTCGAGGTGGAACGGGGTCACGCGCACGCCGGGCAGCGCCGCCGCGGTCAGCGACAGCGCCGGCTCGTGCTCGATCTCGACGCCGCCGCCGATGGTCCCGCCGGCGGTGCAGCCGACGAGCAGCGCGCCCGGGAAGCTGCGCGCGATCTCGGTCGCCAGCTCGGCGAAGCGCGCGGCGTGGTGATCGGTGACGAACGCCAGCACCAGATCGGCGCGCTCGCCGTCGAGCGCGGCGAGCAGCTCGTCGGCGGCGGCGGCGACGGCGTCCGCGAGGTGTTCGTCGGTGGCGATGGCCGAGGCCCAGCGCATCGAGGCCAGGCTACCAGGTCGCTCGCCGGAGAACAGGCTTGACCGTCGTCGCGGCCGGCAGGACGATTCCGCGCATGAGCCACGTCGTGACCCGGTCGGAGCTCGAGGGGGCGCTGGCGCGGGTCCGCGCCGCGGTCGCCGATCCGCGCGATGGCATCCACGGCCCGGGGAGCCCGGCGTGGCAGCTGCAGCGCGAGTCGATGGTCTTCCTCGGCGGCGGCCGCGCCGCGCTGTTGCAGCTGGCCCACCCGTTCGTCGCCTACGCGATCGACCAGCACTCGAAGACCCGCGGCGACGTCGTCGGCCGCTTCCAGCGCACCTTCCGCAACGTCTTCGCGATGAGCTTCGGCACCCTCGACGAGGCGACCACCGCGGCGCGGCGGGTCCACAACATCCACAGCCGCATCACCGGCGTCATCCCCGAGGACGTCGGCGCGTTCCCCGCCGGCACCCGCTACCACGCCAACGACGCCAGCTCGCTCTTGTGGGTCTACGCGACGCTCATCCACACCGTGGTCCAGGTCCACGAGCTGATGCGCGGCCGCCTGCCCGCGGCCCGCAAGGACGCGTTCTACCGCGACACCTGGCAGTTCGCGCGCCTGTTCGGGATCCCCGAGGCCGACCTGCCGCCGACCTGGGTGGCGATGGATCTCTACGTCGAGCGCATGATGGCGTCGCCGACGCTGACCGTCGCCGAGCCGGCGCGCGCGATGTCGCGCTTCCTGTTCGGCGCGGTGACGCCCGACGGCCGCCCGGCGCGGCGCGCGGCGCCGGGGCGCCTCGTTGAGCTGGTCACGGCTGCGCTCCTGCCCGAGCGGCTGCGCCGCCAGTACGGCCTGGCGTGGGGCCTGCGCGAGCGCGTCGCGTTCGCCGCCGCGATGGCGGTGATGCGGCCCGGCTACGCGCTGTTGCCGGCGCGCGCCCGCTGGCTGCCGGCCTACCAGGACGCCGAGCGTCGGGTCCGCGGCCTTCCGCCCAGCGGGGTGAATCGATGGATGGACGCGCGACTCACGATGCTCGCGTCGCTCGCGACGAGCGGGAGTGGTTGATCGGGGGTTGACTCGTGGCGCGGAGGCTGCAATGACGTGGGCTCATGGCCGCCGAGGGACGCCCAATGACAGGGGACGATATTGCCTTCTTGCTGGGAGAGGTGGAGCCGGATGCGATAGCACGCATCCTGCGCACCGGCGCCTCCTCGCACGAACTTCAGGAAGCATTGCGCGGATGTCTGAAGCGGCGGGGGCCGCTGCCGAGCGCTGACGCGTCGCCGCGCGTCCACGCCGTGCAGTCGATCCTGGCCGAGCTCTACTTCCCGTCCGCCGCCTGAAGAAGGTGCGCAACGGTGCGCCGGGGGGCGCACCGATTTCGCAGGTCGCGCGGCGCACGCCGCGACGACGTGGCACCGCCGCGTCCGAAAAAGTAGCGGCGCGTGACCGGCGCGGGAAGGATCGATTCGAGGGAGTCCCGCGCCGGCCACGCCAGCATGTCCGTGGTCGCTCGCGCCGGTGGCGGCGAGCGGCGCGCGCCCGGGGGCGTCGCGTCGAGGGCTAGCGGCGTGCGCGGCCGGCGCGGGAAGGATCGATTCGAGGGAGTCCCGCGCCGGCCACGCCAGCATGTTCGTGAGGCGCTGCGGCTACGCGTTGACCGGAGCGTCGTCGAGGCGGATCGCGACCTCGATGTGATCGATGACGGGCAGCGGCGGGCTCGAGCCGACCGCGTCGGCGCCGTGCAGCGCGATGAACCAGTAGGTGCCCGGCGGCATGCCGGCGAGCTGGAAGCGGCCGGCCGGGTCGGTGATGACCTGGAAGGTACGCGCGGCGACGCCGAGCGTCGTCACCGGCACCGCGACCGGTCGCGCGATCACGGTCGCGCCCTCGACGCCGACGCCGCAGCGATCGAGCACCTGCCCGACCACCTGGGTGGCGGCCGCGGCGGCGGCGAGCCGCTCGGGCACCGGCGCCAGCGCGTCGCGCAGCGCCGGCGCGTGCAGCCCGGCCGGCGCGCCGAAGGTGTCGCGCGCGAACAGGGTCGCGGCCGCGACGGCACAGAACGCGGACGCCGCCAGCGTGGCCCGCACCGCACGTGTCCCCCGGGTGGGGTCGCGAGGGTCGGACGTCCGCATGCGGCGGTACTGAGCACGTCGTGTGCCACGCGCCGACGGCGCGAGATCCCGCGCAAGCTGCTGATCTGCGGTCGCCACCGGGGACCCACAGCGTCACCTGCGACCGTCGCAGGCGCGTCCCGGGACTGTCGCAGGTGTCGCACGCGCCGCCGCCGCGGCCGCGCGTCGCCGCCGCGGGCTACTTGAACTCGCCGGTGTCGAGCCCGAAGCGCTTGATCCACCGCTGGATCTGCTTGCGGTCCTTGCCCATCACCCGGGCCACCGCGCTGATGTTGCCCTGGTGCTCGCGCAGGACGTCGACCAGGGCGTCGCGCTGCTTCTGATCGGCCTCGGTCAGCGCCGCCGGCTTGGGCGCGCCGGGCACGCGCCCGGTGCGGATGTGCTCGGGCAGGTGCTCGGGCGTGACCTCGCTGGTCTTGGCCAGCACCGCCGAGGTCGCCAGCGCCTGCTCGAGCTCGCGCACGTTGAGCGGCCAGCGGTAGCGCAGCAGCATCCGCGCCGCCTCGACGTCGAAGCCGGGGTGCGGCGCCGCGCCGTCGCCGCCGAACAGGCGGGCGTGGAGCAGGCCGATCAGCAGGCCGAGGTCGGCGCGGCGGTCGCACAGCGCCGGCACCTCGATGCGGAAGCCGGCCAGGCGCGCGAACAGGTCGTGGCGGAACTGGCCGCTCGCGATCATCTCGTCGAGGTCGCGGTGGGTGGCGGCGATGACCCGGAGATCGACGGGCACCGGGCGGGTGCCGCCGATCGGCATGACCTCGCGCTCCTGCAGCACGCGCAAGAGCGCCGCCTGCGACGGCCCCGGCAGGTCGCCGATCTCGTCGAGGAACAGCGTGCCGCCGTCGGCCGAGCGCACCAGGCCGGGGTGATCGTTGTTGGCGCCCGAGAACGCGCCCTTGCGGTAGCCGAACAGCTCGCTCTCGACCAGGTTGGGCGGCAGCGCGCCGCAGTTGACCGCGACGAACGCGCCGGGCCGGCCCGACACGGTGTGGACCGCGCGCGCCAGCACCTCCTTGCCGGTGCCGGTCTCGCCCTCGATCAGCACCGAGATCTCCGAGGTCGCGACCTCGCGCAGCCGCATCAGCTCGCGGCCGTAGTCGGGCATCAGCGTGACCAGGCCGGGCATCGCCGCGGTGGCGCCGGCGAGGTCGACGTCGCGGGGGTCGTCGTCGCACATCGGCACGCCGTCCTGGAACAGGAACAGCGTGTGGCCGAGCTCGATGACGTCGCCGTCGGCCAGCACCGCGCGGCGGGTCGGCTGGCCGTTGACCGCGGTGCCGTTCTTGGAGTCGGTGTCGACCAGGACCCAGCGGCCGAAGCTGTTCTCGATGCGGGCGTGTCGCGACGACATCCAGCGGTCCGGCACCCGCACCGTCAGCTCGGTCTCGGTGCGGTCGCTCTTGCGCTCGTGGCCGCGGCCGAGGTGGATCGCGGCCAGGCCGGCCAGCGACCAGCGCGCCGACAGGGCGCCGGGGCGGCTGCACTCCAGGGCCAGGACCAGCACGGGGTGCGGCTCGCTCAGCCCGGAGCGACGTCGCACCACGTCCGCGTGGCTGAGCGTTACGCCGAGAGTGTCCCCCATGGAGTCGATCATAGTCGAAGCCGCAGGCCTGTCGGGTGAAGCCGGTGGCGCTGACGGCCGATCACCTGGACGTGGGCCACCGCGACCCGGTTGCGCAGGTGCGACCGGCCACGGCTGAACCGGGCTCGCCGGGCGCGCGTGGCTGTCAGAGGGGGCGCCTACGTTCGGCTCATGCGCGAGGTCGTCTCCGTCGTCCGAGGTCTGGGACCCCGTCGCGGCTGCCGCCGCGCCCCCAGCGCGCGCGCCTGGTACGAGCGCGGCGTCGCGCTCGAGAGCACCGACGTCGCCGCCGCGCACGACGCCTACGAGCGGGCCCTGGCCGGCAACCCGGACCTGGCCGACGCCCGCAACAACCTGGGCCGCCTGGTCCACGAGGCCGGCGAGGTCGCCGCCGCCGAGGCCTGCTACCGGCTGGCCCTGTGCGCCAGCCGCGACGTCGCGGTGTACTGGTTCAACCTCGGGGTCGCGCTCGAGGATCAGGGCCGCCGCGCCGAGGCCATCGCCGCCTACCGCGAGGCGCTGGCCCGCGACGAGCGCCTGCCCGACGTCCACTTCAACCTGGCCCGCCTGTACGAGCGGTCCGGGGACGCCGCCTCGGCCCAGGCCGCGGTCCGGCACTGGCAGCTGTACCTGGCGCTGCGGCGCACCGCGTAGGCGCGCCGCCGCGGCGACCGCCCGGTCAGGCGCAGGCGGCCCGGCTGGCCGGCGTCGACGCCGCGATCGCGCGGGCGCGCAGGGCCTGGGCCGGCGCCGCGTTCCACAGCGACAAGAGCGGGGCGTCGAGCAGGTGGCCCAGGACCGGGCCGGCGTGGTCGATCGCGCGCACGGTGCCGTCGGGATCGACGAACGCCTGGTCCCAGGCGGCGCGGCACGGCGCCAGCCGGGCGCGGTGGGCGAAGTCGTCGGCGGCGCGGAACGCGGCGGCGCGGTCGCGGTCGGCGGCGGTGGCCTGGCACGGGCACGCCGCCGGCGGATCGACGTGGTCGACCAGGACCACGCGGCCGCCGCGCAGCGCGGCGGCGGCGGCGGCGACCGCATCGCGCAGCTCGGGCGCGTCGGCGGCGATCAGGTCGCGGCGCGCGAACGGCGTCGCCGGGTAGGTCTCCTCGAGCTTGAGCCAGTCGACGCCGAGGTCGGCGGCCAGGCGGGCCAGCGCCGCGGCCTCGCCGAGGTTGGCGCGGCCGAGCACCGACGACAGCCCGATCCGCAGGTCGGCGCCGGCGTCGCGCAGCGCGACCGCGGCGCGGACGTGATCGAGGACGCGGTCGAGCTTGCCGAGGACCCGGATGCGATCGTTGGTGGCCGCGGTGGCGCCGTCGATCGAGATCATCAGCGAGCTGAGCCCGAGGTCGACGAGGCGGCGCAGCCGCTCGGGATCGAGCAGCATGCCGTTGGACGCCAGGTGGACCTCGGCGCGGCCGGGGCGGCCGGCGCGGGCGCGCGCCAGGCGGCGCAGCACCTCGGGGAAGATCGGCGCGGTCACGGTCTCGCCGCCGTGGGTGAACGCGACGTGATCGACGTGGGCGAAGGTCTCGGCGAGGGCGTCGAGCGCCCACGGCGCCAGGGTCCGGGCGCGGCCGCTGCGGGTCGCCTCGGGCGCGCCGGTGATGCAGTGGGCGCAGCGCAGGTTGCAGGCCTCGGTGACCGTGAGGATCAGCCGGGTCGGGTGCGACGGGATCGCGATCAGGCCGTCGCGGTAGGCGGCGCCGGCGAGGTCGGCGTTGTGGCGGCGCAGCGCGGCGGCGTCGGGGTCGGCGGCCGGGCCGCGGTCGAGGACCAGCGCCGAGCGCGGCGGCAGCGCCAGCGCGACGCCGTCGGCCGCGTCGTCGTCGGCGTCGGGCTCGCCACGATCGCGGCGCCGCCGACCGCGAGCAGGGCCCGCGCCGGGCCGCCCGGCAGCGTCACCGCGCGCGGCGTCGCGCCGCGGTGCAGGACCACGTCGACGCGCTCGGCGCCGAGGACGCGGCGGACGAGCACCAGGTCGTCGTCGAGCGCGAGCACCTCCTCGTCGCCGCGGCGCAGGACGTCGCGGCGGCCGCGCAGGCGCAGCGCGCCGGCGACCGCGTCGAGGGTGGCGCGATCCCAGCGCGCCGGGTCCCACGGCATGGGCTGGCGATCCGGCCACGAGTCCTCGAAGTCGCGCGGCGTCGCGTCGTCGGCGGCGAGGCCGACCTCGTCGCCGTAGTAGAGCAGGGGCACCGCGGCGCCCAGCGCCACCGCGACCAGGCCGAGGCGGGCCAGCGCGGCGTCGCCGGTGACGGTCGCGATCCGCAGCTGATCGTGGGTGCCGGTGAACGCCAGGGCCTGGTGGCCGGCGCCGCGGCGGAAGCGGCGCCGCGCCGCACCCGCGGCCAGGGTCGCGGCGTCGTCGGCGCCGGTCAGCCAGTCGATCCACGCGGCGCGGCCGGCGAAGTCGGTGGCGGCGTCGAGGGTCGCCGGCACCCAGCGCTCGGTGCGGGTCGGCACGACCTCGCCGAAGACGACGGCGTCGGCGCGGGCCTGGCGGGCGGCGGCGCGCAGCGCGGCGGTCAGCGCGGTCGGGGCGTCGGCGGCGGCGTCGACGCGGACGCCGTCGGCGCCGCGGCGGATCCACGCGGCGACGGTGTCGGCGAGGTAGGCGACGACCTCGGGCTCGTCGAGGTCGAGCAGCGGCTCGGGCCAGCGGCCCTTCTGGTAGTGCTGGTAGCCGGGGTCGGGGCCGTCGAAGAACGGCCAGCGGTGGCACCGGAACCAGCCCCAGTAGCGCGACGCCGGGCCGCGGTCGCGGACGTCGCGGAACGGCGCGAAGTCGCGATCGACGTGGGTCACGACCAGGTCGACGATGACCCGCAGCCCGGCGGCGCGGGCGGCGGCGATCAGGCGCTCGAGCGCGGCGTCGCCGCCGAGCGTGGGATCGACCGCGCGCAGATCGGTGGCGTCGTAGCGGTGCGCCGACGGCGCTGGCGTCACCGGCGTGAGGTGCAGCGCGGTGACGCCGAGGTCGACGAGGTGGGGCAGGGCCTCGCGGACGCCGTCGAGGTCGCCGCCGCAGCGGGCCTCGCGCTGCCACGACGCCGCGGCCGGCCACGCGCCGTCGCCGCCGCCGCGCCGGAACCGGTCGACGAGCACGGTGTAGACCACGGCGTCGCGCCACCACGCCGGCGCGCCGTCGCCGAAGCGCGCGCAGGCTGGCGCGCAGCAGCGCGCCGCCGGGGCCGGCGACCAGCCGGCCGTCGCCGAGGACGAAGCCGTACTCGAGGGTGCAGGCGACCCCGGGCAGCTCGGCCTCGAGCAGGACGTGCTCGCCGTCGCCGCCGACGACGCGCATCGCGCGCTCGCCCTCGGAGCTGCGCAGGCGCAGGCCGGCGCCGGCGGCGCGGCGCAGCGCGGCGCGGATCACGACGCGGCCGTCGTCGCGGGCCCACAGCCACGGCGGCGCCGGCGCGTGCAGCACCGGCTCGGCGGTGCCGCCGACCACCAGGACGCTGTTGCGGGCGTCGCCGTCGGCGACCGTCCGCGGGTTGTCGGCGTCGAGCAGCCAGGCGCCGTCGTCGGCGCGCAGCTTGTACGCGTAGACCCCGGGGCCGAGCCGGAGCGTGGCCTCGAAGCGGCCGCCGCCGGCCGGGCGCAGCGGCAGCGGCTCCTCCCAGTGAGGCAGCTCGCCGCACAGCTCGACCGCGGCGAGCGGGCGCGGCGGCCGGCACCGCAGCGCCACCGTGGCGGCGCCCGCCGGATCGACGACGCGGTCGACGTCCATCACGCGCCGTCGCCCTAGCCGCCCGCGAGCAGGCGCTCGACGGTGGCGCGCGGCGTGCCGTCGGCGGGCCGGACGTAGGTGGCGTGGCCGTGATCGTCCGACGACGCGGTCCACAGCTTGCCGGTGGCCTCGGCGCGGGCCAGGAAGCCAGCGGCGACCTCGGCGACGTGGCGCGAGGTGTAGACCTCGTGGCCCTGGGCGTGGTCGAGGACGCGGGCCATCCGCGCCTTGTCGCGGATCCGCGCCGGGTGGGCGACGATGTCGATCGCGCCGTCGCCGCGGATCGTCTCGATCGCCTCCTCGGGCGACCAGCCGAACAGCGCGGCGTCCTCGGTCCAGAACCGGACGTGGTGGCGGATGAACTCCTGGTAGACGCCGCGATCGCGGGCCAGCAGCAGGTTCAGGAAGCTCTGCAGCTGCGGAAACTCGGTGCCGTGGCGGCGCTCGAGCGCGCGATCGGGGTCGATGAACCAGCGGCGCGCCGCCGGCAGCCGGTCGAGCCAGTCGAGGCACAGCTCGCGCCAGCGCCGGCACACCCGCACCGCCCGCGCGCCCAGCGCGGTGTCGCCGAGCGTGCCGTCGAGGGCGCGGCCCGGCGGGAAGTAGGCCAGGACGTGGACCTGCTCGGCGCGCGGCGTGCCGAAGTGGACGAACGAGGTGACCTCCATCGCCGGCAGCAGCGTGACGCCGAGCGTGCGCGCCGCGGCGGCCGCGCGCGGCACGCCGGCGAAGGTGTCGTGATCGGAGATCGCGATCACCTCGAGGCCGAGCTCGGCGCGGAACTGGACGTAGTCCTCGGGCGTGGCGCGGCCGTCGGAGAAGATCGTGTGGCCGTGCAGATCGGTGGCCACGCGATCGGCGCCGGGCGCGGCCGCGGCGGTGACGGCGCGCGCGGCGATCACGTCGGCCCCGGGGTCTGCTTGTCGACGCGGTAGTTGTGGCCGCCGTTGTTGTCCCAGAACTCGTAGGTGCGGGCGCCGTTGACGACGCCGTGGCGGTAGACGACCGCGTACTCGAAGGCGTCGGCGCCGCCCGGCAGGTCGAGGTCGATCTGCCAGCGCTCGCGGCCCGGGCTCCACGGGAAGTCCTCGACCCAGTACCAGGCGTTGTGGTCGCCGGCGCTGCCCATGCCGAGGCGGATCACCGTCTGCCAGCCGTCCTTCGACGCCACCAGCTCGATGCCCTTGTCGTAGTCGAGGTCGGCGATCTGCATCGACAGCGTGCCCTGGACGCCGTCGTCGGTGACCGTCACGGTGCTGGTCCACGGCTCCATGCGGATGACCTGGTAGTCCGGGCCCTCGTTGACGACGTGCAGCTCGCCCTGGTTGTCGTCGAGGAAGGTGTGGCCGGCGCCGTCCTGGTACCAGCTGTCGAACAGCACCGTGGTCTGCCAGGTCGGCACGTTCATGACGACGTGCCACTCCTCGTCGCTGCCGTTGCTGCCGACGTAGTAGCCGACCGCGGTGCGCTCGGAGAGGTCGTCGGGCGTGTGGTACACCACGCCGACCCGCTTCCACGCCAGGTCAGCGCCGGCGACCGGCTTGACGCGCAGCTTGACGAAGACGTCGATCGAGCCGCAGCCGAAGCGGGTGTTGGGCTGGCGACAGACCGACCAGTGGTCGCCGGTGAAGCTGACCATGGAGGTGTTGCGCTGGCCCTCGAACTGGGCCCAGTCGGCCTGCTCGGCCGAGCCCAGCTCGGGATCGTCGACGCAGGCGGCGGCCAGCGGCAGCTGCAGCGCGGCGGCGCCGGTGAGGGCGAGGCCGCCGGCACCGGCGGCGGCGGTGCCGGTGCGCAGCCGGCGCATCGCGCGGGCCAGCAGCGTCGGGATCGCCGGGGTGGAGGAGGACGGCACGAGGGAGTCGTCGTGGATGGGGGAGGTCATCTCGACCGGGGGCGGCAGCAACCGACGTGCCAGCCGCCGGCGCACGCAGGTTGCGAGAATCGGTGGGCCGCGTGGTCTGGCCGGCGGGGCGCGCGTTGCCGAACGCGACGCTGGCAACACGAGTATCCTGGGAGCCATGTTCGACCCCGGCGATCCACGTCTCAAGGGCAGCGAGGCGCGGCTGTGGCGGCTCATCGAGGAGCGCACCCGCCCCGGCGCCGACAAGGCCGCGATCGACCGCCGCATCTGGGACCTGTTCGGCGAGACCTGGGCCGTGATGTTCACCGACCTGTCCGGCTTCTCGCGACGCGTCGAGGAGTACGGCGTCATCCACTTCCTGCAGACGATCCACGAGCACAAGGAGCTGCTGCTGCCGATCGTCGCCGACCACGACGGCATCCTCATCAAGGCCGAGGCCGACAGCTTCCTGATCCTGTACCGCCGCCCCGACGCCGCCCTCGACTGCGCGCGCGCGATGATGGCGGCGTGCGAGCGGATCAACGTCGGCCGCGCCGAGGAGGAGCTGATCCTGCTGTGCGTCGGCATCGGCTACGGCCGGCTGCTGCGCATCGGCGACCACGACGTCTACGGCGCCGAGGTCAACGCCGCCAGCAAGCTCGGCGAGGACGTCGCGCGCGCCAAGGAGATCCTGCTGACGGCGGCGGCGGTCGAGGAGCTGAAGGCGCGAGACGACGTCGAGGTCGAGCCGGTCGGCGCCGAGGTGAGGGTCGCGCCGGGCAGCTTCCGTCTGATCGGCGGGTGAGGCGGCCGCGGGGGAGGCCGCGGAGGCGGAGGCGGAGGCGGAGGCGGAGGCGGAGGCGGAGGCGGAGGCGGAGGCGGAGGCGGAAGCGGAAACGGAAACGGAAACGGAAACGGATCCCGGTCACGGATCCCGGTCACGGTCACGGACCACGGATCGCGGAAACGGATCCGGCCGGCGGACCCGGTCGGCTCTGCCGCTCCGCGCGGCGCCCGCTACTCTCTCCGAGCGCTGCGCTCGGTGCCCGCGCTGCCCGCGCTGCCCGCGCCGCCCGCGCTGCCCGCGCTGCCCGCGCTGCCCGCGCCCTCGAGGTGCTCCCGCAGTAGCTTCGCCAGCCACGTCAAGAATCTCCCGTTCGCTCCCGCGTCGACGTCGTCTCCGATCCCCGCGCTCGTCCGCAGCGCGTCGCCCGCGATCGCGTTGCCGAACAGCGCGAGGCCGGCGAGCAGGACGGTGAACAGCGTGTCCTCGGCGTCAGCCTTGGTGGCGCCGCACGCGCCGCCCGCGACCCGCATGGCGTGGATCGTCTGCGCGATGTGCTGCATGCGGACGCCGTAGCCGACCGGGTCGACGTCGTGGCCGCTGAGGTACATCCACACCAGCAGGCGCGCGTGGCCCTCGTCGGCGAGGGCGCGGAACAGCCGCTCCATGAGCGACACCGCCTGGTCGTCGCCCAGATCGCCGCGCAGGGTGGCGAACACCTGGGCCTCGATGCGCCGCGCGGTGCGCTCGACCACGGCGCGGACCAGGCCGTCGCGGCTGCCGAAGTGGTGGAGGATCGCCGGGTGCGACATGCCGATCTCGTCGGCGAGCTGGACCAGGCGCAGCGAGTCGGGGCCCTGGCGCGCCAGCTGGGCCTCGGCGGCGTCCAGGATCAGCTCGCGTGCGTCGTCGGCGGTCCGCCGGATGCGCCCGGGTCGTGGCCCTTTGGTTCCCATGGTTCCGCCATCTTACACCCTGCTATTGACAGTGCTGTCAACAGGTACTACTGACAGAGCTGTAACTAGCTCGCCGCCAGCCGCCAGCCGCCAGCCGCCAGCCGCCAGCCGCCAGCCGCCAGCCGCGAGCCCAGCCCAGCCCAGCCCAGCCAGCCCCGGAGGTCCCGATGCTCACGTCCACGTCCCAGGCCTCGTCGTCCACCCGCGCGCCCGCGCCGTCGCTGCGCGCGCGCCTCCACACCGTCGCCGACGCGACCCGCGCCGCGCTCGCCGACCCCGACGACACCCAGCAGGCGTTCCGCATCGCCGACGCGCTGTCGTTCGACAACCCGCAGCGCATGCTGCGCCGGTTCCGCCGCACCGACTCGGGCGCGCGCCTGCTGGCCCGTCGCGACGACCTGCTGGCGGTGCTGACCGACCGGCCCCGCCTCGAGGCCATGCCCGAGGGCAGCCTGGCCCACGCCTACCTGCGCTTCCTCGACGGCGAGGGCATCACCGCCGCCGGCCTGGTCCAGGCCAGCCTCGACGGCGTCGGCGCCACCGCCGCCGACGTCGACGCGCGCGATCCGGTCGCCTACGTCCGCACCCGCATGCGCGACACCCACGACCTCTGGCACACCGTCACCGGCTACCGCGGCGATCTGCTCGGCGAGGCCGCGCTGCTGGCGTTCACCTTCGCCCAGACCGGCAACCTCGGCGTCGGCTTCCTCGCCGGCATCGGCGTCGTCCTCGGCGGCGTGCCCGGCGCGCGCCGCTTCATCGCCCAGGGCTACGCCCGCGGCCGGCGCGCCACCTGGATGCCGCCGGTCGACTGGGTCAAGCTGCTGCCGCGGCCGCTCGACGAGGTCCGCCGCGACCTCGGCATCACCGAGCTGCCGGTGTACGAGCCGGTCCGCACCCACGCGGTGCCGGCCGACGCCTGGCCGAGCTGACGCTCAGCTCTTCTTGCGCGACTTGCGCTTGCCGCCCGACGCCGCGGCCTCGGCCACCGGGGCGTCGTCGGCGGCCGCGTCGGCCGCGGGCGTCGCCGCCAGCGCCGGCTTGCGCTCGTCGCCGCCGGTCGCGGCGGCCTTGGCGCCGAGGCTGGCCTTGAGCGCCTCCATCAGGTCGATGATCTTGCCCTGCGGCGCCTCGGGCGCGGCGGTGATCTCCTCACCGTCGATCTTCTGCTGGATCAGCTCGAGCATCCGCGACCGGACCTCGTCCTTGTACTTGATCGGCTCGAAGCCGTCGGACGCGATCTGCTGGATGATCTGCTTGGCGAGCTGGAGCTCGGCCTCCTTGACCTCGGGCAGGTCGGGCAGGGGGACCTCCTTCCAGTCCTTGATCTCGGCGGCGTAGCGGAGCTGGTGCAACGCCAGGCCGTCCTGGTACGGCCGCACCATGACGACGTACTGCTTGCCGCGCGCCGAGTACGACGCGATGCCGACCAGCCCGGTCTCGAGCATGGCCTCGCGCAGCAGCCGGTAGGCGCGCTCGCCGCCCTTGTCGGGACCGAGGTAGTACGACTTCTCGATGTACAGCGGGTCGACCGCGCTGGCCGGCACGAACTCGGTGAGGTCGACGCTGTTGGTCGCGACCGCGTCGAGCGCCTTGAGCTCGTCGGGCGTCATCACGACGTACGAGCCCTTGGCGAACTCGTAGCCCTTGACCATGTGCTCGCGGTCGACGACCTCGCCGTCCTTGGTGCAGATGTACTGCTGCTTGAGCCGCGAGCCGCAGGCGTCGTGCAGCATGTTGAAGTGGATCTCGCCGCCCGACTCGGTCGAGGTGAACAGCTTGATCGGGATGGACACCAGGCCGAACGAGATCGTGGCCGTACCGATGGCGCGCGCGGGCATGGAAAAAATGATAACAGCCAAGCATGGGCGCCGCGAAAACTCCGAGGCGCGGCAAGGCCCCGCGGCGGCCCGGGGTCGGCGCGCCGGGCCCCGAGGCCGCGGATCCGGCGGACCCCGCGGATCCGCTGCAGAAGTACCGCGCCAAGCGCGCCCCCGACGGCACCCCTGAACCGATGGGCAGCGGTCCGGTCGTCGGACGCTCCACCGCCGGCGTCTACGTCGTCCACGAGCACCTCGCGACCCGCCACCACTGGGACCTGCGCCTCGAGATCGACGGCGTCCTGTGCTCGTGGGCGGTGCCGAAGGCGCCGTCGATGGATCCCGACGACAAGCGGCTCGCGGTCAAGGTCGAGAACCACCCGCTCGAGTACGTCGACTTCGAGGCCGTGATCCCGGCCGGCAACTACGGCGCCGGCCCCATGATCGTGTGGGATCGCGGCCAGTTCCTGCCCCAGCTCGACCCGCGCCAGGGCCTGCGCGACGGCGAGATCAAGTTCGAGCTGCGCGGCTACAAGCTGCGCGGCGCGTTCACGCTGGTCCACACCGGCAAGCACCGCCGCGGCCGCGGCGCCGGCCGCGGCTCCGACGACTGGCTGCTGATCAAGAAGCGCGATCCGTGGGCCGAGGCGTTCCTCGCCGCCGGCCAGCCGCTGCCGGCCGCGTCGATCCTGTCCGGGTTGACCGTCGAGGAGCTGCGCGACGGCGCCGACCGGGTCGCGACGCTGCGCGCCGAGCTGGCGGCGCGCGGCCTGCCGCGCCGCGCGATCACGCCGCGCGGCTTCGAGCCGATGCTGTGCCACACCGCCGACGCGCCGTTCAGCAGGCCGGGCTGGATCTTCGAGCTCAAGTACGACGGCTACCGGTTGATCGGCTTCGGCGGCGACGGCGCCGCCGAGCTGCGCTACCGCTCCGGCCTGGTCGCGACCGAGCGCTTCCCCGAGATCGCCGCCGCGGTGCGGGCGCTGCCGTGCCCGGGCGTCGTCCTCGACGGCGAGGTCGTCGTCACCGACGCCGAGGGCCGGCCGGTCTTCAACCTGCTGCAGCAGCGCAGCCAGCTGACCCGCGCCTCCGAGATCCAGCGCGCCGCCGGCAGCCTGCCCGCGACCTACTTCGTCTTCGATCTGCTCGGCGCCGACGGCTGGGATCTGCGCGGCCTGCCGCTGGCCGACCGCAAGGCGCTGGCGCGTCGCCTGCTGCCGCCGGCCGGGCCGGTGCGCTGGGCCGATCACGTCGAGGAGCGCGGCGAGGAGCTGCTGCGCCTGGTCGCCGCCCAGGGCCTCGAGGGCGTCGTCGCCAAGCGCCTCGACGCCACCTACCGCGGCGTTCGCTCGCGCGACTGGCTCAAGGTCAAGCTCGATCCCGAGGACGACTTCGCGGTGTGCGGCTACACCCCGCCCAAGGGCACCCGGACCGGGCTCGGCGCGCTGTACCTGTGCCTGCGCGACGGTGACGCCTGGGTGTTCGCCGGCAAGGTCGGCACCGGCCTCGCCGATCGCGAGCTCGACGATCTGCGCGCGCTGCTCGACGCCGCGCCCGACTGGGCGCCGCCGTTCCCGCGCCCCGAGCGGGTCGCCGGCGCCCGCTGGGTCGAGCCGCGGCTGGTGTGCACCGTGCGCTACCGCGAGTGGATCGACGGCGACGCCGGCCGGGTGCCGCGGTTCCCGGTGTTCGTGCGGCTGCGCGACGACAAGCGCGCCGACGAGTGCACCGTGCCCGACCGCGCCGGCGCCGCGGCCGGGGCGCCGGCCGACGGCGAGGCCGACGACGCCGAGGCCGCCGACGTCGACCGCGACGCCCACGCCGACGCGCCCACCGAGGTCGCGCCGGTGGTCCGCGACGACGCGCCGCGCGAGCTGCGCCTGACCAACCTCAAGAAGGTGTTCTGGCCCGAGGACGGTTACACCAAGGGCGACCTGATCACCTACTACCGGGAGATCGCGCCGTGGATCCTGCCGTACCTGAAGGACCGGCCCACCGTGATGACCCGGTTCCCCGACGGCATCCACGGCAAGAGCTTCTACCAGAAGGACCTGCCCGACTGGGTGCCGCCGTGGCTGCGCACCACGGCGCTGTGGAGCGAGGGCTCGGCGCGCGAGATCCACTACACGCTGATCGACGACGCCGACGGGCTGGCGTTCCTCGCCAACCTCGGCACGATCCCGCTGCACGTGTGGGCCAGCCGGGTCCAGGATCTGGGTCGCCCCGACTGGACGATCGTCGACTTCGATCCCAAGGGCGCACCGCGCGAGCACGTCGTGCCGCTGACCCTCGCGGTCCACGAGGTCTGCGAGGACATCGGCCTGCCCAACTACGTCAAGACCTCGGGCCAGACCGGGCTGCACGTCCTGATCCCGCTGGGGGGCCAGTGCACCTACGAGCAGGCGCGGATGCTGTCGTACCTGATCTCGATGGTCGTCGAGCACCGCCACCGCGACATCGCCACCACCCACCGCAACCCCGCCAAGCGCGGCGGCCGGGTCTACCTCGACTGGGGCCAGAACGCGCACGGCCAGCTGCTGGTGGCGCCGTTCAGCGTCCGCCCGGTGCCGGGCGCCAACGTGTCGATGCCGCTGACCTGGGACGAGGTGGTGCCCGGCCTCGATCCCGGCCGCTTCACCATCAAGACCGCGCTCGCCCGCATGGAGCGGCTCGGCCACGACCCGGTGGCGCCGGTCTTGACCGAGCGCCCGGATCTGGTCAGCGCGCTCGACAAGCTGCAGGCGCTGGCGCCGCAGTAGGATGGCCGCGATGCAGCTGCTCACCGGCACCTCCGGCTACGCCTACCCGCAGTGGCGCGGCAGCTTCTACCCGGCCGACCTCCCCGACGACGCCATGCTCGCGACCTACGCGGCGAAGCTGCCGTCGGTGGAGATCAACAACACCTTCTACCGGATGCCCAAGCCGGCGGTGCTCGAGAAGTGGCGGACCCAGGCCGGCCCCGGCTTCGTCTTCGTGCTCAAGGCGTCGCAGCGGATCAGCCACAAGGCCAAGCTCAAGCCGCCGGACGCCCACGACTCGATGGCCTACCTGTGGAAGATGGCGGCGTCGCTCGGCGACCAGCTCGGCCCGGTGCTGATCCAGACCCCGCCGTGGCTCAAGAAGGACGTGGGCCTCTTGCGCGAGTTCCTGGCCGCGACCGTGGCGCCGGGCCAGCGGGTCGCGATGGAGCTGGCGTCGTCGTCGTGGGACGACGACGAGGTCGACGCCGCGCTCGCCGACGCCGCGGTCGCCCGCTGCATCGCCGACAAGGCCGACGGCACGGCGCGGGCGGTGCGGACCGCGCCCTGGACGTACGCGCGGCTGCGTCGCGACGACTACGGCCCCGACCAGCTGACCGGCTGGCTCGACCGCATGGTCGGCCTCGGCGGCGACGCCGCGTTCGTGTTCTTCAAGCACGAGGACACCGCCCGGGGCGCCGAGATGGCGCTCGAGCTGGCCGCGCTGGGGCGGGCCGCGGGCCACGTCCCGCCCGCCCGGCCGTGACGGCGGCACCCCGGGTGGTCTAGGTTGCGGTGGTGAAGATCGTCTGCATCGGCGGCGGCCCGGCCGGGCTCTACCTCGGCATCCTCATCAAGCTCGCGGCCCGCAAGCACCAGGTCACCGTGCTGGAGCGCAACCGCGCCGACGACACGTTCGGCTTCGGCGTCGTGTTCTCCGACGCCACCCTGGGCAACCTGGCGGCCGCCGATCCGGTGTCGCACGCCGCGATCACCCGCGCCTTCGCCCGCTGGGACGAGCTCGAGGTCCACGTCGGCGGCGAGGTCCTGCGCTCGACCGGCCACGGCTTCTGCGGCCTCGAGCGCAAGCAGCTGCTGGTGATCCTGCAGGCGCGCGCCGCCGAGCTCGGCGTCGACGTCCAGTTCGAGCACGAGGTCCGCTCGCTCGACGAGGTCGCCGGCGCCGACCTCGTGGTCGCCGCCGACGGCGTCGGCAGCTGGGTCCGCGACCAGCTCGCCGAGCACTTCCGGCCGTCGATCGACGTCCGCCCCAACAAGTTCGTGTGGCTGGGCACGACCGTGCCGTACGGCGCGTTCACGTTCCTGTTCAAGGACAGCCCGTTCGGCCTGTTCCGGGTCCACGCCTACCGCTACTGCGAGACCGGCTCGACGTTCATCGTCGAGTGCACCCCCGAGACCTGGGCGCGCGCCGGCTTCGACGGCGCCGACGAGGATCGCACGATCGCGATCCTCGAGGACGTCTTCGCCGACGAGCTCGGCGGCCACCGCCTGATCAAGAACCGCTCGATCTGGCGCAACTTCCCCACCGTCAAGAACGCGACCTGGCGCCACGACAACGTCGTGCTGGTCGGCGACGCCGCCCACACCGCGCACTTCTCGATCGGCTCGGGCACCAAGCTGGCGATGGAGGACTGCATCGCGCTGCGCGACGCGCTGGTCGCCGAGCCCGACGTCGAGGCCGCGCTGGCCAGCTACGAGATGCGCCGGCGCCCCGAGGTCGAGGCGCTGCAGGCCGCGGCCCAGGCCAGCCTCGAGTGGTTCGAGGGCACCGAGCGCTACATGAAGCTGCCGCCGGTGCAGCTGACCTACAGCCTGATGACCCGCAGCCTCAAGGTCAGCCACGCCAGCGCGCTGCGCCGCGATCCGCCGCTGGCCCACGCGGTCGAGCAGCTGATCGCCCGCTCGGCCGGGATCACCGCCGAGCCGCCGCCGCCGCCGGTGTTCGTGCCGGCGACGATCGCCGGGCTGCGCTGCGCCAACCGGATCGCGCTGGCGCCGTGGACGCTGGGCGCCGCCGACGGCGGCGTCGTCGGCGACGCCCACCTGGTGTTCCTCGGCTCGCGCGCCTCCGGTGGCGTCGCGCTGCTGGCGACCGAGACGATCGTCGCCGGCGACGCCGGCGCCCCGGCGCGCGCGCCCGGCATCGTCACCGACGATCAGACCGTGGCCTGGCGCCGGGTCGTCGACTTCGTCCACGCCGCCGGCGCCGGCGCCGCGGCGCCGCCCCGGATCGCCGCGATGCTCGGCGCCCACGGCCCCGCCGATCCGGCCCGCGTCGGCGACGACCTCGCCGAGGCCGCGCGGCGCGCCGCGTTCGTCGGCTTCGACGCGCTGGTCGTCCAGCTCGGCGTCGGCGCCCTGGGCGCCTGGCTCGCCGCCGGCGATCACGCCCGCCTCGGCGACGCCCTGGGCCGGGTGCGCGACGCCTGGCCGGCCGGCCGGCCGCTCGGCGTCCGCGTCGTCGACGGCGCCGCCGCGACCGGCGCCGATCGCGACGCCCTGGTCGAGGTCGCGGCCGCGCTGCAGGCGCGCGGCGTCGAGCTGATCTGGGTCGCGCCGGTGCTCGACGCCAGCACCGCCACCGCCGCCGCCGGGCGGCCCGGCTGCGCGCCGCTCGGCGATCGCATCCGCAACCAGCTCGGCATCGCCACCGTGATCGAGGGCGTGCCGGCGCTGACCGCCGACATCGACGCGCTGATCGCCGCCGGCCGCTGCGATCTGGTCGCGCTCGATCGCCCGCTGGTCATCGACCCCGGCTTCGTCCAGCGCGCCGCCGAGGCCATCGGCTGGGACGGCGACGGCGACCGCGACGATCGCGGCCGCGGCGCCGGGAGGCATGACGCGTGACCGCCCCGCGCCGCGCGCTGCGGACCCCGCAGCGCTACCAGCTCAACAAGCACGCGATCGCGCTGATCACGGCCGACCACCCGTGGATCTTCCGCGACCAGCTGTCGACCGCCGCCGCCGCGCTCGCCGACGGCCAGTGGCTGGCCCTGTACGACGGCCTCAACCAGATCGTCGGCCACGGCATCTACCAGGCCGAGGGCGCGGTCGCGATCCGGGTGATCAGCCGCGGCCCCGAGCGACCGACCGCGGCGTCGCTGGGCGCCGCGCTCGACGCCGCGATCGAGCGGCGCGCCGGGCTGCGCGCCGAGACCGACGCGGTGCGCGTCCTGCACGGCGAGAACGACGGCGTCCCCGGCGTCGTGATCGACGTCTTCGCCGGCGTCGCGGTGGTCCAGACCTACGTGCCCGGCACTCGCGCGCTGGGCCGCTGGGCCGCCGGCCGCGTCGCCGAGCGCCTCGGCCTCGCCACCGTGATCGAGAAGCCGCCGCGGCGCGGCCGCGGCGCCGGCGCCGCGGTGCGCCTGCTGCGCGGCGCCGGCCCGCTGCCCGAGGTCGTCGGGTTCCGCGAGGGCCCGCTGACGCTGGCGGCCAACCCGAGCACCGGCCAGAAGAGCGGCACCTTCCTCGATCTGCGCGGCCTGCGCCGCGACCTCGCCGCGCGCTCGCTGGCCGGCCAGCGCGTGCTCGACCTGTTCAGCTACACCGGCGGCCTGGGTCGCGCCTGCGAGCACGCCGGCGCCCGCGAGATCTGGCACGTCGACGCCTCGGAGGACGCGCTCGTGTTCGGCGAGGCCCACCACGCCGCCGTCGCCGATCGCCACCGCTGGATCGAGGCCGACGTCTTCGAGTGGCTGCCCGCGCTCGATCGCGCCGAGCGCTTCGACGTCGTCATCGTCGATCCGCCGAACATGACGTCGAGCAAGGACCAGGTGCCGCGGGTCCTGGGCGCGTACAAGAAGCTGTACCGGACCGCGCAGCGTCACGTCGGCGAGCGCGGCCTCCTGATCGCGTGCTGCTGCACCTCGCGCGTGACCCGCAACGAGTTCCGCAAAACCGTGGGCAACGCGCTGGGCGGCCACTTCGAGCTCGAGCGGGAGCTGACCCCCGAGGTCGATCACCCGGTGCGCTTCCCCCAGGCCGACTACCTCAAGGTCCTGATCTTCCGCCGGCGCCCGCCGCGCTCCTGAGCGGCGCCGGCGGCGCCCACCTGTGCACCGGGTTGCACACCCGCGCGTGCGCTGGGCGTACAGCGGCTCCCATCGGGCCGCCGCCGCGTGCGGCGGCGGCGCCAAGTCCCCGGGACCATACCGGCGCCGAGATCGCGAGGCGGTCCCGCCCGCCGGGCACGAGAGTTGCGAAGAGAGCCTGGGCCGGAAGAAGGAGTCCCCCATGAACCTGCGCGCCCCCCTCGCGCTGCTCTCGATCCTCACCGCCACCACCCTCTCCGCCTGTGACGTCGGCAGCGTCAACGGTCCCGGGGGCGACCGCCCCGACGCCGCGGCCGCCGGCCCCGACGCCGATCCCACGGCGCCCGACGCCGATCCCGCGGCGCCCGACGCCGGCTCCAGCCAGCTCGACTGCCGCGACGCGGTCGCCAACCCCGGCGGTGGCCACCACAACGCCGGCCAGGCGTGCATCGCGTGCCACGCCGGCAACGCCGGCCCGGACTACACGATCGCCGGCACGCTGTACGCGACCGCGGCCGGCGGCGCCACCGTCGCCGGCGCGACGATCACCGTCGTCGACGCCAACGGCACCACCGTCGATCTCGTCACCAAGACCAACGGCAACTTCTTCACCACCCAGAACCTGGCGCTGCCGGTGCGGGTGATGGCGAGCCAGTGCCCGGCCGCCGCCGAGATGTCGGCGTCGGTGTCCAACGGCGACTGCAACAGCAGCGGCTGTCACAGCGCCAGCGGCGGCGCCGGCCGCGTCTACCTGCCGTAGCCAGCCGGCGCGCGCGGCCCCGCCGCCGGCCGCGGCGCGCGCGCCGCCGCGCCGCGGGTATGCTCGGGCGTTGCCCGAGCTGCCCGACATCACGATCTACGTCGAGCGCCTGCGCGCGTTCACCGCCGGGCGGACGCTCGAGCGGGTCCGGCTGGCCAGCCCGTTCCTGCTGCGCTCGGTCGACCCGCCGCTGACCGACGCCCACGGCCGCGCCGTCGTCGGCGTCGGCCGCATCGGCAAGCGCCTGGTGCTGTCGCTCGAGGGTGATCTCCACCTGGTGATCCACCTGATGATCGCGGGGCGGCTGCGCTGGAAGAAGGCGGGCGCGCCGGTGCCCAAGAAGGTGGGCCTCGCCGGCTTCGATTTCGCCCACGGCACGCTGCTGTTCACCGAGGCCAGCCCCAAGAAGCGGGCGTCGCTGTACCTGGTCCGCGGCGGCGCCGCGCTCGCCGACTTCGCCCGCGGCGGCGTCGACCTCTTGACCGCGACCACCGCCGAGGTCATCGCCGCGCTGCGCGCCGAGAACCACACGATCAAGCGCGCGCTCACCGATCCCACCGTGATCGACGGCGTCGGCAACGCCTACTCGGACGAGATCCTGCACCGGGCCCGGATGTCGCCGTTCCGCCAGACCCGGGTCCTGGGCGACGACGACCTGGCGCGGCTGCACCGCGCCGCGATCGAGGTGCTGACCGAGTGGATCGACCGGCTGCGGGCCGAGGTCGGCGACGGCTTCCCCGATCAGGTCACCGCGTTCCGCCCCGAGATGGCGGTCCATGGCAAGTACGGCCAGCCGTGCCCGGTGTGCGGGGCCAAGGTCCAGCGCATCCGCTACGCCGACAACGAGGCCAACTACTGCGCGACCTGCCAGACCGCGGGGCGGCTGCTGGCCGACCGCGGCCTGTCCCGCCTGCTCAAGGACAACTGGCCCAAGACCCTGGAAGAGCTGGAAGAACGCAAGCGCGGCTGAGCGCGAGGCGGCCGCCGACACCCCGCGACACCGCCGGTTGCGGCTTCTTTGGCGTCCCGTAGACCGAACCCGCGGCCGGCGCGTCTACGGGACCCATCGACTGGACCCGCCGACGCAGCGGGGTGGCTGCCGGGCCGTCTGTGGCCGGGCCGGGCAGCTCCTGGTGCGCAACCCTGGCCGGGGTCTGTCCGGAGGAGTCATGAGAAGAGCCCTAGCCAGCGTCCTGTTCGCCTCGGCCGTCGCCGCCACCATCGGCTGCGGCGCCACCCACAAGAGCTTCGTCCGCGTCGACGACGTCGCCCTCGGCCGCGTCGTCGTCTACCGCAACGGCGTCGCGTTCTACGAGCGCCACGCCTTCGTCAAGGGCGGCAAGCTGACGGTCGTCGTGCCGCGCGAGCGCGTCGACGACTTCCTGAAGTCGCTGACCGTGGTCGACGCCACCACCGGCGAGGCGCTGACCGCGGTGCTGCCGCGCGACCAGGGCGACTACGGCTCGGTCGTCGAGATGACCGTCGACGTCGACAGCCCCGACGCCGAGGTCGTGCTGACCTACGTCACCGAGTCGCCGGCGTGGAAGCCCAGCTACCGGCTCGTCGTCGGCAAGCACGGCAAGGTCATGCTGCAGGCGGTGGCGATCGTCGACAACACCTCGGGGGAGGACTGGAAGGACGTCGTCCTCGGCGTCGGCTCGAGCTCGGCGATGTCGTTCCACTACGACCTGTGGACGGTCAAGAACGTGCAGCGCCAGACCCTGGCCGCGCAGGACTCGTTCGCGGTCGCGCCGCCGATGGCGCAGTCGACCTACCAGCAGGTGGTCGGCGGCCAGGGCGAGGCGGTGGTCGCCAACCTCGACGACTCCGAGATCCGGCGCCCCGCCGGCCACCCCGACTACGTCGATCCGGCCGCGGCCAGCCCGCCGACGATCGACGCCGGCGCCAGCTACGGCGGCGCGACCGCCGCCGACGACGACTACGACCGCGCCTACGAGGAGGTCGTCACGACCGCGGCCGGCTCGTCGGGCGGCGACAGCGGCGGCACCCGCGCTCGCGGCCACAAGGCCAAGACCAAGAAGGTCGCCAAGGCCGACAAGCCCGCCGACAACCGCATCGTCGTCGGCGCGCCCGCGGCGCCGCCGCCGGTGCCGCGCGACACCCGCGCCAGCGAGGGCGACGCCAAGGTCCGCCAGCTCGCCGAGCAGCTGCGCCAGAACGGCCAGAACATCGTGATCGAGGGCTACGCCGATCCCAGCGAGCCCGACGCCGACCAGCGCTCGATGGACCGCGCCAACCTGGTCCGCAACCAGCTCATCGACAACGGCGTGCCGCCGGCGCAGGTCAAGGTCGTCAACCGCGGCGTCGTCCCCGGCCAGGCCGCCGGCGCCCGCGTCGTCGCCGAGCCCATGGACGCCGCCGCCGGCAACCCCGCCGAGGCCGAGGCCGACGCGCCGCCGGTCGGCGAGAGCCACTTCGTCTCCGATCACCCGATCACCGTCAAGGGCGGCTCGAGCGTGATGGCGTCGATGCTGCGCGCCGAGGCCACCGGCGAGGTCGCGTACCTCTACGACGCCGAGAGCGTGCGCGGCAACGATCGCTACGCGTTCCGCGCGGTCCGGCTCGAGAACCCGACCGGCTACACCCTCGAGGCCGGGCCGGTGACGGTCTACGGCGCCGGCGAGGACGAGAGCGAGGCCGACGCCGCGGCCCGGGATCCGCGTTGCGCCAAGAACCCGGACGCCAAGGGCTGCCGCAAGCCCAACCAGATGATCGGCGAGGGCCTGACCGAGCCGATCCCGCCGCACGCCAACGTCGTCATCCCGTTCGCGCTCGACCGCCAGATCGTCGTCGAGCGCGAGGACGACACCGAGAACCGGGTCGCCCGCCTGGTCACGCTGTCGCGCGGCGTCCTCACCGCCGAGGTCCAGCACATCAAGAAGACCCGGCTGACCATCACCAGCCGGCTGCGCGAGCCCACCAAGGTCTACGTCCGCCACACCGTCGCCAAGGGCTGGACGCTGATCGACGCGCCCGAGACCTTCGAGCGCATCGCCGACGCCCACCTGTTCGAGGTCGACCTGGCCAAGGGCGAGACCAAGGTCATCGAGATCTCGGAGGCGACGCCGATGACGCGGACCCTGGATCTCAACGCCGACACCACGATGCAGATGATGGAGATCTTCGTCCAGAGCGCCGATCCCGGCCCCGAGCTCAGCGCCCAGCTCAAGGAGCTGCTCGGCATCCACAAGGAGATGGCCGACGGCCGCGAGAAGATGGACAGCCTGCGCCGCCGGCTCGCCGAGTACCGCGTCCGCATGGACGAGCTGACCGCGCAGATCGTCACGCTCAAGGCGGTCAAGCAGGGGGGCGACCTGCTCAAGCACCTCGAGGCCAAGATGAAAGACATCTCCAACCGGGTCCAGAAGTCGACGATCGAGGTCGTCGACACCGAGGAGAAGCTGATGCTGGCCAAGGTGCGGTTCCAGGACATGCTGTCCGAGCTGCACCTGCCCGACGCCACCCAGCCGGGCAGCGGCGGCGACGCCGCCAAGGTCGCGGGCGGCACCGGCGACGGCGGCAAGTCCAAGCCGTAGCGCTCGATCGATCGCGTCGCACGGCCGGCCGCGGCCGCGACGACGACGGCGAGTTCGGTATGATGCGCGGGTGCCTCGAAGGGTGCCCGCGCTTCTGCTCGTCGGCCTGGCCGCGTGCGGCTCGTCGACCGCGCCGACGCCGGCCCGTGACGCCGCCGCGGTGACCGTGGTCGGCGACGACGCGGCGGACGCGCCGGCGGGGGCGACCGCCGAGGCCGCGCTCGACGCCGGCGACGGCCTCGACGCCGGCGGCGCCCTCGATCCCGCCGAGCGCCTGCGGGCCGCGCGAGCGCTGTCGGAGAAGCTGCGGTGGAAGGCGTCGATCGACGCCCTGGTCCAGGCGGCGCCCAGCGGCGACGAGGCCGTCCTCGAGGAGCTCGCGTTCACCGCGGTGGTCGCCGGCGACGGCCGCCGCGCCACCGCCGCGGCCACCGAGGTCCTCACCCACGACGATCTGCCGGCGACCCGGCGCGCCACCGCGTACTACCACCTCGGCCGCGCCGCCGAGCTACGCGGCGATCTCGACGCTGCCCGCGACGCCTACGAGCAGGCGCTGCGCCTCGACGATCGCGCCCAGTTCTCGACCCGGCTGGCCAAGCTGGCGCCGCGGCGCGCGCCGCCGCCGCCGCCCGCGCCGCCGTGCGCCGGGCCGCTGCCGGCGACCCAGCTGTGCGGCTGCCTGGCCACCGCGATGGGCATCGAGGGGCCGCCCCGGTGCGTCGCCAGCCACCGCCACGGCGGCGCGGCGTGGGCGGTGACCGTGGTGTCGCGCGCCGCGACCGCGACGTTCCTGGTGGCGCAGCCGGCCAAGGGCAAGGTCGCGACGCTGGCGCGCCTCGACGCCGACGACGCCGAGCTGACGATCACCGACTGGACCGTGACCCGCGGGCCGGCCGGCGATCCGCTGATCCACGTCGACGTCGAGCTGGTCGGCCACGACGGCGCCGGCAAGGCGCGCCCGGCGATCGGCCACGCGATCCTGTGCGTCGCCGGCGCCGCGCCGCGCTGCCTGCTCGAGGTGCCGACGCTCGAGCGGGTCGGCACGCCTGCGGCGGCGCGTCGCACCGACGTCGACGTCGAGGTCACCGGCGACCACGGCGTGGCGTGGGTCACCCTGATCGAGGGCCCCGCGACCGCGCCGGACCTCCTCGGCGCGCTGCCGCTCTGGTAGCGTCCGGACATGCACGCACGCACCTGGCGGTGGATCGCGATCGCGACCGCGGTGGCCGGCGGGCTCGGCGCCGCCGGCTGTGGCGACGACGGCCCCGCCGCGCCCGACGCCGCGACGATCGACGGCGCGGTCCCCGACGTCATGGTCGACGCCGACCCGCGGCCGTGCGGCGCCGACCTCTACTTCACCGGCGGCTACGAGGACTGGGACTCGACCTCGCAGAGCTTCCTCGGCGTGTTCGGCGCCACCGTCACCGAGGTCGCCGACCCGGGCAACACCGCGACCACCGCGCCCAACGGGCGCAGCGTGCTGTGCCTGCCCGCCACCGGCACCTCGCAGGTGACCTACGTGCAGCAGGACGCGCCGTACCTGCCGGCGCGCTTCACCGTCGACGCCGACGCCTACCGCGTGCCGTACACGATGAAGGGCCTCAAGACCGCGCGCATCGCCAGCCAGTTCACCGACCTCGGCGCCGCCTACGACGACACCACGACGTTGGTGCTGATCGAGGTCCGCCACGCGCCCGACGGCGCCCAGCTCGACGACGTCACCGTCGCGATCGAGGGTGCCGGCGCCGGCTTCCACCGCGACGTCGACAACGTCTTCCAGGCCGGCGCGACCACCGCGGGCGGCGCCTACCTGCTGTTCCCCAACGTGCCGCCCGGCGACGGCGACCTGACCGTGACGGTGACCGCGACCGGCGTCACCTGCCACGCGCCGGCGACGATCGCCGCGGTCGCCGGCGAGCTCGCGGTGACGACCGTCGCCTGCGAGTAGCGCGCGCGACCGCGACCCGCGGCCGCGGTCACCGCGACGCCGGCAGGTGCGCCGGGTCGTGGCTGCACACGACCGTGACGTCGACCGGCAGCCGCTGCAGCGCCCGCACCGAGGCCTGGCGGGCGCGGCCGTCGTGCTGGTCGACGCGCGCGATCGCGCGCAGGCCCAGCGGCACCCGCGTGCCCGGGCGCAGCTCGGCGGCCGAGAAGATCGCGTCGCCGGCGTGCAGCAGCCAGCCGGCGGAGCGGCGCACCGCGACGCCGCTGTGGCCGCGGCTGTGGCCGGGCAGGGGCACCAGCAGGATCTCGTCGGCGACGCCGTCGAGCTCGCGCACCGCCGGCAGCCCCTGCCAGCGCTCGCCGTCGCGCGGCGCGTAGGTCGCCCACCGCGGCGCGTGGCCCCACTGGCGCTGCAGGTAGCGGGCGCGCTCGGCGAGGGTGCCGGGGTGCAGCGCGGCGGCGTGCTCGTCGCGGTGGACGTGCACGGTGGCGGCGGGGAAGTCGCCGAGGCCGCCGGCGTGGTCGAGGTCGAGGTGGGTCACGACGACGTGGCGGACGTCTTCGACCGCGTAGCCGAGGCGCGGCAGCTGCGCCGCGGCGCACTGCGCCGGGTCGAGCACCGGGCGGGTCAGGGCGCGGAACGCCGCCGGCACCCGGGTCGGATCGGCGACGTCCCGGGTGCCGAAGCCGGTGTCGACCAGCACGAGGCCGTCGCGCGCGGTCTCGATCACCAGGACGTGGCAGACCAGCGTGCCGGGCGCCAGCCACGACGCGCCGCCCACCAGTTTGCCGGCGCGCGGGCACATCGTCCCGCAGTCGAGGTGGTGGATCGCACCGGGCACGGCAGGGCAGGCGGCGGTCGCTACGGCGTGATCGCGTCGATGTAGACCAGGACCCGGCCCAGGTTGGGCGCGGCGTCGGCGTCGGCGTCGGCGTCGGCGTCGGCGGGGCGCGGCGTCGCCCACGGATCGTGGGCGGCGTCGACCAGCGGGTGGGCGAACGCCTCGAGCTGCGGCCCGCTCGCCGCCGGGTGCGCCGCGGGCAGCCCGAGGGCGTCGAGGTCGTCGCGATGGCTGCAGTACACGGCCTGGTCGATGCCGTCGGCGGCGTGGCCGGCCTGATCGGCGACGTAGCCCATGGTCAGCAGCATGCCGCCGAAGACCACGCCGGTGAGGATGAAGGCCAGCTCGCGCTTGCCGAGCCGGGCGACGCGCCCCCGCAGCCACCGGCGCAGGGCGCCGCGCAGCCCGGCGAGGCGACCGCCGAGGTGCCTCGGCTTCAACACCGCGACCGGCAGTTCGGGATCGCGATCCTCCATGCCTTCCAGTATGCACCGCGGTCGCGCGATGCGGCACTGGGATTCGCCGGTCGTCGTCGCCGTGGGCCGCCACGGCCGGCCGCGGTCAGGTCGCGGTCTTCGCGGCCTTGAGCTGGGGTGCGGCCTCGCCGCGGCGCCCGAACGCGCCGTTCTGCTGGTAGCGCTTGCGCTGCAGCCGGTTGAGCGCGACCCGGCCCCGCCAGCCCAGGTAGCCGCGCAGGAACTGCCCGATGTTGCGGCGGTCGGTGTACGGGTTCTTGAGCCCGCCCAGCGACACCAGCGCCAGCACCTGCTCGGCGACCGACACCGGGCAGCCCTCGAGGCGGACCGCCGGCTCGGCCCGGTTGTCGACGATCTGCTTGGTCGTCACGGCCATCTTCTTGAAGATGTCCTCGTGGCGGATCGTGTGCGGGTCGAGGTGCTCGCGGTCGCGATAGATCGACCGGATCTGCACCGGCTTGCCGGCCAGCTCGCCCTTCCACTGGGCGCAGTCGCCGATGAAGATCACCTTCTCGCCGGGCTTGGCCGGGATCGGGCCGTCGTAGTTGCCGAAGACGACGTGCATGTGCGGCAGCTTGGCGTCGGTCTGGGCGTCGTAGACCCGCAGGATCTCGATCGCCTCCTCGATCGCGCCGGGGCAGCCGCCCCAGCAGTAGTCCGAGTGCTCGGGCTCCGGCGGCGGCCCGGCGTAGGCGGTGATGTGGGTGCCCTCGAAGTACTTCTCGACCCGGATCAGCCCGACCCGGAAGCCCTTGGCGCGCTGCTGCGCCTCCGCGAGGGTGACGTCGCCGGTGATCTCGATCTTGTCGGCGTCGGAGGTGCCGAAGCCGTAGTCCTCGGCGATCCGGATGTGCTCGACGGTCCGCGGGTCGAGGCCGATGATCCGGCAGCACACGCTGTCGAACGCGACCTGGCTGTTGCCCATGATGATCAGCCCGAGATCGAACGGCGTCGGCGTCAGCATCCGGCCCTCGCCGGCGGTGATCGCGTCGATCGCGATGAACTGGGGCTGGACGATGAACTGCAGGTCGCCGATCTTCTCGTTGAGCTTGTGGTCGTGATCGATCAGGCGGTGGCGGTCGTCCTGGATCCCGATGTACGCCTTGATCGAGAACGTCACCGTCGTCCACGGGTGGGCCTTGAACTTGGGCGCGTTGACGAAGAAGTCGGCGCGCGCCACCGGCTCGGGGGTGAACAGGTAGTCGCGCAGGCGGCCCTCGTGGCGCAGCGGGATCTCGACCTGCTCGCTCTCCTCGAAGCAGTAGCGCTTGACGCCGCCGACCTTGGCGATGACGTCGTCCCACCCCGACTCGCGGAACGCCAGCCGGGTCGGCACCGTGATGCCGCAGCGCTCGCCCGCCGCCAGCTCGCTCATCGAGCCCGAGCCGACGTCCTTGAGCGCGCGCAGCATGCCCTCGCCGAACTCGGGGCGGGTGAACGCGTGCGGGAACATGTCGCCGGCGGCGACCAGGTTGGGCTTGACCAGGGTGCGGCCGAACGGGCGCAGCCCCAGCTCCTCGAGCCCCTCGCGCAGGATCCGCCGGATCTTCTCGGGGTCGTACTCGCGGCAGCTGCGGATGATGACCTTGGGCGCGGCGGGGATCTGCATGGCGGCAAGGATACCCTGTTGACCGTCGTCCAACAGCGGCGAAACCGCCGCTTTCACAGGGGCGGGGCGTCGTCGGACCAGGCGCTGCCGTGGGCGTCGAGCTCGTCGATCGCCTCGAGGAACGCGGCGTAGTAGGCGTGGTTGCCCAGGGTCGCCGAGTCGCCGACCACCAGCAGGAAGCGCCGGGCCCGGGTCAGCGCGACGTTCATGCGCCGGGTGTCGCCGAGGAACCCGATCTCGCCGCGGTCGTTGGCGCGCACCAGGTCGACGACGATCACCTCCTTCTCGCGGCCCTGGAAGCCGTCGACGGTGCCGACCTCGAGCCCGGCGGCGCGCTCGGCGGCCAGGCGCTCGCGCAGCAGCCGGACCTGGGCGTCGTACGCCGCGATCACCGCGACGTCCTCGGGGGCGACGCCGCGCGACAACAGGCGCCGGACCTCGGCCGCGACCCGCTCGGCGTGGCCGGGGTTGCGGGTGCTGGGATCGACGACGCCCGGGTCGTCGGCGCTGATCGCGCGCTCCTCGGTCCAGTCGGTGCCGGCGGTGTCGATCAGCCACAGCGCGCCGGGCCGCAGCGGATCGGGGGCGACGTCGAGATCGGCGAGGGTCCAGGCCGCGACCGCGGGCGCCGCGACCAGCTTGCCGTCGTACATCGAGCGCGACGGGAACCGCATGATGTCGGCGTGCATGCGGTGCTGCTGGATCAGCATGACCGCGGGCGCGGCGCCGGCGTCCTGCAGGCGCTCGAACACGGTCGTGCCCAGGCCGGCGCGCGCGGCGTCGACGTCGATCACCGTCGGCGGCAGCTGCCGCGGATCGCCGGCCAGCACCGCGCGCGGCGCCCGCGCCAGCGCGACCAGGCTCAGCGGGTCGGGCGACTGGGTGGCCTCGTCGAGGACGACGGTGTCGAAGGCGACGTCGGCGAGCGCCGGGTGGTCGGCGCCGGTGCAGGTGGTGAGGACGACGCGGGCGCGGGCCAGGACGTGGGCCTCGACCCGGGCCAGCTCGGCGCGGGCGTCGCGCGCCAGCTCGCGGGCCTCGGCGTACAGCGCGCGGGTCTCGTCGCGGGCGCGCCGCGGCCGGCGCGGGCGGCGGCGCGCAGCCGCAGCGATCGGGCCTCGTCGGCCCAGCGCCGCGCCAGCGTCGAGCCGTCGTCGGCGGCGATCCGGGCGTCGAGGGTGTGGTCGTCGAGCGCGGGCGCGACGCGGGCCGGGTGGCCGAGCCTCACCAGCGGCACGCCGGCGGCGACCAGGCGCTCGCCGAGGTTGTCGACCGCGGCGTTGGACGCGGCGGCGCACAGCACCCGCTCGCCGCGCGCGACCAGCTGGCGGACCACCTCGACGAGGGTCCGGGTCTTGCCGGTGCCGGGCGGGCCGTGGATCAGCGCGACCTCCGAGGTCTCGAGCGCGGCGGCGACCGCCGCCTGCTGGACGTCGTCGAGGCCGCGGTCGACGATCGCGAGCGGCACCGGCGGGCCGCGGTGCGGCACGCGGGCGCCGGCGAGGACGTCGCGCAGCCGGGCCAGGTCGCTGCCGCCGCGCGCCGCCGCGACCCGCGCGATCGCGCGATCGCCGCGATCGAAGGTCGCCTCGGGCGCCTCGGCGTCGAGGTTCCACGGGCCGCCGAGCGCGTGGTCCGGCGGATCGCCGTCGACGATCACCACCAGGCGGCGGCCGTCGCGGCGCGCCAGGACGCCGCGCAGCGCGGCGGGATCGTCGACGTCGCCGTGGCCGTGACCGTGGCCGGGCACGTCCCCGGGCGCCTCGGCGGCCGCGCTCCACAGCCGCACCGGATCGCCCGGCCCCAGGCGCAGGTCGTCGAGGTCGACCGCCGGATCGTCGGGCGACAGCCACAGCCGCACCCGGTCGCCTGGCGCCGGCCCGACCTCGTCGACGCCGAGCCCGGCGAGGGCGAGGCCGCGCGCGACCCGGCGGCCAGCGTGGTGCCGCGGCGCGCCTCGGCGAACCAGGCCCGGGCGGCGGCGCGCTCGCGCGCCGCCACAGGGCGGCCAGCTCGTCGAGCCATCGCGCGGCGTCGCTCACGGCGCGAGCATCGCATGGCGCCCGGCCGGTCCGCCGCCGGGCGACGCCGTCGGGGCGGTCGGCGCCGGCGCCGTGACCCGGCGTCGCACGGCGCCCGTGACGCACCGCGCCGGTTGCGTGAGGTGTCGTCGGAGGGCAAGATGCGCGCTCTTCGAGGAGGTTCCCGTGGCCGAATGCACCGCTCCAGAGCCGCTCCAGCGCACCGCGTCGTCGGTGCCGGCGTTGCTGCGTCGTCGCGTCAGCCAGACGCCGGATCGTCCCGCCTACCGGTTCCCCGAGGGCGGCGGCTGGCGGACCATCACGTGGGCCCAGGCCGGCCAGCGGGTCGACGCCATCGCCGCGGGCCTGTTGACCCTCGGCCTCGAGCGCGAGCAGCGGGTCGGCATCCTGTGCGCGACCCGGGTCGACTGGATCCTGTGCGACCTCGGCATCCTGTGCGCGGGCGGCGCCACCACGACGGTGTACCCGTCGAGCACCCCCGAGGAGACCTCGTTCATCCTCGGCGACTCCGACAGCCGGATCTGCTTCGTCGAGGATCACCAGCAGCTCGACAAGCTGCGCGCCGAGAAGCACCGGCTGCCGGCGCTCCACAAGGTGATCCTGATCGACGGCATCACCGACGCCGGCGCCGACGGCGACTGGGTGATCACGCTCGACGAGCTCGAGGCCCTGGGCCGCCTCCACCTGTCGACCAGCCCCGACGCCGTGACCCGCGTGATCGACACGATCAAGGGCAGCGAGCTGGCGACCTTGATCTACACCTCGGGCACCACCGGCACGCCCAAGGGCGTCGAGCTGCTGCACGAGTGCTGGGCCTACGAGGCCGACGCGATGATGTCGCTGCGGCTCTACGTCATCGATGACGTCGAGTACCTGTGGCTGCCGCTGTCGCACTCGTTCGGCAAGGTCCTGATGGCGGGCCAGATCGCCAACGGCCACCTGGTCGCGGTCGACGGTCGCATCCCCAAGCTGATCGACAACCTCGCGATCGTGCGGCCGACGATGATGGCCGCGGCGCCGCGCATCTTCGAGAAGGTCCACGCCAAGGTGGTGCAGGGCGCCAAGGAGGGCGGCGGCCTGAAGTGGAAGATCTTCCAGTGGGCGGTCGCGGTGGGGCGGCGGGCGTCGAAGGCGCGCCAGGAGGGCCGCGACCTCGGCCCGGTGCTGCGCGCCGAGCTGGCGGTCGCCGAGCGGCTGGTGTTCGCCAAGCTGCAGGCGCGCTTCGGCGGCCGGCTGCGGTTCTTCATCTCGGGGTCGGCGCCGCTGTCGCGCGAGATCGCCGAGTTCTTCCACGCCTGCGACATCCTCATCCTCGAGGGCTACGGCCTGACCGAGACCAGCGCGGCCAGCTTCGTCAACCGGCTGAGCAGGTTCCGGTTCGGCTCGGTGGGCTTCCCGCTGCCCGGCACCGAGGTCCGGATCGCGCCCGAGGACGGCGAGATCCTGATCAAGAGCCCCGGCGTCATGCGCGGCTACCACAACCTGCCCGAGCAGACCGCCGAGGTCCTGCACGACGGCTGGCTGCGCACCGGCGACATCGGCGAGGTCGACGCCCGGGGCTTCTTGCGCATCACCGATCGCAAGAAGGACCTGATCAAGACCTCGGGCGGCAAGTACGTCGCGCCGCAGCACATCGAGGGCAAGCTCAAGGCCAGCTGCCCGTTCCTCAGCCAGGCCATCGTCCACGGCGATCGCCGCAACTACTGCACCGCGCTGCTCACCGTCGACGAAGAGGCCATCGCCAAGTGGGCCGCCGATCACGGCCAGGGCGGCAAGAGCTACGCCGATCTGGCGGCGTCGCCGGAGGTCCGGGCCCTGCTGCAGGGCTACGTCGATCAGGTCAACGCGACCCTGGCCCGCTACGAGACCATCAAGAAGTTCGCCGTGCTACCCCAGGACCTGTCGATCGAGGCCGGCGAGCTGACCCCCAGCCTCAAGGTCAAGCGCAAGGCGGTCGAGAAGAAGTACGCCGCCACGCTCGACGGCATGTACGACGGCGTCCAGACCTGAGCGGCGCCGTCGCGGAATGACCGCCCCGTCCCGGGCGTCCCAAGGAAGCACCATGATCCGATCCTCGTCACCCGTCGCGCTGGTGGCGCTGCTGTCCGTCCCGCTGGCCGTCACCGCGTGCAAGGGCGACGGCGGCGGCGCCAAGGCCGAGCCGAACGTCACCGAGCCGTCCCGCGACCGGGGCGGCCCCTCCGGGACGCCGCCGGCCGACGCCGCCGCGGCCGCCGCGCCCGCGGTCGACGCCGCGCCCACGCCCGCGCGCGCTGGCCGGCGCCGATTTCACGGCCGAGGCCAAGCTGCTGTTCAGGATCGCGGCCTGCGGCAACGACGCGCCGCTGCCGCCGAACGTCGACGCCGGCGTGGTCGAGCGCCACTGCAAGCGCATCCGCGAGCAGGCCGAGGCGTTCCGCCAGCGCTACTTCGTCGGCGGCCACGACTTCTTCGCCACGCTGGTCCCCGACGACGCGCCCGACGTCGTGGTCTACCCGTTCGGCGGCGGCGACCTGATCTCGGCGCTGGTCGCGTTCCCCGACGCCACCGAGATCACGACGATCTCGCTCGAGCTCGCCGGCGATCCGCGGCGCATCACGTCGCTCGACAAGCAGCGCCTCGACGACAGCCTGTCGGCGCTGCGGGTCGAGATCGGCGGCCTGCTCCAGGTCGGCTCCAACACCAGCGACAACCTGTCGGCGTCCCAGGACAACGACCTGCCGGCCCAGGTGTCGTCCTTCCTGATGGGCCTGGCCGCCGGCGGCTACGAGCCGGTCGGCATGCGCTACTTCCGGCTCGAGCCCGACGGGGCGATCCACTACCTCGAGCAGGCCGAGATCGACGCGATCGAGGCCGACGAGGCCGCGGCCGCGGCCCGGAAGGCCGGCGCCAGCAAGCGCAAGAGCTCGTGGACGTCGCCCAACTTCTCCGAGGCGTTCGCCCACGTCGAGATCCGCTACCGCAAGCTCGACGATCCGCCCGGGGTGGTCCGGGTCCACCGCCACCTCGGCTGGAATCTGTCCGACGACTACCTCGGCAAGCACCCCGAGCTGCTCCGGCACCTCGAGGCCAAGGGCAAGGTCACGATGCTGACCAAGGGTGCCAGCTACCTCCTGTGGAGCGACGCCTTCAAGGACATCCGCGACTACATGCTCACCCACCTGGCGTGGATGCTGTCGGACTCGACCGGGATCCCGCCGGCGTTCGCCAAGAAGGCCGGGATGGTCCAGGAGACCTACGGCACCTTCACCGGCGCGTTCCTGCCGGGCGCGGCTTCGACCCGCCATTCCGCGGACTTCGTCGAGCTGTGGGCCAAGAACCCCAGGCGCCGCCTGCCGTTCCGCTACGGCTACGTCGACAACGAGAAGCACCCGCACCTGCTCGTGACGAAGCCCGCATCGCCGTAGCGGGATTCTGATACAGTCGGGGCGATGTCGTCTCGAGGGCTCTTCGCCGGGGTCCTGTGCACGGTAGCCCTGGCGTGGTGCGCCCTGGGCTGCGATCCGGGCAGCATCAACGACGGCCCGCTGACGCTCGACGACGGCGGCACCTTCATCTGCGTGCCCGAGACCGCGCCGGCCGGCGACGGCCACCACAACGAGGGCCAGGCGTGCCTGACCTCGGGCTGCCACCGCAACAGCGGCGGCCCGGCGTTCACCGTGGCCGGCACCGTCTACGACATCAAGAAGAACGGCCTGACCGTGCCGGGCGCGACCATCGTCGTGATCGACGGCGACGGCAAGGAAGTGCGGATCCCGACCGCGCAGAACGGCAACTTCTGGACCTCCGAGCCGCTGTCGCCGCCGCTGTACGTCCGCGCCAGCCAGTGCCCGAACGACCGCCGGATGGTGAGCCTGTCCCAGGACGGCGACTGCAACGCCGGCCAGTGCCACAGCGCCGCCGAGGACCGCATCTTCCTCTACGAGTGACCGCCCCGAGCCAGGGCAGCTACGGCGCCAGCCAGTACGCGAACTTGAGCGCGACGACGTGGGCGCCCGGCGCGACGAAGACGTCGCCGAGGACGTCGGCGGCGAGGCCGCGGGCGCGGGCGTCGGCGCGCGAGCGATCCTGCTGCCACACCGCGAACAGGACGCTGCCGGGGCGGACCTCCCAGCGCAGCACGACGGTCGAGCGCAGCGACGTGTACGTGAAGTCGGGGTCGTCGAAGCCGAAGACGTCGCCGCCGTCGGTGACGGTCACGGTGCCGCCGCCGCGGCTGACCCGGGCGCCGTCGTCGAGGTAGCGGCGCAGGGTCCGGGCCCGCGGCGCCGGCAGCTCGCCGAAGCCGACGTAGCGGCCGCTGGACGCGAACGGCTCGACGTAGCCGTCGATCGTGAGGTCGGGGCCGAGGGCGAGCTGGGCGCGGAGCTGGGTCGAGACCTCGCGCTGCTCGAGGGTCGCGAACACGTAGCGGGTGCCGAACGTGGCGTCGCCGCCGGCGCCGTCGATCGCGGTGACGTACTGGGCGCCGGTGGTGGCGGCGCGGACGCGCGGGGTCAGCTGCAGGCGGAAGCGGTCGACGACCCGCCACAGCAGCTTGGCGCTGGCGTCGCCGCCGGTGGCGTCGGTCTCGGCGCGCTGGACGCCGCCGGCGGCGCCGAACGAGATCGCGCCGGCGCCGTCGTCGTTGTACGCGCCCTCGACGCGGACCGCCCAGCCCTGACCCTTGAGCGGGCCGCCGCGGGTGGCGTCGTCGGACAGGCCCGGGCGCTGGACGATCACGCCGCCCGAGATCCGGTCGAAGCCGGGCAGGGTGACGTCGGCGTAGAGGACGTCGTGCGCCGGCTTGCGGACGCCGCCGAAGTTCCAGCCCTCCTGATCCGAGAGCCGCACGCTCCAGCCGTGGAGCCAGCGGCCCGGCGCGGTCTCGACCCGTGACACCTGGGCGAACAGATCCAGATCGTCGGCGGACTGCAGCACGCCGAGGTCGTTGAGCTCGAGGCCGGGCGACTCGGCGCCGGCCTGCAGGCTCCACCGCCACGGCCCCGAGCGCCGGCTGGCGGCGAGGTCGGCGTGCCAGCCCAGCATGCGGGTCGCGGCGGCGTCGAGCGCGACGTGGCCGGCGTCGGGGCGCTGGAAGTAGCGCGCGCTCGAGGTCTGCAGCGCGGTGATCGCGGCGGCGCTGCCGGTGACCGCGCTGCCGCCGGCGGCGGCGAACAGCTCGTAGGCGCCGCCGCGCGGGCGCAGCCGCAGATCGGCGCCGCCGGCGACGGCGCCGTCGGGCAGGCTGGCGGCGACCAGCGGCGCGCCGGCGTCGCGCGCCCCCGCGCTGGCGATCGCGCCGGCGAGGCCGTGGTTGGCCAGCTCGTGCTCGACGCGGGCGACCCCCCACGCGGCGCGCGGCGCGATCTCGACCGGGGCGCCGCCGCCGGCGCCCGCGGTGGCGACCTCGACGTGATCGGTGATCGCGACCAGCGCGCCGACGTTGGTGCGCGGCGCCAGCTGGCCGGTCAGCTTGGCGGCGCCCAGGATCCGCGCGGCGTCGGCGCCGTCGACCCACTCGGCCTCGGGTGCCAGCGTCGGCGGCGCGCCGATGCGCCGGCTGTAGAAGTAGCGGCGCGGGTTCGAGCCGAAGATCTGGGCGCCCTCGACGAAGAACGGCCGCTGCTCGGGGAACGTGACCTCGAAGGCGTCGAGGTTGACGACCGCCGGATCGGCCTCGACCTGGCCGAAGTCGGGGTTGAAGGTGGCGTCGAGGGTGAGCCCGGGCCCGAGCCCGAGCTTGAGGTCGAGGCCGGCGTCGAGCCGCGGCTCGCGCAGGTCGGCGAACGGGTCGCCGGGCTCGAAGCGCCCGGCGCCGCGCACCGCCAGGCCGGCCGACACGAACGGCAGCAGCTCGAGGCGGAGCCGGTGGTGGCGCGGCGGCAGGCCGCGCAGCTCGCCGAAGTACGACGCCCAGCCGGTCCGGTCCTTGGGCACGACCACCCAGAAGTCGTCCTCGCGGGTCGCCGGCACGAAGCGGTTGAGGTTGATGCCCCACACCGGGGCGTCGTCGTCGGGGAACCGCAGCTGCGCCATCGGGATCCGCATCTCGGCGGTCCAGCCCGCGTCGCCGACCGCGACCTCGGCCCGCCACACCGGGTTCCACGACGCGTCGCGCGTGTACTCGCTGTCGTCGGTGTGGATCCAGTCGGCGCGGACCCCGGCGGCGGTGACCGCGAAGCTGTAGGCGATGCGCTGCGACCGCGCCGGATCGATCGACACGATGATGCGCTCGGCGCCCGAGGTGTCGTCGCGCCGGGTCAGCGGCCGCTCGAGGCCGTCGATCGCGACCTTGTGCATGCGGGCGGCGACGTAGAGCGCGTCGTCGTCGAAGACGATCGCGACCTCGGTGGCCTCGGTCGGCGCCGCGTCCTGGAACGGCTCCTTCTGGGCGAAGTCGGACACCCAGGCCGCGGCGGTCCACGCCGGCTCGTCGAGGTGGCCGTCGATCGTGATCGCGCCGGTCGCGGCGGTCGCCACCATCACCTTGGCGCGGCGGGCCCGGCGCTCGGCGTCGTCGTCGGCGCGCGCGGGCCGGCCGGCGGCGGCGACGGCGACCGCGCCGGTGGTGACGAGCAGCGCGAGGCGAGGCGGCGGCGACGGCACGGCGGCGACCGTAGCGCGGGGCCGCGCGGGGCTACGCGCGGCGGCGGCGCCGCCGGCCGAGCGCGACCGCGACGATCCCCAGGCCGAGCGCCCAGGTCGCGGCGGTGGTGCGGCCGCCGGCGTCGCAGCAGCCGCCGTCGCCGTCGCCGTCGCCGTCGCCGCCGAAGCTGCCGAAGCCGATCGGCGTGTCGACGTTGCCGGTGTTGCGATCGTCGTGGTGAAAGCTGGCCCAGTGGACCTTGCCGTCGACCGACCCGGTGGTCCGCCAGGCCCACAGCGTGCCGGCGCGGGTCGCGACCACGACGTCGAGCTGGCCGTCGCCGTCGACGTCGCCGACCGCCGGCGACGAGATGATCCAGCCGCCGGTGAACTTGGGCCAGCCGGCGGGCTCCTCGCCCCGGTAGTTCCAGGCGTGGACGTAGTAGCCGCCGGAGCCGTTGATGACCTCGGGCAGGCCGTCGCCGTCGAGATCGGCGACCGCCGGGTTCATGAAGAACTGGTGGTCATCGACGCGGCGCGGGAACCCGGGCAGGTAGGTGAAGGTCTGGCCGCTCCACGCGTTGAGCTGGTGGTCGAAGTCGACCCGGCGGCCGGCGCCGGCGAACGCCTCGGCGAAGCCGAAGCCGGCGCCGCCCCACATCAGGTCCCAGGTGCCGTCGCCGTCGAGGTCGCCGAAGCTGCCGTTGGCGATCGCGACCAGGGCCGGGATGTCGTCCGAGCTGGTGTCCTCGCCGAACGGCGAGTTCGACATGATCCCGACCACCGAGCCGTCGCCGCGGACGACCTCGGGGACCGCGACGATGCCGCACGCGGCGACGTCGACGACGCCGTCGCCGTCGACGTCGGCCAGCGCGGTGTTGTTGGGCAGGCCGGTGCCGACCACCGGCAGCACCGACTGGGTCGGCAGCGCGATCGGCCAGCCCGCGACCCGGCTGCCGTCGGCCTCGAGCGCGTAGAGCTTGCCGAGGCCGTTGTAGTCCTCGTTGGTGCCGACGACGATCTCGGGCGCGCCGTCGCCGTCGATGTCGCCGATCGACGGGGTCTGGACGATGCGAGTCCGCTGGTCGCCGTCCTGGAGCAGCACCGGCCAGCCGGCGACCGGGGTGCCGTCGTGGTGCCAGGCGTAGACGTGGGCGTCCATCGCGCCGACGACGATCTCGAGGGTGCCGTCGCCGTCGAGATCCTCGAGCACCGGCGAGCCGAAGACGCCGGAGTCGACGACCGCCTGCGGATCGGTGGTGGCGGCGAAGCTGCGGTCGAGCTCGACCGGGAAGCCGGCGGCGAGGCCGCCGTCGGCGTCCCAGGCGTAGACGTAGCCGTCGTAGGTCGCGACCACGACCTGGCGGCCGCCCGGGCCCGGGCCGTCGAGATCGCCGACGCCCGGGCCCTGCAGCACCATCGTCCGCCACAGGTCGGGATCGATCGCGCCGTCGGCGACCGCCGCGGTGTCGCGGTGGTTGCCGGCGACGCCGTCGCGCCACGCCGGCTGGACGTCGGTGTGGACCGGCCAGCCCGGCAGCTCGACGCCGCCGGCGCCGATCGCGTGGACCGCGCCGCCGGTGTCGGCGTAGACGATCTCCATCGCGCCGTCGCCGTCGAGGTCGGTGACCTTGGCCGAGCCCTCGCCGGAGCCCTCGAGCGCCAGCGGGAAGCCGGGCAACAGGTTGGGGTCGTGGCGGACGTGGAAGGCGCGCCGGATCTCGCCGCGGGTGCCGTCCCACGGCTGGCCAGGGGCGTGGAGCGTGACCCGGACCCGCACCGTCACCAGGTAGCGGTCGACGTCGACGTCGGGCTCGGGCAGGCGCGGGTTGTCGATCGTCAGCGCGGCGACGTCGAGCCGCGCCAGCTCGCCGTCGATCGCCGCGGTCTCGTCGGTGCCCGCCGCCAGCTCGGTCCACGCCGCCGGCAGCGGCTCGACCCCGGGCGCCCACTCGACGACGTAGTCGTAGCCGTCGTAGAGGTCGTCGCGGTACGACACCTCGCCGCGGATCGACACCGTCGGGGTCACCGCGGGATCGACGACGTCGAACCAGTCGGGCTCCTGGACGTCGACCACGGGCGGGATCGCGCCGGCGGCGACCGCCTCGACCGCGTTGCCGACGTTGGTGCGGCCGTAGCCGAACCGCTGCTCCCAGCCCGGGTAGGTGACGTAGCGGTCGGGGTTGGTGGCGTCGGCGGGGTCGTAGATGTCGTCGACCGTCGTCACGAGCAGCTGCTTGATCTCCTCGGGGCGCAGCCGCTTGCTGCCGAACGGATCGGTCGCGGGGTCGAGCGGATCGAGGCCGGCCTCGATCGCCGCCGACAGGATCAGCCCGACCATGCCCGCGGTCTTGCCGGTGGCCTCCGACGAGCACCCGGTGCCCGGCGTCGACAGCAGCAGCTGGGGGCCGTAGTTGGTGCAGTTGTTGAACGCCATGAAGGTGGTGGCGTCGTCGCGGCGGCTGGTGTCGTAGGTGGTGGCGTGGACGTAGATCGTGTGGTCGACGGTGCCGGGCAGGTTGGCGTGGAAGCTGTCCTCGTCGGCGGCCGACGCCACGACGGTGACGTCGCGCCGCCACGCGTACTCGATCGCGGCGTGCATGCCGGGCGTGCCGTCGATCGCGCCGAGGGCCTCCTGGATGACCGCGGCGCCGCTGTCGACCGCGAACACCACCCCGGTCGCGAAGTCGTTGGCGTCGACGACGAACGAGTCGCCGGCGCGCACCATCATGACCAGGCAGCGCGGGCACACCCCGGCGTCGCCGCGGCCGTTGTCGGTCTCGGCGGCGGAGTCCTTGGCCTCGCCGGTGCCGTGGCCGTAGTCGGTGTCGTCGGCGGGGTCGTTGTCGTCGTGGTAGGCGTCCCAGCCGCTGATGTCGTCGGTCCAGCCGTTGCCGTCGTCGTCGACGCCGTCGGAGAAGGTCCGGATCAGGTCCTGGGGGTCGAGCAGGCCGTTGCCGTTGACGTCGGTGACCCGGGGGTCGCAGATGGTCGCGGCGGTGGGCTGGGCGTGGCCGGTGGCGGTGGTGTAGTCCTGGACGTTGAACAGGCCGTCGCCGTTGACGTCGTGGAGGTCGGCGCCGGCGGCGGTGCCGCACGCCGCGGCCGGCACCGGCAGCTCGCCGCGGTTCAAGTAGAACTTGTTGACCAGGTCGTCCTGGTCCCACCGGATGCCCGAGTCGAGCACCGCGATCACGACCGCGGGATCGCCGATCGTGGTCTGCCAGGCGACGTCGGCGTGGAAGCCCGAGCCGACCGAGGCCTCGTACGCCGACACGGTGTCGAGGTTGGCCGCGGGCATGAAGCTCCACAGGTTCCACTGGCCGCCGTAGCCGGGATCGCTGGGCCAGGTGCTGGGGTCCGACAGGTCGGCCCCGGCCGGCGCCGGCCAGTCGGCGCGGGCCGGGCGATCGGCGGCGCCCAGGGCGAGGCCGCCGAGCAGGGCAGGGAGCAGCAGGCGGGACGTCCTCATCGCCGGGCATGTTGGCCCCGGGCGCGAGCGTGACTCAACGGTCACGGGTCTGTCGTCGTCCGTCCTGGCTGCCCCGGCCCCCGGGTGGCCGCCTGGGCGCCGCCCCTGCGCACGGTCGCCCCGGGAAGTTGCCCCTCGTGATCCCGACGTGTTACGCGGGGCTATGACCCCTCTGGGGAGTCCTGCGTGAGCAAGTCCGAAGGCGGCGGCGCCGGCCGCGGCGTCCTCTACATCGCGTTCGCGAAGTTCTACTTCATGATCGCGGGCGCGATCATCGAGTTCCGGCTGCCCGCGATCCTGGCGCGCACGGTGTTCGGCGCCTACGCGGTGGTGTCGTCGGTGGTGTCGCCGATCAACAACGTCCTGGTCACCGGCTCGATCCAGGCGGTGTCGCGCTTCACGGCGCAGCGCCCCGAGACCGCGCGCATGGTCCAGCGCGCCGGCCTGCGCATGCACCTGTTCGTCGGCCTGCCGGTGGCGCTGCTGTTCATCGCGTCGGCGCCGCTGGTGGCGTGGCTGCTGCACGACACCTCCAAGACCGGCCCGCTGATGCTGGCCGGCTGCATCGTCGGCGGCTACTCGTTCTACGCGGTCTTCGTCGGCACCGCCAACGGCCGCCGCGAGTTCCACAAGCAGGCCGGCCTCGACGTCACGTTCGCGACGTTGCGGGTGCTCGGCATCCTCGGCCTGGCGATGGCCGGGCTCGGCCTGTACGGCGCGGTCGGCGGCTGGGTCGCCGCGGTCGGGCTGATCCTCACGATCTCGGTGGTCGTCGTCGGCCTGCCCGGCGCCGAGGCCCGCGAGGGCGAGCCGATGCCGGTGGCGCCGATGATCAAGTTCTTCGCCGGCGTCGCGATCTACCTGGTCCTGATGAACCTGATCATGTTCGTCGACCAGCTGCTGCTCAAGCGGCTGACCACCGAGTGGTACCACCAGCACGGCGCCCAGCTGCAGCTCGACCTCGACCGCCTGCTGCCGTGGGCGCGCAAGGTCTCGGGCTTCCACGTCGACGCGTCGCAGATGGCCGACGTCCAGGTCGCCTACTACCGCGCGGTCCAGAACCTGGCCCGGCTGTCGTACCAGGCCATCATCGCCGCGACGTTCGTGATCTTCCCGCTGGTGTCGCGGTCGACCTTCGAGGACGACCAGGACACGACCCGCCGCTACGTCCACGTCACGATGCGGTACTCCTTGATCTTCGCGACCGCGCTGGCGGTGGTGATGGCGGCCAACCCGGTGCCGCTGCTCGACATCCCGTACGCCATCGACTACGCCAAGATCGGCGGCCCGGCGCTGATCGCGCTGGCCCTGGGCAACGTCGCGTTCTCGCTGTTCGCGATCTGCGGCACGATCCTCAACGGCGCCGGCCACACCCGCGCCGCGATCCTCACCGCCGCCGTCACGCTGGTGGTGGCCGCGGCCGGCAACGCGATCGTCATCCCGCGCCTCGATCCCGGCCGCGACGTCCTGCTCGGCGCCGCGATCGTCACCGGCGTGGCGATGGTGCTGGGCGCCGCCGCCGCCGGCTACGTGGTGTGGCGCCGGCTCGGCGCGTTCCTGCCGATCCTGTCGATCGTCCGGGTCATCGCCGCGATCGCGGTGGCGATGGGCGTCGGCTACGTGGTGCCGTTCCGCAGCCCGCTGATGACCCTGGTCGAGGCCGCGCTGGTCGGCCTGACCTTCCTCGCCGTCCTCGTCGTCACCGGCGAGCTGGGCAAGGCCGACCTGCAGTCGATCATCGCCGTGCGCAAGAAGCGCGGCACCGGAGGTGACGCATGAGCACGACCGCGCGCGCGAGCCTGATGACGTCCCTGGCGCTGGGCCTCGGCCTGGCGCTGATCGTGCCGGCGCTGGGCGCCGGCTGCGGCGCCGCGCCCAAGCGGGGCGAGGAGCTGATGGACTCGGTCCTGACCTACAACGACGGCGTGCGCTGGGGCCGCTTCGCGGCCGCGGCGTCGCGGGTGCCGCCCGCCGAGCGCCCCGACTTCGTCGACGAGCGCGACGAGCTGGCCGACGACCTGCACATCAGCGAGTGGGACGTCGTCAAGGTCGAGCAGGTGACCGAGGACCAGGCCCGGGTCCAGATCAAGTACAGCTGGTTCCTCGACTCGGTCGGTACGGTCCAGCACACCCAGGCGCTGCAGCGCTGGCAGCGCAGCGGCAAGGCCTGGCTGATGGTCGACGAGCGCCGGGTCCGCGGCGAGGAGATGCCCGGGCTGGCCGAGCCGGAGCCGGAGTCGGAGGATCAGAACGACGCCGACGAGTCGGGCGGGGGCGAGGTCCGTGAGGGCGAGGTGGGCGAGGTGGACACGGTCGACGTCAGCGACGCGCGGACCGCGTCGGCGAACCGCTGAGTATGACGGGCACGGGCACGGGCACGGGCACGGGGGTGGGCACGGGCACGGGCACGGGCACGGGCACGGGCACGGGGGTGGGCACGGGCACGGGTGCGGGCGGGATGAGGTAACATCGGCGACGAGGTGCCGCCCACCGACTTCGTCAACCGGGGCCAAGCCCTGGTCGCCGCGGGCAACTACCAGGAGGCGGTCAAGGTCTGTCGCCTCGGCCTGCTCGGCAGGCCGACCGCGATCGACGCCCGTCTGATCCTGGCCCAGGCCCTGCTCGCCCTGCGTCGCTACGACGAGGTGCTGGCCGAGATGCGCGTCGCGCTCGAGCTCGACAGCCACCTCGCCGCCGCCCACGGCCTCAAGGGCGAGGCGCTGCTGCGCAAGGGCGACGTCCACGCCGCCCGCGAGGTCCTGATGCAGGCCCGGGCCCTGGCACCCGGCGATCCCAGCATCGCGGCGCTGGTCGCCGAGACCGACCTGGCGATCGCCAGCGGCGGCAACCGGCTGCCGTCGGGCGCCGACGGCGATCCCCAGACCAAGCACTACCCGACCCACCGCGGCGTCCGCGACGGCCTGCTGCCGCACCACGGCGCCCCGGGCTCGCAGAGCTTCACCCGCCCGACCCAGGTCGACGCCATCCCCGGCGCCGCGAGCGCGCCGTTCGAGCGCACCGGCACGGTCGAGATCGATCCCGAGGAGTCGGGCATCGAGCTGGTCGACGACGACCTCGGCGACGTCATCGATCCGCCGTCGCCGTCGGGCCGGACCTCGGTGCTGGTCGACGACGACCTGGTCGAGGTCGCCGACGACGACGTCCTCGACGCCGACGAGCTGCTCGATCCGTCGGGCTCGCGCTCGATCGATCTCGGCGGCAGCAGCCGCGAGACCGTCGCCGGCCGGCCCGGCGCCCGCGCCGGGTCGCGGCGCGGCTCCGCCGGGCCCGATCTGGGCGCGATGTTCCCCGAGGACGACGCCACCGGCGTGCTCGACGCCCTGCTCGGCGAGCTGCCCGGCGGCGGCCCGCCGGGCGCCTCGGTCGCGGCCGCCGAGATCCCGCTGCGGGCGCCGGCGCCGACCGGGCCGGCGCCGACCCTGCAGGCCCGCCCCGCCGAGGTCGTCGGCAACCGGGGCGCGCTGCGGCCGGCGCGGCCGGGCGAGGACATGCGCATGATCCGGGCCGGCCTCGGCCTCGATCCCGACGCCCGCCTGCCGGTCGAGGCCGACAAGCCGCGCCGCGCCGATCCGTCGACCGGCATCCTCCTCGACGCCGAGGGCGCGCGCCGCGCCGATCCCTCGGTGGGCGCCGCGGCGCCCGGCGACGACCTGCGGCCGCGCGCCGAGCGCACCCGCAAGGTCGCGACCGATCCGGGGGGCCGCGTGGTGCGGCCGCCGCGGCGGTCGCGGGTCAAGCTGATCCTGTCGGCGGTGCTGGCGCTGGGCGTGATCGGCGGCGGCGTCTACGGTGGCTTCCGGATCCGGGCGATGCGCCTCGACCGGCAGGTCGCCGACGCGCGCCGCCAGGCCGACGCCGCGGCCCGCGCCGACACCTGGCGCGGCTGGCGCCAGGCCCGCGACATCCTCGCCGGGATCGTCGACGCCCAGGGCACGACGCGCAACCGCGCCGCGCTCGCCCACGCCGAGGCGGTGCTCGCCGCCGACTTCGGCGACGACGTCGAGGTCGCGCGCGCCGCGGTCGCCGCGCTCGGCGAGTCGCGCGAGCCCGAGGCGCGGATCGCGCGCGCCTACCTGGCGATGCTCGACGGCGACGGCGCCCAGGTCGACGCCGAGGCCGCCGCGCTCGCCGAGGCCGAGCCGGGCAGCGCCGCCGCCGCGTACCTGGCCGGGCGCGCTGCGCTGATCGGCGAGCGCTGGGCCGACGCGATCGCCGCCTTCGATCGCGCCCGCGCCGCCGGCGCGCGCCCCGCGTACCTGCTCGGCCTCGCCGCCGCCCAGGCCGGCGCCCGCGACTGGCCGTCGGCGCGCGCCGCCCTCGACCTGGTGCTCGCCGACGTGCCGGGGCACCCGGCGGCGGTGGTCGCCGGGCCCGCCTGGCCGCGGCGCGCGGCAAGCCTGAGGCGGTCGGCGACGCGGTCGCCGCGCTGGAGGCCCTGCTCGCCGAGAGCGCCTGGCCCATCGACGAGCAGGCGCTGGGCGTGTCGCCGAGCCGCGCCGCGTGGGCGGCGCTGGCCCTGGCCGAGGTCCAGGTCATGCTCGGCGATGCCGCGGCGGCGCGGCGCGCCTCGAGCGTGCGCGCGCGCGGCGACGTCGTCGACCGCGACTTCGCGGTCGCCGAGATCGACGTGCTGCTGGCGCTGGGCGACGTCGCGGCGGCGCGCGCCGAGGCCGAGCGCGCCACCAAGGCGTGGCCGGCGGCGGCCGCGGTGCACGTCGCCGCCGCCGAGGTCGCGCTCGCCGACGGCGACGCGGCCCGGGCCCTGGTCGAGCTCGAGCCCGCCGGCGATCTGGCCGGCCGCCCCGAGGCGCTGGCCCTGCGCGGGCGCGCCCGCCTGGCCCAGGGGCAGGTCGATCCCGCGACCGCGGATCTCGACGCCGCGCTGGCGCTGGCGCCGGATCTCGAGCCGGCGCTGGTCGCGCGCGCCGAGGTCGACCTGCGCGCCGGCAACGCCCGCGCCGCGGTCGGGCTGCTCGAGCGCCACTACCGCGAGGACGGCGCCGGGCCGCTGGCGATCACCTACGCGGCGGCGCTGCGCGGCGTCGGCGAGCTCGATCGCGCGCGCACCGTGCTGGCGACGCTGACCCGGGACGACGTCGCGTCGCCGCTGGCCGGCGAGGCCTGGCTCGAGACCGCGCGCCTCGAGCGCGACGCCGGCAACCCGCGGGCGGCGCGCGCCGCCTACGCCAAGGCGATCGAGCGATCGCCGCGCACCACCGAGGCGCGGCTCGAGGCCGCCGAGCTGGCGATCGACACCGGCGACGCGGCCGGCGCCCGCGAGTCGCTGGACAAGCTGCGCGCGGACGCCCCCACCGACGGGCGGGTCCTGGTCGAGACCGCGCGGGTCCACGTCCTCACCGGCGATCTCGACGGCGCCAAGGCGCTGCTCGAGCAGGCCGAGGCCGCCCCCGACGCGCCGCGCTGGCTGATCCAGCGCGAGCGCGGCCGCCTGGCCCTGCGCCAGCGGGTGCTGCCGGTCGCGATCGAGGCCCTCGAGCGCGCCGCCAGCCTCGAGCCCGGCGACGGCGAGACCCGGCTCTTGCTGATCGACGCCCACCTCGGCGCCGACGACGGCGCCAGCGCCCGCCGCGTCCTCGAGGACGTCATGAAGCGGTTCGCCGGCCGGCCCGAGATGCAGCTCGCGGTCGGCCGGGTCCGGCTCTACTTCGACGCCCTCGGCGAGGCCCGCGAGGCCTTCGTCAAGGCCAAGGACCAGCTCGAGCGCGAGAAGGCGGCGCCGCGGTGGATCGCCGAGGCGACCTACTGGCTGGCGCGCACGACCTACTACGACGGCGACGCCGACAAGGCGCGGCCGCTGGCGGTGCAGGCGCTGCAGCTCGATCCCAACCTCGTCGACGCCCACGCCCTGCTGGGGACGATCGACTCCGAGCGCGGCCAGTTCAAGGCCGCGGCCGCGAGCTGGGAGAAGGTGACCAGGCTCGATCCCGCCGCCGACGAGGCCTGGTTCGAGCTCGGCGCCGCCGCCGCGCAGTCCCGGCAGAAGAAGCTGGCGCGCAAGGCGCTCGAGACCTTCCTGCAGCGGGTGCCGACCAGCGACCTGGCGCCCGAGGCCAAGAAGCTGCTCGCGAAGCTGTAGGCCGCGGCCGGCGAGCGAGGGGAGGGGACCGGATCGGGCACAGGCACGGGCACGGGCACGGGCACGGGCACGGAACCGGAACCGGAACCGGAACCGGAACCGGAAGCGGCGCGGCTCAGCGGAACAGGAAGATGCCGACGCCGACGCCGGCGCCGACCACGAGCAGCAGCAGGATCACCAGCAGCAGGCCGTTGCCGCCGGTGTTCTTGTGCAGGCCGGTCTTGTCCGGCTCCAGCATCGCCGACAGGCCGTCCTCGGGGTTGTGCCCCGCCGGCGGCGCGACGCCGCGGCCGGGCGGGCGCGGGCTCGTGTCCTTCTTGGCCGGACGCGCGGCGCCGCCGCCGTCCTTGCGCGGCGGCGCCGCCTTCGCCGCGTCGGGGCGGGGGATCGCGGAGCTGGGCACGTCGATGCCGAAGTCCGAGACCCAGCCGGCGGTGTCGATGAACTCCTTGGGGTCGAGGCTCTGCGACCCGGCGCCGCCCTCGCCGTCGCCCTCCTCGTGCTCGGGCACGAGCGAGGTCAGCTTGGCGACCTCGTCGTTGATGAGCGCGTCGATGATCGACTCCTTGGGCTCCGCGCTGCGCTTGCGCATGAGCTCCATCTGGGTGTCGCGGACCAGCCCGGCGATGTCGCGGGCGGTCACCTTCATCCGACGCGAGAACAGGAACTGGGCGAGGGCGTCGCCGAGGTCGGCGGCGCTCTGGTAGCGGTCGTCGGGGTCGCGGGCCAGCGCCTTGCGGACCACGCCCTCGAGCTCGGGCTCGATCTCGGGGTTGATCGCGGCGATCGACGGCACCCGCGCCTGGCGGACCAGCTCGACGGTCTGGTAGTCGGTGTCGCCGAAGAACAGGCGACGGCCGGTGAACATCTCCCACAGGATGATGCCCACCGCGAAGACGTCGGCGCGGTGGTCGACGTCGATGCCGCTGGCGGCCTCCGGCGACAGGTAGCTGAACTTGCCCTTGACCACGCCCGGGTCGGTCGACTCGATCTGGCTGTTGGCCTTGGCCAGCCCGAAGTCGACCAGCTTCACCTCGCCGTTCTTCGACAGCAGGATGTTGGGCGGCGAGATGTCCCGGTGGACGATGTTGAGCGGCTCGTTGGTCTCGGGGTTGTCGAGGAAGTGAGCGTAGTTGAGCGCCTTGCAGCACTCGATCATCAGGTAGATCGTGTGCGCGGGCTCGATCCGCTTGTTGCGCTGCTTCTGCCGTTCGATGAGCGCCTTGAGGTTGCACCCATCGACGTACTCCATGACCAGGAAGTACGCGTTGTCCGGCGTCTTCGAGATGTCGAAGACCTGGACGATGTTGGCGTGCTGGAGGTACAGCGACAGCCGCGCCTCGTCCAAGAACATCGAGACGAACTTCTGGTTCTTGGTGAGGCTCGGAAGGATGCGCTTGATCGCGACGTTCTTCTTGAACCCCTGGATCGACTCGGCGACGCCGCGGAAGACCTCGGCCATTCCGCCCTGATCGAGCCGCTCGGTGATCGTGTACCTGTCGCGCATGGCCGCGGAGCAGGGATCACTGTACCAGAGGCCAAGCCGGCGTCGCAAAAGGCCGGACCCGGTTTCTCCTACATCGTCCCCAGGCTGCCACCCGACGTGATCCCGGCGGGATCGGATGGGCCCGGACCGAGCGGCGGGTCGCCGCGTCGGAGGAGGCTCGGCGCGCGGGCGCGCCGGCCGCTACTCGTTGCTCTCTTCGGCCTCGACCTGCTCGCGCGCCGACTTGCACTCGAAGCACAGCGTGGTCACCGGCCGCGCCATCAGCCGCTTGAAGCCGATGGGCTCGGCGCACTCCTCGCACTCGTCGATCGCGCCGTCGGCGAGGCGCTTCATCGCCGCGCGGATCTTGCCGACCAGGCGCGACTCGCGGTCGTGGAGGCGGAGCTTGGTCGAGTACAGCTCCTCCTCGGTGGCGTCGTCCATCGAGTCGCGGCCGATGCGGTCGCGATCGCGGTCCATCGTGAAGTCGAGGGCGCTGGTCGCCGCGGCCACCAGGCGGCTGAGCTCGGCCTCCAGGTGCGCCCGCAGCTGATCGGTCTGGTCGGGCGTGAGCATGGGACCAGTCTACGGACGGCGAGCCGCCACGGTCAATCGGCCGGTCCGCCTGACTCGCGGCGCGTCGTCGAGGCGGCGCGGCCTCGGCGCGCCGCGTGGTGCCCCACGTGACGCGCCGGCGCGTCGCCGGTCAGCTCGCGGCCTTCGACTCGAGCACGAGCTCGGGGCGGCCGCGGTTCTCGACGACCTCGCGGGTGACGACGCACTCCTTCACGCCCTGCAGCGAGGGAATCTCGTACATCACGTCGAGCATGACCTCCTCGAGGATCGCCCGCAGGCCGCGGGCGCCGGAGTTGCGGCGCGCCGCCTCCTCGGCGATCGCGCGCAGCGCCTCCTCGCGGAACGTCAGCTTGACCCCTTCCATCTCGAACAGGCGCTGGTACTGGCGCGACAGCGCGTTCTTGGGCCGCCACAGCACCTCGGCCAGCGCGTCGACGTCGAGCGCGTCGCACGAGACGATCACCGGCAGGCGCCCCATGAACTCGGGGATCATGCCGAACTTGACCAGGTCCTCGGTGCGGGCGCCGCGGCGCAGCGCGTCCTTGTCGTCCTCGGCGGTGCCGATGTGGGCGCCGAAGCCGAGGCCGCGATCGCCGACGCGACGCCGGACCATCTCCTCGATGCCGTTGAAGGCGCCGCAGCAGATGAACAGGATGTCGGTCGTGTCGATCTGGATCAGCTCCTGCTGCGGCCGGTTGCGCGCGCCGTCGGGCGTGATCGTCGCCTGCTTGCCCTCGAGGATCTTCAGCAGCGCCTGCTGCACGCCCTCGCCGGAGACGTCGCGGGTCGGCGACGGCATGCCGCCCTTGCGCGCGATCTTGTCGATCTCGTCGATGCAGATGATGCCGCGCGCGGTCTTCTCGACGTCACCGCCGGCGGCGCGGTACAGCGACTTGACGACGCTCTCGACGTCCTCGCCGACGTAGCCGGCCTCGGTCAGCGTCGTGGCGTCGGCGATCGCGAACGGGACGTCGAGCTTCTTGGCCAGCGTCTGGGCCAGCAGCGTCTTGCCCGAGCCGGTGGGCCCGATGAGCAGGATGTTGCCCTTCTGGATCTCGACGTCGGCGTTCTTGCCGCGCAGGCCGATGCGCTTGTAGTGGTTGTAGACGGCGACCGACATGGCGCGCTTGGCCTGCGCCTGCCCGACGACGTAGCGGTCGAGCTCCTCGACGATCGCCTTGGGCGGCGGATACTTCGGGCGCTCCGCGGCCTCTTCCTTGGCGAGGATGTCGTTGCACAGCGTCACGCATTCGTCGCAGATGAACACCCGCGGACCGCTGATGAGCTTGCGCACCTCGCGTCGCTGCTTGCCGCAGAACGAGCAATGGAACTCTTCCATCTGGAAGAAGATTCTTACACAGGCGGCGACCCTGGCAACAGCCCAGGTGGCGCCAGGGTCGTCCTCGACGAAGACTCCCGCGTCGAACCGAAGGTGACTCAGATCGCTCCTCGCTTGACGCAGTGGGTCAACTCGGGGTCCATTGAGGCACGTGCGCGCCGTCGTCATCACCGCGGAACCCGAGAACGCCCGGCATCAGCCAGACTCTGTCGCCACGGTGCTCGCCGACCTCGGCTGCGGCGTCGACCTGGCCCGCTTCGATCTCGCCGATCTCGACGAGGAGCGGCTGGCCCGCCACAAGGGCCTGATCGTCGTGATCGACGCCGGCAACGACGTGCCGCGCGCGCTGCGCTCGCTGCGCAAGCTGCGCGAGGCCGGGCCCCTGGCCGATCGCGCGGTCCTGTGCGTCATCCCGGTGGCGCGGCTGCCGGCCCTCGACGTCTCGGCCGGCTTCGACGACTTCGTCCTGACCCCGCTGGTGCCGGCCGAGCTGTACGCCCGCATGCGACAGCTCGACTGGCGCAGCGCGACGTTCGGCTCCGAGGAGGTCCTCAAGGTCGAGGAGCTGGTGATCGACCTCGCCGGCTACGAGGCGCGCCTGCACGGTCGCCGGCTCGAGCTGACCCACCAGGAGTTCGAGCTGCTGCGCTTCCTGGCCCAGCACCGCGGCCGCGTCTTCACCCGCGACCAGCTGCTCGAGCGGGTCTGGGGCTACCAGTACGCCGGCGGCACCCGCACCGTCGACATCCACGTCCGCCGGGTCCGCGCCAAGCTCGGCGCCCACGCCGGCGGCCTGATCGAGACCGTGCGCAACGTCGGCTACAAGATGCGCAGCGATCGCGCGGACGACTAGCGCCGCGGGATATCATGACCCGGTGTTCCGGGTCCTCGACCTCCCGACCGAGGGCGTGCCTGCCGAGCGCGACGACGACGCGGGGGTCGCGCCGCCGCCCCGGGGCACGATCCGGTGGATCGACCTGCTCGCGCCCGAGCCGGCCGGGCTGACGCTGCTGCAGGACCGGTTCGGCTTCGACCCGCTCGCGATCGACGACTGCGCTCGCTACGGCCTGCAGTCCAAGCTCGACGACTACGGCAAGTACCTGTTCGCGGTGATCCACGCGTTCACGCCGTCGTCGGATCCCGAGGTCGCGATCCAGATCCACGAGATCCACGCCTTCCTCGGTGACAGCTACCTGGTCACGGTGCACGACAATCCGCTGCCGGCGCAGGACGACGTGTGGCGCGCCGCCGTCGCCGACCCGACCGTGCTCGGCCGCGGCGCCAGCTGGGCGCTGTACCGCACGGTCGCCGCGATGCTCGGCGCCGCCGAGCCCCTGGTCGCGGCGATCACGGCGTCGCTCGACGACATCGAGCTGGCCCAGATCGCCGAGAGCCGCGACGTCGATCTCGGCGAGGTGCTCCGCCTCAAGCGCACGATCACCGGCGCCCGCCGGGTGCTGCGGCCGCTGCGCGACACCCTCGGCACCCTGCACCGCCGCAACGATCCGCGGCTGTCGCCGCGCGCCGTGCTGCACTTCCGCGACGCCGCCGATCACGTCGGCCGCCTCGCCGAGATGGTCGAGGACGCCCGCGAGGTCGCGTCGACGATCGTCGACGCCCACGGCGCGGTCCAGGCCCAGCGCACCAACGAGGTCATGAAGCGGCTGGCGATCGTCAGCGCGGTGTTCCTGCCGCTGTCGTTCATCGTCGGCTTCTTCGGCCAGAACTTCGACGACCTGCCGTACCATTCGACCGGCATCTTCGCGCTGGTGCTGGTGACGATGGTGCTCATCCCCGCGGGCCTGATGGAGTGGTTCCGCCGCAACTGGTTGTGACGATGGCCGCGACGATGAGCGACGCACCCACGATGCTGGTCTCGGGCGTGACCCACGTCGGGCGGGTGCGGCCGCACAACGAGGACGCCCACTTCGTCGACGGCGAGGCCGGCATCGCGGTGGTGTGCGACGGCATGGGCGGCCACGCCGCCGGCGAGGTCGCGTCGAACATGGCGGTGCAGCTGGTCCGCGACAAGTGGACCGGCCCCGAGGTCGAGCACGCCCGGCTGATGTGGCTGCGGACCCGGACGCCCCAGGCGCGCCGCAACCTGCTGGCCGCGGTCAAGGCCGCGGTCGTCGCCACCAACCAGGCGATCATCGACGAGTCGGTCAGCGCCCACGACAAGCACGGCATGGGCACGACCTTCACCGGCGCGCTGTTCGTGGCGGGCGAGGCGCTGTTCGCCCACGCCGGCGACTCGCGCGCCTACCTGGTCCGCGACGGCGTCGCGAGCCGGCTGACCGAGGACCACACGCTGCTGGCCCGGCTCGAGGAGGCCGGCGTCGACGTCGGGCGCGGCGAGCCGACCCGCTGGAAGGGCGTCGTCACCAACGCGCTCGGCATCGGCGAGCCGACGCGGATCAGCACGTTCACGGTGCCGCTCGCCGACGGCGATCGCTTCGTGCTGTGCTCCGACGGCGTCACCGAGTACGTCGACGACGTCGAGCTCGGCCAGGTCGTCGTCGCGCTGGCCAGCCCGGCGCGCGCGGCGCAGCGGCTGGTCGAGCTCGCGGTCGAGCGCGGCGGCCACGACAACGCGACCGCGGTGGTGGTGCGGGTGATCGAGGCCGGCGGCGAGCCGGTGCCGCCGTCGGTGCGGCGCGCCGACGACGAGGCGGTGGCGCGGTGCGCGCTGTTCGCCGGCCTGACCGCGGCGCGCCGGCGCCGGGCCCTGCGCATCGCCAGCGAGCACGTCATCCACGCCGGCGAGGCGGTGCCGGCGCGGTTCCTGTCCGACCGGGTCGCCTGGGTGATCCTCGCCGGCGAGGTCGAGCGCCGCGTCGACGGCCGGGTCCACGTCGGCGAGCCCGGCGCGCTCTTGTACCCGGAGTCCCTGCTGACCGATCCGGGCCCCGGCGTCGCGCTGCCCGCCGAGTGGCAGGCGCGCGGCGACGTCCGCGCGCTGGTGCTGCGCGCCGGCGACGTCGCCGAGCTGGCCCGCGACGAGGCCGACGTCGGCGAGAAGCTGTACGCGGCGCTGGCGACGATCGCCGGCCAGGGCCGGTAGCCGGCCGCGGCGCGGCCGCGCGGCTACGGCCGCTCGTAGCCGGTCAGCTCGATCGTGACGTCGCCGAGCTCGGTGCTGGCGACCACCCGCAGCGGCGCGCGATCGCCGTCGTCGGACAGCCACACCGAGTAGGTGCGCGGCGGCTTGCCGGCCTCGGCGTGGAGCCGGGGATCGACGCGCACCGAGATGCCGTCGAGGCGGACCGCGGGCTGGTTGCCGAGGCGGGTGCCGATGGTCTCGCGGCCGACCCAGGTCATCTGGGTCTGCCAGATGCGGCGGCCGCCGACGATGTAGACGGTGCGGGCCTCGCCGGGCTCGCCCTCCCAGGTCCGCATCGCCGCCATCGCCGAGTGGGCGTCGTGGGCGGGCACGTCGCCGAAGTCGTAGTGGGTGTGGCGGGTGACGCCGTCGCGCCGGTCCCACACCAGCTCGACGGCGCTGGCGTCGAAGGTGCCGTCGGCGTGGTAGAGCTTGTCGCCGAACTTGACGTCGGCGAGGATCGTCAGCGGCAGGCCGGAGTCGCAGTCGATCGTCGAGGTCAGGTCGTCGCGGACGTCCTTGACCCAGCGGAAGGCGTCGGCGGTGGTCATCGACGAGCTGACGACGATCGCGCGGCGGCCGTCGACGTCGCCGATGTCGCCGACCGCGAGCGCGGCCTGGGCCACCGGCACGCCGGCGAGCGCGACCTCGAAGGTCATGCGCTCGCCCGGGTGCAGGCCGAGCTCGCCGCCGGTGGGCGCCGGCGTCGCGGCCGCGGCGACCAGCGGGACGTCGCCGCCGGCCAGGCCGGGAGCGGCGCCGCCGCACGCCGCGAGCGTGGCGGTCACCAGGCAGCCGAGCGTGATGCGAAGGCCCATGATCCAGGATGGCGGCATGTCGTGGTCGTCGGCAAGCAGTCGTCGCCCGGTGTACGGTCGGGCGTGACCCGCACCGCTTCGACGGACGAACCAGCCCTGGCAGTCACCCTCGGCGATCCGGCGGGCGTCGGCCCCGAGGTCGTGGCCGCGGCGCTGGCCGGGCAGCCGGCCCAGGTCCTGCGCAGGATCAAGGTGTTCGGCGATCCGGAGGTGCTGGCGCGGGGCGCCGCGGCGATGGGCGTCGCCGTGCCCGCGGTCACCATCGAGGGCGCGCTGCCGGCCCCGGTGGCGCCGGGCCAGCCGTCCGAGGCTGGCGGCGCGGCCCAGGTCGCGTGGCTCGAGGCCGCGGTCGCCGCGGCGCGGCGCGGCGAGGTCGCGGCGCTGGTCACGGCGCCGATCTCCAAGACCTGGGCGCGGCGCGCCGGCTTCGACTTCCCCGGCCACACCGAGATGCTGGCGGCGCGGCTGGGCGCGCCGCGGGTCGCGATGATGTTCGCCGGGCCGCGCCTGCGCGTCGTGCTGGCGACGGTGCACGTGCCGCTGGCGGCGGTGCCCGGCGCGCTCACCGTCGACGGCCTGGTCGCGGTGACCCGGTTGTTCGCCGACGCGCTGATCCGCGATCACGGGATCGCGGCGCCCCGCGTCGGCGTGGTCGGGCTCAACCCGCACGCCGGCGAGGGCGGGCTGCTCGGCCGCGACGAGCTCGAGGTCATCGGGCCCGCGGTCGAGGCCGCCGCCGCGGCGCTCGCCGCCGACGGCGTCGCCGCGACGCTGGGCGGGCCGCTGGTGCCCGACGCCGCGTTCCGCGACGCCGCGACCGGGCGCTGGGACGGGCTGGTCGCGATGTACCACGACCAGGCGCTGATCCCGGTGAAGTGCCTCGACTTCGAGGACGCGGTCAACGTGACGCTGGGGCTGCCGATCGTCCGGACCTCGCCCGACCATGGCACCGCGTACGACATCGCCGGCACCGGCCGGGTCCGGCCGGCGAGCTGCGTGGCCGCGCTGCGCCTCGCGCTGGACGTCGTCGCGCGGCGCGCGGGGCGCGCGCCGTGACGACCCGCGCCTAGAACAGGGCCCGCAGGCCCTCGGCGTCGCTGATGATCACCTTGCGCCCCTCGGTGCAGATGAACTTCTTCTTCTTGAACTGCGACAGGGTCAGCGACACGGTCTCGCGGGTCGAGCCGATCAGGTTGGCCAGCTCCTGATGGGTGATCTTGAGCGCGACCAGCGTGCCGCGCGCGTCGTCGACGCCGTACTCGTTGCCGAGCTTGCACAGCAGCTCGGCGAGCTTGGAGGTGACGTCGCGGAACACCAGGCCCTCGACCTTGGTCTCGAGCTCGCGCCGCCGCGCCACCATGACCTTGGTCATCGAGGCGCCGAGCGAGGCGTGGGTGGCGAGCAGGCGCTCGAAGTCGCCGCGCTCGATCTGGGTGAGCATCGCGTTCTCGACCGCCTCCGCCATCTCGGTGCGGGCGCCGCCGTCGAGCAGGCACGACTCTCCGAAGACCTCGGAGGGGCCGCAGTAGTAGAGGGTCAGCGACTTGCCGTCCCGCGTCACCTTCGAGACCTTGACCCGGCCGCCGTTGACGAAGAACAGGTGCTCGCCGGGGTCGCCGTTCATGTAGACGACCTCGCGCCGCCGGACCTCGCGCTGCTCGACGCGCTCGGCGAGCCGCGCCATGCCCTCGGGCCCCAGCTCGGTGAGCAACGGGATCTTCTTGAGATACCAGAGCACGCGCTTGAGGTCGTTCACGCGCGAAATGTATCAAAGATCGCAACAAGGGGAAGTGCTGTGTGCACCCTCACGAACGACGCCAGGCGATCCCGATCCCGACCGTGACCAGGCCGATCGCGACCCCCAGGGCGACGTCCGGGCCGGCCTCGATGGCGGTCCACAGCGGCCGCAGGTAGCCCGCGGCCAGGGACAGGGCGATCAGGTTGTTGAGGGCGTGGGCCAGCATGGCCGGGACCACGCTGCGCGACCGGATCGTGACGATCCCCAGGATGACGCCGAGCAGGAAGGTCGGCGCCGCCCGCACCAGCGACACGTGGAGCGCCGCGAACGCCGCGGCCGAGATGGCGATCGCCAGCGGGGCGCCGAGCCGGGCGGCCAGGCCCAGGCCGAGCAAGCCGCGGCACGCCAGCTCCTCGCACAGCCCGGGCACCACCGACAGCACCACGATCGTCGCGATCGGCGTGGTCGTGACCAGGGTCGACAGCTCGCGGGTCGACTCGCCGTGATCGCCGAGCCAGCGGGACAGCGGCGCGACCAGGCGCAGGTCGACGTACCAGATCGCGACCCCGATCAGCGCGGCGCCGGCGATCGCGCGCGTCGGCGGCACGATCAGGCCGAGGTCGGCGAGCGGGCGGCGCCGGACCCGGGTGGTGAGGATCGGCATCGCGCCCAGGCCGATCAGCTGCGCCGCGGCGACCGCGGGCAGCGAGCCGCCGGTCGCCATCGCGATCGACAGGAAGGTCGCGACCGCGAAGACGAACGCGAGCGCCACGTCGACCGCGAGCGGTGGATCGCCGTGGTACAAGGTGGAGGTGCGTTTCTGGTCGGGGCTCGCCATCGGCCTTGGGCTCGGCGCGGGCTCAATGTACCTCGCGCTCGAGCGCCCCTGGTCGTCGAGCGGCGATCCCGAGGCCGCGCTGGACGCCGGCGCCGCGCCCGACGACGCCGGGCCGGCCAAGGTCGCCAAGGGCAAGAAGCGGGGCAAGCCGCGCCGCAAGCGCGGCGGCGGCGGCGCGGTGGTCGCGGACCCCGGCGACCAGCCGATCGTCCTGTCCGACGCCGACAAGCGCATGGTGTGGCGGGGCGACACCGTGCAGCTGCCGCCCGCGATGGTCGATCTCAACGGCGGTGGCGGCGAGGACGCGCGGTCGCTCGACGACGGCGAGATCGGCGCGACCCTGGATCGCAACGGCGGCGGCCTGCAGCGGTGCGTCGAGCAGGCGCTCGGCGGCGCGCCCTACAGCGGCACGGTCACGGTCAAGCTGCTGGTCGGCGGCGACGGCAAGGCGACCAAGACCCGGGTCCATGCGCCGTCGTTCATGCAGGAGGCCGGGCTGCTCTCGTGCGTGCGCGGCGCCGCGCGCAAGCTCGGCTTCCCGGCGGTGGGCGGCTCGACCGTCGTGACGATCCCGTTCCCGATCGAGCTGTAGCCGCGTCTTCCCGTGCCGGCAGCTCACGACCGGGTCGCGCCGCACGCTTCGCTCACGCCGAGCGGAGGGGGAGCGAGTCGTGAGATGGCGCCCTAGTCGCTGATCGCCGCGTTGTGCGTCGCGGTCTCCGGCGTCGACACGTACAGCTCGTAGGTCCACAGCTGCAGATCTGCGGGCACGTCGGCGTCGAGCGCGAAGCGCCCGGTGGCGTCGGTGGCGCCGCGGCCGATCAGCACCGCGCGGTTGCCGCCCTGGCCGGGCGGCGCCACGAAGACGTCGACCCGGACGTTGGCCATGGCGCCGTGCGGGTCGTCGACCCGGCCCTCGACGTGGATCGGCTCGCCGCGGTAGCCGACCGAGTCGACCATCGTGACGGTCACCGACGGCGACAGCTTCTTGGGATCGGGCGGCCGGTGGTTGCCGTCGTCGCCGGGCGCGACCGCGTCGCCGGTGTCGTCGACGTCGCCGCTGCCGTCGCCGCCGTCGTCGCTGCCGTCGACCAGCGGGCCGTAGTCGCCGGAGGCGTCGTCGCCGAGCGGCTTGCGCTTGTCGGCGAGCTGCGAGGCGCTGAGGCCGCGGACGTCGCCCTGCAGCTGGGTGTAGTTCTGGGTGTACTCGGGCGGCTTGGCGAACGGGTCCTCGGCGCGCGGCCGGTGCAGGGTCTTGCCGTCGGCGCCGGTGACCTCGAGGCGGAGCGCGGCGCCGCCGAGATCGACGCGCTGCCAGCCGCGGCGCGGCACCCAGACCTCGACGAAGGCGTGGGCCTCGTTGGTGACGTAGCGGGTCGGGATGCCGGCGGCGGCGGCGGTGATCAGGAACGCGAACGAGCGGTGGCGGCACACCCCGGCCTGGTTGTCGAACAGGTCGCGGTAGACGTCGCCGGTGAGATCGCCGAGCTGCTTGGCCTCGAAGCCGCGGAAGTAGTAGACGAGCTTGTTGAGGGCGTCGCCGAAGTACGACGCGCTCGACAGCCCGAGGATGCGCAGCGACCGCTGGGCCTCGGCCGCGACGTTGGTCGGCAGCGGCACGGCGAGCCCGGCGTCGTCGGCGGCGTCGGCGATGTCGCGCAGGCGCATGCCGCTGACCGCGGCCGGGATCTGGGGCGCGAAGTAGCCGGCGTCGGCGTCGACCAGGAAGTTGACCCGGTAGGTGCCCTGCGCCGACGACTCGTCGGAGCGGACGTAGAAGTTGTCGGCGCCGTCCTTGGAGAACGTCAGCGTGGTCCGGGGCTCGGCCTCGTACGACAGGATCCGCATGTCGGGCGCGACGCTGGGCAGCGCGACGTCGCGGCCCGGCTGCAGCTCGACCATCACCGAGCCCCAGAAGCGGTCGCGCGACGGATCGGTGTGGCCGCCGACCGGCAGCTCGACGGTGGTCGCCGACGCGATCGTCAGCATGTAGTCGTCGCGCACCCGATCGAGGGCGCTCATCCGCTTGAACGGCAGGACGTCGGGGTTGAAGACGCTGACGTAGTGCAGCGTGCCGTCGGCGCCGGTGTTGTAGTCGGGGCGGGTCTCGGTGTCGCGATCGGCGGCGAACCCGGAGCGGCCGAGCACCGGCTCGCCGTCTTTGGCCGGGCCCATCGCGGGCTCGGGCAGGACCTTGTCGCCGGCGGTGAACGCGGCCGGGTTCTGCCCGGCGGCGGGCGTCTGGCCGACCAGCGGCGAGTCGTCGTCGACGGCGGGCGCCGGCAGATCCTCGTGCAGGACGTGGCGGGCGCCGGGCGCGTCGCCGCCGGGGGCGGCCACCGCGAGGGCGCCGCCGCCCACGATCACCAGGGCGAGGCCGACGGCGAGGCGGGACATGGCTCGATTCTACGAGCGTGACACCGCCACGCCAGGGCGATTGCAGCCGGATCGGCCCGATCCGGCGCGGGTCGGGCGCCCGCCCGGGCCGCCGCGACCACGAGGGCGGTTGCCAGGACCGTTGGCGGCCTTACGTTGGCGCCCGACATGACGCGCTTCCCCTTCAGCGGGCTCGACGACGACGAGCTGGCCTGGCGCCGCCCGGTGCGGCGCTGGCCGGTCGCCGCCGCCGCGCCGTCCGGCCGCGATCCCGAGCCCCGGGACCCGCTCGAGCGGGTGCCCGAGCCGGCGCCGCCGGAGGTGGTGCCCGAGGCGGCCCGGCCGGGAGCCGGCGCCGGCGGGCCCGCGACCGGCGACGACCGCGCCGCGCTGCGCGCCGCGATCGCCGATCTCGAGGCCGCCCGCGGCCGGGTCGAGCGGGACGCGGCGCGGGTCCTCGACGAGACCCGCGAGCGCCTGGTCGGTGACCTGCTGCCGGTGCTGGACAGCCTCGATCGGGCCCGCGCCGATCGCAGCGCCAGCGGCGAGGCGACCGAGGGCATCGAGCGCATCCGCGCCCAGCTCGAGGGCGTGCTGCGCGGCTACGGGCTCGAGCGCTTCGACGCGGTGGGCGCCGCCTTCGATCCGCGCGACCACGAGGCGGTCGCGCTGTGCGACGTCGTCGATCCGGCGCGTGACGGCACCGTCGTGGCCCAGTGGGAGCCCGGCTATCGCATGGGCGGCCGGCTGCTGCGGCCGGCGCGGGTCCAGGTCGGGCGTCTGGCCCGACGCGACGCCGGCGACGCGCGACCGCGGTAGCGCCGCGGCGGGCTTTGCCCGGCCCCGCCCGGTGGCGGCGCCGAAACGCGGGTAGAGTCGGCGACGATGACCGGGCTGGGGGCGGTGCGCCCCGAGGAACGACGCCTGATCGGGCGCGCGGCCGTCGTCGCGGCGCTCGGCGGCGCCGGCGGCGCGATGGCGGCCTCCGGCGCCGACGCGCTGTTCCTGGCCCACGTCGGCGCCCGCCACCTCGGCGGCGCGCTGGCGGCGTCGAGCGCGCTGCTCGCGGTCGTGCTCGCGGTGATCGGCGGGCTCGCCGACCGCCTCGATCGGCGGCGGCTGCTCGCGCGGCACCGCGGCGGCGGCGGCCGGGCTCGGCGCGGCGGCGCTGGCCGGGCTGGCCGCGGTGTGGCCGGCGGCGGCGGGCGTCGCCGGCCTGGTCGCGGTCAAGCAGCTGCAGGCGGCGCTCGACCTCACGTTCTGGGTCGTGATCGCCGAGCGCCTCGACGCCCGCCAGGCACGCCGGCTGATCCCGCTGCTGGTCGCGGCCCAGGGCGTCGGCGCCGCGGTCGGCGCGATCGCGGTGGTGCCGGTCGCGCAGCTCGGCGTGATCGCGGTGCTGATCGTCGCGGCTGCGCTGTACGCCGGCGCCACCGCGGCGGCGCTCGGCCTCGAGGTCGGGCGCCGGGTCGGCGCGGCGCCGCCGGTGGCGCGGCCGTGGCGCGGCGTCGGCGCCAGCTGGCGCGGCGGCCTCGACGCGGTGAGGCGCAGCGCGCTGGCCCGCAACCTCGCGGTCGTGGTCGCGATCGCCGGCGCCTTCGCGACGCTGGTGTTCTACACGCTGGGCGCGGCGGCCGCGGCGGAGGTCGGCGGCGACCGCCAGCTGGCGCAGTTCCTCGGCACGGTGCGCGGCGCGGTCCAGGCGCTGACCCTGCTGGCGCAGCTGTTCGTGGCGCCGCGGCTGCTGGCGCGCGGCGGCGTCGCCGCGACGCTGGTGGTGGCGCCGGCGGTGGCGGCGGCGTTCGCCCTCGGCTTCGAGCTGTCCGGCGCGCTGGTCGCCGCGGTGCTGGTCCAGGGCCAGGCCCGCCTGCTCGACGCCGCGGTCCAGACGCCGGCCGAGAAGCTGACGCTGGGGCTGGTGCCGGTCGAGCTGCGCGGTCGCGTCGGCGGCTTCGTCGACGGCACCGCCAAGCGCGCCGGCGCGATCGGTGGCGCGCTGATCGCGATGGCGATGGCGGGGCTGCCGCGCGCGCTCGGCGGCGTCATGCTCGCGGTCGCGGCGGCGTGGCTGGTCGCGGCGTGGCGGCTGCGGCGGCGGCTGCCGGCGCTGGCGGTGGCGGCGCTGGCCAGCCGGCCGCGGCGCGACGAGCCCGACGACGTCGGCGCCCTGGCCGATCCGCGGACGCTGGCGCTGCTCGAGCGCCAGCTCGCCGGCGCCGCGCCGGGGCGCGCTGCCGAGATCCTGGCGCGGCTGACGATCGCCGGGCGCACCGACGCGCGCGCGCGCGCTGGTCGCGGCCGCGGTCGGGCCCGCCACCGCGCGGCGCGGCCGGCGTTGATCGCGGCGGTGCTCGCGGTGGCCGAGCGCGATCGCGCCAGCGCGCCGGCGCTGGCGGCGCGGCTGGCCGACTGGGCCGCGGCGACGCCCGACGATCCGTCGGCGGCGCGCGCGGTCCGGCCGCCGGCCTGCTCGCGACCAGGGCGGCGCCGCCGGCGCTCGCGGACCCTGGCGGCGCGGTCGGACGCGCTGGGGCGGTGCGCGCGGATCGCGGTGGCCTGCGCCGCCGGCGCCGGCGACGAGGTCGCGGCGATGATCGACGACAGGCTCGACGACGACGGCCTCGACGAGCGCCGGCTGGCGCTGGCCGAGGCCCGCGTCGAGCTGATCCGCGCGCTCGGCGGCGCCGCCACCGCGACGCCTGCGCTCGAGGCGGCGCGCCGGTGGTGCAGGCGCTGCGCCGGGTCCGGCCGCCGACGACGCCGACGCCGCGCGCGTCGCGGCCGCGATCGAGGCGCTCGCCGAGCTGGTCGCCAGCGGCGCCGGGCGCGCCGGCGCCGAGTGGATCCTGGTGCGCGGCGATCTGATCGCGCTGGCCCGCCGCCACGGCGACCGCCGGCCCGATCCGGCGCGGGTCCCGGCGCTGGCCCCGGTGGCGGCGGCGGCGCTGCGGCTGCTGGCGGCGCTCGCCGCCGGCGACGCGCTCGCGCCCGACGACGCCCGCCTGCTGGTCCACGCGCTCGGCGATCGCGACGACGAGGTCCGCGACGCCGCCGAGGACGGGCTGCGCGAGCTGGGCGCCGCGGTCGCCGGCGAGCTGGTCGAGGCCGCCGCCTACGGGCGGCGCGCCGGCCGCGACCGCGCGCTGGCGCTGCTGCGCGATCTGCCGGTCACCGACGCCGCGCTCGATCGGATGATCGCCGCCGAGCTCGAGCTGCTCGATCGGACGCTGGCGCGGCTGGTCGAGCTCGAGCGCCTGGGCGCGCCGCTGGTGACCCGCCGGGCCGAGGAGCGCATCCGCGAGATCGGCTTCACGCTGCTCTTGCTGCTGGCGGCGCGGCACCGCGGCGCGGCGCTGCCCGCGTGCGCGCGGCTGTGGCAGCACGCCGTCGACGGCGGCGCCCGGGCCCGGGCCCTGGAGATCCTCGACGCCGCGCTGCCCCGCGCGGTCGCGACCCGGGTGGTGGGCGCCCTCGACGAGGGCCCGCGCGACGAGCGCAGCGCCGCCGCGGCGGCCCGGCTCGACGACGCGCCGCCGGCGCGCGACGCCGCGATCCGCGCCGAGCTGGCGGCGGGCGATCGCCTGGGCCGGGCGCTGCTGGTCCACGCCCTCGGCGCCGCCGGCCGCGCCGCCTACCGCGACGCCATCGCCGAGGCGGCGCGCGCCGCGGCCCGCGATCTGTCGCCGCTCGCCTTGCTCCGCCGCATCACCGACCCCGAAGATGACGAGGCCGAGGACGACGTGCCCACCCAGGTCGAGACGCTCTTGCTGCTGGGCAACCTGCCGCTCTTGTCCCAGCTGACCACCCGCCAGCTCGCCGAGCTGGCGGAGCGGGTCCGCTGGGTCGACGCCGACGCCGGCGACGTCGTGGTCGCCGCCGGCGAGCTGGTCGACGCGCTGATCGTCGTCGCCAGTGGCGCCCTGCGGGTCGACGATCCGGCGGCGCCGCGCTCGCTCGGCGCCGGCGCCGCGCTCGACGAGCTCGCGGTGGTGGCGCCGCAGCCGGCGCCGGCCGCGGTGGTCGCCGACCAGCCGAGCCGCCTGCTGCGGCTCGACCGCCTCGACTTCGAGGAGCTGGTCGACGACGTCCCCGGCCTGGGCGCCGCGGTGTGCCGCGCCCTGGGCGCCCGCGCCCGCCGCTAGCCGCGGCGCTACCGGACCTTGCCGACGTACGGGCGCGACTGGACGATCCACACCTGCTCGCCCTCGAGCACCCACTCGACGTCGAGCGGGGTGTCGGGCGGGAACAGCGGGATGAACTTGCGGACGGTGTCGACCAGGCGCTTGGCCCGCTCCTCGGTGAGGATCACGCCGGTCGACTCGACCGGCACCTCCTTGATGCCGCCCTGATCGTCGAAGACCAGCATCGTCGGCTCGTCGGAGCGGCTGATGATCTTGGTGCCGTCGTTGGTGGCGTCGAAGATGATCTGCTCGGGGACCTTCTGGCCCTCGACGACGCGGATGCCGAGGCCGGCCTTGGCGTTGATCGTGAAGCCGTCGTCGTCGCGCGGATCGAACAGGTTGGTCGTCACCATGACGCCGGCGGCGGTGGCGTTGATGCCGACCTGGACCAGGACGCCGACGTAGACCTGGCGGTGGTCGATGCCGAACGCGGTGCGCTCCTCGACGGCGCGCAGGTTCCACAGCGACGCCCACACGGTCTTGAGCGCGAGCCCCAGCGCCGCCTTGCCCTTGACGTTGGGCACGGTGTCGTAGAGGCCGGCGCCGTTGAAGCCGCGCAGGTCCTCGGAGTTGGTCGAGCTGCGCACGAAGACGCCCTTGCCGCCGAGCTTGATCCGCACCCGCTTGTAGATCGCGTCGAGGACCTCGGGGTCGATGGGCGCGTCGACGATGGCCTTGCGCAGGGTCTCGAGCGCCTGGCGCCGCCACGCCGCGTCGGTGGCGAACTTCGGATCGTCGAGCATGGCCTCGACCTGGTCGTCGAGGTGGTGCTGGCGCATGTGGCGGACGTAGTAGAAGAACGGCACGCCGAAGCCGTCGGGGATGTGGACGTCGGCGAGGCCGGCGGTGCGGATCTCGCCCAGGTTCGAGGTCTTGGTGCCGTACGAGGTGACGTCCTTGGCGCGGATCCGGGTCAGCATCGCCAGCCGCGGGTTGGTCAGGTCGGCCTTCGGCAGGTCGACGTGGCGGGCCTGGTCGATCCGCGTCTTCATCGCGGCGATCTCGTCGGCGGTGGCTTCGCGGACCACCGCGCCGCCGTCCTTGACCTGGTAGTAGACGACCTTGCCGTCGAGCTTGCCCCACTTGTCGCGGGCCTTCTTGTCGCCGGCGTTGGGGATGTCCCAGGCGCCGGCGCGCAGGTTGACGTGCGACAGCGGGGTCGAGAACGCGGTGGCCAGGATGCCGGCGACCGGGGTGATGTCGGGGTAGCTCTCCTGGAGCAGGACGATGTCGTGGCGATCGAACGTCAGCGACTCGTAGGCGGTGCCGACCGGCACGACCCGCAGCGTGCCGACCGCCTCGCCGAGGTTGAAGGCCTGGAAGTCGGCGGCCTTGTAGATCTCGTCGTTGGTGATCGTCGCCAGGCCCTTCTTGGCGACCTCCTTGGCGACCTTCTCCTGGGCCGGCGAGTCGGGGCGGAAGGGCAGGTCGGCGCCCTTGACGAAGAAGGTCTCGTCGAGCCGCTGCTTGACCCGCAGCACGCCCTCGGCGTCGATCTTGTCGCCCTCCCAGAACGAGAACGTGTACTTGCCGACCTTGAGGTGGTGGGTGAGGTAGCCGAGGATGAACCGCGGCTTCTTGCGCTCGTAGTTCTTGTTGTACTCGCGCACGTTCTCGGCGGTCCACGCCTGCTTGAGCAGGACGCCGAGGACGAAGTCGGCGTGGAGCTCGAACAGGTTGGCGTCGATGAAGTAGATGTCGTCGTTCTTGACGTCGATGATGAACTTGCCGAACTGGTCGGCGTTGAGGGTCCGGGCGTACTTCTGCCAGGTGGCGTCGTCCGGGACGGTCTTGACCCACGCCCGCTGCTCGTCGGCGCGAGCCGGGCGGGTCGCGACCAGGGCGAGGAGCACGACGACGACGGCGGGGACCAGGCGGAGGGCGCGCATGCCTGGAAGATACACCGCGACGCCCGCCGGGCTTGGCGCCGCGCCGCCGCGATGGTGAGATGGGGGCCGCATGTCGGAGCCCCCGCGCAGCCGCACGGTCGCCATGGTCGTCCTGGTGGCCGCGCTCGGCTACTTCGTCGACATCTACAACCTGATCCTGTTCGGCGTGGTCCGCAAGGCCAGCCTGGCCGGCATCGGCGTGCCCGCCGACCAGATCCGCGACACCGGCATCTTCCTGCTCAACGCCCAGATGGTCGGCATGCTGCTCGGCGGCGTGCTGTGGGGCGTGATCGCCGACAAGAAGGGCCGCCTCGCGGTGCTGTTCGCGTCGATCATCACCTACTCGATCGCCAACATCGCCAACGGCATGGTCCACGAGGTCTGGCAGTACGCGGCGATGCGGTTCGTCGCCGGCGTCGGCCTCGCCGGCGAGCTCGGCGCCGGCGTCACGCTGGTGGTCGAGGTCATGCGCCGCGAGTCGCGCGGCTGGGGCACCGCGATCGTCGCGACCGTCGGCATCTGCGGCGGCGTGGTCGGGTCGCTGGTCGGTGGCGGCAACGACTGGCGCACCGCCTACTTCATCGGCGGCGGCCTGGGCCTGGCGCTGCTGGTGCTCCGCATCGGCGTCGCCGAGTCGGGCATGTTCCGCGGCCTCGACGATCGCAAGGTCCGGCGCGGCGACTTCCTCGGCCTGTTCCGGCGCAAGGACCGGGCGATCCGCTACCTCGCGGTGTGCGTCGTCGGCATCCCCATCTGGTACGCGGTCGGCATCCTGATCACGCTGTCGCCGGAGCTCGGCGCCGCGATGGGCGTGACGCCGGTGCCGCGCGCCGCCGACGCGTTCATGTGGTGCTACGGCGGCCTGGCCATCGGCGACCTCGGGTCCGGCCTGCTCAGCCAGTTCCTGCGGTCGCGGCGCCGCGCCCTCGCCGTGTTCCTGGTCCTGACCTCGCTGGCGCTGGTCATGTACTTCACCCTCGGCCGCCAGTCGCAGGGCATGTTCTACCTGTCGTGCGGCGTCCTCGGGGTCTCGATCGGCTACTGGGCGGTCTTCGTCACCTCGGCGTCGGAGCAGTTCGGCACCAACCTGCGCGGCACCGCCGCGACCACCGCGCCCAACTTCGTGCGCGGCGCCACCGTGCCGGTGACGCTGGCGTACCAGCAGCTGGTCCGCCCGCTCGGCCTGGTCGGCGCCGCCGCCGCGGTCGGCGCGGCGTGCCTGGCGCTGGCGTTCCTGGCCCTGACCCGCCTCGAGGAGACCTTCGCCAAGGACCTCGACTACGTGGAGGAGTGATCGATCGTGCAGCCCACCGATCTCCAGCAGCCCGTCAACGTCGATCCCACCGCGCCCCAGGCCAAGGGCGGCATCGCCGGCCGGCGCTGCGGCCAGTGCGGCGGCGACGTCCGCTTCAAGCCGGGCACCGACGCGGTCGAGTGCAAGTTCTGTAGCTACCTCGAGCAGATCGTCGTCGCGCCCGACCGCGTCGTCCACGAGTACGACCTCGACACCGCGCTGACCGCGGCGCCGACCGGCGCGGCGTCGGAGCTGTCGGCGGGCGGCCGCGAGGTCGAGTGCAAGAACTGCGGCGCCCGCACCGTGGTCACCGGCCAGGCCACCCGGTGCGCCTTCTGCGACGCCGCGATGGTGGTCGAGATCCCGCAGGAGAGCCGGCAGATCCTGCCCGAGAGCGTCCTGCCGTTCGCGATCGACGCCGAGGCGGCCAAGGCCGCGTTCCGGGCCTGGCTCAAGACCCGCTGGTTCGCGCCCGGCGATCTGGTGCGCCGGTCCAAGCACCAGGGCATGGACGGCATGTACCTGCCGTACTGGACCTTCGACGCCCAGACCTCGACCCGCTACACCGGCGAGCGCGGCGAGCACTACTACGTCACCGAGACCTACACCGACAGCCAGGGCAACACCCAGACCCGGCAGGTCCAGCGCACCCGCTGGTACTCGGCGAGCGGCACCGTCCACGTCGCCTTCGACGACATCCTGGTGTGCGCGTCGAAGTCGCTACCGGAGAAGCTGGTCGACAAGCTCGAGCCCTGGGACATCCCCGCGCTCAAGCCGTTCGACGACCGCTACCTGGCCGGGTTCATGGCCGAGCGCTACGCGGTCGATCTGCCGAGCGGCTTCAGCCGCGCCACCGAGAAGATGGCGCCGGCGATCACCAGCGCGATCCGCCGCGACATCGGCGGCGACGAGCAGCGCATCCACAGCGCCAGCACCAGCTACTACGACAAGCGGTTCCGCCACACGCTGCTGCCGCTGTGGATCTCGGCGTTCCGCTACCACGAGAAGGTCTTCCGGGTCACCGTCAACGCCCGGACCTCCGAGGTCCAGGGCGAGCGGCCGTGGAGCTGGATCAAGATCACCCTGTTCGTGCTGGCGATCCTGGCGCTGATCATCGGCATCATCTACCTGTACCAGTCGAACCAGGGCTGACCGGCGGCTCGGCGGCGGCCTACCGCCGCGGCGGCGGCCGCTTGCGCTCCGACCGGATCCGGCCCGGGAGCACCTCGACCGGCACCGGCGGGGTCAGCTCGTACAGGAAGCCGCGGGTGTCGAGCCGGGCGCGGAAGACCTCGCCCTTGTGGCGGACGACGCGCCGCCACGGATCGAGCTGCTCGCCGCGGCGCACGTGGTCGCGGTGGGCCAGGAGGAACGAGCTGAGCCGGACCGCGAGGTGGTTGAGCAGGCGGTGGCAGCCGTGGCTGGTGCCGGTGACCACCGACGTCACGGTCGCCGAGCCGTGGACGCGGATGCCGTTGTCGTCGTAGCGGACCCGGCCGCGCGACAGCTTGATCGGCTGGCTCATCACCAGCATCGCCATGCCGTAGGCCGAGCGCGGCCCCGGGCCCAGGACCTCGTCGTTGAGGCGCCAGTGGCCGTTCCACAGGTTGCGCACCAGGTCCTTGTCGGGCGTCGACGCCGGCGGGTTCCAGGTCGGCGCCGCGTACAGGTCCTTCCACACTCGCGGCCCGACGTCCGACTCCTTCCACTGCTTGCGGATCCGCCCGCTGGGCATGCGCTGGTCGGCCCAGCCGCCGATCGTCGTCGGCCAGCGCAGCAGCGGCACGCGAGCGCCGTCGACGGTCGCGTACAGGATCAGCGCCGGCCGCCGCGCCGGCTTGTGGTAGCGCGGCTGCAGGTCGTACCAGACGTCGCCACGATCGATCTCGGCCGACAGGTCCATGTGCGCGCCGTGGTAGGCGGGCGGCGGCGCCAGCGCCAGCGCGACGTGGAGCGGCTGGCCCAGGTGGCGCTGCAGGAACGTCCGCACCGTCTGCGGCCCGGTCCAGCCCAGCGCCAGCGCCGCCTGCTCGGTGGCGGCGCCGATCAGGTCCGGCGCGGCTCCCGCCATCGGGCCGTAGCCCTTGGCGGCGCGCATGATCTCGGGCTCGAGCCAGCGGCCGATGACCTTGCGCGGGCCGGCGCCGGCGGTGCCGTCCTCGATCAGGCCGGTGGCGTCGACGACGCGCTCGCGCAGCAGCCGCAGCGCGGCGCGGTAGGCCAGCTCGCGGCTGCCCAGGGTCATCGCCTCGCGGGTGTCGGCGTCGAGCTTGCCGTCGGGCAACAGGAAGTTCTGGCGCTGGTAGTAGTCGAGCGCGTCGCCGGTGCGCCAGTACAGCTTGCCGTCGACCCAGCGCTCGCCGAGCAGGTGCTCGCAGACCAGGTGGCGCTGGGCGACCTCGATCGCGTCGCGCTCGTGCTGGACCCGGGTGTAGTACGCCAGCGACTTGCGCAGCGACGGCACCCGCTCGAGGGCGGCGAGGTCGGGGAGCTTGCGCTGGCGGCGCTGGCGCTCGAGCCAGGCGCCGAGGCTGCGCCGCTTGCGATCGGCGGCGTCGATGACCTTGTTGCCGGCCTGGGCCAGCGGGCGCGTCACCTCGGCCAGCGGCGCGTTGTCGATCGCGTCGTGGCAGGCGTGGCGGGGCTCGTCGGCGAGGCGGCCGAGCACGACCGATGGCGCCGGCACGACGCCGTACATCTCGACCAGGCGGTCCTCGGGCGGCAGCTCGCCGGCGCCGGCGTCGCGCGCCAGCTCGAGGTAGGTCTCGCGGTAGCGCGGCGCCACGCCGTCGGCGTCGGGCGCGAACAGGCGCGGGGTCCAGGTCTCCGACAGGTCGACGACCGTGAAGCCGAGGGCGTGGGCGGTCGACGGGCACACCCAGCCGTGCTCGACGCCGTCGACGATCAGCAGCGCGGCGTCGGCGCAGCCGGCGTCGTCGCGGTGGGCGGCGAGCCGGGCCAGGCGGGCGCGGGCCAGCGTCGCGGCGAGCTCGGGGCGCGCGACGGCGCGGGCCGGGGCGGGCGCGGCGGCCACCGGCGGGCGATCGGCGACCGCGCGCCGATCGTCGCTGCCGGCGCACGCGCCCAGCCCCGACGATCGCCCCGCCGACCGTCGCGATCGCGATCGCGTATCGATGAGCACGCCCGAGCACCACTGTTCATGATGAACCGCTTCGCCCGCGGTCGCCAGAAATCGATCGCCGGGCGCGGGTGATCTCCGTCGGTGCGGCGCGTCGAGCGCACCGCGTCGACGGCCACGACGGCAGCGTCCGGTGCGCCGGACACTTCGTACCTCCCGGTGATCTCACGGACGCCTACCGGTCGCCTCACCTGCGACGTGTCGGTACGCCACCCTGACGCGACGGTCCCGGAAGATGTCCGGGAGGTGGGTGGGTGGCGGCGTCGCGTCGCGCCGGCGTCGCGCCAGGTCCGCGGAACCTGGTCGTGGCACGTCGCCTGCTTGGTGGGCCGACCATGACGTCCCGTACCTGTCTTCGTTCGTTCCTGATCGCGTCCACCGTCGTCAGCGCCGCCGCGTGCGCCGACGATCCCGCCGGCGCCGGCGCCGGCCGGGTCGCGGGCACCGCCCGCTACCACGACGCCGCCACCGAGCACGACGGCTCGCCGCACGAGGCGGCGGCGCCGGCGCCGGGCACCGCGACGCTGGTCCTCGAGGTCCGCGGCACCGGCGCGCTCGACGGCGTCGATCCGTCGTGCGCCGCCGACGCCGCGTCCGGCCAGTTCCGCGCCCGCTACGCCGCCGACGCCGCGCTCGACGACGGCGGCGCCTACGCCGCGGCGCTGCTGGCCGCCGATGGCCGGGTCGAGACCCTCGGCGGCTGCGCGGTGCCGTCGCTGACGGTGGCGGCGATCACCGACGTCGTCGTCCGCGCCGAGCTCGACGCCACGACCGCGCGCTGCGACGCCTACTGCGCGGCGCAGGCGCGGGCCAGCGCCGAGGCCGAGTGCGGCGTCGAGCCGGCGGCGGCGGCGTGCCGCGGCGACGCCGAGGTCCAGGCCGCGGCGACCTGCCAGACCACCTGCACGCCGCAGGACACCGTGATCGTCGCCGAGGCGTCGCTGGCCGCCGGCCTGGTCGGCGACCTCGACGCCGACGCCCTGCGCGCCGCCGCGGTCGGCGATCTGACGGTCGCGCTCACGTTCGACCACGTCGAGTAGCGGCGCCGCGTCGCCGCCGCCGCGTCGGTCACGCCGGCGGCGTGACCTTGACGAACGCCGCCGGATCCATGGCCAGGATCCGGCGGTTCTCGTCGAGGTCGTCGGCGCGCAGGAAGATCACCGCGAACGTCGAGGTCTCCTCCTCGTCGAGCATGCGGTACTCGAGGACCTCGCCGAAGCTCTTGAACAGGGCGCGGTCGTGGATGCGCAGCCCGGGCGCGCGGAACTGCGCGGTCGGCACGTCGACGCACAGGAACGAGTAGACCGAGTCGTCGGGCCCGGCCAGGATCGCGTCCCAGTCGGGGCGGGTCTCGCGCAGGAAGTGCTTGTAGACGTTGATCGCGTAGGCGTACTCGGCGAGCTCGGTGGTGCCCTGGCCGGCGAAGCGCAACGGGTTGACCTCGATCGGCACCAGCTGGCCGTGCGGGGTCAGCCGCAGCTCGACGTGCATCGGGAAGCGCTTGAGGTCGAAGAGGTCGCCGAGGCGGACCAGGAACTCGTGGATCTGCGCGTAGTGCCGGCGGACCAGCGAGCGCCGCGTGTAGTAGACCAGGTCGCTGGTGTCCTCGGCGTCGCGGAACATGTGCTCCATGACGTTGAGGATCACCGGCTCGGCGGCGCTGTCGAAGTAGCAGTCGACCGCCAGCTCGGTGCCGGGGATCCACTCCTCGACGATCACCTTGTGGGCGTCGACGACGATGGCCTCGTGGTTGGCGGCGTAGCGACCGAGGTCGTCGCGCAGGAACGCGACCGCGGCCGCCCAGTCGGCGGCGCGCTCGACCCGGCGGACGCCGATCGACGAGATGCCGGCCGCCGGCTTGAGCACCAGCGGGAAGCGCAGCCGCGCCGGATCGAGGTCGCCGACGTCGCCGATCGTCGACTCGACGAAGGTGAACTCGGGGTAGAGCTTGGTCAGGGCGCGGCGGAACGCGACCTTGTCCTTGAACAGCCGGGCCTTGAGGACGCGGTCGTCGTGGGGGATGGCGTGCTGCAGGAACGCCAGCGCGTTCTCCGAGCTGGTGAGGATCAGCGACTGGTAGGCGAGCTTGGGGCGGTCGAGCAGGGTCTGCGCCGGCTCGAGGCGCAGCGCCGGCCGCATCGGCACCGGCATCTCCTCGGCGAGGACGGCCGGCTCGTCGAGCTCGAACAGGGTCTTGGCCAGGTACGGCGAGATGGAGGGGCGGGCGAGGACGAGCATGCGGGCCGATAGCACGGCGCGCGGGGCGGCGGAAGATGGCTACTCGGGGCGCCAGGGTGGCCGCGCCGCGGCGCTCACCGCCAGCGCCGGTCGCCGGGGTTGGTGAACGCGCCTTGCACGCGCTTGACCGACTTGTGCTCGGGCTCGGCGTACGACACCGCGGCGGCCTTGCGGATCGCGCGGTAGTCGCCGCCGGTGGCGAACGCGACGACGGCGCCCTCCAGCGGCGGCGCGCTGGCGAACAGGAAGTCGCGCGTGAACAAGAGCGGCACCCGGTCGGCGGCCGGCACCTCGTCGTGCATGTACGCGTCGGTGTGGCAGGCGATCGCGACCGCGCCCTTGCGCGACGCCCTGGCGCCGGCGTCGTCGGCGGTCGGCCAGGCGTAGGCGTCGAGATCCATCAGCCGGTTGTGGCCGACGTAGGCGACGATCCGCGCGGTCCCGCCGGCCGCCAGCGCGGTGCCGTCGGCCAGCGTGATCGTGCGCGCGGTGCCGCCGTAGAGATCGTCGGCCCAGGTGTCGAGCGCGCGGTCGATGGCCTCGCCGCGCCAGGCCTCGGCGACCACGTAGACGTCGAAGCGGCGCGGCGCCCCGGCGGCGCGCCACGCCTTGCTCGCGGCGACGGTGCGGTGGAACACCAGGACGTCGAGGACGTCGGGGTCGCCGACGGTGTCGCCGTCGCCGTCGAGGACCCGGGTCCAGCCCGAGCCCTTGCGGGTGAACCAGCGGCCGAAGCCGGCGGTCGTGCCCCAGTACAGGTTGGTGTCGGGGTTGTCGCCGTCGCCGAGCTTGCGGTTGCCGCAGCGCAGGATGTCGTTGTCGCACAGCGGGACGTGGACCTGGACCACGAGCGGCTTGCCGGCGGCGAGGTCGGCGATCACGTCGTCGCGCAGGGCGTCGAGCCAGGCGGCCGGGTCGGCGTCGTCGGCGGCGTCGGCGTCGGCGTCGGTGGTGGTGGTGGTGGTGGTGGTGTCTGGCGCGGGCGTCGCGGCGGCGCGGCGGTGGCCGGCGGCCAGGAGGGTCGTCGCGGTCAGCACGGAGGTGAGCACGACGAGGGCGCGCATGGACCAGGGACCCCGGCGGGAGGCGCCGGCTTGGGCGGGATCGGGACCGGATCGGGCACGGGCACGGGCACGGGCACGGGCACGGGCACGGGCACGGGGCGCGATCGAACGGCGGCTACTGCGGCAGGTCGATGTACGGGATCCGGCCGTTGGCCAGGGCGCCGTCACCGTCGGGGATGTACGCCATCTGGGTCGTCGTGCCGTCGCCGGTGTAGCGGAACACCAGCTGGTCGCCGGCGGCGTAGGTGATCGCCGGGCCGTCGCCGGTCACCTCGTACGGCGTGGCGTCGTAGTTGCCGCCGCCGAGCGGATCGAAGTGCTGCTGCCAGGTCACGATCGGCACGTCGGTGCCGCTGGCCTTGCGCCACAGGATCTCGAACGTGACGTCGACCGAGTCCGTGATGATCCCGTCGGCGACGAGGGTCCACGTCCCGGCCGGCACGTCGGCGACCAGCTCGTACGCTGCACTCTGGGAGCGCCCGGCCCCCACGCCCGGCGCTCAGAAGGGATCCGGCTCCTCGGGTACGAGCTGCACCATGGTCTCGCCGCCGAGCAGCGCGAGGTACAGCCGCGGCGGGTTCTGCGCCGGCGGATCGTCGGGGCAGGCCGACAGCAGCACGGTCAGCGGCAGGATCGCGAGCGGCAGCGTCCTCATGGCGAGTCCTTGGCAGGCGGGGTGGGGGCGGCGAGCTGGAAGACCGCGACGAACGAGCCCGGGACGTCGGTGCTCTCGCGCACCAGGTGCAGCCCGGCTTGCTCGGCGGCGTCCATCGCGGGGGCCCGGTGGTGCATGCGGTTGGTGATCACCAGCTTGCCGCCGGGCTTGAGCGCGGGCAAGGCCGTCCGCAGCCAGGCCACGCGATCCTCGAAGAAGTGGTCGACCTGTGCAAGCAAGATCACGTCGTAGGTGCCGGCCTCGAGGCTGGGATCGTCGGACGGCACGACCCGGCGCTCGACCACGCCGTCGAGCCCGGCGTCGTGCATGCGCGCCGCCAGCAGGTCGAGGACGCCGGAGTCGACGTCGGTGGCGACGACCTTGCCACCCGGTGTGACCGCGCGCGCGATGTGGATCGTCAGCAGGCCGGTGCCGGCGCCGACGTCGGCGACGACGTCGCCGGGGTGCAGGTCGATCGTCGCGACCACGAGGTCGGGGCGGCGCTCGCGATCGAACGCCGCCTGCTGGTCGTCGTCCCGGGCGTCCCGGGCGTCGTGGCGACCGTGTGGCGCGCGGCGGTCGTCGGCGGTGGCGCCGCGATCACACGCCGCGGCGACCGACGTCGCGACGGCGAGCAGCGCGACCAGGAGCTTCACGAGGGCAGCGTATCACCAGTGGTTCGGCCGGCGCAGCACCGGCGGTGGGCGCGGGGCGACCCGGCGTCGCCCGCGCCCGTGCCACGTCGCTACATCTGCTGGGGCTGGACGATGCCGCTGTACTCGACGCCGCGGGCGAAGTCGCCGACCCGACGGACGTCGCCGCGCGCCAGGGCGTAGGCGACCGCGGCCGTGGTGGCGTTCGAGGTCGCGTTGGCCTGGCTGTTGTTCTCGGCGCCGGTGGCGGGGTCGAAGCCGCGGGTCGAGCCGTCGGCCTTGACGCCGCCGTGCCAGCCGGTCTTGAGGTAGCCGTTGCCGAGGACGTACATCCAGTTGGCGTTGTTGGGCGTGCCGTCGGGCCAGCCGCTGCGGTTGAGCGGGTTCTTGGGGGTGTCGCCGTGGATCGTGATCAGGATGTTGTCGGCCAGCGACGCGCCCGCGCAGCTGTCGTCGGGGCTGGCGTCGAGCTCGGCCATGAAGCCGTCGAGCACCGCGCCCAGCGACGTCACCGTCGAGGTCAGGTTGCCCATGTCGTTGAACGCGCCGTGCGGATCGTCGCGCATCGCCGGGACGATGACCGAGCTGGTCAGGCCGAGGCGGAACGCCTTGGCCGCGACCATCAGCGTCTTGCCCAGGTCGGCGACGTTGGCGCGGGTGCCGGCGTTGATGCCGTACCGGTTCATGTCGTCGGCGGTCGGGGTCAGGACGCTGGCCAGGTTGGTGCCGAGCAGGCCGGCCGCCTTCTGGGTGGTCTCGTAGGTCTTGAGCTGGGTCGAGCGCCCGGCGGCCCGGTTGAGGCCGATCAGCGCCTGGTAGTGCGCGGTGTACAGGTCGGCGTCGACGGTGTTGGCGAGCAGGCCGCCCTCGCGCGACGCCGCGCTGTTGAACAGCCCGACGATGTCGTCGGCGGAGCCGACCCGCGACACCCGGGGCGCGCCCGGGGCGTCGCCGTACGGCGCGTCGCCGACCGCGATCACCGGGATGACGCTGGGGTTGGTCGACTGCAGCGACGCCGCGACCGCGAAGATCGACTGGTTCATCAGCGTCGACGCGGTGGTCGGCCGGTTGGTGTGGGTCTCGTTGGAGCCGGCCATGAACGCCGACACCTGGCGGCGCCCGGGCAGGTTCTTCCACGGCGCCTGCGGGCCGAGCGTGAGGACCTTGTCGGTGCCGGCGGCCAGGGTCTCCTGGCCGGGCGCGTGGAACGCGAACTGGTTGTTGCGCGCCGCCGCGACCTCGTTGTGCGGCCACAGCAGCTGGAACCAGGCGAAGCCGCCGTTGCCGGCGACGATGTGGACCGAGCGCAGCGTCGGCTGGCACGCCGCGTCCGCCGCCAGCGCGGTGCCGGCCGAGTCCTCGAGGACCTCGAAGACCTTCCAGCGCGCCAGCCCCAGCGCCGCGCCCGTCGCGAGCGACCACTTGATGAGCCCGCGCCGGGACAGCTGCCGCCGATCGTCGCGCTCCGATGCCTTGGACCTTGCCATCGTGGTTCTCCTACTCGCAGGTGTGGGCGGCGGCGGCGAGCACGGCGACCGCCATGCGCTTGCCGACCTCGGGGTCGCTGGCACGCTGCACGGTGAGGTTGCAGAGCTCGATGTGGCTCGCGGTGGCGGGGTAGCCGATCAGGCAGCTGATGCCGTCGGCGTCGCACTGGTTGGAGGCGCCGAACAGCTGGACGCCGACGCCGCCGATCTGGCACTCGGGGCGGTTGCCGATGTTGGCGATGATCTCGTCCGCCGAGGCGACGAAGATGTCGAACAGGCGCGACGCGCCCGCGGTCGTCATCTCGACGTTCTCGCGGATGCGGGCGCCGTAGTTGGCGACGCCCAGGGCCTGGTCGCCGGTGCGGTACAGCGCGCCGGCGCTGACCGTGCCGCCGGCGCCGAGATCGACGCCGCGCGACGCCAGCAGCCGGCCGATCGTCTCGTAGCGGATCTTGGGGCAGGAGTGGACGCGCGCGGTGTACTTCGGCGGCCCCTCCTTCTGCAGGCGGTCGAGCAGGGCCCAGACGTCGACCTGGGTGTCGGGGTGGTCGAAGGTGTTGCCCTCGCCGCCGGAGGCGTTGCCCTCGGGCAGGTCCTCGGGGGGCGCGACGTCCTCGCCGGCGCAGGCGCCGAGCGCGGCGGCCCCGAGGAGGCCGAGCAGCGCGATCGTGAGCTTGGTGCGGGTCATGTCGGTCTCCCTAGAACTTCACGAAGTCGTCGGCGGTGAAGACGGCGAAGATCGCGTCCTTGAGGACGGCCCCGTTGGACCGGAACGTCGCCACCTGGTCGGCGATGACGTCGCTGGGGATCGTGGCGAGGGTGTCGACGATGTCGCCCTTGCCGAGGGCCCAGTTCCACACCCGGGCCACCGCGCACTCGGCGATCGCCGGGTCGGCGGCCATCGCGGCGCCGAGCGCCGGCAGGTCGGCGGCCGGGGCGCCGAGGCGCCACGCCGTGGTCTGGCCCGCCGGCAGGTAGTCGGACAGCTGCGCCAGCGGCGTGCCCTCGATGGGCACCATGACCTGGCTCGTCGCCTGGAGGTCGCCGTTGTCGTCGAAGTTGGTGAACAGCGGCGCGATGTGGTTCATCGTCGCGTGGCAGTTGGCGCAGGCCACCGCCGACAGATCGAGGAAGTCGACGTTGCCGCCGGTGGCCGGGCTGGCGATGCTGTCGAACGGCCACGGCGCCGAGTACAGCGCGTTGCCGCCGAGGTCCTGCGGCTCGCTGACGATCTCGGCGGGGAACGCGGTGCAGGCGAAGATCTCCTGGACCCAGCGGACCCGGCGGAACGCCATGTTCGAGTAGAACGCCGCGTTCATGCCGGGGTGCGACAGCAGGCCGGCGTGCACCGGCACGCCGTTGTCGCAGTCACCGGGGGTGAACGTGCCGGCGCCGGCGTCGTAGCTGGGGCAGGTGCCGGCGCTCGCGGTCAACAGGTCGGTGTAGGGCCGGCCCTCGACGGTGACCTCGGCGGCGAACGCCGCGGCGCTGTCCGACATGGTCGTGCCGCCCATCTTGAGCGTGTCCTTCCACCACGCGACCATCTGGCGGGCGAACCGCGGGTCGTCGAGGTAGCCGCGCAGCAGCGACTCGTAGACGCTCTGCTTCTGCGCCTCGGGCGCGTCGCCCACGGCCTTGATCTCGACCAGCGTGGGCAGCTCGCCGGTGAGGCGCAGCGCCGCGATGCGCAGCGCCGCGCTGTAGTCGACGACGCGCTCGTCGAGGCGCTGGTCCCACTCGTCGCCGGTGGTGGTGGTGTCGTCGTCGCCGACGACCGTGTCGTCACCGGACGGCGTCACGCCGCCGTTGCACGCAGCGCCGGCGAGCGAGAAGGCGACGGCCGCCAGGAGGTATCGGAGTTCACGCGCAGCCATGGGGCTCTCCTTGCCGGTCATTCCTGGTTGATCCACTGGACGACGGCGTTGCGGAAGTTCTGGAAGTCGGTCGCCGTGGCGAACTTGAACGGGTGCTGGGTGCCGGAGTTGGGATCCGGGGCCAGGAACAGGCCGCTGTTGACCGGGTCGAGCGCGTTGACCCGGGTCTTGACCTGGGCGCACGCGGCGGCCTGACCCTCGGCGGTGAGGTCGGCGATGCGGGTCATGTCGGTCGCGGAGATCGCGTTGGTCTGGCCGCCGGCGCCGTGGCAGTTGCCGCAGCTCGCCGCCAGCGGCGGCTGCGCCGCGCTGGTGAACGCCGGGACGTTGTTGCAGCCGCCGCCGACCACGCCGCCGTCGCCGCCGCCCGGGTCGGTGCCGTCGGCGAGCTCGGCGACGCGGAAGTGGACGCTGATGTCGGAGGTCGGTGCGACGTCGACGAACACCGCGGTGCCGCCGCCGACGTAGCTGGTCAGGCCCTCCTGGACCACCAGGTCGATGTTGCCGAAGCGGTTGATCGGGTCGGGCTCGGGCGAGCCCTCGTTCCAGATCACGAACAGCGGGTTGACGACGTGGACGCCGCCGGTGCCGCCGGTGACCTGGATGTCGGAGAGGTACATGCCGGTGGCCAGCGGCTCGTACAGGAACGACAGCGACGAGCCGGTCAGGCCGATCGGGCCCAGGTCGAGGGTGTTGACGCCCGGCTGCGGGGTCAGCTTCTCGGTCTCGACGTCGGCGGGCGGCTCGCCGCCGGCGGCCAGGACCTCGAGGTCGATCCAGTCGAGGATCACCGCCGACTGATCCGGGGTGAGGGCGGGGCCGCTGTGAGCGCCCTTGGTGAGCAGGCCGCTGGTCGGCGGCGCGTCGAGGCGGACCAGGCCGTCCCACGCCAGCATCTGGGTGCGCGGGTCGGGCTCGGGCCGCAGGAAGTCGATGTTGGCCTGGCCCAGGTGGCACGACCCGCAGAAGCCATCCATGATCGGCTGGACCGACGCGGTGAACTTGGCCTTGGCCGCCGCCACCGCGGCGTCGTCGCTGCCGCCCGGCGTGGTGATCTGGCCGGCGCAGCCAGCGGCGAGCACCAGGGCCAGCAGGGCCGGGACCCGCAGGCGGACCATGGGCAGGTGGCGCACCAGCGTCTCGAGCATCGCCCGACGGGAGCCCACGGTGCCGGCGAGGCGCGGGCTCTGGACCTTGATTCCTGCGGACATGGGCGGCCTCTAGAGCAACCAGCGTGCCGGGCTCCGGACGGGATCGGCGACCACCTAAGTTCGCGGTTCGCAACGAACGCGTGGTCCGACCGGGGTGACTGGGGGGTTGGTTCCTGGCGACCGGCCCCCCAGGTGGGGACGGTCGTCCCTAGGTGGCTCCCCCGGGAGAACCCCAGTGGAGACGAGCACCTACACCGCGGGGCCGCAGCGCGTCACGCGGTGGGCACGGCGGCGACGAGCCCCTGTCGTCGGGGCCGGCCCGCACCTCTGACCGCGCGTTCAGCGTCGGGCTCCGCGGCCGGCTGCTACCGTGCGGCCCGCGATCCGCCCCGATCGGATCGACGAAGGAGTGCCATGCTCGATCGCAGCTCGCCCCACGTCGTCGTCACCGCCGCCGCCGGCGTCACCACGATCCGCATCGACCGCGCCGCCAAGCGCAACGCGCTGGAGAGCGCCATGTACGGCGCGCTCGCCGACGCCTTGACCGCGGCGGATCGCGATCCCGCGATCCGCGTCGTCGTGCTCACCGGCGGCCCCGACATCTTCACCGCCGGCGCCGATCTGTCCGACTTCGCCCGGCCCGACGCCAGCGCCGGCCCGCTGCCGTTCGCCGACTTCCTCGCCGCGCTCACCGGGCTCGCCAAGCCGCTGATCGCCGCCGTCGCCGGCTGGGCGATCGGCATCGGCACGACGCTGCTGCTGCACGCCGATCTCGTCTACGCGGCGCCGACCGCGCGGTTCCGGACCCCGTTCGTCGAGCTCGGGCTGTGCCCCGAGGCCGGCTCCAGCCTGCTCTTGCCGGCGCTGGTCGGGACCCGGCGCGCGGTCGAGATGCTGATGCTCGGCGCCGAGCTCGACGCCGCCGCGGCCGCCGACGCCGGGCTGATCACCGCCGTGGTCGACGATCCGATCGGCCACGCCCACGCGGTCGCGACCACGCTGGCGGCGCGGGCGCCGGGCTCGCTGCGGGTGACCAAGCGGCTGATCCGGGGCGCGACCCGCGGCGGCCTCGACGCCGCGATCGCCGCCGAGAACGCCGCGCTCGCCGAGCAGCTCGGGCGCGGCGAGGCGGTCGAGGCGGTGACCGCGAGGCTGGCGCGGCGCGCGCCCGACTTCTCGCGGTTCAGCTGATCGCGGGCGCGCCCTCGGGCGGGCCCGGCGGCGGCGTGGTCGCGGCGGCGGCGCGCATCTGGTCGGCGGTGAGCGTCGAGCCGTCGTGGCTCCAGCCCGGGGGGCCGACGACGTAGCGCAGCTTGGCCAGCAGGCCGGGCGCGCGCCGCACGTCGCGGCCGATCGCGGCGAACTCGTGGAAGCCGATGCGCAGCGGGTTGAAGGTCTCGAGGTTCTTGGTCAGGCCGTAGACGACGCGCTCGCGCTCGGGCTCGAACGTGCCGAGCAGCCGGTCCCAGATGATGAAGATGCCGGCGTGGTTGCGATCGAGGTAGGCTAGGTTGGCGCCGTGGTGGACGCGGTGGTGCGACGGCGTGTTCATGATCCACTCGAGCGGCCCCAGCGTCGGGATCGCCTCGGTGTGGAGCCAGAACTGGTACAGCAAGCTCCACGCCTTGGCCGTGAAGATCATCCACGGCGGGAAGCCGACCAGCGCCAGCGGCACCCAGAACAGCGGCCCGGTCAGCGGCGTCGTGAACGACTGCCGCAGCGCCGTCGACAGGTTGTAGTGGGTGCTCGAGTGGTGGTTGACGTGCGCCGCCCACAGCAGGCGGATCTCGTGGTGGCTGCGGTGGAAGCCGTAGTAGCAGAGGTCCTCGGCGAACAGCAGCACCAGCCACGACCACGCGCCGAGCGCCGCCGGCACGTCCCAGATCCGGTGCTCCCAGACCCAGACGTAGAGGCCGAGCTCGAACAGCTTGGTGCCGGCGGAGACGATGACGTTGCCGATGCCCATCGACAGGCTGGCCGCGGTGTCGCGGCGCTCGTAGCCGACGATCGCGGGATCGTCGACGTGGCGGCGCGCCCACCACAGCTCGAGGCCGAGGAGGATCAGGAAGGCGGGGATCGAGTACAGGACGATCGACGACATCAGGCTCCTTGGGGGCCGCGCGCGACCCGGGCCAGCTCGCGGCGGGCCAGGCGCTCGAGGAAGGCGAGGTGCTCGTCGCCGGCCTCGGGGCCGGGCGCGAACAGGCCGAGCGTCGCGCCCTGCATGGCGTAGACGACGGCGTCGACCGCGTCGTCGAGGTCGGCGCTGGGCGCGGCGACCTCGGGGAACAGGCGGCGCGCCTCGATCAGGATCGCGGCGCGGTGGCCGTCGAGGATCGGCGCCAGCCGCGCGGCGAGGGCGTCGTCGGTGCGGGCGGCGACGTAGATCTCGAAGACCGCGCGCATCGACGGCTGGCGGAAGATCCGCCACAGCACGACGCACGCGGCGCGGATCGGATCGCCGCCGGCGTCGGCCACCGCGGCGCCGATGTCGGCGCGGAAGGTCGCGACCATGTCGGCGAGCATGTGGGCGACGGCGTGGCCGAGCAGGTCGGCCTTGGTGGCGAAGTGCTTGAAGACCGCGCCCTGCGAGACCCCGGCGCGCGCCGCGATCGCCGCGGTCGAGGTCCCGGCCAGGCCGACCTCGCACAGGCTGCGCGCGGTGCCGTCGAGCAGGCGCTCGCGGGTGGCGAGGCTGCGGGACTGCTGCGGTTCGCGGAGCACGGCGGGCACGGACCGGACGCTACCGGAAAGAAAGTGAGTAGTCACTAACTTTCAGCGGGGGCGCCGGCGAGCCCGCGCCGCTCGATAGGCATCTATAGAAGCGCGTCGTGCGGCGGCGGCAGCGGCTCGCGAGCGGCCAGCCATTCCGCGGGGATGGCCTGCGCGCCGGCGGCAGCGGCGATGACGCCGCCGGTGATGGCGCAGGTGGTGTCGATGTCGCCGTGGACCCCGGCGGCGGCCCACAACGCGCCCTCGTAGTCGTCGAGGTGGCCGGCGGCCAGCCAGACGCAGAACGGGACCGTGTCGCTGGCGATCACGCGCGCGCCGTTGCCGACGGTGGCGGCGACGGTGAGTGGATCGTCGTCGAGGGCGAAGCGGGCGGCGCGGA